>NZ_BCRO01000040.1 GCF_001552635.1 Actinomadura hibisca NBRC 15177 | reverse complement strand
TCCCCGGTGGCCGGGGTTGTCGGTCAGGTTCGAGCGAGGGGCTGAGGTCGCCGGTCACGCGCGGGGCGCGGGGCTGGGGTTCTTGGTCACGCGTGGAGCGTGGGGCTGGATGGCGTCATGTCACGTCGGATCGAGTCGCAGGTCCCCCCTACAACGACGGCCTCTCCACCCGTCCCTGCCGCGGAAACCGATACGTCACCGCGTCGTCCCACGACTCCTCCAACCCCTGCCCCGCCCCTGCTTCCCCTTGCTCCCGCCACTCCGGCGTCGCCTCCAGCGCCGCCAGGAAATCCCCCGGCGCGTCATAGCGCTCATCCCGGTCCAGTGCCACCAGCGAAGCCAGCGCCGCACGGAACTCCGGTGAGATCGGCAGCGTCCTCAGATCCAGCCTCCGCTGCATCGCCTCCCTCGCCACCTTCATCGCGTCCGCGTCGTACCACGGCACGTCACCCGCTAGGCAGCAGTACAGCACCAGCCCCAACGAGTACATGTCCGACCGCGCGTCCGCGTCCTCCCCGTAGAACAGCTCCGGCGCCATGTACAGCGGGGTGCCGATGATCCCGCTGCTGCGCGGGAACGCCGGTTCGTCGCCCAGCTGCCAGGCCAGGCCCAGGTCGATGATCACTGGGTCGGCGGGGGCGCGCATGATGATGTTGCCCGGCTTCATGTCCAGCTGCACCACGCGCTGCTCGTGCAGGTAGTCCAGCGCCTCGGCCAGGCGGTGCGCGATCAGGGCCGTGTGCGACGACGACAGCGTGCCCCGTTCCGCCAGCATCTCCTTCAGCGTCGGGCCCGTCAGCAGCTCCATCACCATCGCGGGCACGCCACCTGGCCCGCCGTCGCGTCCACCCTCAGGCGCGTCCACGAAGTCCACCGTCCGCACGATCCGCGGATGCCGCAACCGCCCCGCTATCTCCATCTCGCGCCGCACCATCGCCACCAGCTCCGCCTCGCCCGCCAGCGCCTTGCGCAGCTGCTTGATCGCCACCGGGCGGCCCAGGCTCAGGTCGCGTCCCTCCCACACCTCTCCCATGCCGCCCAGCGCGATCAGGTTCCGCAGTTCGTAGCGGCCGCCCACCGTGCGCGCTGTGCCGGACAGCAGGGCCGCACGCGCCGGAGCTGGACCCTCCAACGCGCCGCGTTCCGTCTCGTGCCTCGCCGCCAAGCCCAGCAGCGCGTGCCGCACGTCGTCCGCCAGCCGGTACACGCGCGCCTGCGCCTCCGGCACGTCGCCGATGATCGTGCCCGTCGCGCTCGGGTCGCGGACGACCTCCAGAATCCCCGCGCCGGCCAGGTGGTTCAGCAGGCGCTCGACGTCCTGCCGCGCCGTCCCCTGCAACAAGTCCAGACGCGCCCGGTGCCCCTCGCGCAACAGCTCCGCCGCACTGAACGGCTCGTCCTCACGACGCAGCGCCTGGTCCACCACGTAGTACCCGCTCAGCCGCCAGCGGTCCTCGTCGATCGGGACCGCCATCAAGCGCCGCGCCCCCTGGTCGAAGAACTCCTGAAGCACGCCCTCCAGCCGCGCGTAGAAGGTGATCCGGTCCTCGTCCCCCGCGCCGACGCGCAACCACGGCCGGTCGTCCTCCCACCGCACGAAGCGGTTGAACTCCTGGATCAGCCGCCTCGGCACCCCGCGCGCCTTGAACCGCAGGTACTGCACGAACCGCCACAACTCCGCCCCGCCCGAGCCGTCCACCACGTCGGCCACCAAGCGGTCGGGCGCGTCCCACGAGCACGGCACGTACAGGTGCCAGCCGAACACGCTCTCGTAGACGCCGTTGCCCCGCGCCGCGTCGTGCACCGCCAGGTCGTGCAGGTCGGGCCCCGCCACCACCACGAAGTGCACGCCCGACATCGTCAGCACGTTCTTCACGCCGCCCAGCAGCGCCTCCACCGCCGTGCGCCCGGCCTCGTCGGCGGTCAGCTTGTCGATCTCGTCCAGCACGATCACCAGGCGGAGCCGCAGCGGCGCGGCCGGCCGCCACCACCGGCGCCGGGTCAGGCCCTCCTCCTGGCGCAGCAGCGTCACGATCCGCATCAGGTCGTGCTCGACGTCGGTCTCCGAGTAGGCCAGGAACGACGCCTCGGTGGCCAGCGAGCGTGTCCGCTTCGCCGACATCGTCGCCTTCGGCACCACCGCGTCCACCAGCGCCTTGACGCCCTTGCCCGAGCCCGCCCCGAGGTCCAGCGACGCGCCGCGCTCGCGCGCCTCCGACTGCGTCTCCTTGAACGACAACGAGGTCCGCATGTAGGCCAGCAGCAACGACTGGCGCGTCTGCGGGGTCAGCCGGGCCAGCGTCCCGGTGTCGTTCAGGGTCTCAAAGATCCGCCGCACCACCGCGAACAGCAGGCGTTCGGTCGTCGTCGAGCGCGCCACCGACAGCGTCACCGGCACCAGGATCTCCCCCGGCCCGCTCTCCTCGGCGATGCGCCGCAACGTGCGCCGCACCAGCGTCGTCTTGCCGACGCCCCGGAACCCCGTGATCAGGAACGTGCCGCCCCGGGAGTGCCGGACGCGCGCGCCCAGCCGGTCGGCCAGACCCGGGTCGCCGAGCGGGGGCAGCGCGTCCTCGTCGGCGTCCAGCGGTTCGTGCACATACCGGAAGGAGGGTTTCAACGGCACATTCAGCACGGCCGCAGCCTAGTCCGGCACCCGGATAATCGGCTGCCCGTCGCCGAACCATCCGCCAGGATGTCCCGGTATGGGCGTGGACGAGCTGCTGCAAGAGATCGAACCGCTGACCTACCGCGCGCGCTGCGAGCGCCTGGCCGCCTGCCGCGAGCAGGCGCCCGAGCTGCTGGAGACGCTCCGCTACGGCGACCACTACGAACGCTCGCTCGCGCTGTTCATCGCCGGTGCCACGCGCGACGAGGCGTCGCTCGCCCACATCGCCCGCGCCATGCGCGACCCCGACTCCGACCTCGCCGTCACGGCGATCAACCTCGCGGCACGCCACGGCCTCGGCCCGGACACCTTCGACCTGGACGACGCCCCGCAGGCGTTCCGCGACGCCACCTACCGCGCGATCCGCAAGTGGCAGCGCACCGACCTCGCCGAGCACCTGCTCGATCGCGTCCTGGAGCGCTGGGGCCAGGCCGAGGCGGCGAAACTGCTGCCCGCCTGCACCGAAGCCACTGTCCGCGAGCGCATCGACGGCCTGGCGCACGTGGTCCCCAACTGGAAGGCCCTGGGCCGCGCCCATCCCGCCGCCGTGCTCGACCACGCCGAACGCCACCTCCCCGACCTGCCCGAATACCTGCTCAACCACTGGTGGTGGTGGCACGCGGCCGGGATCGGCGCGGCCGCCCGACACGACCCGGCCCGCGTGGTGACGCTGCTGGAGCGCCACTGGAAGACGACCGCCCTGCCGCAGGGCCTCGTACGCCACGTCGCCTTCCTGCTGGACGCCGAACCCGACCGGATGTGGTCACTGCTGCTGAGCAACGACCACAAGGACGCCCTCGCCAGGCTGCTGGACCGACGTGCCGTCCGCGATCGTGTCGCCCGCCTGGACGACGACCCCATCGCACGGATCGGCCACGCACTGGCCGACCAGCGAGGACAACTGCTCCGCGCCTTCCCGCCCAGCCGCCGCGCCCACGTCTTCGACCTGGCCGTCGGCGACCGCGACCGCTCCACCGCAGAGGTCTTCGCCTACACGATGGAGCTGATGCCCCACGCCCTGCGCGCCCGCGAGGCCCGCCGGATGCTCGGCCTCCGCCGCATCACCGACCACCCCGGCCGCCGCTGGGAGACGACGGCCTACCTGCCCTTCGACGAGGCCGAGCCCGTGCTGCGCGAGCTGACCCGCCGCCCCGACGCCGACGAGCGCGCCACCGGCTACCGCCTCCTGTTCGCCTGCGCCGGACGCACCCGCGACCCCGACGTCCTGACCCGGCTGCTGGACACGACCGACCGGCTGCGCAACGAGCAGGACCCCGTCCGTGTCCAGGCCCTCGGCGCGCTGGCGAACGTCCCGCCCGGCATGTTCCGCGCCGAGCACGGCGACGCCTTGACGCGTCTCACCACCGACGCGCTGAACGCCCGCGACTGCTCCCACCAGACCCGCGCCCAGCTCCAGAACCTCGCCGCGCGCGTCTGCCACCAGGGCGCGGCGCGGCTGGACGAGCGGTTGCTGCACACCGGGCTGGGCATCGTCGACCGCCTCTCGGTCAACCTCGGCTACCTGCATCTCGCCCGCCTCGACACTGTGCTGCGGCGCGGCCGGGAACACGACCTGATCGACGTCCTAGCCGAGCGCCTCGCCGCCGGAACCCGCACCGGCGACCACCGGCTCGCCCTGACGCTGGCCGCCTCCCTCCGTCGCCGCGCCTACGAACTGACCCCGCTCCAGGACGCGCTGGAAGCGGCCGTCTTCCACGCCAAGGACGAGACGACGATCTGCGCCGCGCTCTCGTTCTGGCTCGCGTCCCCCCGCACCCGCGCCGACCGCGTCGGCCGCCTGGTGACCGCCGACCGCTCGGCGTACGCGATGCCCGAGGTGTTCGAGACGGTCGCGCGCGAGCGCCTCGACCTGCTGCCGGACGCCCTGTCCGGACGCAGGGTGAAGGGACGGTTCCCGCAGCGCCGCAACACCAACATCCCCTACGTCTCGCCGACGTGGATGCGCCGCTGGACGACGGGCCACCGCGCGGCCTACCTGCGGCTGCTGCACGCCTTCGCCGACGACCCGGCCATGGCCGACCTCGACCGCGCCCACATCGTCCGCCTCATCGGCGAGGTGCCCGGCACCGGGACCGACGAGCTGCGCCGCCACCTGGACTCCGACGACGCGCTGCTGCGCCGCGCCGCGCTGACCGCCGTCCCGTGGACCTCCGCCCCGCAGCAGGTGTTCGCGCCGCTGCTAGAGCACGCGGGCGGCGACGACGCGCACGTGGCGACCTACGCCGCCACCCGCGCCGCCCGCTACGTGGAGCCGTCGCGGCTCGGCGGCCTGCTCGCGCCGGTGCTCGCGGACGGCAAGATCACCGCGCGCAAGGAGGCACTGCGCATCCTGCTGCACACCGGGGCCCCCGACGCGATGGAGCGCATCGCCGCGGCCTGGGAGCTGCCCGGCCAGCACCGCGACGTGCGCGCCGCGATCGTGTCGGCGGCCCGCCAACGCCTGGACCACCCCGTCGCCGCCCGCATCCTGGACCAGGCCGCCGACGGGCCGCGCGACCTCGCCCGGTTCGTGGTCGGCGCGTCGCCGCTGGCGATGGAGGAGCGCTTCCGCGACCGGTACGCGGACCTGGTGCTGCGCGTCGCCCGCTCCGACGACGTGGAGCTGCGTGAGATCGCCATCCCGTCCCTCCCGCAGTGGACCCCGTGGGCGGCGGACGCGCCCGCCCTGCTGGCCGCCTACCTCACCGACCTGGACCGCACCGACACCTGGAAGCACGCCCTGTCGGCACTGGTGGCGTGCGTCTCCGCCGGAACCGGCACGGACGCGCTGTCCCAGGCCGCCGCGACGCTGGCCGCCGCCGCAGACGACGGCCCCGAAGCCGAAGCCGAGCGCGACCTGCCCGCCCGGCAGCGCCTCCAGGCCCTGGTCATGGCGGCGCGCCAGAGGTTCGGCGATGACCGCGACGGCGGCGAGCGCGTCGCCCGCGCCCTGCACGACCACCTGCCCGAACCACTGGCCTCGATCTTGATCGCGGGCACGATGCGCTGGGACTCCCCCGACACCGCGCAGACGGTGGACGCCCTGGCCGACCGGCCGATGGGCGGGGTGCTCGCGGTCCGGGACGTTGCCGAGGCGCTGGTGGAGGGCCCGTTCGTGACCGACGGACAGCACTTCATCGGCTTGTTCTCCGGCTACGCCGTGGTGGAGGGCGTCGGCTATCCCGAGCCGGAGGAGGTGCTGCCGCACGCGGTCCGGCTGGCGGCGCGCGGCGACCTGACCGGCGGCCTGTTCGCCTGCGCGCTGGCGTTCCACCACGGCCATCGCGGCACGTCCGGCGGCTGGGCGGCCGGGTGGCGGGCGCTGCTGCGCGACCTGCGCGCCCACCCGCATCCCGAGGTGGCCTACGCGGCGCGGAACGTCCGCACCGCCATGGAATGATCAACCTTTCGGACGATTCGCGCATCACACCAGAAAAACGACGATCTCGGAAGGCGGGCCACGATGGACCAGTGGCGGGTCGCGGACTTCGAGGAGGTCCGGGAGCTGGGCCGCGGCGCGCAGGGCCGGGTGGTGCTGGCCCGGCACGTCACCGCCGGGACCCCGGTCGCGATCAAGTACCTGACCGCCGCCGACGAGAGGGCCCGCGAGCAGTTCCGGCACGAGGCGCGGCTGCTCGGGCACGTCGCGCACCCGCACGTCGCACGCCTCTACCGGCTGGTAGAAAGCGAGCACGGCCTCGCGATCATCATGGAGGCCGTGGACGGCGTCTCGCTGCGCGAGATCCTCAAGCGCTACGAGAGGATCGAGCCCGAGGCCGCGCTGACCGTGCTCAAGGGGTCGCTGCTGGGCCTGGCCGCCGCGCACACCGCGCAGGTCGTCCACCGCGACTACAAGCCCGCCAACGTGATCGTCCCGGCGGACGGCAACAGCAAGCTCATCGACTTCGGCGTCGCCACCCCGTCCGGGACGGCGTCGGGCTCCGGCACCCCCGCGTACATGGCGCCCGAGCAGTGGCGCGGCGAACCGGCCACGCCCGCCACCGACGTCTACGCCGCGACCTGCGTGTTCTACGAGTGCGTGACCGGACGGCGGCCGTTCGCGGGCGACCTCACGGAGGTCCGCAACGGGCATCTCGGCGCACCCGTGCCGGTGGCCGGGATGCCCAACGAGCTGCGGCCACTGGTCGAGCGCGGCATGGCCAAGCAACCGGGCGACCGTCCGGCGAGCGCGGCCGCGTTCGTCGGGGAGCTGGAGCAGCTCGCCCAGCGCGTCTACGGCGCGGACTGGGAGCAGCGCGGCGTACGTGCCCTGGCCGGAGCCGCCGTCGCGTTCGCCGCACTGTTCCCGCTGCTGGCCGCGGGCCTCACCCCGGCCGCGGCGAGCGGCGGTGCGGCCGCCGCAGCGGGTACGGCCGCGGCAGGCACGGCGGCGGGCGGGAGCGCGACCACGACCGGCTCGGCGGGACTGCTCTCGATGCTGGGCACCAAGGCCGGGGTCGCGGTCGCGGGCACCGCCGTGGTGGGCGCGACCGCCGGGGGCTTCGGCGTCTACGAGGCCGCCAAGAGCGACCCGCCGCCGCACCGTCCGGCCGTCGCCGTGTCCTCCTCGCCCGCGCCACCGCCCGGCGTGCCGATGACGGTGGGCCGCATCAAGCTGTCGGCGCCCAAGGGATGGCGGACGATCACCCTGGCCGAGAAGCAGGGAAGCGCGTTCCGGGTGGACGTGGGCGGCAAGTGCAAAGGCAAGCCGACCGAGTTCGACGCCTACGCCAAGAAGACCGCCTACATGACCCGATGCCCCGGCTTCGCGGTGCTGGGCGAGTCCTACATCAAGGAGCAGCCGGACATGCCGCGCCCCGGCTACCGGCGCGACCAGCCCTTCCACACCGCGACCGACCCTTCGCACCTGTGCCCGGCCGATCCCGACAAGTACAACGGGCTCAAGGTCGACGCGAACTGGAAGCCCGCCGTGCGCAAGCTCGCGCCGGTCGGCTCGCACAGGGCCGAGTACGTCGAGTGGAACCTGAAGTGCATGGACTACGCGGGCAAGTACAAGGGCACCGCCCCGCTCCGGCAGCGCATCTGGTACCTGCCCGAGTCCAAGATCCTGATCGTGGACGAGTGGGACGTGCCGGGCCTGCCCGAGATCCTGGCCCGCGCCGAGTGGCTCTGAGCGGGGCGAGGACGGCACCGGGTGGTCGACTCTGGATGATCAGCGTCGGCTGATCCACACTGGAGGGGCGGCGCCGGACGAGATCGAGCGGTTCGCGCGTCCCGCCAGGAGAACACCGATCTTGAGGGGCGGCACGGTGGACCGATGGCAGGTGGCGGGATTCGAGGAAGTGCGCGAGCTGGGCCGCGGCGCGCAGGGCCGGGTGGTGCTGGCCCGGCGCACCACCAGCGGGACGCCGGTCGCGATCAAGTACCTGACCGGTGCCGACGAGGCCGCCCGCGAACGTTTCCGGCACGAGGCGCAGTTGCTCGGGCACGTCGAGCACCCGCATGTGGCGCGGCTCTACCGGCTGGTGGAGAGCGAACACGGCCTCGCCATCATCATGGAAGCCGTGAACGGCGTCTCGCTGCGCGAGATCCTCAAGCGCTACGAGAAGATCGAACCCGAAGCCGCCCTGACGGTCCTCAAAGGTTCCCTGCTGGGCCTCGCCGCCGCGCACACCGCACAGGTCGTCCACCGCGACTACAAACCCGCCAACGTCATCGTTCCGGCCGACGGCAACAGCAAGCTCATCGACTTCGGCGTGGCCACGCCCGCCGGGGTGGCCTCCGCGTCCGGCACGGCCCTCTACATGGCACCGGAACAGTGGCGCGGCGAGCCCGCCACACCCGCGACCGACGTCTACGCGGCCACCTGCGTGTTCTACGAGTGCGTCACGGGCAGGCGGCCGTTCGGCGGCGACCGTGCGGCCATCCGGGCGGGGCATCTCACCAGGCCCGTGCCACTGGACGAGATGCCCGAGGAACTGCGGCCGCTGGTCGAGCGCGGCATGGCCAAGGACCCCGAGGAGCGTCCGGCGGGCGCGGCCGCGTTCGTCGGGGAGCTGGAGCAGCTCGCCCAACGTGTCTACGGCGCGGACTGGGAACAGCGCGGCGTACGCGCTCTGGCTGGGGCCGCCATCGCGTTCGCCGCACTGTTCCCGCTGCTGGCCGTCGCGAGCGGCGGTGCGGCCTCGGCGGCCGGAACGGCTGCGGGCGGGGGCGCGGCAGGTTCGGTCGGGTTGCTCTCGGCGCTGGGCACCAAGGCCGGGGTCGCGGTGGCGGGCGCGGCCGTGGTGGGCACGACGGCCGGGGGCGTCGGCGTCTACGAGGCCACCAAGCACGAGCCGCCGAAGCGCCGCCCGGCCGCCGCCGTCTCTTCGCCCGCGCCGCCTCCCGGCGTGCCGATGACGCTGGGCCCGCTCAGGCTGACGGTTCCCAAGGCTTGGGGGAAGGTCGTCTTTCCCGACTCCGGCCCCTCGGCCAAGTACGAGAAGGGCCCGGTGTTCTGGGTGAAGGCGGGCGGCAAGTGCGGGGCCAAACCCGACCCGGAGAGCTTCGGTGAGGTGGATCGCGTTTTCAGTTGCCCCGGCTTCCAAGTGCTGGGCGAGTCCTACATCAATCCGCCCCGTGAGCTGACACGGGAAAGCTACAACCGGACCGGCCCCTTCCATCCCGGCACCGACATCACGCACCTGTGCCCGCCCGCTCCCGACAAGTACCAAGCGCTCAAGCCCATCGCGACACCGCAAAATCCCACCGCGCACAAGCCCACCGTGCAGAAGCTCGCGCCGGTCGGCTCGAAGAAGGCCGAGTACTTCGAGTGGAAGCTGACGTGCTGGAACTTCTCCGGGAAGAACAGGAACAATCCCTCGTTCCGGCAGCGCATCTGGTACCTGCCCGAGTCCAAGATCCTGATCGTGGACGAGTGGGACGTGCCGGGCCTGCCCGAGATCCTCGCCCGCGCCGTCTGGATCTAGGGCCGCCCCTCTCCTCCCGCCCCCAGCGTCCGCGCCTCCGCGCTCAGCTCCTCGGCCGCCGTCCCCGACACCGACTCCAGCTCGTGGGCCAGCTCCTCCAGCTCCGCGCCGCCCGCCATCAGCGCCGTCAGCTCGTCGCGGGAGATCTCCTCTTTGGCGTGGTAGGCCAGGCTCCGGCCGCGCTTGAGGACCAGGAACCGGTCCCCCACCGGGTAGGCGTGGTGCGGGTTGTGCGTGATCAGGACGACGCCCAGCCCGCGCCGCCGCGCCTGCACGATGTAGCGCAGCACCACCCCGGCCTGCTTGACGCCGAGCGCGGCGGTCGGCTCGTCCAGGACCAGCACCTTCGCGCCGAAGTGCACCGCGCGGGCGATCGCGACGCACTGGCGCTCGCCGCCCGACAGGGTGCCGATCGGCTGGTCCACGTCGCGCAGGTCGATGCCCATCGCCAGCAGTTCGTCCCGGGTGGTGCAGCGCATGTGCGGGACGTCCAGCAGCCCGAACGCGCGCCGCTTCTCCGAGCCGAGGAAGAAGTTGCGCCACACCGGCATCAGCGGCACCACCGCCAGGTCCTGGTAGACGGTGGCGATCCCGGCGTCCAGGGCCTGGCGCGGCGAGCCGAACGTGACGGGCTCGCCGTGCACGCGCAGCACGCCCTCGTCGTGCCGGTGCAGCCCTGCGATGATCTTGATGAGGGTGGACTTGCCCGCGCCGTTGTCGCCCAGCACGCAGGTCACCTCGCCCGGGGCGACCTCCAGCGAGACGTCCTTCAGCGCGATCACGTTGCCGTAGCTCTTGCCGACGCCCTCCAGCCGCACCAGAGGCGCGCCCGCCGTCCCCGTCTCCGCCGTCATCGCGCCCGCTCCACCCTGCGCCGCACCACCAGGTTGACCACCGTCGCGAGCAGCAACATCGCGCCGAGGAAGAACTTGAACCAGTCGGGGTCCCACTCGGCGTACACGATGCCCTTGTTGGTCATGCCGTAGATGAACGCGCCGATCGCCGCGCCGACCGCCGACCCGTACCCGCCGGTGAGCAGGCAGCCGCCGATGACCGCGCAGATGATGAACGAGAACTCGTTGCCCACGCCCTCGCCGGACTGCACGCTGGCGAACGCGAACACCAGGTGCATCCCCGACAACCATGCACAGAACGCCACGCCCATGAACAGCCCGATCTTGGTGCGGGCCACCGGCACGCCGACCGCGCGGGCGCTGGCGGCCGACCCGCCCACCGCGAAGATCCAGTTCCCGATCCGGGTGCGCAGCAGGATCCACGTGGCCACCGCGACCAGCAGCAACCACCAGAACACGGTGATGTTGACGGTGACCCCGGCCAGCTCCACGTCGGAGGCGAACACCGCGCGGGCGGAGGCGAAGCCGTCCATGTCGCGCACCGAGTCGGAGGCGACGTTGCCGGTGACGGCCTTGGTGACGCCGAGGTTGGCCCCCGCCAGCATGAAGAACGTCGCCAGCGTGATGATGAAGCTCGGCAGCCCCGTCTTCACGTACAGCAGGCCGTTCAGGAAGCCCAGCCCCAGCGTCAGCACCAGCGAGATCGCCACGCCGACCCACAGGTTCAGCGTGAGCTGATAGCCGACCAGCGCCGCGATCAGCGCCGACGTCGTCACCATCACCCCGGCCGACAGGTCGAACTCGCCGCCGATCATCAGCAGCGCCACGCCCACCGCCATGATCCCGAAGGTGGAGCCCGCGTACAGGATCGTGGAGAACGACCCGGCGCGCAGGAACGCGTCGGCGACGGCCGAGAAGAACACGAACAGCACGACCGCGCCCAGCAGCGCCCCCAGTTCGGGACGGCCCAGCAGGCGGCGCAGCGGCGAGCGTCGTGCCAGCCGCTCGTCGCCCTTGGCCAGGGAAGGCGGCGCGGCGGCGGCCTGGCTCATCGGGTGCCCCGGTTCGCGAACGCCTCCAGCGCGGCGGCGTTGTCCTTGGTGACGATCGCCGGGCCGGTCAGCACCGGACGGCCGCCGCCCAGCACGTTGCCGTTGTTCTTCAGCAGCCACAACCCGTCCACGGCCGCGTAGCCCTGGAGGTAGGGCTGCTGGTCCACGGCGTACTGGATCGCGCCGGACCTGATGGAGGCGATCAGGTCCTTGTTCAGGTCGAACGTGCCGATCTTGGCCTTGCTGCCGGTCTCCTTCACCACGTCCACGGCGGTGGCGGCGAACGGCGCGCCCAGCGTGAGCACGCCGTCGATGTTCTTGTCGGTCTGGAGCTTGGCGGCCAGCGACGACTTCACCTGCGGCATGTTGGTGCCGGGCACGAACAGGTTCTGCAGGTCGCCGCCGAAGGTCTTCTTGGCCCCGGCGCAGCGGTCCTCCAGACCCACGTTGCCCTGCTCGTGAATGACGCAGACCGCGCGCTTGGCCCCGATCTTGGCGAGCTGCGCCCCGGCGGCCTCACCGGCGATCCGCTCGTCCTGGCCGAAGTGGGCGACCGCGCCGTAGCGGGCCGACACGTCCGCGCCGGAGTTGATCGACACCACCGGGATCTTGGCGGCGGTGGCGCGGGCCACCACGTCCTTGAGCGCGTCGGGCTTGGCGAAGGTGACGATGATGCCGTCCACCTTCTGGTCGATGGCGGTCTGCACGAGCTGGGCCTGCTTGCCGCCGTCGGGATCGGCCGAGTAGAGGAACTCGACGTTGGACTTCACGGCGGCGGCCTTGGCGCCCTTCTGCACGATGTCCCAGAAGGTGTCGCCCTGCCCGGAGTGCGTGACCATGGCGATCTTCAGGCGCTGGCCGCCAGGCGCGGCGCTCTCCTCGGCCTTCTTGCCGCCCGAGCTGCTGCACGCGGACAGCGCGGCCAGGGCGAGCGTCCCGGCGAGAACGGCGGCGGTGGGTCTGGTGATCCTGGAGTGGGGGGTGGCTGGCATGGGGCGCTCCGTTCTCTCCCCGAGGGATGGACCGGGTTCACAGGTGGTGTCGGCGTCGCGCCTGCCGCTCCTTCTCGTAGCGGGCGCGGGCCTGCCGGGTGGAGTCCAGCGCCGAGACCTCGGCGACCGGGACGTCCCACCAGGACTCGCCGTCGGGGGCCGGGAGCAGCGGGTCGGTCTCGATGTGGACGACGGTGGTGACGGCGGCGTCGCGCGCCTGGCGGAGGGCGGCGCGCAGCTCGTCCAGGGTGGTGGGGCGCAGCACGTCCGCGCCGAGGCTGGCGGCGTTGGCGGCGAGGTCCACCGGCAGGCGCGGCCCGTCCAGCCCGGTGCCGGTGCGGGCGCGGAACGCCGTGCCGAAGCGTTGCGCGCCGACCGACTCCGACAGGCCGCCGATGGACGCGTAGCCGTGGTTCTGCACCAGCACCACGACGAGCTTGACGCCCTCGGCGGCGGCGGTGGCCAGCTCCTGCGCCATCATCAGGTACGAGCCGTCGCCGACCAGCACGAACACCTCGCGCGAGGGGTCGGCCATCTTCACGCCGAGGCCGCCGGCGATCTCGTAGCCCATGCAGGAGTAGCCGTACTCGACGTGGTAGCCCTTGGGGTCGCGGGCGCGCCACATCCTGTGCAGGTCGCCCGGCATCGACCCGGCGGCGCACACCACCACGTCGCGCGGCCCGGCGGCCTGGTTGACGGCGGCGATGACCTGCGCCTGGGCGAGCGGGGGTCCGTGGGAGGTCGTGGCGGCGAGGTCGACGGTGGCGTTCCAGCGCGCGGTCAGCACGCGCGTCTCTTCCCGGTAGGCATCCGGGACCGTATACCCCGCAAGTGCCGCATGCAGTCCTCTGAGTCCTTCGCGGGCGTCTGCGACCAATGTGACGCCCGCGTGCTTTGCGGCGTCGAAGCGCGCCACGTTCAGGTTGACGAACCGGACGCCGGGCCGGGCGAACTGGGTGCGCGAAGCGGTGGTGAAGTCGCTGTAGCGGGTGCCGATGCCCAGGACGACGTCGGCCTCGCGCGCGAGCGCGTTGGCGGCGGTCGTACCGGTCGCGCCGATCGCCCCGGCGGCCTGCGGGTGATCCCAGGGCAGCGCGCCCTTGCCCGCCTGCGTCTCGGCGACGGGGGTGCCGGTCTGCTCGGCGAACCTGCGCAGTTCGTCGGTCGCGCCGGAGTAGATGACGCCGCCGCCCGCGACGACGAGCGGCCGTTCGGCGCGGCTCAGCACCTCGGCGGCCTCCTCCAGATCGGCGGGCTCGGGGACGGGCCGCGCCACGCGCCAGGTGCGCGGCGCGAACAGCTCGTCCGGCCACTCGTGCGCCTCGGCCTGCACGTCCTGCGGCAGCGCGAGGGTGACCGCGCCGGTCTCGGCGGGGTCGGTGAGCACGCGCATCGCGGCGAGCAGCGCGGACGGGAGCTGCTCGGGCCGGTTGATGCGGTCCCAGAACCGCGACACCGGTTTCAGGCAGTCGTTGACCGACACGTCGTAGGAGCGCGGGTCCTCCAGCTCCTGGAGCACCGGGTTGGCGGTACGGGTCGCGAACACGTCGCCGGGCAGCAGCAGGACCGGCAGCCGGTTGATGGTGGCGAGCGCCGCGCCGGTGACCAGGTTGGTCGCGCCGGGGCCGATGGAGGTGGTGCAGGCGAACGCGGCCAGCCGGTCGTTCATGCGCGCGTACCCGGCGGCGGCGTGCACCATCGCCTGCTCGTTGCGCGCCATGTAGTAGGGGAAGTCCTCCTCCAGCAGGGCCTGGCCGATCCCGGCGACGTTGCCGTGGCCGAAGATGCCGAAGCACCCGGCGAAGAACGGGCGGCGCGTCCCGTCGCGTTCGGTGTGCTGGGCGGCCAGGAAGCGCACCAGGGCCTGCCCGACGGTGAGTCTCATGGAAGCTCCTGCGCGGAGGTCAGCGGGAGGCGGGGGTCGACGTCCTGGCCGGGCCAGGTGTCGCGGATCCAGGCGTGGGCCGGGTCGTCGCAGATGCGCCAGGCACGTTCGGGGGACGGCCCGGCCATCACGTTCAGGTAGTACAGGTTATAGCCGGGCACCGCCATGGACGGGCCGTGCCAGCCGTGCGGGATCAGCACCGCGTCACCGGAGCGGACCTCGGCCAGCACGTCGGTGCCGCCGTAGACGCGCTGGTAGGCCATGCCGTCCCCGGCGACCTCGAAGTAGTAGATCTCTTCGAGGACCGATTCGGTCGCGGTCTGCTCGTCGTGCTTGTGCGGCGGGTAGGACGACCAGCAGCCGCCGGGCGTCAGCACCTCGCAGGCGATGAGCCGGTCCGCATGCGGGAAGCCGTCGGGGGTGCCGAAGTTGTTGACCTGGCGGCTGGCCGGGCCCGCGCCGCGCAGTTCGACCGGGACTTCCTCGGCGGGGCCGTAGCGGGGCGCGAGCCGACGTTCGCAGCGCGCCGACGCCAGCGCGAAGCGGCCCTCCCCCATGACGGTGGCATGGGCGTCGCGCGGCACGTAGGCGAAGTCGGTGACGCGGGTGAACACGCTGCGGCGGCCCTGCAACTCGAAGCGCTCGCCGTCGCAGACCACCGCGCCGGACCCGGCGAGCGGCAGCACGATCGTCTCGAAGTCGCCGGTGTCGAAGGCGTGGCCGCCCGGCGGGATCTCGACGACGGTCAGCGCGGTGTGCTCCCACCCGGCCGACTCGGGCGTGACGACCAGCGTGCAGGGTCTGTCGGCGGCGGTGCCGGCGGGGATGTGGCGCTTGGTCACCTGGCCTCCTTGAGCAGCGCGTCCACCTCGTCCTCGGTGGGCATGGCGTCCGCGCAGGCGAGGCGGGAGGCGACCAGCGCCCCGGCCGCGCCCGCGAACGCGATCACCTGTTGCAGCTCCCAGCCCGCCAGCAGGCCGTGGCACAGCGCGCCGCCGAACGCGTCGCCCGCGCCCAGGCCGTTGACGACCTCGACCGGCACCGGCGGCAGCTCCACGACCTCGTCGGCGGTGGCGGCGAGCGTCCCGGCCGGGCCGCGCTTGACGACGGCGAGGTCCGGGCCGTGGGCGAGCAGGGCGCGGGCGGCGCGGAGCGGGTCGCGCTCGCCGGTGGCGATCTCGCACTCGTCGATGTTGCCGACCGCGACGGCGGCGTGCGCGAGGGCGGCGCGGACCAGCGGGCGGGCCTCGTCCGGGTCGGTCCAGAGCATGGGCCGCCAGTCGAGGTCCAGGACGGTGCGGCCGCGCGCGGCGGCCAGCGCCGTCAGGGTCGCCTCGCGGCTCGGCTTCCGGGACAGGCCGGTGACGGTGGCCCACATGACGCGGGCCGCGCCGATGGCCTCCAGGTCCAGTTCGCCGGGGCTGATCTCCAGGTCAGGGGCTTTGGGATAGCGGTAGAAGTAGAGCGGGAAGTCGTCGGGCGGGAAGATCTCGCAGAACGCCAGGGGCGTGGGCAGGCCCGGAACGGACGTGACGAAACGGTCGTCCACGCCGTAGCCGCGCAGCGCGCGGTGCACGAAGCGGCCGAACGGGTCGTCGCCGGTGCGCGTGATCACGGCGGTGCGGCGGCCGTGGCGGGCGGCGGCCACCGCGACGTTGGTGGGGCTGCCGCCCAGGTACTTGCCGAAGGTCTCCACCTCTTCGAGCGGGACGCCGATCTCGCGCGGGTAGACGTCCACGCTGACGCGGCCCATCGTGATCAGGTCGTAGGTCATGGGGCGGCCTCCGCGAGGTGGGCCAGGCTCGCGCGCACGTCGTCGCGCGGCCCGCGTCCCGGCGGGGGCTCGGCGGTGAGCACGGTGTCCTGTTCCATGACGTACCAGCCTTCGTACCCGGCCCCCTCCAGCGTGGAGATGATCTGCGAGATGTCAACGTCCCCCGCGCCGAGCGGCCGGTACATGCCCGCCGCGACCGCCTCGGTGTAGCCGGTGCGGCCGTCGCGGACCCGTCCGGCCAGCGCGGTGTCCACGTCCTTGAGGTGCACGTGCGCGACGCGGTCGGCGGCGGCGCGGGCGAGCGCGACGGGGTCGGTGCCGCCGACCAGCAGGTGGCCGGTGTCCAGGCAGAGCGGCACCGCGCTGCCGTCGAGCACGCGCTCGACCTCGGCGCGGGTCTCCACGACCGTGCCGACGTGCGGGTGCAGGGTGGCGGTGCGGCCCGCGTCGGCGGCGAGGCGGGCGACGGCGTCGAGGTTGGTGAGCAGGGTCGTCCAGGCCGCCGCGTCGAGGGCGGGGCGCTGGTCGTAGCCGTGCAGGCCGGTGGCGGCGGCCAGGACGAGCACCGCGCCGTCGGGCAGGGTTTCCAGGGCACGCGTGGCCTCGGCGAGTGGGTCGTGGGTCGGGTCGTGCAGCACCAAGGGCGTGAACGCGCCCGCGAGCGTCAGGCCGTACAGCTCCAGCAGCACGTCGCGTTCGGCGCGGTCGGCGGGCAGGAAACCGTCCGGGCCCAGTTCGGTGGCCGACAGGCCGAGGGCGCGCATCTCGCTCAGCACGCGGCGCGGCGAGAGCTGGTGCCCCCAGCCGGGCACCTCACACACGCCCCAGGAGATCGGCGCTCCCGCCACCCTCATCGCCGCACCTCCGCCGGATCGACGGCGCGGCACTCGCGCCGCGCCAGCTCGCACGCCTCGGCCAGGTAGAACGCTTCGAGGGCGTCCTCGGGCGGGCAGGGGTTGGGGCGGCGGCCCGCGACGACGTCCACGAACGCGCGCAGCTCGGCGTCGTAGGCGGGCGCGAACCGTTCCAGGAACCCGCTGTAGGGGGTGTCGGGCACGGCGTGCGCGGGCAGCGGCGTGAGCGGCGTGCGGGCGTCGAGCCCGGCGACCAGGCTGTCCTTGGCTCCGAACAGCTCCAGCCGCACGTCGTATCCGGCGGCGTTGTAGCGGGTGGCGGAGACGACGGCGAGGGTGCCGTCGTCCAGCACCAGCAGGGCCGCGCCGGTGTCCACGTCGCCGTGCTCGGCGAACACCGCGTCGCCCCGGTTGCCCCCGGCCGCCATGACCCGCACGACCTCGCGGCCGGTGACGTAGCGGATCGAGTCGAGGTCGTGGATCAGGCAGTCGCGGAACAGGCCGCCGGAGGCGGGGATGTAGGAGGGCGGCGGCGGCGCGGGGTCGAAGCTGCACGAGCGCACGGTGTGCAGCCAGCCGAGCCGCCCGGCGGCGACGGCCTCGCGCGCGGCGAGGTACCCGGCGTCGAAGCGGCGCTGGAAGCCGACCTGCACCGGGACGCGGGCGGTGCGCGCGGCGACCATGATTTGGAACGTTCCATCAATGTCCGAGGCGAGCGGCTTCTCGCAGAACACCGGTGTCGCGGCGGCCACCGCGCGGCCGACGAGCCCGGCGTGCGCGTCGGTGGCGGCGGCCACGACCAGGCCGTCCAGCCCGGCCCCGAACAGGGCCTCCACCGGCTCCACGGCGGCGGCGCGCCCGCCCAGCCCGGCGGCCAGCTTCCGCGCCCGCGCCGGGTCGGCGTCGGCCACCACCAGCGACTCGATCTCGGCGAGCCCGCACAGCGCGGCGGCGTGGCGCGCCCCGATGCGCCCCGCGCCGGCCAGTCCGATCCTCATGGGTTCCCTCCCGGTCGGCGGTCAGGTGAGCCCCGAGTGTGCTGGAGCGTTCCAGGGCCGTCAACGGGCCGGACGGTGACTTCCCGGCTATCGGCCTGACCGGAACAGGCCGCCCGTTGCGGCGGTCGCACCGTCCCGTCCGGGCGGGGTGCTTTCCCTCCGGCACGACCAAGCGCTAGTTTGCTGCCATGCGGGTCTTCCTCACCGGCGCGTCCGGCTTCGTCGGCTCCTACACCGCCGGTGCGCTGCTGGCCGCCGGGCACACGCCGCGCGCGCTGGTGCGCGATCCCGGCAAGGCCGCCAAGGCGCTGGCCGCGATCGGCGTCACCGCCGAGGAGGTCGAGCTGGTGCCCGGCGACATGCTGGACGAGGCGGCCGTGCGCGCCGCGATGGACGGCTGCGACGCCGCGATCCACTGCGCCGCCGCCATCGGCGTCACCGGCGACGCAGGCGATCTGGTCGAGATCAACGTGCGCGGCACCCGCAACGTCATCGGCGGCGCGGTCGATCTCGGCCTGGCCCCGGTCGTGCACGTTTCCACGATCGCGGTGTTCGTGCCGCCGGACGGCCCGGTCATCACCTCGGCCTCCCCGCTGGCGAGCCCGCGCACCGATTACGGACGCTCCAAGCTGGCCGCCGAACGTTATGTCCGTGGCCTCCAGGACAGCGGCGCGCCGGTCACCATCGTGTATCCGGGCGGCGTGTGCGGACCGCACCAGCCGATACTGGACGCGCTGATGGAAGGGCTCGTCGGGGCGCTCGGCAAGGGCTGGCCGACGCCGCCCGGCGGTGTCTCGGTCATCGACGTGCGCGACCTGGGCGAGGCGCTGGCACGGACCGTCACCGCCGAGGGGCGCGGGCACCGCTGGGTGCTCGGCGGCCACTTCCTCACCTGGCCGGGGTACGCCGACCTGTGCGACGAGCTGACCGGCGTGCGCTGCCGTCGGCTGCCGGTCCCGGCCTGGGTGATGATCGCGGCCGGGACGTTGCTGGACGCCGCCAAGCGGGTGCGGCCGTTCGACTACCCGCTGACCCGCGACGCGGCCGAGTTCATGGTGCGGCTGGTGCCCACCGACGACCGGCCCGCCCTGGACGCGCTCGGCCTCACCCTGCGCCCGGTGCGCGACACCACCGCCGACGCGCTGCGCTGGCTGGCCGCGTCCGGGCACCTCGATCCCCGCAAGGCCGGGCGGCTCGCGCCCGGCGGTAAGGAGCGGCACATGTCCCGGCAGCCGACGTCCGGCCCGACCGCGCCCGGTCCCGTGAAGCGCGCGTTCGGGCCCCTCATGCAGCGCGTGTCGGGCGCGAAGTGGTTCTCGAAGGTGGGGCCGAAGGTCGTCCCGCCGCTGGACCGCGCCCTGCACAGGCTGACCGGCGGCCGGTTCCTGCTGGGCCAGGCGCTGGTGCCGAGCCTGGTGCTGACCACGACGGGCGCGGTCAGCGGGCAGGCGCGGACGACGCCACTGGCGTGCCTGCCCGAGCAGGACGGCACGTGGGTGGTGGTCGGCTCCAACTTCGGTCAGGAGAAGCACCCGGCGTGGACGGGGAACCTGATCAAGACGCCGGAGGCGGAGGTGAGCTTCCGGGGCCGGACGACGCCGGTGACGGCGCGGCTGCTGGACGATCGGGAGCGCGCCGAGGTGTGGCCCCGGCTGCTGGAGGTGTGGCCGGTCTACGACCGGTACGTGGAGCGGGTGGAGCGGCAGTTGCGGATCTTCCGGCTGACCCCGCGCTAGGCGCGCGGGGTCAGCCGGGATCGGCGCGAGGTCAGCGCCGGACCGGCTGCGGGCCGTCGCCAGGCCGTCGCCGGGTCAGCGGCGGCCGCGCATCACCCGCGACACCTTGCGGCCCACCAGCAGGTAGGCCAGCACGACGCCGAGGGTGTTGAGGATGACGTCGTCCACGTCGAAGGCGCGCCCCATCACCACCAGCCCCTGCACGATCTCGATCGCCAGCGACACCAGCGCGCCGACGACCGCGAGCCGCAGCGGGCCGCGCATCTTCACCGACACCCACGGCAGCAGCACGCCGAGCGGCGCGAGCAGCGCCAGGTTGCCGCCGAGCTGCAGCAGCGCTTCCTTGGTGGGGCGGTCCATGTAGAAGCGGAGCGAGTCGCCCGGATCGGTGTTGCCACCGGCCTGTCCGTTGTCCTGCACGGGCGTCAGGGTGAGGCGGAAGGCGTAGTAGAAGAACACGCCCAGCGCCGCCAGGGCCACCAGCACGCCGAACACCCGCAGCACCGTCACGTACCAGGGCGCCCGATGGTGCTCGCGGGGCGCCGCATGCTGCATTTCCGCCGTACCGGCCACTTGTGGTTCCTCCATCACTTCGGTTCCGCGCTGCTTGTCCCCGTCTGCCGGGCGACTATGCCGGGCGAGGTGCAACGGCCGGGACCGAAAAGGCCGGACCACTACTCTTCAATTAGCTGACCTTGGACGCCGTGGCGTCCGGAACGCGCGGCCGTTACGCCTGCACGCCGCCGGTGACCGCGAGGTCCTTCACCGTGCCGAGGACCTGCACGACCGGGACGCCCTCGCCGTGCGCGGCCGCGCCGCCGTTCACGCGGACGCTGCCGCCGTCCGCGCCCGGCAGCAGGCTGAGCGCGGTGGCCGGAAGGCGCTCGATCTTGCCCTTGACCAGGGTCTCGCCGGTGCCGCCGTGGGTGCACAGGCCGTTGAAGACTGTCAGCGAGCCGAACGGCCGGTCGATCTGCACGCCCACGGCGGCGTCCCCGTGGGTGGTGATGCGGTCGAACTCGATGATGTCGATCGTGCCGTCGTAGAGGTTGAAGCCGCGCGCGCCGGTGCCGAACGTCTCGACGGGCGCGGTGACGCGCAGCCGCCCGATCGTCCCGAAGTTGACGAACCCGATGCCGCTGGGGCCGTGCGAGGTGATCGGCGCGGTGGCCGTCCACACGTCGGCGGTGCCCCACAGGTCCAGGACCATGTCGTTGGGGCCGTAGGTGGTGACGGGCCCGTTGTTCAGGACCTCGCGGACGGTGGCGCGCACGACGAAGACGCCGCCGGAGATCCGGTCGGCGGTGCCGGGGGCGATGCCGCCGTCGGAGTGCACGGCGCCGGTGTGCAGCCGGGCCGCCTCCACGCGGCCGCCGCCGTCGGTGCCGGAGACGAAGACCCCGCTCCCCCGCACCGGCGCGTCCGGCGCGCCCGCCGAGATCCGGGTCAGGTCGGCGGTGATCAGCGATCCGGCGTCGTCCTGGAGGTTGTAGAGGGTGAAGGCCCCCTGCAGGACCGCCACGCCGTACCCGGCGGGGCGGGGCAGGCGCTCGCGGGCGTCGGCGGCCTCGACGTGCAGGGCGTGCACCTGCACGTGCCCGGTGCGCAGCGCGCCCTCGGCGATGATCGCGACGCGGCCGACGGTGGTGACGTCGTCCAGCTCCAGCGTGCCGCAGTCGTCCCGGCCGGTGTCGGCGGTGATCGCGGCGGCGTCGGGCGCGGTCTCCAGCCGGAGCCGGGCCACGCGGTTGTCGCGGGTCAGGGTGAGGCCCGCGCCGTCGGCGAAGACCAGCGCGGCCTCGGGCAGGCCGGTCAGCGCCCAGCCGGGCGGCAGGGTGAGCGCGGGGACGGCCTCCAGGGTGCCGCCGAGCTGGATCTCGGTGGGCGGGCCGCCCCGCTCCAGCAGGTCGGTCAGCTCCGGCACGCTCGTCACGCGGGCGTCGGTCAGCATCGCGGTCCCCCTCCGCCGTCGGGCATCGCGGCTGTGATCCCCGGGCCGGGCGCGGCGGAATCGGCGCTTTGACCGACCATGGCCGACTCTTCACCCCGGAAAGGGACGAGGCCGCCCCCGGGCGTCCCGGGAGCGGCCTCGTCTCGTTGACGGCCTGGTCAGACGGTGACCGGGCGCCCGCTGGTGGCGGGCTCCAGAGCCAGGTCGAGGACCTCGCGGACGTCGCTGACGGCGAACACCGTCATCTTGTCCAGGACCTCGGCCGGCACGTCCTCCAGGTCCGGCTCGTTGCGCTTGGGCACGATCGCGGTCGTGATGCCCAGCCGCGAGGCGGCCAGCAGCTTCTGCTTGAGGCCGCCGATGGGCAGGACCCGGCCGGTGAGGGAGACCTCGCCGGTCATGGCCACGTCCGCGCGAACCGGGCGGCCGGTCAGCAGCGACGCCAGCGCCGTGGTCATCGTGATGCCCGCGCTCGGGCCGTCCTTGGGCACGGCCCCGGCCGGGACGTGGACGTGCACGCCGCGGTCCTTCAGGTCGCCGACCGGCAGCTCCAGCTCCGCGCCCCGCGAGCGCAGGTAGCTGAGCGCGATCTGCGCCGACTCCTTCATGACGTCGCCGAGCTGGCCGGTGAGCGTCACGCCGGTGCCGCCGGTCTCCTTGTCGGCCAGCGACGCCTCGATGTAGAGGACGTCGCCGCCCGCGCCGGTGACGGCCAGGCCCGTCGCCACGCCCGGCACCGCGGTGCGGCGCTCGGTGCGGCTCAGCTCGGCCTCCGGGGTGAACCGGGGACGGCCCAGGTAGTCCTTGAGGTCGGCGGCGTCGATGGTGATCGGCAGCGCCGCCTTCTCCAGGGCCACGTTCGCCGCGACCTTGCGCAGGACGCGGGCGAGCGCGCGGTCCAGGGACCGGACCCCGGCCTCGCGGGTGTACTCCGAGGCCAGCAGGCGCAGCGCGGCGTCGGTGAAGGTCACCTCGGCGCGCTCCAGCCCGGCCTTGTCCAGCTCGCGCGGGGCGAGGTGGTCGCGGGCGATGGAGACCTTCTCGTCCTCGGTGTAGCCGTCCAGCTCCACCAGCTCCATGCGGTCCAGCAGCGGGCCGGGGATCTGCTCGACGACGTTGGCGGTGGCCACGAACAGCACGTCGGACAGGTCGAGCTCGACCTCCAGGTAGTGGTCCCGGAAGGTGTGGTTCTGCTCGGGGTCCAGGACCTCCAGCAGCGCCGCGGTCGGGTCGCCGCGGTAGTCGGCGCCGACCTTGTCGATCTCGTCCAGCAGCACGACGGGGTTCATCGAGCCCGCCTCGCGGATGGCCCGCACGATGCGGCCGGGCAGCGCGCCGACGTAGGTGCGCCGGTGGCCGCGGATCTCGGCCTCGTCCCGGACGCCGCCGAGCGCCACGCGCACGAACTCGCGGCCCATGGACCGCGCGATCGACTCGCCGAGCGAGGTCTTGCCGACCCCGGGCGGGCCGGTCAGCGCCAGCACCGCGCCGCTGCGGCGGCCGCCGACCACGCCGAGGCCGCGGTCGGCCCGGCGCTTGCGGACGGCGAGGTACTCGACGATGCGCTCCTTGACGTCGTCGAGCCCGGTGTGGTCGGCGTCCAGGATCTCGCGGGCCCCGGCGATGTCGTAGGAGTCCTCGGTGCGCTCGTTCCAGGGGATGTCGAGCACGGTGTCCAGCCAGGTGCGGATCCAGCCGCCCTCCGGGGAGGCGTCGGAGGACCGCTCCAGCTTGTCGACCTCCTTGAGCGCGGCCTCGCGCACCTTCTCGGGGAGGTTCGCGGCCTCGATCCGGGCGCGGTAGTCGTCCTCCTCGTCGGCGGGGTCGCCGTTCAGCTCGGCCAGCTCCTTGCGGATGGCCTCCTGCTGCTGGCGCAGCAGGAACTCGCGCTGGGTCTTCTCCATGCCCTCCTGGACGTCCTTGCGGATGGTCTCCTGCACGTCCAGCTCGGCGAGGTGGTCCCGCGTCCAGCCGATGACCAGGGACAGCCGCTCGACGGTGTCGGGCGTCTCCAGCACCTGGATCTTCTGCTCGTCGGTCAGGTAGGGGGCGTAGCCGGAGTTGTCGGCCAGCACCGAGGGGTCCTCGATGCGCTGCACCACGTCCACGATCTGCCACGCGCCGCGCTTCTCCAGGATGGCGCTGACCAGGCCCTTGTACTCGGTGGCCAGCTCCTGGGTGCGGCCGGTCGCGGGCGGGACGGCGACCTGCTCGCCCTCGACCCACAGGGCCGCGCCGGGCCCGGTCGTCCCGGTCCCGATCTTGACGCGGGCCACGCCGCGCACGACCACGCCGGGCTCGCCGTCGGGCAGCCGGCCCTCCTGCTCGATCACCGCCAGGGTGCCCAGCGCGGCGTACTGGCCGTTCAGGCGGGGCACGACCAGCACCCGGGGCTTGACGGCCGAGCGGATGCCCGGCCCCTTGCTCTGAGCGGCCGCCTTGGCCGCCTCGATCGCCGCGCGCACTTCGCCGCTGTCGGAGAGGTCGAGGGGAACGACCATGCCCGGCAGCACGACCCCGTCGTCCAGGGGCAGCACCGGCAGCGTCAGGGTCTCGCTCATGCTCAGCTCCAAGTCATTGTCGCCACGACCCAACCGCAAGTTGAGTCATACACACTCAAGAAAGCGGAGCAGGATTTTGTTTCCGCAACAACGTTCGCTCTGAGCGATCAGCCCCCGCCGGGGGCCGGGTGGTGGAATGTGTGCTTTCATACCGCTTCATGGAGATCACGGGGCCGCTGCCGGGGCGCATCAGCTTGCAGGCCACCCACTTCGACCTGGGCACGGCCGGATACATCGCCGAGGAGTACTTCCTGAGCGGCGAGGCCGTCGTCTTCTCCCCCGTGGACGCCCCGCTGGACGGGCGCTGGACGACCGAGCCCAAGGCCCCCGTGCCGTTCCGCACGCGGCTGGTCGTCCACCGGCCCGACGCCGCCGCGTTCAACGGCGTGGTCGTGGTGGAGTGGCTGAACGTCTCCGCAGGGTCGGACGGCGCCCCGTTCTGGACCGAGACGCACCGCCACATCATGCGTTCCGGCATGATCTGGGTCGGGATCTCGGTGCAGCGCGCCGGGCTGTACGGCGGCAGCACCTTCACGAGCGACCTGCTGCCCGATCCCGTCACCGTGGACCAGCCCGACCGGTACCGCTCGCTGGAGCACCCGGGTGACGCCTACTGCCCCGACCTGTTCTCCAAGGCCGCCGACGCGATCAGGGAAGGGCTGCTCGGGCCGCTGGAGGTGCGGCGGGTGCTGGCGGCGGGCAAGTCGCAGTCGGCGCGGGGCGTGATCGGCCACATCAACGCCGTCACGCCCCACCACCGGCCCTACGACGGCTACCTGCTGCTGGGGCGGCCGGGGCGGATGCAGGCGTCCGAGGACGGCCCGTTCCGGCCCTACCTGGTGCGCACCGACGGGCGCGCGCCGATCCTGATGCTCCAGGCCGAGTCGGACGTGCTCGGCGCGCGGCTGCGCTCCAAGCCCGCCCGCCAGGCCGACGGCGAGCGGTGCCGGCTGTGGGAGCTGGCCGGATCCGCGCACGCCGACACCTACGCCATGAGCCTCGGCCCCCGCGACGACGGCACGGTCCCGACCCGCGAGATGGCCGAGGCGCTGGACCCCGCCGCCGTGTCCGGCCTCTCCACGGCCCGCCCGGTCAACTCCGGCCCCCAGCACCACTACGTCGCCCAGGCCGCGCTCGCGGCGCTGGACCGGTGGGTCGCCGAGGGCGTCGCGCCCGCCACCGCCGCCCTCCTGGAGGAGGCGCGCGACGGGCACGGCGTGGTCCTCGGCGGCGTGCGCACGCCCTGGGTGGACGTCCCGGCCGCCGTCCTGTCGGGCCTGGGCCAGGAGAACCACCCCGGCGACGACGGCTTCGCCACCAACTTCGGGTCCACCGGTCCGCTGGACCTGGCCGCCCTCTACCCGGGCGGCCTGGACGACTACCTGCCCGCCTTCCGGCGCGCGGCCGAACACGCGGTCGGCGAGGGCTTCCTACTCGCCGCCGACCTGGACGAGATCCTGGCCCTGGCCGTCGCGTCCTTCAGCCGATGAGGCGGGGCACGGAGGGGGCGGCCGCTTCCTGGCCCGCCGCGCGGCGGGATTCGTCGGCCGCCCACGTGTAGACGCCGGTCGCCATCAGGGACGGCTCGGCGGCCGCGCGGGCGGCGTAGACCTCCGCGCGCACGGTGTGCAGGGCCGCGGACTGCGGGTCCGCCTGGATCGCCATCTCCGCCAGGTGCACCGCCAGGCGCAGGTCGCCGTTCTCCATGGCCTGGCGGGCGGCGTCGGCCAGTTTGGGCGCGCCGCCCGCCAGGGCGGCCACCGCGCGGGCCAGTTCGGCGTCGGGGGCGGGCTTGAGGTGGGCCGGGTTGCCGTCGTACCAGCCGCCGTAGAGCCGCCACAGGTTGCGGACGATGAACTCCGGCTCGTCGTACTTGGCCTGGAGGTAGACCCTGTCGGCCAGGTGGGCGGGCGGGCGGACCGCGTGCACGATGTCGTCCAGCCGCGCGCCCTCGTTCAGCAGCGCCAACGTCTGCTCGACGATGCTCTCCAGCCACTCGGCGGTCTCGGTCAGCGCCTGGTGGACACGCTCGGCCCCGAACACCGGCGCGCCGTGCGACGGGATCATGATCTCGGCGCCGAGCGCGGCCATGCGGCGCAGCGCGTGCGCCCACTCGCGCGGGTAGCGCTGCACCTTCTGCGGGTTGCCGCAGTTGGGGGTGAGCCAGATGAACAGGTCGCCGGGCAGCAGCAGCCGGTGCTCGGGCACCCAGGCGACCGCCGCGTCGTCGGTCTCGCCCTTGGCGTGGAACAGCTCGAAGGTCAGCTCGCCGCGCGTGACGCTCAGGCCGTCGCGGAAGGTCACGTCCGGGTGCCGGTACTCGGTGGGCCAGCGCAGGTCCGGAAGCTGGAACTGGCGCTGGTTGATCACCGAGTTGTACCCGGCGGTCAGCACGTACCGGTCGAAACGGTCGCGGACGGCCTCGTGCGCCACCACCTGCGGGCGGAGTCCGCCGCCGCGCTCGGCCTCGGCGTCGAACGGGCCCATGCCCATCACGTGGTCGATGTGGCCGTGGGAGTAGAACGCCGTGGTGAGCGGGTCGCCGCTCCACTCGCGCACCCGCTCGTGCGTCTTCTGCGCGGCGGCGGGGTTGCCGGTGTCGAACAGCAGCAGCTCACCGCGCGTCCGGAACGTCACCACGTTCCCGAAGCCGGGCAGCCAGCCGAGCCCGTCGGCGATGTCCACCACGCCGGAGCCGTTCATGCCGGTGTGCACGATGTTGTCGTTCTGCTCGCCGCGCCAGATGCGGTCGGCGTAGTCGCGGATGTCCATTGGGGGTCCTCTCAGGGGTCAGGAGGTCGTGCCGAGGGCGGCGCGGTCCCGGGCCGGGCGGATCAGCGCGGCAGCCAGCAGGCCGCCGACGATCATCAGGGCGGCGGTCAGGTCGAAGGCGTGCTGGAAACCGGTCGCGGCGTCGCCGCCGTGATCCACCAGCGCGCCGGTCAGGGCGGGGCCGATCGCGCCCGCCGTCGCGGCCGCGGCGGTGACCGCGCCCAGCAGCGCCGCCCGCCGCCGCACCGGCGCGATCTCGGCGAGCACCGCCGCCAGCAGGCCGAAGAAGGAGTTCACCAGGGTGAAGGCCACCAGCATGACCACCACCAGCGCCGCGCCGCCGCCGCCGACGCGGGTCAGCAGCAGCGCCGCCAGGCCCGAGACCGCCACGGCCGCGCCGCCCAGCACGCCGCGCGCGACGCGGCTGGAGCGCCCGGCGTGCACCATCCGCTGGGACGCCCGGCCGACCGCCAGCACGACCACGATCCCGGCGACCTGCGTCCCGGCGCCCATCAGGCTCGCGGCCTCCAGCGAGTAGCCGTGCACCCGCTGGAGGAACTGCGGCAGCCAGGTGATCGCGACGGCCATCGTCCAGAACCCGGCGAACCCGCAGACCAGGCCGCCGAGCGCGGTGCCGCTCAGGAGCAGTCGCCTGAACGGGATCGACGGGCCGTCGCTCGCGGCGTCCGCCGACCGTGCGCTGTAGGGGCCTTCCCCGCCCAGACGCAACCACGCGATCGCCCAGATCAGGCCCAGCACGCCGGTCAGCGCGAACGCCGCCCGCCAGCCGAACTGCGAGATCACCACCGCCAGCAGCGGGCCGCCGACCGCGATCCCAGTCGCGCCGCCGACCGTCAGCAGGCTGCCGGGCACGGCGCGCTCGCGGTCGGGGAACCAGCCGAAGGCGGTGTGGTTGGCCAGCGGGAACGCCGGGCCCTCGGCCGCGCCGAGCACCACCCGGGTGACGATCAGCGTCGCGAGCCCGGCCGTCGGCAGCGCCACCACCAGCTGCGCCAGGCTCCACGCCACCACCAGCGCCGTCAGCAGGCGGCGCGCGGAGACGCGGTCGGCCAGGAAGCCCAGCACGACGCCCGAGACGCTGAACAGCAGGAAGAACGCGCTGCCGATCAGCCCGAAGGCGGTGTCGTCCAGGCCGAGGTCGTCCTTGACGTGCTTCCCGGCCAAGCCCAGCACGGCCTTGTCCATGAAGTTGACGGTCATGAACAGGAACAGCAGCGCCACGACCGTCCAGGCGCGGCGGGCGGGCGGCGGGGCGGCGGGCCGGGACGCGTCGGGCTGGGACATGCCGGGCGCGGACCTGGTGGGCGGGGCCATGCGGGTGCTCCGATCGGCTGCGGGGGTGCCGCTCACTTTTCCGCCGTCTCCGGGGCCGGACAAGAAGCCGTCAGCCCACTTGAAGGCCGCCCGGCTTGTGACATGTCACAATTCGTTGGAACGGCGTACCGTGGCAAGGAGGTCCGGGCCATCACCGACGAGCACGTCCGGCGGGTCGCCGCCGGGATCGCCGCCCGCTGCGAGGGGCAGGTCAACCGGCTGGCCCGCGAGCTGGCCGAGCGGCACTTCGCCGTGCTCCCCGACTACGCCGACCTGCCCGGGGACATGCGGGACCTGGAGATCGCGGGCACCGCCCGGTACGCGATCCGGCAGTTCCTCCAGACCGCGATGGGCGTCCGGGTCACCCACGAGGACCTGCGGCTGTTCCGCGAGCGCGCCGCCCAGCGCGCCGAGGAGGGCGTGGACCTGGCGGTGCTGCTGGGGACTTATCACATCGGCGCCGAGGTGGTCTGGGACGCGCTGTGCGCGGCGGCCAGGCCCGGCGAGGAGGCGGCGCTCCAGTGGCTGGCCCGCGTCCAGCTGCGCGGGTTGGGCCAGGTGGTGAAGGCGGTGACCGACGCCTACCAGGCCGAGCAGGCGGCGATCCTGGCCGAGCGGCGCGAGGAGTTGCGGGAGGTGGCGCGGGCGCTGCTGGCCGGGGAGGCGGTGCGGGCGACGGCGGCGCGGTTCGGCGTCCCGCTGGCGCACGCCTACCTGGTGCTGAACCTGCGCCTGCCGGACGGCCCCGGCTCGGCGGTGGCCGAGCGGCGCGTGCTGCGCCGCGTCCGGGCCCGGCTGGAGGGCTTCGCCGAGGGCACGCCGCTGACCCTGCTCGACGCGCGCGGCGGCCACGTGCTGCTGCCGATCTCGGCGGCCGGCCGGCTGGCGGAGCTGGTGCCGCTGCTCACCGACCCCGCCGCCGGGGGCGTGGTGGTGGGCGCGGCCCGGTCCCAGGGCACCGCCGACGTGCCGCGCGCCGCCGACCAGGCGGTGCGGATCGCCCGCATCGCGCAGGCCACCGGCCGCCCGCCCGGCCTGTACGAGCTGCGCGACGTGCTGCTGGACTACCACCTGAGCGGTTCGCGCGACAGCGCCCACGCCGTCGCGGAACTGCTGGACCCGCTCGACGGCAGCCCCGAGCTGCTGGCGACGCTGCGCGCCTTCCTGCGCCACGACCTGGACCGGCGGCGCACCGCGCGGGCGCTCGGCGTGCACCCCAACACCGTGGACAACCGGCTGGCGCGCGCGGCCGGGCTGCTCGGCGTGGACCCGCGCACCACCCAGGGCACGGTGTTGTGCGCGGCGGCGCTCACGCTGCGTCAGCTCGGCTGATCGGTTCGCGTATCGCCGCGCTCCGGGCAAAGCCCTTAGCGATCTCGCGAATCTTCCTTGACCTGGGTTTGCGCCCGCATGGCACTGGGGTACCTTCCGCTACGAGATCGTGACGCTGGGTGAAGGAAAGCTTCTCGGACGGGCAAAGATCCGGGACCGGACCCCAGGACCGGAGGAGGGACGCATGGCGGGCACCGAGCGGACGGGGGCGGGCGGCGCGGCCCTCTCCCCCGCCGGTGCCCCGCCGCCCCCGCCGTCCCTCACCGGCACCGGCACCGATCTGACGGACCGCTTCCCGAGCGATCCGGTCCGGACGGCCGAGGACGTCCCCGGCATCCCGCACCGCAGCACGCACCGGCCCCCGATCGACACGGTGCCCGCGGTGAATGACGGGACGCACGGTGGCACACCTCGGGTTCTCGGCCGTCCCGGACCCGGCGGCGTCCCCCGCGCCGCCACGGTCGCCCGGCGGAAGCGACGGACGGACCTGCCGCCGCAGGAGCGCGGTGCGGCGGCAGGTCCTTCCACCAGGCGGCCCCCGCTCGCCTGGGCCACAGACCAGCACGGGATTTCGGTGCCGCACGCCCCCGCGGCACCGGGGTCCACCACCGGGCCGGCGGCGTCGAGCAGCGCCGCCGGCCCGGCCCTTCCCCTTACAGGCGGCGGCGCCAGACCTGGCCGTGGATCACGTCGCCGAAGCGCCGCACCGGCGGCTCCTCCTCGGCCAGCTCGAACCCGGCCCGCCGGTAGATGCGGTGGGCGGGCTTCTGGAGGGCGGTGGTCCAGAGCATGATCTCCTCGTAGCCCGCCGCGGCGGCGAAGCGCAGGCACTCCGCCACCAGCGCGCCGCCGACGCCGAGGCCGCGCGCTGACGGTTCGACGTGCAGCAGCCGCAGTTGCGCGGTCGTCTCGTCGCGCCGCATGCAGAAGATGCTGCCGACCCGCTCGCCGTCGGCCTCGGCGATCCAGGCGTTCTCGCGCTCGGGGTCGTGCTCTGTGCCGTAGCCGGCGACCACGCTCGCCACCAGCGCCTCGTAGCTGCGGTCCCAGCCGCACTCCACGTCGTACAGCACGCCGTTGCGGGACACCACCCAGCCGAGGTCGCCGGGCTCCAGGCCGCGCAGCGTGAACGGCGCGGACTTGGGGCCGTCGCCCAGCAGGCCGTGCACCGCGTCCATGGCGCCGACCAGACGGCGGCGGTCGGCGTCGGGCAGCCCGGCCAGCAGGTCGCGGACCTCGGCGGCCGAGCGCCCGTCCAGGGTCTGGAAGACCTCGCGGCCGCGCGGGGTGAGGCGGACGACCTGGCGGCGCGCGTCGCCGGGCGCGCGGTCGCGGGTGACCAGGCCGTCGCCCTCGAAGCGGGTCAACATCCGGCTGAGGTAGCCGGCGTCCAGGCCCAGCGCGCGGCGCAGCGCCAGCACCTCGCTGTCCTCGCGCTGCGCCAGCTCGAAGATCACGCGGGCCTCGGTGAGCGAGTAGGGCGACTCCACCAGGCACTCGCCCAGCACCCCCATGACGCCGGTGTAGAAGCGGTTGAAGGACCGCACCGCCTCGATCTGGTCCGGGGTGACGTCCATGCCCTGCCTCCGCATTTCTTTGACCCAGTCAACCTTGACTGGGTCAAAGAATAAGCCCGGCCCCGGACGGAGGTCCAGGGCCGGGCTCGGCGCGTGCGGCGGGAACGGCGGGGATCAGGCCCCGGCGAGCGGCTCGTTCTCGGTGACGGCCTTCCGCGGCCCGCCCTGGGCGGCGGCGGTCTCCTGCGCCTGGCGCACGATGCGGCGCTCGATGAAGAAGGCCAGGAACGGGATCAGCCCGGCCGACACCATGACCAGCATCTGCTTGAGCGGCCACCCCGCCTTGCGCCACAGGTCGTAGGAGGCGACCAGGTAGACGATGTAGAGGAAGCCGTGGATCGGGGAGATGATGCCCGACGGCGTCGCGTTGTCGCCCAGGTAGCGGAACGGCATCGCCACGAACACCAGCAGCAGCAACATCACGCCCACGATCAGGGCCAGGACGCGGTACCGCTTGATCGCCGCTTCCACAGATCACACCTTTCTCAGCGCGCCCGGCGGGCGCGGTCGGACGGGGCGCGCGCCCGCCGTTCTCGCCGGGCGGGCGGGGGTGGCCGCGGCGCGTCAGCCGCGCCGGTCGGGCTGGGAGTTCAGGCGCGCCAGGTAGCGGTTGTAGGCGGCGAGGTCGGGGTCCTCGGCCTCCTGCTGGCGGATGATCTCCCGCTTGACCGCCGCCTCGGCGGGCTCCTCGATGACCTTGGGGGCCTGCTTGGCGGAGTCCTCGCCGTTCAGCTCGTCGCGGATCATCTTGACCCACATCACGACCACGAACAGCGCGAAGATCGGCCACTCGAAGGTGTAGGCCCAGCTGCGGTCGTTGCCGGCCTGGGCGCGGTCGAACTGCCACCAGCCGAAGCCCAGGAACGCCACGCACAACACGACCGCGATCGCATGGAGGCCGAGCCAGCCGGGGGTGAGGAACCTTCGCACGTCACCGAGCGTACCCCGCCTTCCCCGCAGCCCACGCCCGCCCCCGCCGGAGCGGCCCGCACCGGCGCGGCCGGAAACTGTCGGTGGCCCCGCTTACATTCCGTGGTATGAGCAACGACACGACCCCCCTGTCCCCGATCCGTTCCGCAGCACCCGCGAACGCCGTCCTCCGGGGCATGGCGTCCCCGTGCGCGCCGGGCGGACCCGCCCCGGGCCGGGAGGCCGACCGATGACCGCGTGGAGCCGGGCCCGCACCCTGATCGAGGCCGGTGACGTGCCCGCGCTGGCGCACTGGCTCGCCGATCTCGACGCCGCCGCCCGCCAGGACGTCGCCCGCGAACTGCCGGGCCACCTGAGCGCCCTGCACGGCGCGTCGGAGGGCGCCTCCCTGGAAGCGGGGGCCGTGCTGCCGCTGCTGGTGGCCGGGGTCGCGACGATCGAGTCCGCCGAGCACGCCGCCGCCTGGGTGTCGCGCGCGGACCTGCGCCTGTGGTCGGCCTCCTACGCCGAGCTGACCGGGCCGCTCGCCACCGTCGCCGCCGCCCGTCCGGCCGAGTGGCGCGCCGAGGCCGCCGCCCTGGCCGCCGAACGGCTGCGCGCCGCCGACCTGCGCTGGCAGGACGCCTCCCTGTGGCACGCGGCCGCCGCCCTGGCCGGGGCCGCCGGGATCGAACCGCCCACCTGCGACGGGTTCGTCGTCAACTGGGTGGTGTGGGGCGGGCGGCCCGACCGGCTCGCCGACGACCCGTTCCTGGACGCGCTGGTGCCCCGGCTGTTCGAGGTCGAGGAACTGGGCCGCCGCCTGGTGTGGGACAAGCCCGGCGACGCCCGGCAGGCGTCCTGGGCCGATGCGCTGCTCGACCTGGTCGCCTCCGGCCGCTTGGAGCGCTCCCTGATCCTGGACGGCTGCGTGCAGCGGCTGCTGTCCGGTGGCCGCCCGCAGGATCTGTACTGGTTCGTCCGGCTGCACGACGCGCTGGAGCCGACGCTGGAAGAGACCGCAGCCCGGCTGCGCGACTACGTCCGGCTGCTGCCCGAATCGCCGCCCGCCGTGGCCACGGCCGCGTTCCGCGAGGTGCGGCGGATCGACGAGGCCGGGCAGCTGACCGGCGAGGCGTTCGTCGAGACCGCCGACGCGCTGCTGTCGCGCCCCGAACGCAAGCTCGCCGGTGCCGCGATCACCTGGCTGGACCGGTCGGCCCGCAAGCGCGACCGCGTCGACGTGACCCTGCACGTGCTGACGGCGCTGTTCGCCGCGTCCGACGAGGGCCTGCGCGAACGCGCCGCCAAGGCCGTCGCCAAGCACGCGGGCCGCGCGGCGGCCGAGACCCTCCGCTACGTCAACGACGCCGCCGAGCACCTGCCGCCCCACCTGTGGGGGCTGGTGGCCCAGCCCGCCGACACCCCGCCGCCCCCGGCCCGGCCCCCGGCGTTCCAGCCGCGCACGCTGCCCGCCCCGATCGCCACCCCCGCCGAGGCCGCCGCCGCGTTCGCCGCGCAGGACCACTCCTGGCCCGCCGTCGAATGCCTGCTGGACGCGCTGGTCCGGTTCGCCGTCCGCGACCCGCACAGCCTGCGCGAGCTGCTGCGCCGCGCGTTGCCGGAGACCACGCCCTGGGCGGCGAACGTCACCGCGACCCTCAGCCTCAACTCCCCTGCCGACTGGACGGCCGGGGCGGTCCGCGCGGTGCTCACGCCGCGCCGCCAGGACGGCTTCGACTCCCTGATGACCTTCCACCGCAAGGTCGCCTGGCACGAGCGCTCCCCCGACGAGCCGGTCATGCACCGCTTCCTGATCTGGCGGATGCGGGAGCTGGTCAGCACCGTGGGCCGCTCCCCGCTGCTGCTGGCCACCCCGACCGAGGGCAGCGGCCACCTCGACCCGGCGGCGCTGGTGACCCGGCTGGAACGGCTGGAGGCCGCCGGGATCGAACCGGGCCCGGCCGACCTCGTGCAGGCCCTGCTGCGGCTGCCGCGCGGCGTCACGGCCCGCACCGCGCACCTGTCCTCCCCCGCCGGACGCGCGCTGCGCGCCTGGCTGGCCCACGGCGGCCTGCCCGACCCCGACGTCACCGTGGACGCCGACGGCACCCCGACCGTCACGCTGCCGACGGCCGTGCCGCCCGCCATCGACCGGCTGTGCACCATCACCGCCGAGGGCCTGTGGCCGGACCGCCCCACGCCCGCCTTCTACGGCCCGCACGAGTGGTGGCCCGCGATCCTGCCGTCGCACCGCGAGATCGTCGCCGCGCACCTGCTGCCCCACCTGGCACAACGCCTCGACAGCGACTACCGGCAGGGCACGACCCTGCTCGGCCTCGCCGAGGCCGACGGCCCCGCCGGGGCGGCGACCGCGACCGCCCTGCTGTACGGCCTGTCGGCCCGGGTACCCGCCGAACGCGCGGACGCGGTGCGGGCGCTGCTGGCACTGTGCGCCCGCAACCGCCCGCCCGCCGGCCTGGGCGAGGCGCTGGCGACGCTGGCCCGGCGCGAACTGATCAAGCTGGACCGGGTGGTGGAGGCACTGTCGGAGGCCGCCGACGCGGGCGCGCACATCCACGTGTGGACGGCCCTGAAGGCGGCCCTCCCCGCCCTGCTCCCAGCCCCCGGCGAGCGCCCTCTGCCCGGCCTGCCCGCCCTACTGGCCCTGGCCACCCGCACGGTAGAGACCACGCGAGTGGGCGGGGTGGTGCCAGAACTGGCGGCATTCGCAACCCGAGGCGGCAACAACCGAGCGGCATCAGAAGCGGCACGCCTACACCGCGCCCTGACCCGCCAGGGAGGCCAACTCCACATCCGAGTGTCGTAAGAGCCAGGACGGCGCAGCCGCACCGCGCCCTCACCTAAGGAGGACTGTTTCGCATCAGGTGTCTCAAGGATCGAGGCGAAGCGACCGCCCCGCACCCTAGCCCACCAAGAGGGCAGCTCCGCCTCCAGGCGTCCTAAGGGCAAAATGGCGCGGCTGCACTGGGCCTCGCTCGCCAACGCCAGCTCCGCTTCCGGGCGTTGTGGGGCCGAGGCGGCACGACCGCGCCGCGTCCTCACCCGCCAGGGAAGGCAGTCCCCATGCCGGTGGGGTGCGGGAGGACCGGTCCGCGTCTTGCCAGATATACCCCCGGCCCGTACATTGATCCGGCACTTCATGAACGATCCCCCTATTCACTCCTGACGGGACGGAAGCCATGACGGCCCTGAGCAGCAGCCCGGCGGACACCCCCGCGAGCCCGGCGGCGTCCCCCGCCGGACGGCACCCGGCGCAGCGGCGGGTGCTGGCGGTGCTCACCGCCACCCAGGTGCTGGGCGGCATCGGCGTGGCCACCGGCGTGGCGATCAGCACGCTGGCCGCCTCCACCCTGTCGGGCTCGGAGGCGATCGGCGGCATGGCGCAGACCAGCGCCGTCGCGGGCGCGGGCGTGCTGGCCATCCCGATGGCGCGCGCCGCCGCGCGCCGAGGCCGCCGGGCCGCGCTCACGCTGGCCTACGGCGCGGGCACGCTCGGCGCGGTGATCGCGTCGGTGGCGGCGGCCCTGCACACGTGGCCGCTGCTGCTGGCCGGGCTGTTCCTGTTCGGCGGCAGCACGGCGGGCAGCCTCGCGGCCCGCTACGCGGCCACCGACCTGTCACCGCCCGGACGCTCGGCGCGCGACCTGTCGGTGGTGGTGTGGGCAACCACGATCGGCTCGGTCGCCGGTCCCAACCTGGCCCACCCCGCCGACGAACTGGGCCGCAGCCTGGGGCTCGCGGCGTGGGCGGGGCCGTACACGCTGGCGGCGGTCACGTTCGGCATCTCGGCACTGGGCGTGCTGGCACTGCTGCGTCCTGACCCGCTCCGGCTGGCCGCCGACATGGCCGCCCAGCTCGACGGAAAGTCCCCGGCGCAGCCCGCCGGGCAGCCTCTTCCCCTGACGAAGGTCACCGGGGCGGCCCCGGCACGAAAGGACGGGCAGGTCCCAGCACAGGAAGGCGGTCAGGGCTCGGCGGCCAAGGTCGACGGGAAGGGCGGCGGGAAGGTCGCGCGGGGTGGCGGATGGGCCGTTCTACGGAGTAATTCCCGTGCGCGGCTTGCGGTTGCCGCGATCGTGGTCAGCCATGTCGTGATGGTGTCCGTGATGACCATGACGCCGGTGCATCTGGATCATGGGCATGCCGGGCTCACGGTTGTGGGTGTGGTCATCAGCCTGCACATCGCTGGGATGTACGCGTTGTCGCCGTTGCCGGGGTGGTTGGCCGATCGGTTCGGCCGGATTCCGGTGTTGCTGGTCGGGATGGCACTGCTCGCGGCCGCTGCGGCGCTGGCGGCGGTCTCGGCACCGCACCAGGTGACGCGGCTGACGGTCGCGCTCGTGTTGCTGGGCCTCGGCTGGTCGTTCGGCCTCGTCGGCGGGTCCTCCCTGCTGACCGAGTCGGTGCCGGTCGCCGACCGTCCGGCCGTGCAGGGATTGTCCGACCTGCTGATGAACGGCGGCGCGGCGGTCGGCGGGCTGGCGGCGGGCGCCATCGTGACCGCGCTGTCCTACGGGACGCTGGCCACGGTCGCGGTGGTGCTGGTGCTGCCCATGACGGCGGCGCTGCTGCTCGCCTACTTCCGGGACTGAGACGCGGCCGAAACCGTCGGCGGTCCCTGCAACGATGGGGATCGGGCCGGTGTTCGTACCGGAGACAGGACACCGGAAGGAAGGCAGGGCACCATGAACGACGCCGCCGTCATGACGGGCACCCTCGCGTTCGGCGCGGTCGACACGCCGCTGGGACGCGTCCTGGTCGGCGCGACCGAGGCAGGCGTCGCCTGGTTCGCCTTCGGCGACGGTCCCGCCGAGCGCGCCCGCGCCACCGCCGCGTTCCGGCTCCCCGTCGTGGACGATCCAGAACGGCTCGCGCCCGCGCTGGAGCAGGTCACCGCCTACTTCACCGGGGCCCGGACCGAGTTCGACCTGCCGATCGACTGGCGGCTGACCTCCCGTGTCCAGCGCCAGGTGCTGGAGACGCTCTACGGCACCGTCGGCTACGGGAAGGTCGTCACCTACGGCCAGCTCGGCGACCGCAGCGAGGCCGGGGTCCCGGCGCAGGCGATCGGCCAGGTCATGGGCAGCAACCCCATCCCGCTGATCGTGCCCTGCCACCGCGTGGTGGCCTCCAACGGGCTGGGCGGCTACAGCGGCGGGTCGGGCGTCGAGGTCAAGCGGTGGCTCCTCACCCTGGAGGGCTCGCTCCCCGCCACCCTGGACTGGGACCCCGAGCGGGGTCCGTGACCGCGCCCGGCCATGCCGGGAAACGTAGAATGCGGGCGTGCCGAGAATCAGCGAGCCCACCGTCGCCGAGCACCGCGCCCGCCAGCTGCGCACCCTGCTGGACGCCGCCCGCGCCCTGGTCGCCGAGGAGGGCATCGAGGCGCTGTCCCTGGCCGCCCTCGCCCGCCGGGTGGGGCTGTCCCGGCCGAGCCTGTACGAGTACTTCCGCTCCAAGGACGACCTGGTCGCCGCGATCGTGGAGGAGGAGCTGCCGCGCTGGGCCGCGCTGGTCGAGCGGGCGCTCGCCGACCCGCCGGACCTGGTCGGCAAGGTCACCGCCTACATCCGGGTGCAGCTGGAGGTCATGACCGACGGGCGGCACGCGGCGGCGGTGGCGCTGGTCGAGCACGCGCTCGCCGAGCCCGCCCGCGAGCGCATCCGCGAGGGGCACGCGCAGCTGCTGCGGCCGCTGGTCAACGCGCTGGCCGACAGCGGGGTGCCCGACCCCGAGCTGCGCGCCGAGCTCGTCCAGGGCATCGTGGACGCGGCCGCGACGGCGGCGCAGCGCCGCAGCGACCGGCCCGGGGCGGTGATCGAGGCGGCCGTCGCGCAGGCGGTGCACGGCTGCGTCGGCATTCGGCCCGACGCCGGTCAGCCCGCGGCGCGGGCCTCGTAGCCGACGCCCGTCAGGTCCTCCGAGACCTGCCACAACCGCCGTCCCAGCTCGGCCCGCCCGGCCTGCGGCGGCATGACGACCTTGGTCGGCGCGCCCCGGTACTGCAGCCCGCGCGGCCCGTAGCAGGCCCCGCCGCGCGCCTCGGGCGCGACGGCCGCGTACAGGGTGGGCAGCGCGCCCATCGCCGCCGACTGCGCGACGACGGCGTTGGCGAACGCGTTGACGCGCTCCTCCAGCCTGCGCCCCCGCATCTTCGGTCCGACCGCCTGGAGATTGGTATTGGCGTATCCGGGATGGGCGGCATTGCTGAGGATTTCCGGAAAGCGGCGGTCCAGTTCTTTGGCGAACAGGAGATTGGCGAGCTTCGACTGCGCGTAGGCGGACCATCGTCCATATCGGCGCTCGCCCTGCAGATCGTCGAAGCGCAACCGGCCCGCCCATGCGAATCCACTGGAAACGGTGGTCACCCGCGGCGTTTTCGCGGCGCGCAAGGCGGGCAGCAAAAGCCCGGTCAGCGCGAAATGCCCGAGATGATTGGTGCCGAACTGCATCTCGAAGCCGTCGGCGGTGGTGCGGCGCGGCAGGGCCATGACCCCGGCGTTGTTGACCAGCAGGTCCAGCGGCCCGTCGCCGTGGCGCTCGGCGAACGCGCGGACCGAGGCCAGGTCGGCGAGGTCCAGCGGGGCGAGGGTGATCGCGGCGCCGGGGACGGCCGCCGCGATGCGGTCGTGGGCGGCCTGCCCGCGTTCGGCGCTCCGGCACGCCAGCACCACGGCCGCGCCGCGCCGGGCCAGCTGGAGGGCCGTGTGGTAGCCCAGCCCGCTGTTGGCCCCGGTGACGATCGCCCGCCGCCCGTCCAGGTCCGGGATGTCCGCCGTGCTCCATCCGCCCATGCCGCGACTCCTGCTCCACGTCATATCTCGATGCCCGGAAACCCAAGCTAGACGCGACGTCGAATAGCGACAAGCGCGCCGCTCCGATGTGGCGCACGTCACGGCGCGACTCCCCCGGCCCCGGAAGGGCGCGGAGAAGCCGCGCGCGGGAACGCCGGACGGCGTCAGGACGGGAGGTTGGCCTCGATCGCGGAGACCACCTCGGAGGCCTCGGGCTCGACCTGCGGGCCGAACCGGGCGGCCACCGAGCCGTCCGGAGCGATCAGGAACTTCTCGAAGTTCCACTGGATGTCGCCGGTGCGGCCCTCGGCGTCGGGGACGTCCACCAGCTCCTTGTAGAGCGGGTGCCGCCCGTCGCCGTTCACGTCGACCTTCTCGGTCAGGGGGAAGGTGACGCCGTAGGTGGCCGAGCAGAAGGTGGCGATCTCCTCCGGGGTGCCCGGCTCCTGGCCCATGAACTGGTTGCAGGGGACGCCGAGGACGGTGAAGCCGCGCCCGGCGTAACGCTCCTGAAGGCGTTCGAGCCCCGCGTACTGCGGGGTCAGGCCGCACTTGGAGGCCACGTTCACCACCAGCACGGCCGTGCCGCGATACTGCCCGAGGTCCGCAGAACCGCCCTGCAGACCGCCGATCTCTACCTCGTAGACAGACATGAGGCCGATCTTAGGAGATCTTGCTCCCCGCCGACCGGCCCCGTCACCGCGGTCGGCCCGGTCAGGTGCCGAGGGAGTTGACGAAGGTGGCGAGCTGCCGCCCGGCCTCACCGAGTTGGTCGAAGGCGTTGTTCACCACCCCGGCCGCGGCCCGCGGCGAACTCAGCAAGTAGAAGATGACGAAGGCGATGGCCACATAACGGAGGTTCTTCTTCATCAGACGCCGTCCCTGGTATAGCGCAGCGACACACTGACCCGATTCAGATTGTGCCCATCTGCTCCGACCCGCAAAGCGGGATTTTACTGTGACGGCGGGGCCAGCGGTCGATGGCCGGAGGCGAAAAAAGCCCCGCGCCCACCAGGGGCACGGGGCGGGCGGACGGTGGTCAGGGAATCGCGCTCACGAACTGTGACATCGACTCGGCGGCCCCGCCCAGACCCCCCAGACCGCTGTTGACCAGGTTGGCCGCTCCTTCGGGCCGGCTGATCACGTACCACGCGGCGAAGGCGATCGCGGCCAGCTTCATGTGCTTCTTGTTCACGGTCCACCACCCTGTGTAGTTGCCTACTCGCCTAGGGTAGTGCCCCGAGTGACGGCGATCACAGATCAACGCCGGGTAAAGATAGGGTGACCTAGCCTTCCGGTACCCCTGCCATCACTCCGCGCCCACCTGACAAAGCCCCCTTGCGGTGCAACCTGCACCGCAACCCCCGCCGGATCCCGCGCGAACGGGCTCCGACAGGGGTCGCGGAAGGGCCGGGCGGAGGCCCGTCAGGGGCCCGCCAGAAGCCCGCCGGGAGGCCGCCGGGGGCCCTCCGGGTCAGGCGGAGGTCAGGACGCGTCCGCCTCGTGCTCGGCCAGGTACTCGATGTACAGCGGGCGCAGCGCCTCGCCGACCTTCCCCTCGTCCGCGTGGGTGAACTCCTCCAGCAGCGAGGCCGCGTGCAGCAGGTCGAACTCGGCGCGGCCGACGTCGCCGCCCGCCGCCGCCGCGGCCGGGATCGACTTCAGCAGCCGCCACAGGAACCCGACGTCCTTGCGCTCCTTGGCTAGGCCCATCGCCCGGTCGTACAGCTCGGCGGTGGGAAGTTCGTCCAGCTCGGCGGCCCTGTCCGGGGTCTGTTCGGTCATGCCGCCGACTCTAGCGGCCCGGCTACTTGGTGATCACGCTCGCGGGCACCTGCCGGTCGTTCTTCAGGGCGTCGAACAGCTGGAGCGCCTTCGAGCGGTCCCAGGTGATGTAGGAGCCCGCGGCGGCCGAGGAGCCGACGCCGCCGATCGGGACGGTGGTGGTGACGCCGTCGCCGCCGGTGACGCCGCGCATGGCCCACATCATCCGGGTGAGGTCGAGCAGGTGGTCGTTCTCGTCCACCAGGAAGTTGCTGGTGGCGTTCATCGCCAGCGGGACGCTGCGGAACGGGTTGAACAGCACGCCGGGGCTGGTCGAGCGCTTCATCAGCGCCCCGAAGAACTGCCGCTGCCGCTCGACGCGGTCGAGGTCGGCGCGGCCGCCCGCGCGGGTGCGCACGTAGCCCAGCGCCTTGGCGCCGTCGAGCTCCTGGCAGCCCGCGGGCAGGTTCAGGCCCGCCTTGGGGTCCTTCATCGGCCGCTTCAGGCACATCTCCACGCCGCCGATGGCGTCCACGACGCCCACGAAGCCGCCGAAGCCGATCTCGGCGTAGTGGTCGATGCGCACGCCGGTGGTGCGCTCGACGGTCTGCACCAGCAGCTTGGGGCCGCCGAAGGCGAACGCGGCGTTCAGCTTGTTGGAGCCGCGCCCGGGGATCGGCACGTAGGAGTCGCGCGGCAGGCTGACCAGCGTGGTGCCGCCGTCGCCGTAGTGCAGCAACATCATCGAGTCGGTGCGGCGGCCCTCGGCCTTGCCGGTGGCCATGCGCTTGCGGTCGGCGGCGGTGAGGCCCTCGCGGGAGTCGGAGCCGACGATCAGCCAGTTGGTGCCGGGGGTGTCGGGCACGCGGCCCGGGTAGTCCTGCAGCACCGACTCGCGCTTGAGCCGGGAGTCGAGGTAGAAGTAGCCGCCGACGATCAGCAGCAGGAGCACGGCCAGCACCGCCAGCAGGATCTTGGGCCAGCGGCGGCCCCGGCGGCGGGTGCGCCCGGCGGGCGGGTAGTCGCCGTCGTAGCCGTCGCGGGCGTCGCCGCCGTACCCGCGGAGCTGGTCGCCCTCGTAGGCGTACGGGTCCCCCGCCGGAGCGGATGATGGCCGGTTGCGCGCCACGGGGCGTCCTCCTTGTCGTGCCCGGCCTACAGGACCGGGTCGGCGGTACTGCGGTAGACCTTAGACAAAACGGGCCGGTGCCCGCGTCCATCCGGCGCATGATGTTGACAGATCGTCATCAGCCTGTACTGCGACGGGCCCCGCCCGGCGTGTCCCCCTCACGGGGCACGCCCGGCGGCGACTACCGGTTCTCGGGGACGTCCCGGAACCCGAAGAAACCGGTGGGATAGGGGCGCGGGCCGATCGCCGGGGGCAGGTCCTCCGGGCGCAGCAGCCGCACCTCGGCCGGGCCGACGCTGCCGGGGTCCTCCCGCTCGGCCTCGGTGATCCGCCGTCCCTGCCGGGAGATGGCCCCCTCCAGCAGGTTGCGCACCAGCCGCGCGTTGCCGAACGCCTTGTCGCGCTTGTGGGCGGCCAGCCGCCGCTCCAACGTCTCCAGCACGCCGTCGGCCAGCACGAAGCCGTGGCCGCCCGCCATGTACTCGAAGATCTCGATGAGCTCCTCGTCGCTGTAGTCGGGGAAGTGCACCTTCTTGGGGAAGCGCTCGCGCAGGCCGGGGTTGGAGTTCAGGAACTCCTCCATCTGCTCGCCGTACCCGGCGACGATCACGACCAGGTCCGAGCGGTGCTCCTCCATGCGCAGCAGCAGTTCGGCGACGGCCTCGGCGCCGAAGTCGCGGCCGTCCCCGGTGGCCTGCGTCAGCGTGTACGCCTCGTCGATGAACAGCACCCCGCCCAGGGCGCGTTCGACGACGGCGCGCACGCGCGGCGCGGTCTGGCCGACGTACTCGGCGACCAGGTTGGCGCGCGTCACCTCCACCAGGTGGCCCGACGACAGCAGGCCCAGCTCGGCGTAGACGGCGGCGATCAGCCGGGCGATCGTGGTCTTGGCCGTGCCGGGGTTGCCGGTGAACACCATGTGCCGCGACGGTTGCGGCAGCCGCTGGTTGGCCCGCTCCCGCATCGGGGCGGCCTTGGCCTCGGCGACCAGGTGCTCGACCTCCTCCTTGACGGCGGCCAGCCCGATCAGCCGGGCGATCTCGCCGCGCGGGTCGTCGGAGCCGCGGCCCGGCCCGGCGGTGAGCGCGTCGGGCACGTCCTCGGGCAGGATCTCGTCGAGCCGCTCGGTGTCGTCGACCACGTCGTCGGCCAGCACCCGGCGGCCCTGCATCGCCACCGCCTGGTCGAGCAGGCCGAGCGCGAGGCCCGCGTTGGCGAAGCCGGGGCCGCGCGGCGCGGTGCGCACCAGCCGGGCCACCTTGTCGAGGGTGCCGTCGGCGAGCGCGAACCCGGCGGCGGCGGCGCGGGCGGCGAACAGCTCCACCAGCTCCTGGTCGCCGAGGTCGGGGAAGTGCACCGTCAGCGGGAACTGCGCGGCCAGGTCGGGGTTCTCGCGCAGCAGGTCGGGCAGCGCGTCCGACGGGCCGGTCAGCACCACGACCAGGTCGTCGGGGTTGGCCTGCATCGTGGTCACCAGCGCGTCCAGGGCCTCGCGGCCGTGCGCGGGGTCGGCCTTGGCCAGGTGCGCGTCGTGCACCAGCAGGACGCCGCCGTGCGCGCGTTCGGCCGCGCGCCGCATCCTCAGCGCGCTCTCGCCGGGGAAGTCGCCCTGGAGGTCGCCGCGCTCCACCTCGACCAGGTGGCCGCTGCTCAGCACGCCGAGCCCGGCGTACAGGCGGCCCAGCAGCCCGGCGACGGTGCGGCGGCCGGTGCCGGAGTTCCCGGCGAACGCCAGGTGGCGCGGGCGCGCGGAGGCGGGCATCCCGGCCTCGCGCCGCAGCTGCACGGCCTTGGCCTCGGCGACCAGCGCGTGCACCTCGTCCTTGACGGGCCCGATGCCGATCATCGCGTCGAGCTCGGCCAGCGGGTCGCCGTTGTGGCCCGACAGCGGCTGCTGCGGCAGGTCGTCACGGGTGACCCGGAGCGGGCCCTCGGCGGGCTCGCCGGACGCGCGGACGCGGGCGAGCGCGGCGGCGGCGCTCTGCGCGACGACCTGCTCGACCAGGCGCGCGCCGCGCAGGTTCAGCGTCGGCGGGGTGCGGGCCAGCAGCTCGCCCGCGACGTCGGCGGCCTCACCGGTGGTCTCCAGGCCGTGCGCGGCCAGCGCGCGGCGGAACAGCTCGGCGTGGCCGGCGGCGGTGAAGTCGGTGGTGCGGGCGACCTCGAAGGCGCGCACCAGCGCGGGGTTGACCTTGAACAGCCGCCGGTCGCCGTCCGCGCGGCACAGCGCGATCACGTCCAGGCCGGGCGAGCGCGCCATCAGCCGCCGCAGCTCCTCCACGGCCGCCGGGCCGCACCGCTCGTGGGCGGCCATCCGCTCCAGGTCGTCCACCACCAGCAACATGCGGCCCTCGACGCAGTCGCGCACGCGCGCCTGGAGCCACAGGACCGCGTCGCTCACCGTCAGCGCGGCGAACACCTGGTCCGACACCCACAACGCCTCGCGGATCGCGCCGCACTCGATCAGCGCCCGCTCGGCCAGCTCGGCGGCGGTGCCCTTCCCGGTGCCCTCGGGGCCGCTGACCAGCAGCCGCAGCGCGCGCCGTCCCGAGATCCGGCCGCCGAGCGCAGCGCGCAGCGCGCGCATCAGGTCGGGCTGGCCGACCAGCGGCTCGCCCTCCACGGCGGGCGGGACGGGCCGCGCGGCCTTGCCCTCCCCGCCGTTCTCGTCCGGCCCGTCGGCCTGCTCGGCGGCCTGCCCGGTGGCGGCCTGCTCGCTCGGGCGCGGCTCGGGCTCGGGCAGGGCGGCCAGCGCGTTGGGCACCCGGCGCGGCGCGAACAGCCGCCGCAGGTCGAGCTGGAACGCGCTGATCGGCAGGCGGCAGCGCGGGTTGGTGGCCGGGTCGGGCAGCCCCTGCACGACGCCGGTCAGGCGCGCGCCCATGTCGAGCCACGCCCGGCACGCGGCCACCTCCCCGGCGACCATGCCGCGCGCCAGCCAGCCGCGCACGTCCCGCTGCCAGCGCTCGACGGCGAACTCCGGCCGCGCGGCCCGCAGCCGCTCGCAGAGCTGCTCGTAGCCGGGCGCGCCGAGCGCGACGGCCATCTCCGGCGGGACGACGCACGCCTGCGGGTCGTCGGCCGCCGCGAGCAGCAGCCGCGCCAGCGCCGTCTCCAGCCCGTCGCCGTCGCCGACCGCCGCCAGCAGCCGCCGGTGCACCGCCGCCAGCCCCGAGCACACCCAGTCCAGGTGGCCGACGGGCCCGGCCAGCTCCGGCAGCAGCGCCAGCTCGGGCCCGGTCAGGCGGCCGGTCCACACCTCGTCCAGCCGCTCGTGCGGGACGGCGAGGTCGGCCTCGCGCAGCGCGGCGTCGGCGGCGTGCCGGTCGAACAGCGCGACCAGCGCGCGGCGGCGCGGCTCCAGCGGTTCCAGGCCCTCCAGGACGTCGAGCGCCGCGCGGGCCAGGTCGTACATCACCTGGCGGCGCTGCCGGTCGTCGCCCGCGGGCTCGCGCAACCACTGCCCCGGCGGCCGCCACCGGCCGCCCTGGCTGAACCAGGCCAGCGGGTCGCGGACGGCCGGCTCGGGGACGGCCAGGAAGGCCGACAGCACCTCGTACTCCACGTCGCCGCGCGTCCCGGCGCGCACCGCCGAGGCGCCCAGCAGGAACGTCAGCAGCGACCACAGCTCGGCCCCGGCGGTGGAGGTGTCGGCCCCGTAGAAGTCGCTGAGCTGCCGGGTCAGCACCACCGCGCGGGGATCGCCGTTGAACTCGACCGCGCGCTCGCGCAGTCTCCCGTACAGGCCGTCCGGCACCCGCCAGGGTCCGTGCGCGTAGATGTCCAGCACGGGCTCGTCGGTCAGCAGCAGTTCGAGGTCTTCCGGCAACCGGGGGGCGCTCACCTGGAGGTCCTTCTCTCTTGCCCGTCAGGGGCGGGGGACGGTGCGGTGCGGGCGACGCTGGGCGGGACGGGGGCCTGACACGGCGTCCGACAAGCACCCTACGGCGCGGTGCGATCACACACATCCTTTTGGAGCGGTCCCCGCCGGGTCGCGGGTTGGCATCGCGCGCCCGGTCCGGGATAGTTGTCGTGTGGAAAGCTTTCACCGGACTCCGGTCAGAGCACCCGACCCCGGAAGGGGACACCCCGTGCGACCACTGCAAGTGAGCACCCGCCCGCACGACGGCCACACGCTGGTCCGCCTGTGCGGCGAGCTCGACATCGCCACCGCCGAGGACCTGCGGCTGCGCCTGAGCGCCGCCCGCCGCTCCCACGGTGAGCACCTGGTGCTGGACCTCGCGGACCTGGAGTTCATGGACTCCCAGGGCCTGTCGGTCCTGGTGCACTGCTACAAGGCGGTCACCGCCGCCGGGGGCAGCTTCACGCTGGCCGCGCCCCGGCCCATCGTCCGCCGGACGCTGGAGATCACCGGCATGCACCGCCGGATGACCGTCGTCGGCTCCTTGGAAGAGGCGCTGGCCGGCACCGCCGCACCGGGCTGAGGCACCGCCTCGGACACACCGCCGCCCTTCTACTCCGCCGCCCTCCTACTCCGCCGCCCTCCTACTCCGCCGCCCCCTGAGAGAACGTCCCCGAACGCCGAACGGCCGTGCCCCGGAGATCCTTGGTCTCCGGGGCACGGCCGTCGTCGCGTTCTCGCGGTCCTACCGGGTCACAGCGGCAACCGGATCACAGCGGCAGCGGCGTCGGGCGCTTGGGCTCGCGGCCGTCGCCCGACGACCGGCCCCGCGCGCGGCGGGCGACCCACGGCAGCAGGTACGTGCGCGCCCAGTACACGTCGTCGCGGCGCAGCTCCAGCCAGCGCGCCGGGTCGACCTGCGGCCACGGCTCGCGCCAGTCGCCCTCGACGGGCACGCCGAGCACCTCGGCGACCCGCAGCGCCATCCGCCGGTGCCCCTCCGACGACAGGTGCAGCCGGTCCTCGTACCAGGCGCGCGGGTCGTTGAAGACCGGCAGCGACCACAGGTCCACCACCGTGCAGCCGCGCCGGTCGGCGATGGCCCGCAGGTGCATGTTGTAGGTGGCGGCCTTGCCGCGGATGCGGTGGCCCGAGCGCAGGCCCCGGGTGTCGAACCCGGTGAACAGCACCACCCGCGCGCCGGTGGCCCGCAACCGCCGCACCGCGCCGTCGAACTCCACCGCCAGCGCGTCGGGGTCCGAGCCGGGCCGGATGATGTCGTTGCCGCCCGCGCACAGGGTCACCAGGTCCGGCCGCAACTCCACCGCGAGCGGCACCTGGTCGGCCGCGATCTGGTGCAGCAGCTTGCCGCGCACCGCGAGGTTGGCGTACCGCAGGCCGGGGTGGGCGGCGGCCAGGTGCTCGGCCAGCCGGTCGGCCCAGCCCCGGAAGGCGTCGGCCTGGCCGGGGTAGGGATCGTTCATGCCCTCGGTGAAGCTGTCGCCGAGGGCGACGTAGGTCCCGATCGTCTCCGTCTCGTCCATCACGCTTCCCAAATGCCGGATCTGCGCTGCTTATGTGCATTCATCATGCATCGCGGGCAGCTCCCTACGCGACCGTAAGATCGTCTCCGGCGGCGAGGCGGCGTGAGGCCGGGACGGCGGCGTCGTGCGCCCGGCGACCCTCGGGTCTCCGGGCGCGCGTTCCGCTCAGCCCCGGTGGCCGACCATCCCGCCCTGGGCGGGCGGCGGGCCGCCGGCGTTCATGTGCATGGTCATGGCGTGCTTGACCAGCGTGATCAGCACGGCCTTGGTGGACTCGCGCGAGCGCGCGTCGCACTCCAGGATCGGCACGTGCGCGCTGATCGACAGCGCGTCGCGGATGTCCTCCAGGCCGTACTGGAACTCGCCGTGGAAGCCGTTGACGCCGACCACGAACGGCAGCCCCAGCTCCTCGAAGTAGTCCACCGCCGCGAAGCAGTCGGCCAGCCGCCGGGTGTCCACCAGCACGACCGCGCCGATGGCCCCCTTGACCAGGTCGTCCCACATGAACCAGAACCGGTGCTGGCCGGGCGTGCCGAACAGGTACAGGATCAGCTCGCGGTCCAGCGACACGCGGCCGAAGTCCATGGCCACGGTGGTGGTCGTCTTGTCGGGCACCGCCGACAGGTCGTCCACCTCGGCGCTGGCGGCGGTCATCACCGCCTCGGTGGTGAGCGGCATGATCTCCGACACCGAGCCGACGAAGGTCGTCTTGCCGACGCCGAATCCGCCGCCCACCACGATCTTGACCGAGGTCAGCTCGGCCTCGGGCGGGCCGGCCGGGGGGACCCGGTCAGAGCTTGCGTAGTCCACTGAGAACCCTTTCGAGCAGACGGAGGTCCGGCTGCGTACCGGCGGGACGCGACTGGTGCAGCCGCAGCAGTCCCTCGAGAGCCATGTCGGCGATCAGCACCCGCGCCACGCCCAGCGGCAGCTTCAGCAGCGCCGACACCTCGGCGACCGAGCGCGCCGAGCGGCACAGGTCCATGATCGCCCGGTACTCCGGCGTCAGCATGGCCACGTCGCGCGGCGGGTAGGGCGCCGCCGACACCAGGGCCTCGATCGCCAGGTCGTACCGCGGCCGGGTCCGGCCCCCGGTGACGGCGTAGGGCCGCACCAGGGAACTGGAGTCGTCCTCGGGCTCGGGCTGCCGGGCGGGCTGCCGCTGCTGCTGGTCGTAGCCCCAGGGGGGCCCACCGCCCGGCCCGGCGCCATAGGGACCGCCTCGATCCATCTCGCCGACCTCCGTCAGAGTCAGTCAGATCAGTAACGAGCCGGTCCGGGACCCATCTCCGGGACCGGCGGTCCCCCGTACGGCGGTTCGGAGCCGCCGCGCAGCGCCGGGGTCAGCGCCCGGCCCACCCGCTCCACCAGCAGGGTCATCTCGTAGGCCACCAGGCCCAGGTCGCAGTCGGGCGCGGCCAGCACGGCGAACACCGAGCCGTTGGCGATCGACATGACGAACAGCAGCCCGCGGTCCATCTCCACCACGGTCTGGCTCACGCCGCCCGCGTCGAAGATCTTGGCGGCGCCCTGGGTGAGGCTCATCAGCCCCGAGGCGATCGCCGAGAGCTGGTCGGCCCGCTCCGGCGGGAACCCCGCCGAGTAGGCCATCGGCAGGCCGTCGGAGGAGACCACCACGGCGTGTGCGACCTTCGGGACACGATCCGCGAAGTTCGTCACCAACCAGTTGAGATCTTGCCCGCTCACCGGGTTCCTCCTGTCTCGCCGTCGTCGTACGACGGTCCCTCACCTGTCGTGTCGCCGGGCCCGGCGTCGCGGGCCAGACGGCCCTTGTGCACACCGCGCTGCAGGCTGGCGAACCGGTTGCGCACGGTGTCGGCCGACTGGCCGCGCGGCTGTGGTGGCGCGCCGCCCGCCGTGCCGCCGGGCGTGCCGGTCGGCACGGTCGGCGGCGTGGTGTTCCCGGCGACCGCGCCCGGCACCCGGTTCTTGCCGGGCACCCGCTTGGGCAGCCCGACGGACGTGCGCTGGCCCGCCACCGGCTTGGCGGCCGCCTCGGCCGCCTGGAAACCGGCGTCGGCGGGCGAGGACCAGCCCCGGGCCAGGTCGTCGGTCGGCTCGTCGACGTCCCGGCGCTGGAACCACTCCGACTGCATCGCGTCGAAGATCGGCGACCGTTCCGGTCGCCGGCGCGGGATCTGGGGGCGTGGTCCGGGCGGGGCGGCGGGCGGCTCGGAGATGGGTTCCTCCAGCGTGAACGGCTCGGGTGCGGACGCCCCGCCGCCGGACGCGGGGGGCTCCTCCCACCGGTCCGGGCCCGCCGGCCCGGACTCGGGCACGGCCGGTTGCGGTCCGGTCTCCCAGGAGATCGGACGCCGCTGCTGGGCGGGGACCTCGGGCTGCGCCTCGGGCACGGCCGGGCGCGCGTTCTCGGGCGGCAGGTCGCGGCGCTGGTCGCGCGGGGACGCCGGGGCGCCGTTCAGCGGGGGCCGGGCGCCGTTCTGCGCGCCGCCCGGCGCCGCTCCGGCGCGGCCCGGCAGGTTGGTGCCGGGCTGGCGGACCGGCAGCTCGCCGAGGCGGCTCGCGGGCCGGTCGGCGGGCGGCGCGGCCGGCGGGACGACCGGCTGCGGGCCGGTGTCGCCGAACGACGGGACCGCGGGCACGGGGCCGGTGTCGCCGAGGGCGCGCTGCGTGCCGGTGTCCCCGGTCCGGTGGTCGCCGGTGCCGCCGAACAGCGGATGGGCGCCGGTGTCCTCGCGGGACCGCTGGTCGCGGCCGTCGTCGAACACGCCGTGCGCGCCGGTGCCCTCGGCCGCCCGGTGCTCGCCGGTGTCGCCGAACAGCGGGTGCGCGCCGGTGTTCTCGGCCATGCGGTGCTCGCCGGTGCCGGCGTACCCGTTGTCGGAGTAGCCGTTGTCGGCGTACCCGTTGTCGGAGTAGCCCGTGTCCCCGTAGCCCGTGTCGGAGTACAGGGCGTGGGCCCCGGTGTCCTCGCGCGGCCGCTGGTCGCGGGCGCCGTCGAACATCGGGTTCGCGGCGGCGCCGCCGTAGACCGGCTGCGGGCCGGAGTCTCGCACTGCGGGGAAGCCGCCGGTGTCGCCGCGCGAGCGGCGCTGGCCGGGGACGGGCTCGTCGCGCTGGAACAGCCCGTTGCCGCCCGCGCCGGCCGGACCGGCCGGGAGGGCCGCCGGGGCGGCGGGCGCGCCGAACGCGCGGGAGCCGACGCCGGGGTCGCCCGGCGCGACCAGCGCGTCCGGGAGCACCACGAACGCGGTGAGGCCGCCGCCCTGGGCGGCGCGCAGCTCGACGCGGACGCCGTGCCGGACCGCCAGGCGGCCGACCACGAACAGGCCCATGCGGCGGGCCGCCGAGAAGTCGATGACCGGGGGGTTGGCCAGGCGCCAGTTGGCCTGCTCCAGCTCCTCCGGCGACATGCCCACGCCGTTGTCGTTGATCTGGAGCATCGCGCCGCCGCCGCTGAGCAGCTGGCCCGACACGGTGACCTTGGTGTTCTCCGAGGAGAAGGTGGTGGCGTTCTCCACCAGCTCGGCCAGCAGGTGCACCAGGTCGTTGACGGCGGGGCCGGCGACGCGCATGTCGCCCTGCACGCGCAGCGCGACCCGCTCGTACTGCTCGACCTCCGACAACGAGGCGCGCACCACGTCGATCAGCGGCACCGGCTGGTTGCGCCGGCGCACCTGCTCCTGGCCGCCGAGGACCAGCAGGTTCTCGCAGTTGCGGCGCATGCGGGTGGCCAGGTGGTCCAGGCGGAACAGGTTGGCGAGCTGCTCCTCGTCGCGCTCGCTCTGCTCCAGCTCCTCGATCAGGCGCAGCTGGCGCTCGATGAGGGACTGGCTGCGGCGCGACAGGTTGACGAACATCGCGTTGATGTTGCCGCGCAGGACCGCCTCGTCGGCGGCCAGCCGGACCGCCTCGCGGTGGACCTCGTCGAAGGCGCGGGCCACCTGGCCGATCTCGTCGCTGGAGTCCACGTCGATGGGCTCGACCTCGATGCCGCCGGCGGCGGCCTCGGGGTCGCGCAGCCGGTCCACCAGGCCCGGCAGGCGGCTGCCCGCGACCTCCAGCGCGCCCGCTTGCAGGCGGCGCAGCGGCCGCACCAGCGACCGCGCGACCAGCACGGTGGTGAGCAGCACCAGGATCAGGGTGATCAGGGCGAGCGCGGCGTCGCGCAGCGCGGCGGTGGAGGCGTCGTCCTCCAGCGCGGTGGTGCGCTCGGTCAGCGTGCGGGCCAGGCCCGCCTCCACGGTGCGGGTGCGGTCGACCTTGAAGGACATGTCGCGGGTCCACTCGGCGGCGTTGCGCCAGCCGAGCGGCCGCACCGCCAGCGTCCGGCTCGCCCGCGCGCGGTACAGCGCGGTCACCCGCGTGTACTCGGCGCGGTCGATCTCGGGGCCGGTGACGGTGTCGTCGTAGCGCTGGCGCTGCTCGGCGGTGGAGGCCGACCGGAACGAGGCCAGCGCGCTCTCCCACTCGGTGCGCGCCTTCTCCAGCGCGGTCAGGTCGCCCTGCTCGAAGCGGCCCGCCCACAGCGCGGTGGCCACCAGGGCGCGCTCGCGGGAGGCGGCGTCCTTGGCGCGCGACAGCGCCGACAGCGCCAGCGCGTTCTGCGCCAGGTCGGTGCGCGGGGCGTTCTGCGCCACCTGGACGTGGAAGTTGTTCACGTCGGTGATGAACGAGGTGTACTTGTCCACGATCACGCTCGGCGGGAGCTGGCCCGCCAGGCGGCGCAGCGCGGGCAGCACCTCGATGCGGGTCACCACGTTGCCGACGGTCAGCCGCAGGCTGGTGGAGTCGCCGGTCTCGACCTGCGCGGCCGCGGCGCGGACCTTGGCGGCGGCGTCGTCCACCGCGCGCTGCCGGGCGCTCATCTCGGCCAGGTCGAGGCCCGTGCGCGTGCCGCCCGCGGCGAACTGGACGCGGGTGTCGCGCTCGTTCTCCAGCTCGTGGGCGAGCACCGCCATCCGCTCACCGAGCGTGGCGAGCCGCTCCAGCCGCTGGAAGGACTCGGCGTTGTCCAGCGAGACCGAGACCCGGTAGCCCGCCAGCGCCGCGGCGACCAGCGTCGGGATCGCGATCAGCGCGAAGAGCCGGGCGCGCACGCGCCAGTTGCGCAGCCGGAACCGGCCGGCGGGCGAGCCGCGCCGCGCGGTCTCCGCGCTGGTCGGCGGGGATGCCTGGGGTGTCTCTGGGGGCTCTGGCGCCCCTTGCGCTTTCCGCACTGCCCTCCGCTACCTCTCACCGCGCTGTCTGCTTCCCGGCGCATCCGCGACCTGGGTCCCTCGTCGCGCGTCCTGTCGCTCCCGTCGCGCCAGACGAGCGCCGAACATTGCAACACAGAGCGAGCGACGAGGCCAAGCGGAATGATCACAATGGTGGGAATTTGTGCCGCATTGCCCGGCTGTGTCACAAACTGCTAACTATCCGGACGGTCGCCGGACGGGCCGGCCGGACGCCCCGGAGGGTTCTGCGGGGGTGCGCTACGCTCCCGGGCGTTTCCGACGAATCATCGCACAAGGTGGCAGTGTTGCTTGAACTCGCTGGTCTGACCCATTCCTACGCCGACGGGCACCTCGCCATCGACTCGCTGGACCTGACCGTCCGCGACGGCGAACTGGTCAGCATCGTCGGCCCCTCCGGCTGCGGCAAGTCCACCCTGCTGCGCTGCATCGCCGGGCTGATCCGCCCCACCGGCGGCACCGTGACCCTGGACGGCGAGGCGATCGTCGGCGTGCCCGACAACCTCGCGGTGGTGTTCCAGGACTACAGCCGCTCGTTGTTCCCCTGGCTGACGGTCCGCGACAACGTGGCGCTCCCGCTGCGGCGGCGCGGCAAGTCCAAGCAGGAGCGCCGCGAGGCCGCGCTGGAGGCGCTGGAGGAGGTCGGCCTCGCCGACGCCGCCCGCAAGTACCCCTGGCAGCTGTCGGGCGGCATGCAGCAGCGGGTGTCGATCGCCCGCGCGCTGGCCTACCGGCCGTCGCTGCTGCTGATGGACGAGCCGTTCGGCTCGGTGGACGCGCAGACCCGCGAGGACCTGGAGGACCTGGTCCTGAAGGTGCACCGCGCGGAGAAGATGACGATCCTGCTGGTCACCCACGACATCGACGAGAGCGTCTACGTCGGCGACCGCGTGGTCATCCTCGGCAAGTCCCCCACCGGCGTGCGCGCCGACCTGCCGGTGACGCTGCCCGCCGAGCGCGACCAGATCGAGACGCGGGGGCTGCCGGAGTTCGTGCGGCTGCGCGCGGAGGTGGGCCGCCTGGTCCGCGGCGGCGCGACCGAGGCCGACGCCAAGAGCGACGCCAAGACCGACGCCGACACCGAGGCCGACACCGAGGCCGACGCCGCCGACAAGGCGGAGGACAAGGCCGAGGACAAGGCCGAGGACAAGGCCGAGGACAAGGCCGAGAGCAAGCCCGAGGGCAAGGCCGACGTCGTCAAGAAGCCCGACACCACCAAGACCAGCATCGCGGCCGCCGCCGCCAAGAAGCCCGCCGCCAAGAAGGCGGAGCAGGCCACCGGCGAGACCGACGCCAAGACCACCGGCGAGACCACCGCCACAACCACCGGCAAGGACGAGGCCGTCGCCGCGAAGGCGGCCCCCTCGGGCGACAAGCCGGCCTGACGCCCCCGCGGCGGCGCGGACGCTCCCCCTCTCCCACCCCTTCCGCGCCGCCCCGTCGCCGCGCCGCCACAGGGCGTCGCGACCCGGACCGCGCTGCGTCACCGGCCGGTGACCAGGCGAGACGCTTCGCGATTCGTCCATCAAGATGTGATCTCTACGCCCCGGTACGCGAGGAAACCTGCGCTACGCTCCCGGATCGTTGAAAGATCACTTTCATCCCTGTTCTTCCCCCCGCGTGCTGGAGCATCACCATGTCTGCAGTCCACCGTCGATCGGCCGCGCTGTCCGGCGTCCTCGCCCTCGCCCTGGCGGCCACCGCCGCCTGCGGCGGCGACGAGCCCAAGTCCGCCAGCGGGCTGGAGAAGTCCGAGATCACCGTCGGCACCATGGCGGTCGCCGACACCGCCCCGTTGCAGCTGGCCATCTCCAAGGGCCTGTTCAAGGCCGAGGGCCTGAAGGTCAAGACCCAGGTCATCGCCGGTGGCTCCCTGGCCGTGCCCAAGCTCAAGGGCGGCCAGTTCGACATCTCCTTCGGCAACTACGTGTCGCTGTTGTCGGCCGCGGCCAAGAACGACTTCAAGCCGAAGATCCTTGCCGAGGGCTTCCAGAGCGGTCCCAAGACCCACGTGCTGCTGGTGCCCAAGGACTCCAAGATCCAGTCGGTGAAGGACCTGGCCGGCAAGAAGATCGCCGTCAACACCAAGCGCAACATCAGCACCCTGCTGGTGCGCGCGGCCGCCAAGCCGACCGGCCTGGAGCTGGACGAGGACAAGAACTTCGTCGAGGTCGCCCCGCCCGCCATGGAGGCGGCGCTGAAGTCCGGGAGCGTGGACGCCGTCCAGGCCATCGAGCCGTTCGGCACCCAGATCCAGAGCTCGCTGGGCGCGCGCCTGCTGGCCGACCTGTCCACCGGCCCGACCGCCGACTTCCCGATCGCCGGCTACGCCTCCAGCGAGAAGTTCGCCGCCGACAACCCCAAGACCGTCGCGGCCTTCCAGCGCGCGCTGGCCAAGGCGCAGGGCATGGCCGCCGACCGCAAGGTCGTGCAGGACGTCCTGCCGACCTACGCCAAGGGCATCGACGCCAAGGTCGCCGGGACGATGAGCTTCGGCACCTACCCGACCTCGCTGAGCGACACCCGGCTCCAGCGCGTCGCCGACGTGATGCAGCAGTTCAAGTACGTCGACTCCCGCCTCGAGGTCAAGCCGCTGCTGGCCGGCGGCTCATGAGCCCCCGCCGGTCGCTGCTCGGCGCCGTCGGCGTCCTCGGGACGGTCGCCGTCGTCGAGATCGTGAGCCGCACCGGCCTGGTCGACGCCACCGCGCTGCCGCCGGCCTCCACCATCCTGGCGGAGGCCGGCCGGCTGGCCGCCGACTCGGAGTTCCTGGTCGACGTGGTCGCCTCCCTGCGGACCTGGGCCGCGGGCCTGCTGCTGGCCGTCGCGGTCGCGGTGCCGCTGGGCCTGCTGCTGGGCTCGGTGCCCGTGCTCGACACGGCCGCGCGGGCGCTGGTGGAGCTGTGCCGCCCGATCCCGTCGGTGGCGCTGATCCCGCTGGCGACGGTGCTGATCTCCTCGAGCACCGGGGCGACGGTCGCGGTGGTGTTCTACGCCTCGCTCTGGCCCATCCTGATCAACACCCTGTACGCGCTGCGCGACGTGGACCCGGTCGCCAAGGAGACGCTGACCTCGTTCGGGTTCGGCCGCCTGGCGGTGTTGTGGCGGGTCACCCTGCCGAGCGCCGCGCCGTTCATCGCCACCGGCGTGCGCATCTCCGCCTCGGTCGCGCTGCTGGTGACCATCAGCACCGAGCTGCTGGCGGGCGGCTTCGACGGCATCGGCCTGTTCCTGACCGAGAGCCAGGCCGGCGGCGGCCGTCCCGAGATCATGCTCGCGGTGGCCTGCTGGTCGGGCGTGCTCGGGCTGCTGATCAACGCGCTGCTGGTCGGCGCCGAACGGGTGGCGTTCCGCTGGAACAACGCCAAGGTCGAGGGGATCGCATGAGGGCCGTGCGCGCGCTGCGCGGGACCGCGGGACGGGCGTGGCTGGTGGTCGCGCTGATCGCGGCCTGGGAGCTGGTCACCCGGCTGGTGAAGTCGGGCGACTTCCCGCCCCCTTCGACGATCGTCGCGCAGTTGCGGGAGTTGTGGTTCTCCGGCCCGGCCTCGCGCGCCTTCCTCACCGACAAGGCGGTGGACGACTTCTCCACCAGCCTGGGGCACCTGTTCGCCGGCTGGCTGCTGGCGGGCCTGGCGGGCGTGGTGCTGGGCACCGCGATCGGCCGCTCGGCGACGCTGCACGCCCTGCTGGACCCGGTGATGCAGTTCGCGCGGGCCGTCCCGCCCGCGACGCTGCTGCCGTTCTTCCTGATCGTCTTCCAGCTCACCACCACGATGTACGTGGTGACGATCGCGTTCGGCGTGATCTGGCCGGTGCTGCTCAACACCACCGACGGCGTGCGCACCGTGGAGCGGCTCCAGCTGGAGACCGCCCGGGTGTTCGGCATCTCGCCGCTGCGCCGGCTGCTGGTCGTCATCCTGCCCGCGGCGGCCCCGAAGATCTTCGCCGGGCTGCGGGTCAGCCTGTCGTTCGCGCTGATCCTGATGGTGCTGTCGGAGCTGACCGGCTCCACCGCCGGGCTGGGCGCGCGGCTGCTGAGCGCGCAGCGCGACTTCGAGACCGAGCAGCTGTGGGCCGGCATCGTCATGCTGGGCGTGCTGGGCTGGCTGTTCAACGGAGCGTTCATGCTGCTGGAGCGGCGCCTGCTGCGCTGGCACTCCGGCGCGCAGCGCCTGACCTCCTGACCGGAAAGGAACAACGATGCGCGTCCTCATCGTCGGCGCGGGCATCGGCGGTCTGACGACCGCGCTGAGCCTGCACGCCGCCGGGATCGAGGCCACGGTCGTCGACGCGGCGGGCGAGCTGCGCCCGCTCGGCGTCGGCATCAACGTGCTGCCGCACGCGGTGCGGGAGCTGACCGAGCTGGGGCTCGGCGAGCGCATGGCGGCGCTCGGCATCGAGACCGCCGAGATGGTGCACTTCGACGGGCGCGGCGGCCGCATCTGGGGCGAGCCGCGCGGCCGCGCGCTCGGCTACGACTGGCCGCAGTACTCGGTGCACCGCGGCGACCTCCAGATGGTGCTGCTCGACGCGGTGCGCGAGCGGCTCGGCGCGGGCGCGGTCCGGGCCGGGACCGCCTGCGAGGGCTTCGAGGAGGACGGCGACGTCGTGCGGGTCCGGTTGCGCGACCGCACGTCGGGCACCGTGGAGACCGTCGAGACCGACGTGCTGGTCGGCGCGGACGGCCTGCACTCGACGGTGCGCGCGGCGCTGCACCCGGGCGAGGGCGCGCCGCGCTGGAACGGCATCCGCATGTGGCGTGGCGTCACCGAGGGCGAGCCGTTCCTGACCGGCGCGACGCTGGCGGTGGCGGGCAGCAACGCCGCCGCCAAGCTGGTCGTCTACCCGATCGCCCGGCGCGACGGGGGCCGCCAGCTGCTCAACTGGGTCGCCGAGGTCAAGATCCCCGACGACCGGCTGTCGGAGTTCGCCGACTGGAACCGCGCGGGCCGCCTTGAGGACGTGCTGCCGCACTTCGCGGACTGGACGTTCGACTGGCTGGACGTCCCGGCGCTGCTGTCGCGCACCGACCGCATCCTGGAATACCCCATGGTCGACCGCGACCCGCTGCCGTCCTGGGGCCGGGGCCGGGTCACGCTGCTGGGCGACGCCGCGCACCCGATGTACCCGATCGGGTCCAACGGCGGGTCGCAGGCCGTCATCGACGCCCGCGTCCTGGCCTGGGAGCTGGCCCGCGCCGACAGCCCCGAGAAGGGCCTGGCGGCCTACGAGCTGGAGCGCCGCGAGAAGGTCAACACGATCGTGCTGGCCTGCCGCGACATGCCCGCCGACCGCGTGCTGCACACCGTCAGCGAGCGCGCCCCCGGCGGCTTCGAGCGCATCGAGGACGTGCTGAGCGCGCAGGAGCTGGAGACCATCACCGGCGCCTACCGGCAGACGTCCTTCTCCGACGTGGCGGCCCTGAACGCCCGCCCCTCCCTCACCCCCTGACCCGAAAGCGCCCTCGCCTCTGCCCCCGTCGCAACGGGGGCAGAGGCGTATCGGTCGCTATTTGGCGTCGGCGTAGGAATCCACCACGACCGCCTCCATCGGGAACACCACGGGCGTGTCGCCGAACAGCAGCCGCCGGGCGTCCTGCGCCGACGCGCGGACGGCGTCGGCGACCTCGGCGGCCAGCTCGGCGGGCGCGTGCACGATCACCTCGTCGTGCTGGAAGAACACCAGGCGCGGCGCTCCCATCCGGGCCAGCCGCAGCCGCAACGTGCCGAGCAGCGCCAGCGCCCAGTCGGCGGCGGTCGCCTGCACCACGAAGTTGCGCGTGAAGCGGCCCCGGCTGCGCAGCGCCGACGCCGACCGGTCGTCCTCATCGGTGGAGGTCAGCGCCCGCCAGTCGGCCGAGGGCGGCGGACAGGTGCGGCCGAGCAGGGACCGCACCAGGTGGCCCCGCTCCCCCGCCCGCGCCGCCGCCTCGACGTAGCCGAACGCGTCGGGGAACCGGTTCTTCAGCACCGCCAGGAACTGCACCGCGTCGCCGGTGCCGCCCCCGTACATCGCCGACAGCAGCGCCAGCTTCGCCTTGTCGCGGGCGGTCAGCTCGCCGCCGTCGGTGAAGGCGTGCGACAGCGCGGCGTACAGGTCGCCGTGCGCGGCGGCGTCGGCGAACGCGCGGTCTCCGGCGAGCGCGGCCAGCACGCGCGGTTCGAGCTGGGCGGCGTCGGCGACCACCAGGGACCAGCCGGGGTCGGCGACCACGGCCTGCCGCAACACGCGCGGGATCTGCAACGCGCCGCCGCCGTTGGTGGCCCAGCGGCCCGACACCACGCCGCCGACCACGTACTCGGGGCGGAACCGCCCGTCCCGCACCCAGGTGTCGAGCCACGTCCAGCCGTGCGCGGTGTGCAGTCGCGACAGCTCCTTGTACTCCAGCAGCAGCGGCACCGCCGGGTGGTCGAGCCGTTTGAGCACGTGCGCGCGGGTGGAGGTGATAGGCTGCCCGGCGGCGGCGAACGCCTTGACGATCTGCACCGGAGAGTCGGGGTTGACGTGCACGCGCGGCCCGAACGCGGCGCTGATCCGGTCGGCCAGCTCCTGGAGGCGGCGCGGCCGCAGCCCGCCGGACGGCCGGGGGCCGAGCAGGTCGGTGAGCAGGGCGTCGTGCCGCTCGCGCGACCAGGGCAGCCCGTCGTGGCCCATCTCGGCGGCCACCAGCGACCCCGCCGACTCGGCCGCCGCCAGCAGCGCGAACCCGTCCAGGCCCGCGACGCGGCGCTGCTGCTCGGCGTGCACGGCGACGATCTGCTCCAGGTCGTCGCCGCCCGGGAGCGGCTCCTCCGCGCTGAACGACGCCGTGTCGAACAGCGACGCCTGCGGCCCCTGCTCGCCGGGCGGGGGCGCGTCCTCGGGCACCGGCTCGCCGCGCAGCCGCGCCCACGCCGCCGCGACCGACCGGGGCTCGCCGTAGCGGCCCGCGTGGCCCGACAGCAGGCTCTCGACCAGCTCCAGGTCATGGCAGCGCTCGACCCGCACCCCGGCGGCCAGCAGGCGCGGGTACAGGCGCGCGGTGGCGGGCCAGACCCAGCGGGGCGCGCCGCCGTCGCCCCGTTCGGCCCGCTCCCGCGCCGCGACGGCGGCGGCCAGGTCGGGCACGGTCTCGGCCGGACCGGCGGGCGTGCCGTCCTCGGCGAGGGGGCGCAGCCGTCCCCCGCCGTCCGCCCCGGCGGCCACCGCGATCCTCACCTACGCATTGTCGCGCCCGGCACTGACAGAACAGCACGCCGGAAGCACGACAGCCCCTCCCGCGCCCCGAGAGGGGGGCGCGGGAGGGGCCGGCGCGGCTTGGACGATCAACGATCAGGGCGGCAGGGGGCGCGGTGCAGGGAGGCCGCGCCCCGGCGGGTCACGCCGCCAGCGGGACCTGCTGGCCGGCCGGGGCCGAGCCGTACCGGTCCACGACCTTGTTCAGTTCGAGCTGGTAGTACAGGACGCCGAAGCCGAAGATGCCCAGCAGGAAGCCCAGCCCGCCGCTGCAGGTGCCCTGGAGGCCCGCCGCGCGCTGCGCCTGGGCGATGCGCCCGGCCATCTTCACCCACATCACCAGCGGCCAGATGCCGAGGGTGACGAAGCCGAAGATCATCGACAGCAGCGCGTTGGTGGCCGCGTCGCCGGTGCGGCGGTCGTAGGCGTACAGCTCGGCGTGGGTCTTGTAGAACCAGACCAGGCCGTAGATCCCCAAAGTGATCATCGGCAGGCCGAGCCAGGCGGCCAGCGGGTTGCGGCGCTTCATGTTGTGGCCCGCGCCGGCGGCGTGCTGGGGGGCGTGCTGCTGGGCGGGAACGGGCGCGTGCCCGCCCTGGTACTGGTGGTGCGGCGCGTGTTGCGGCTGGTGGGGCTGCGCCTGTCCCGGCTGGGGGTAGCTCATGGGGGAAGACTGTACGGGAGTGATCATTAGACATAAAGCCGAATAAACGTGCTCGTCTGGCTTTTTCCGGCCAGTTCACCGCAGCGGAATCGTCACGTCGTCCTCGCAGGGCGGGTCGGCCTCGTGCTCGGCCCATCCGGTGACGCCGAGGCAGCGGATGCGCAGCTCGCGCTCGGTGACGTCCAGCCGCAGGAAGTTCTTGAAGAACGGCGGCCGGTCCCAGTCGGCCAGCTCCGAGCGGAACCGCTGCGGCATGCGGCGCACCGGCAGCCGCAGCAGCCGGGGACGCTTGCGGTCGCCGCGCGGCACCCCCAGCACCGCCGCCACGAACAGCGCGCGCCGCGACGGCGCGATCCGCTCGTCGTAGCCGCGCGCGGGCTCGATGCCGAGCCGGTGCCGGACGGCGACGGTGGCCTCCTCCGGCGTCAGCTCGAACACCTTCGGCAGCCGCGTCACCCGCCCGTACAGCTTGCTGTAGCGCGACAACGAGTCGCCGCGCAGCGGGTAGCAGCGGAACCGGTCCTCGGGCACCACGCCCGTGCGCGGGATGGTGTGGGTGGCGTGCATGAACGCGCCGCCTCCCCCGGCCACCACGTAGTGCACGACGCGCGCGCCGGGCCCCTCGCCGACCGGCACCGGGTAGCGCTGGTAGTTGTGGATGTCGCCGCCGATCGCCGCGACGTAGTGGTGCGCGGGGTCGCGGACGATCTCGTCCACGGTGCCGCCGCCCTCGATCGGGCCGGGCCGCACCTCGTCGTCCACCCGCAGCGGCTTGCCGGTGACCAGCAGCTTGGCCTTGGGCCCGGCCGACACCTCGCGCAACCACCGGCCCTGGTCGCGGTCGATGCCGCCGGTGATGCCGGTGTCGATGCCGATGATCCGCAGCGCCGGGGTGTCGATCGCCCAGTAGGGGCCGGGCAGCGACGCCTGCTGGCCGGGCGCGCCCCGGTGCTCGGCGCGGGCGGCGGCCAGCGCGCCTTCGTCCACCTCGCCGGGCCGCCGCCACAGCAACCGGGGCACCAGGCCGAGCGGGCCACGCCAGGGCGGCGGCGCGCAGTCGGCGGCCAGGTCGCAGAACACCCGCAGGAAGCCGCGCAGCCCGTCGTACCAGTCGTGGTTGCCGGGCACGGCGAAGATCGGGCCGGGGTAGTCGCGGTAGGGGCGGAAGAACTTGGCGGGGTAGTCGCCCGCGTCGCCGGTGGGGTAGATGACGTCGCTGGCGATGACGAGGAAGTCGGTGCCCGCGCCCGCCTTCAGCAGCGGCGGCACCACCGCGTACTGCGAGCGGTCGCCCTCGCCGGTGTCGCCCATCAGCAGGAACGAGAACTCGGTCGCGGGCCGGTGCACGGTGAACGCGGCGGGCGCGCCGCGCTCGGCCAGCGCCTCCACGCAGCGGCGGCGGATGGCGTCGGAGGGGTCGCCGAACAGGCGGGCCAGCACGTCGTTGCGCGAGCGCCACAACACCCCGGGCCGCCGCCAGGAGAAGGCCGGCACCTTGGCGGGCAGCAACTCCTCGAAGCTGCCGGGCGTGCCCCGGGTCCAGCCCGCGCCCTCCTCCGACGTCCGTGAGCTGGCGGGCGGCGGCTGGGTGCCGGACACAGAAAACCTCCGGGGGGTGGGGGTTCTGCAACCCTTCCCCGGAGGTGATCCGCGCGTCAAGCCGTTCGGTACGCCCCCGTACGAAACGACCCGCCGGTGTCGCCCTAGTGCGCCCCGGTGCCGGTCAGCGACCGCACCTCCAGCTCGGCGTACTTGGCGTCGGTGCGCTCCTTGGACAACACGGTGCCGAGGTAGGCGCACAGGAACCCGACCGGGATGGAGATCAGGCCGGGGTTCTGCAACGGGATGGGCGCGACGACCGTCTCGCTGAACAGCGCGTCCACGTTCCCCTTGGGGATCGTGTCGGACTTGCCGCCCCAGCAGATCGGGCTGAGCAGCACCACGCCGACGGCCGAGACCAGGCCGCCGTAGATGCCCGCGACCGCGCCGCTGGTGTTGAACTTCTTCCAGAACAGCGAGAACAGCAGCGTCGGCAGGTTCGCCGAGGCCGCCACCGCGAACGCCAGCGCCACCAGGAACGCCACGTTCATCCCGCGCGCGAAGATCGACAGCACGATCGCGATCGCGCCGATCGCCAGCGCGGCGATCCGGGCGACCTTCACCTCGTCCTGCTCGGTGGCCTTCCCGCGGCGCAGCACGCTGGCGAAGATGTCGTGCGAGAACGACGAGGACGACGCCAGCGTGAGCCCGGCGACCACCGCCAGGATCGTGGCGAACGCGACCGCCGCGATCACCGCCAGGAAGATCGCGCCGCCGGTGGACCCGGCCCCGCCGCCCAGCGCCTCGGCGAGCTGCGGCGCGGCGGTGTTGCCGCCCTTGTCCTGCGCGGCGATCGCCTTGCTGCCGACCAGCGCGGCGGCGCCGAACCCGATGACCAGGGTCATCAGGTAGAACGCGCCGATGATGCCGATCGCCCAGTTCACCGAGGTCCGCGCGGCCCGGGAGTTGGGCACGGTGTAGAAGCGGATCAGGATGTGCGGCAGGCCCGCGGTGCCCAGCACCAGCGCGAGGCCGAGCGACAGCAGGTCCAGCTTGGACCACACGTCGGTCGCGCCGTACTTCAGGCCCGGCTCCAGGAACGCCTGGCCCTTGCCGCTGGCGTCGGCGGCCGCGCCGAGCAGGGTGGAGATGTTGAAGTCGTACTTGGCCAGCACCCACACCGTCATGACCAGCGCGCCGGTCATCAGCAGCACGGCCTTGACGATCTGCACCCAGGTGGTGCCCTTCATGCCGCCGACGGTGACATAGAAGATCATCAGCGCGCCGACGATCACGATGGTCCAGATCTTGGTGGACTCGCTCTGCGAGCCCAGCAGCAGCGACACCAGCGCGCCGGCGCCGACCATCTGGGCCAGCAGGTAGAAGATCGACACCACGATCGTGGAGATGCCCGCCGCCGCGCGCACCGGGCGCTGCCGCATCCGGAAGGCGAGGACGTCGGCCATGGTGAAGCGGCCCGAGTTGCGCAGCAGCTCGGCCACCAGCAGCAGCGCGACCAGCCACGCGACCAGGAACCCGATCGAGTAGAGGAACCCGTCGTAGCCCGACAGCGCGAACATGCCCGCGATGCCGAGGAACGAGGCGGCCGACATGTAGTCACCGCCGATCGCCAGGCCGTTCTGGAGCGGGGAGAACGAGCGGCCGCCCGCGTAGTAGTCGGCGGCGGTGCGGTTCTGGCGGCTGGCCCGGATCGTGATGTAGAGCGTGACCGCCACGAACAGGGCGAACAGCACCAGCGAGAACGTGCGGTGCTCGTTCTCGGTCGCCGCCAGCACGGGGGCCGCCGGGCCGGCGACGGTGAGCGCGTGGGTCATCGGCGCCCCTCCTGGGTTCCGTCGGTGTCGGGGGCCCCGGGGGCGTCGCCGTCGACCGGGGAGACGGCGCCGGCGCCCGCGTGGGCGTCCTTGGTCAGGGCCACCGACGAGGTGTCGACGGCCGCGGCGAGCGGCTCCAGGCGGCGGCGCGCGTACCGCTCGTACAGGACCGCGATGAGGAAGGTCGAGGCGAACTGCAGCAGCCCGAACACCAGCGCGACGTTGATCTCGCCGACGACCTTGGCGCCCATGAAGTCGCGCGCGTAGGCCGACAGCACGACGTAGAGCAGGTACCAGACCAGGAAGGCCGCCGTCATGGGGAAGACGAAGCGGCGGAAGGAGGACCGGAGCCGCTGGAACTCCGGGCTCTGGTCGATCAGGACGTAGTTGTCGGCCCCGGTGGCGGCCCCGCCGCCGCCTGCGGGCCCTGATGACTCCGTAGTCACATGCACCTCCGGCAAATGATCACCCCACACACTCTCTCCGGTATCGGCGGCCAGGATTCCCGGGGGAAGTGGCCGGTGCAGGCCATTTGACCAAAAGCTTGGTTGGTGCGTCCGGAGAGAGACGGAGCCGATGCGGGGCCGATGCCGGAATGAGATCTGGATCACATTCGGGGCATCCGGACGATCACTCCACGGCGAACGAGCGCGGGTCGCCGGTGGGCACGATCTCGCGGCCCAGCGGCAGCAGCGACACCGGGATCAGCTTGAAGTTGGCGATGCCGAACGGGATGCCGATGATCGTGATGCAGAGCGCGATGCCGGAGAACAGGTGCCCCAACGCCAGCCACCATCCGGCCACGATCAGCCAGACGACGTTGCCGAGCGCCGAGCCCGCCCCGGCGTCCCGGCGGCGCACCACCGTGTTGCCGAACGGCCAGAGCGCGAACAGCGCGATCCGGAACGCCGCGACGCCGAACGGGATGGTGATGATCAGGATGAAGCAGATGATCCCGGCGACGGCGTAACCGATGGCGAGCCAGAAACCGGACAGAACCAACCAGATGACGTTGAGGAGGGTGCGCACGCAGACACCCTAGGGGTTCGCCCGCACACGTCTCCGAAAGCGCGGGTCACCGTTTTTTCATATCGTGGGATGCCGGACGGTATCGGCGCACCACCACGCCGGACATGCCGTCGGACATGTCCCCGAACATGACAAGGCCGCCGCGGAGCTTGCGCTCTTCACGCGGCGGCCGGGTCCGGCCGACGTACGGTCAGGTGACGCTGCGGACCGGGTAAGGGCGCTCCGGGACCGCGCCCACCGCGGGCATGGTCACGCTGCGGACCGGGTACGGCCGGGCCTGCCCCACCAAGGCTCGGCTGGTCTCCAGGACCCCGGCCCCCACGGCCCGGGTCGCTCGTTCGGCAGGGCTGAACGTGGTGGTCGCCGGCGCCACCCCCGTAGACACCGGCGCCACCACGGCGAGGGCGCCTGCGGTCATCATGAGTCCCCCCAGAACGGCGAGCTGTCGCCTTCCCATGATGCCTCCACAGACGACCCGAATGTCCCTCAATCGGGACTAATAATGACACTAACGGGTGGCCTGTAATGACCCCGTAAACCGACCCAAACGGCGAGGCCAAAACTGCGGAGCCCGCCCCGGCCGCGCCTCCGCCGCGCCCTCGCCGCCGTCCCGTCACGGGGCCAGCACGCGCAGCGCCCCCGGCATCACCCGCGCGGTCACCGGCAGCACCCCCGGCAGCTCGCCGTCGGCCCCGTAGGGCAGCACGCGCCCCGCCATCGCGGCGGTGCCGGCCAGCTCGATCCGCACCTCGCGGCCGCGCAGCACCTCCACCTGCGGCCGTCGCACGTGCGTGCCCGCCGCCAGCTCGTTCAGCACCGTGAAGAACAGCGCCTTGGAGGCGTGCTTGAGGATGACGACGTCCAGCAGCCCGTCGTCCACCCGCGCGTCGGGCGCGATGTGCCGCCCGAACCCGTAGTAGCCGGAGTTGGCGGCCACCACCGAGTACCCCCGCCGCAGGTGCTCGGTCCCCTCCAGCGTGATCCGGTACTCGGCGGGCTTCCACGCCAGCACCGCGCGCAGCGCGCCCACGGTGTAGGACATCGAGCCGCGCAGCAGGCGCGTCTTGTTGGCGTTGTCGTTGGCGACCGCGTCCACGCCCGCGTAGACGCTGCCGAGCACGGCGGTGCCGTTGGCGTCGATGGCGTCCACCGGGCGCGGCTCGCCCTCCAGCAGCAGCGCCGCCAGCTCCCCCGGGTCGGCGGGGATGGCGAGCTGGCGGGCGAAGTCGTTGCCGCGCCCGGCCGGGACGATGCCGAGCACCGCGTCGCTCCCGGCCAGCGCGCCGCCGACGCAGCCGACCATGCCGTCGCCGCCCACGCCGAGCACCACGTGCCCGGCGGCCGCGGCCCCGCGCGCCAGCGCGACGGCGTGCTCCAGGCCGCGGCTGTACTCCACGGCGACCTCGGCTCCGGCCTCGCGCAGCAGCCGGGCCAGCGGGATCAGCGTGGCCGCCGAGGTGGAGCCGCCGGAGGTGGGGTTGACGACCGCGGTGAAGGTACGGGGGGAGGGCACGGGCTACTCCTGCGGGACGGCGGGGGCGATCAGCACCCCGGGGTTGAGGATCCCGGCGGGGTCCAGGCTCGCCTTGACCGCGCGCAGCACGTCCACGCCGAGGGGGCCGATCTCGCGGGCGTACCAGTCGCGGTGGTCGGTGCCCACGCCGTGGTGGTGGCTGATGGTGCCGCCCGCGGCGATGATCGCGTCGTTGGCGGCGTGCTTGGCCTTGGCCCAATGTGCGACCGCGTCCTCGCCCTGCGCGGACACCACGGTGAAGTACAGGGACGCGCCGGCGGCGTACACGTGGGAGATGTGGCACATCACCAGCGGCGGCGTGCCGGACGCGGCGAGGGTGTCGGTGAGGGCCTGCTTGACGCCCGCGTACAGCGCCGGGATCTGCGACCAGAACGCCGCCGTCTCCAGCGTCTCGGCGAACGCGCCGACGTCCAGCAGCGAGTCGCGCAGGTAGGGGGCGTTGAAGCGGCCGTGCACCCACTTCTCGCCGGGCCCGGCCCCCAGGCGCTCGCCGCCCGCCTGCTCCAGGACGGCGCGCACGACGGCGCGGCGCTCGGCGATCTGCTCGGCGGTGCCCTCGAAGCCCAGCACGACCAGGCAGCCCGCCGCCTCCGACAGGCCGCCGCCGATGGCCGTGGGGTCGGCGAGGCCGATCATGGTCTCGGTCTCGTCGGACAGCCGCAGCACCACCGGCAGCGGGCCGTCCTGCGCGATCCGGCGCAGCGCGGCCGCGCCCAGGTCGAAGGAGGCGAAGCGCCAGCCCTCGTAGGCGGCCTCGGTCGGGACCGGGTGGATCTTCACGGTGACGGCGGTGATGACGCCGAACGCGCCCTCCGAGCCCAGCACGAGCTGCCGCAGGTCCGGCCCGGCGGCCGACTTGGGCGCGCGGCCCAGGTCCAGGGTGCCGCGCGGGGTGGCGACGGTGAGGCCGACGACCATGTCGTCGAAGCGCCCGTACCCGGCCGACGCCTGGCCGCTGGAACGCGCGGCGGCGAACCCGCCGATGGTGGCCCACTCGAACGACTGCGGGAAGTGGCCGAGGGTGTAGCCGCGCTCGCGCAGCAGGGCCTCGGCCTGCGGGGCGCGCAGGCCCGGCTGGAGGACGGCGGTGCGCGAGACCTCGTCAACGGAGACCAGCGCGTCCAGGCGGCGCAGGTCCAGCGCGACGAACGACGACACGCCCTCCGGCGCGAGGCCGCCGACGACGGAGGTGCCGCCGCCGAACGGCACGACCGCGATCCGCCGCTCGGTGCACGCCTCCAGCACCGCGAGCACCTGCTCGTGCGAGCCGGGCAGCAGCACCGCGTCCGGCGCGTCGGCGGTCTCGCCCGCGCGGATGCGCAGCAGGTCAGGGGTGGACTTGCCGCGCGTGTGCCGGATGCGGGCCTCGGCGTCGGTGCGCACGTGCGCAGCCCCGCCGACGGCTCCCGCGAGCGCGGTCAGGTCGGCCTCCGACAGGCGCGAGGCGGCGACCGTCAGGTCCTCGATCCCGGCGGCGGCCGCCGTCGCGGGGCGCACCCCCAGCAGGTCGCGCAGCAGCCCGGCCACCGAGTCCGGCAGCGGCGCGGCCTTGGCCGGGTCGCCCCAGCCGCTCCACAACATGTCGCGCGTGTCCACCGCGTCTCCCTCGCTCTGTCCCTTGCACCGTGTCCCTGTGCACCCCGCCCGGCGGGCTGTGGCTTACACTGTGACATATGACGTCGAATCGTCACAACAGGACCCATGACGACACCGTGCTCGACGCCGCCCGCGACTGCGTGCTGGCCGTCGGGGTGCGCCGCACCACGCTGACCGACATCGCCCGCCGCGCGGGGGTGTCGCGGATGACGTTGTACCGGCGCTGGCCGGACGTGCGCACGATCGTCGGCGACCTGATGACCCGCGAGTGGACGGCCCTGGCCGCCGACGTGCAGGACCTGGGCGGCGGCCTGGTGCGCGGCCGCCTGGTGGACAGTCTGGTCGCCGGGGTGCGCGCCTTCCGCGACCACCCCCTGCTGCGCAAGATCGTCGAGGTCGATCCCGAGCTGCTGCTGCCCTACGTGCTGGACCGGTGCGGCGCGAGCCAGGAGGCGTTCCTGGAGCTGTTCGAGGCCGCGGTCGCCGCCGGGCAGGCCGACGGCTCGGTGCGCGCCGGGCACCCGGTGCGGCAGGCCCGCGCGCTGCTGCTGGTGGTGCAGTCGTTCGCGCTGTCGGCCCCCATCATGATCGACGCCGCCGACCCCGAGCTCGCGCCCGACGCCTTCGACGCCGAACTCCGCCACACCCTTGAGAGGACCCTCGCCCCATGAGCACGCCCCCCACCCCCGGCCGGTCCTCGCTCAACGCCGCCCGCCGCGCCCGCGAACTGGCCGAGCTGCCCGACCGGGTGGTGGACGTGCTGGTGGTCGGCCTCGGCGCGACCGGCGCGGGGGTCGCGCTGGACGCGGCGTCGCGGGGCCTGTCGGTCGCCGCGATCGACGCGCACGACCTGGCGTTCGGCACCTCCCGGTGGAGCTCCAAGCTGATCCACGGCGGGCTGCGCTACCTGGCGTCGGGCCAGGTGGACGTGGCGCACGAGAGCGCGGTGGAGCGCGGGATCCTGATGGCGCGCACCGCGCCGCACCTGGTGCGCGCGCTGCCGTTCGTCATGCCGCTGACGCCGATGGTCTCGCGCGGCCAGGAGCTGCTGACCCGCACCGGCCTGCGCGCGGGCGACGCCCTGCGCGTCGCCGCCCGCACCCCCGCCGCGCTGCTGCCCGGCCCGCGCCGCCTGTCGGCCGTCGAGACGTTGCGCCTGGCCCCCGCGCTGCGCCCCTACGGGCTGCGCGGCGGCCTGCTGTCGTGGGACGGGCAACTCGCCGACGACGCGCGCCTGGTCACCGCGATCGCCCGGACCGCCGCCGCGCACGGCGCGTCGATCCTCACCCGCGTGCGGGCGCTCGCCCTCACCGGCGACGGCGCGCAGGTGCGCGACGAGCTGACCGGCCGCGAGTTCGGCATCCGCGCCCGCGCGGTGGTCAACGCCGCCGGGGTCTGGGCGGGCGGCCTGGTGGACGGGGTTCGGCTGCGGCCCTCGCGCGGCACCCACCTGGTGGTGAAGGCCGAGACGCTGCGCGGGCTGTCGGCCGGGATGCACGTGCCGATCCCCGGCTCCACCAGCCGGTTCCTGCTGGTGATCCCGCAGGGCGACGGCCGGGTCTACGTGGGCCTGACCGACGAGCCCGCCGACGGCCCGGTCCCGGACGTGCCCGAGCCGACGCCCGGTGAGATCGGGTTCCTGCTCGACATCCTGGGCTCGGCGCTGGACGTGCCGGTGCGCCGCGACGACGTGATCGGTGCGTTCGCGGGCCTGCGTCCGCTGCTGGACGACGCGCACGGCAGCACCGCCGACATCTCCCGGCGGCACGCCGTGATCGTCGCCCGCGACGGCGTGGTGACGATCGTCGGCGGCAAGCTCACCACCTACCGCCGCATGGCCGAGGACACCGTGGACGCGCTGCTGGCGTCCAACCGGGTGACCGCCGGGCCGAGCCGCACCGCGCGCATCCCGCTCGTCGGCGCCGCCTCCCCCACCCGCCTGGCCGCCCTGGACGCGCCGCGCCGCCTCGTGCAGCGCTATGGCACCGAGGCCCCGCTGCTGGCCGCGCTCGGCCGCGACGACGCGGCGCTGCTGGAGCCGGTGGTCCCGGGCCTGCCGGTGCTGGGCGCGGAGCTGGCCTGGGCCGTGCGGCACGAGGGCGCGCTGGACGCCGCCGACCTGCTGGACCGCCGCACGCGCATCGGCCTGGTCACCGCCGACCGCGCAGCCGCCCTGCCCGCCGCCGAGGCGGCGTTCGGCACCGCGCGCGCCTAGCACACCCCCGGGTGTGAGCTGTCCTACATCACCCCGCAAAGGCCCGGAAGCCCGTTTGCCCGTTTCGCTTGCGGGGAGGGGCGGGGGGTCCGCGACTCGCCGTCCAGCGGCCGTGATGAAGATCGAATCACGGGTATGAGGTGTGTCACTCCCGCTGGGCGGGGAGCAATCAATTAGGTTAACCTAACCTAATTCTTTCGAGCGACGGGGGGACCGTTGACGCGCCTGAACAGCTGCGACCACTGCCCGGGGAGCCACTCGGGCGCACGGCCGTGCCTGGCCAGCGCGACGACCAAGGCCCGTAGCTGGCTGCTGGTCGAGCACCCCGGGCCCTGGCCCGAGCGCATCGAGCAACTGCCCGGCCCCTCCCCCGTCGCCGACCTCGTCCGCGCCGCCCAGGCGGCCGGGGTGCGGCCCCAGCTCATCCGCCGCACCGGACGCCGCCGCGCGACCCCGCCCGTCCAGGTCTACGCCGCCTATTCCAGCGGCGACCAGGTCTGGATGGAGGGCCGCGAGTTCGGCGACCTCGACGAGCTGGCCGCGACGCTGACCGGCCCCGCGCTGGCGGCGCTGGCGGCCGGACGGCCCCCCGGGATCGGCGAACCCGTCGCCGATCCGGTGCTGCTGGTCTGCACGCACGGGCGGCGCAACGCCTGCTGCGCCCGGACCGGGGCCCCGCTGGCGCGCGACCTCGCGTCGCGTTTCGGCGGCCTCGTCTGGGAGACCACCCATGTCGGCGGCGACCGGTTCGCCGCCAACCTCGTCTGCCTCCCGCACGGCGTGTACTACGGCGACCTCGGCCCCACCGAGGCGACCGCGGCCGTGCAGTCCTACCTCCGGGGCGAGGTCACCCTCGACCGGCTGCGCGGCCGGGCGGGGATGCCCGAGCCCGCCCAGGCCGCCGAGCACTTCGTGCGCGCCCACACCGGCGTGCTCGGGGTCGACGCGGTGCGAGTGGAGTCGGTCACCGGGACCGGCCCCTTCGAGGCGGTCGTCGCCCTTCCCGAAGCCCGCTACCGCGTCGTGGTCGAGCGCGACGTGACGGCGGTCGCGTGCGGGCCCGACTGCCAAGAGAACGTCGAGTCCTACATTGTTAGCGACCTCACCCTTCTCAACGAGGCGGCCCTCGTGTAATCTCTCGGAGGCTCCATTCGAGAGTCTCCCTGTCGCTAGGCCCCAGGTACCGGAGAACCGGGCGGGGAACAGAGCGGCAACTCCAGACGTTGGACCTTTCGGCGCTTCTGACGCATTGCGTCCGGAGCTCGTCGGGCGTCCATGTCCCGAAATTGCTCAGTAAAACCAATCAAGGTGGGTGTTCCATGGCTCAGGTACGTCGGCAGGCAAACCTCCCTCGTCCCAGCTGGGGCTGGCAGGACGCCGCGGCGTGCCGGGGGGAAGACCTCGTGCTCTTCTTCGGCCCCGACGGCGAGCGCCAGCCCGAGCGTGAGATCCGCGAGCGCAAGGCCAAGCAGATCTGCATGGGGTGTCCCGTGCGGTCCGAGTGCCTGGACTACGCGGTCTCCCGGCCCGAGAAGTACGGCACGTGGGGCGGTCTGAACGAAGACGAGCGCGCCTCTGAGCGTCGCCGCCGGATGCGTCGCGCGAACGCCGCCTAACCGATCAGGCAGGCCCGCTCGAAGGCTCCCATCGCGCACCCCGGCACGCCACCGGAAAACGTTACGGCCCCGCTTCGCGGGGCCGTTTGCGTGCCCGGGGACGGGACGGTGAGGTCGCCGTCACGAGAACGTCACAACATCGGCGCGCGGTCTCCGGCAAATCTGCACAGCACCGTTCCACTACCGCAGGGCGAAGCGGATTGACGGGCAATTCCGCAAATCCGCGATGACCATTTCTCGATCCCCCCGACGGACTATCCCGCAGATGGTCACCGCGCGTGTTCGGGCCATCTCGCCGCGGTCCCCCACCGCCTCCCCGCCGTCATCCCCCGGCGGCCCGGCCGAGCCAGGCGATCACGTCGGCGTCGGTGAGCTGATCGAAGTCGCGGTACCACCGCCCCACCGCCCGGAAGGGCGCGGGCGTGACGGGCACGACGACCTCGAAGCCGCCCTCTCCGCGCCCCTCGGCGGCCAGCTCGTCCACGGTCTCGGCGGCCCCCACGGGGACGGCCAGCACGAGCCGTGCGGGCTTGTGGCGGGCGACGGCGGCCAGCGCGGCGCGGGCGGTGCTCCCGGTGGCCAGGCCGTCGTCCACGACGAGCATGTCGCGTCCGGTCAGCTCCGGCAGGGGCCGGCCGCCCCGGTAGACCTCGGTGCGGCGGGCCAGCTCGGCCCGTTCGGCGCGCACGGTGGCGGCCAGGTCGTCCGGGGTCAGCCGCAACCGCTCCAGCAGGCGGGCGTCGAAGACCGGCGGCCCGTCCTCGGTGATCGCGCCGACGCCCAGCTCCGGCTGGCGCGGGTAGCCGATCTTGCGGGTGACCAGGACCTCCAGCGGAACGGCCCCGGCAGCCCCGGAGAGCCGCTGAGCGACCTCCCGACCGACGGGGACGCCGCCGCGCGGCAGCGCCAGCACCACCGCGTCCCGCAGGCGCAGCGGCACCAGCCGTTCGGCCAGGACGCGCCCGGCCTCGGCGCGGTCGGCGTAGGGCAGGCGGACGGTCTCGGCGGGCATGACGGCCCCCTTTCGGGGGTGGCGGAAAGCTTCCGTCCCGTCCCCTACCCACTCTCGCCGGGGCTAGGAGAACCTGCCGGTCAGGAACCGGCGGTGAGCCAGCGCAGCGGGTTGTCGTGCATGATCGCGGTGAGGGTCGCGTCGTCGGCCCCCGCCTCGCGCAGCGCGGGCAGGAAGGTCTCGAACAACGAGCCGTAGCCGTCGCCGCCGTAGCGGGCGAGCTGGGCCATGCGGGCGATGCCGGTGCTCAGCAGGACGCGGTCGGCGTGCCCGGCGTCCAGCAGCTCCAGGACGTTGCGGACCAGGCCCGCGCGGGCGGCGGGGTCGCCGGACACCAGGGCCAGCGAGCCGAACGAGACGTAGGCGCCGGACTCGGCGATCTTGCGGTGCGCGGCGGGGTCGTCCACCCGGTCCTGCTGGCCGACCGCGACGCGGGTCGGGTCGAGCCCGGCGGAGGTGAGGATCTCCAGCTGGGCGAGCCCGGGGCGGCCGTGGGTGGCCACCGACAGGCCCGAGTAGCGGGCGGCCTGGGCGGCGGCGCGCAGGCAGCGCTCCTCGTCGGCGGTGGGGGTCTCGCCCCAGGTGCCGATCTCGCCGATCACGCCGGGCAGCGCGTTGGTGCCGTCCATGCCGAAGCCGATCTCGGCCAGCATGCGCTCGGCGAGCTTGTCCACGTCGGCGTCGCGCACCAGCGCGGGGTGGAACGGCTCGGCGAAGAAGCCGGTCCCGGCGACCACCGCGACCTTGGCCCCGGCGCTGACGCGCGCGAGCGCGGCGGCGTTGCGGCCCATGCCCGAGCAGGTGAGGTCCACCACCAGGCCGAGGTCGTGCCCGTTGCGCAGCGCGGCCAGCTCGGCGGTGACGGACTTCTCCTCGTCCAGCCAGCGGCGGGGGTCGGAGTCCACCTGGGCGGGACGGGCGGGCCAGCGCAGGTCGAGCTGGAGGTGCTCGTGGGCGAGCACCGCGCCGGTGATCACAGAGGCCGGGATGGTGCCGGTGACGGTGCGCAGCCGACCGGTCGCCTCGGAGGAGGTGGTCATACCCGGAGATTACGGCACGTTTACCTTGAACCTTCGGGCACGCGCCCGATTTTTACCTTGGGGACGTTTATACGGCGGAAGCTCCGCCACCGTCCCCGGTCCCGCGCACCGCCCGCGCGCGGGCCGTCCCGGCGCTCGGCCAGCGCCGGTCGATCTCGGCGTTCAGCGCCGCCCCGACCAGCACCGCGAGCGCCGCGACGTACAACCAGGCCAGCACGGCGATCGCGGCGGCCAGCGACCCGTAGACCGACACCCCACTGAGCGATCCGGCGAGGTAGAGCCGCAGCGCGAGGCTGCCCACGATCCAGATCAGCAGCGCGACCGCCGCGCCCGGGGCCTCCCGCCACCAGGACGTCCGCACCGGGACGCTCATGTGGTAGAGCAGCGTCAGGAACAGCACCGACAACGTCACCAGGACCGGCCAGTAGAACAACTGCACGAACCCGGCGCTCTCCGGCAGCGCCTCGCGCACCAGCGCGGGCCCGGCCACCAGCAGCGGGATCACGATCAGCATGGCCAGCAGCCCGACCAGGTACAGGAAGAACGCGCGCAGCCGGGTGCGCACGACCCCGCGCAGGCCCGACAGCCCGTAGGCGATGGTGATGGTGTCCACGTAGACGTTGGTGGCGCGCGACCCGGCCCACAGGGAGATCAGGAAGCCCAGCGACACGATGTCGGGGCTGCCGCCCTTGATCACGTCGTCGATCAGCGGCACGACCACGGTGTCCACCGCCGGGCCGGTCAGCACCGTCTGCGCCTGCGCGATCACCCAGGCGCGGACCTCCTCGACGGTCTCCGGCCCGAGCACGCCCCGGAAGTGGCCCATGGTGCCGATCAGCCCGATCACCAGGGGCGGCAGCGACAGCAGCGCGAAGAAGGCGGCCTCGGCGGCCAGGCCGGTGACGCGGTGCCGGAAGCCCGCCACCGCCGTGCCCTTCGTCAGCTCCCAGGCGATACGCCCACCGCGCCGCAGGAGCGCGGCGAGGGCGTGCAGGGCGGCGCTGATCCGCGTGCGGAGCCGCCCCGCCCGTGTCGTTCCCTCGGCCGGGGTGTCCGCGACGTCGTCAGCGCCGGAAACCGTCGTCATCGCGCTCCACGGTAGAGCGTTACCAGCCCGGAACCCTCCCCGCCGCCCGTTTCGGCGATCCGTTCCATAGCCGGTTGGACGCGGCGCGGTGGCCGCCCGTGCCCGCCCGGAGGCCGTCGGCGACAATGGAGGCATGATCTGCGTGCCCTGCCGGGAGCGCCGCCACGACGAGTGCCGTGGCGGCTCGTGGTGCTACTGCCAGCACCAGCGCGGTCCGGCCACCGAGAAGGAGCGGGACCGGGACCGGCGCGACCGGGCCGAACCGAAGGTCAACTGGAAGCGCCAGGGATGACCCTTGTCACGCGTCCGCATTCCGGACGCAACTGGACAGTGCCCGAGACCGCATGTCAGAGTGCACGTATGACTGCTGTGGAGGACCCGTTGCTGGTGATGCGCCGGCACGTCGACTTCCTCCGCGTTCGCAGCGCCATCTGTCGGTGACGCCCCGACCACGCCCCATCTTCTGTGGGCGCGTGGCGCATCGGCGTCACCTTCGACATCTCCCTGCTCAGCGCCGAGCCGGCTGTCCAAGACTGCCGGTGCGCCGCGCGTCCCGCCATGACGACCCCGCCATGACGACCTGGACTAGGACGCGCCGTGCCACCTGCGACCAAGCGCAAGCGAGGCGAGGGCCAGTGGGCCCTCGGCTACCGTGAGCCGCTCAACAAGAACGAAGAGAACAAGAAGAACGACGACGGCCTGAACGTCCGTCAGCGCATCATCGACGTCTACTCCAAGGCGGGCTTCGACTCCATCGACCCGGCCGACCTGCGCGGCCGTTTCCGCTGGTTCGGGCTCTACACCCAGCGCAAGCCCGGCATCGACGGCGGCAAGACCGGCTCGCTGCCCGACGAGGAGCTCGACGACCGCTACTTCATGCTGCGGGTGCGGATCGACGGCGGCCAGCTCGACGGGCCGCAGACGCGCGTGCTCGCCGACATCGCCCAGAAGTACGCGCGCGGCACCGCCGACGTCACCGACCGGCAGAACATCCAGTACCACTGGATCCGCATCGAGGACGTCCCCGCCATCTGGGACGCCCTGGAGGCGGTGGGCCTGTCGACGATGGAGGCGTGCGGCGACACCCCGCGCGTGATCATCGGCTGTCCGCTGGCCGGGATCGCCGAGGACGAGGTGATCGACGCGACGCCGCACATCCGCGACGTCCACGACCGCTACATCGGCTCGCCGGAGTTCTCCAACCTGCCGCGCAAGTTCAAGACGGCGATGAGCGGCTGCACGGCGCACTGCACCGTCCACGAGATCAACGACGTGGCGTTCGTGGGCACCGTCAACGCCGAGGGCGAGGCCGGCTACCAGGTGTTCGCGGGCGGCGGCCTGTCCACCAACCCGATGTTCGCGCAGAGCCTGGGCGTGTTCGTCAAGCCCGAGCAGGCCCACGAGGTCTGGAAGGGCATCATCTCGATCTTCCGGGACTACGGCTACCGCCGCCTGCGGCACCGGGCCCGGATCAAGTTCCTGATGGCAGACTGGGGCGCGGCGAAGTTCCGGGAGATCCTGGAGAAGGAGTACCTGGGCTACGCGCTGCCCGACGGCCCCGAGCCCGCCGCGCCGCTGCCGCGCCGCGACCACGTCGGCATCCACCCGCAGAAGGACGGCCGCTACTACGTGGGCTTCGCGCCGCGCGTGGGCCGCCTGAACGGCGACCTGCTGGGCGTGATCGCCGACCTGGCCGAGCGCTATGGCTCGGGCCGCGTCCGCACGACGGCCGAGCAGAAGATGGTGATCCTCGACGTGCCCGAGGAGAACACCGAGGCGCTGGCCGACGCGCTGGCCGAGCACGACCTCCAGGTGCGGCCGTCGACCTTCCGCCGCCAGACGATGGCGTGCACGGGCATCGAGTACTGCAAGCTCGCGATCGTCGAGACCAAGCAGCGCGCGATGGACCTGATGGACGAGCTGGAGAAGCGGCTGCCGGACTTCGAGCAGCCGCTGACCATCAACGTCAACGGCTGCCCCAACGCCTGCGCCCGCATCCAGGTCGCCGACATCGGCCTGAAGGGCCAGCTGGTGGTGGACGAGAACGGCGACCAGGTGGAGGGCTTCCAGATCCACCTGGGCGGCGCGGTGGGCGCGTCGTTCGGCAAGAAGGTGCGCGGCCTGAAGACGACGTCGGAGGGCCTGACCGACTACGTCGAGCGGGTGGTGCGCAACTACGACGCGCAGCGGACCGAGGGCGAGACGTTCGCCGCGTGGACGCAACGGGCCGACGAAGCCGACCTCAAGTAACGAACGAGTTCAACGAGCCGCAGGGGCGCGGCGCCGTCTGGGCCGAGAGGCCTGCGACGAGGGAAGACGGCGCCTGCCCGCCGCCCCGGCGTCTCGTGGGAGACACAGAATGAGCGAACGTGCCGCGCCGTTCTACTGCCCGTACTGCGGTGAAGAGCGCCTGGTTCCCCGCGAGGAGGAGGGCGCGTGGTTCTGTCCGGACTGCGTGCGCTCCTTCCGCCTGAAGTTCCTCGGTGTGGGCAAGCCCCGGCAAGACAAGGAGATCCCCCGGTGACGCTGCTGGAGACCGACAGACCTACGCTCGACCTTGAGGACATCGTCGAATCGGCCGCGGCCGCCCTGGAGGGGGCCTCCTCGCTGGAGGTCATCCGCTGGGCGTCGGCCACGTTCGGCGACCGGATCTGTCTGACCTCCTCCATGTCGGACGCCGCGCTGATCCACCTGGTGTCGAAGGTGAAGCCCGGCATCGACGTGCTGTTCGTGGACACCGGCTACCACTTCGCCGAGACGATCGGCACCCGAGACGCGGTGGAGGCCGTCTACCCGGTCAACGTGATCAACGTGACGCCGTCCCGGACGGTGGCCGAGCAGGAGGCCGCCCTGGGCCCGCGCCTGTACGGCCGCAACCCGGACCTGTGCTGCCACCTGCGGAAGGTGGAGCCGCTGGGGAAGGCGCTGGAGGGCTACATGGCCTGGTTCAGCGGCATCCGTCGCGACGAGACCGCGAGCCGCCGCGACCGTCGCGTCGTCGAGTGGGACCGGCGGCGCGGCATGGTCAAGGTGAACCCGATCCTGGACTGGTCGCAGGACGACATGGACAACTACATGGCCGACAACGGGGTGCTGATCAACCCGCTGCACTACGACGGCTACCCGTCGATCGGCTGCGAGCCGTGCACGAACCCGGTCGCGCCGGGCGAGGACCCGCGCAGCGGGCGCTGGGCGGGGATGGGCAAGACGGAATGCGGCATCCACCTGTGATGAGGACACCGGTGGTGGCGGTGGCGCACGGGAGCAGGGACCCGCGCGCCGCCGCCACGGTGGCGGAACTGCTGGAGGCGGTGCGCGAACGCCGTCCAGATCTGCCCGTGCACGCGTCGTTCCTGGACCACGCGGCACCGACTCCGGCGACGGTGCTGGACGGCTTGGCGCACGGGGGCGCGCACCGCGCCGTGGTGCTGCCGTTGTTGCTGACGGCGGCGTACCACAGCAAGACGGACATCCCAGGCGCACTACGCCAGGTACGCCAACGCCACCCACGCCTGGACCTGCGCATAGCCACGACGCTGGGCCCACACCCACTACTGATCAAGGCGCTAGAACGCCGCTTGGCTGAGGCAGGCGTAGAGACCGGCGACCCCAATACAGCGGTAGTGCTGGTGTCAGCGGGCTCAAGCGACGCATCCGCGAACGCCACAATCTGGTCGATGGCGCGCCAGTGGCGCGGAAGGGGCTGGCGAGGAGTGGTCCCGGCCTACGCGTCAGCATCACACCCAACTCCGGCCGAGGCAGTACAAGCCCTCCTAGATGCAGGCGCACCACGCGTGGCGGTGGCGTCGTACTTCCTGGCACCGGGCCATTTCGCCGACAAGGTGCGCCGGGAAGCCCTGGCAGCGGGGGCGACGGCGGTCTCTCCCGTCCTGGGCGCGGCCCCGGAGGTGGCGGACCTGATCGTGCACCGGTACGACGAGGCACTGCGGACGGTGCCCGTCGCGGCGGCGGTGTAAAAGCGTCTTCCGACGCATAAGCGGACGTCAGCGGGTAGATCCACTTCATGACGGACCGCGATGACCTCGGCCACGAGCCGAAGGACCCACACGACGAAGAGTTCGCCCCGGTGACCCGCGACAGCGACGCGCGGGGCCGCACGGTGCCAGGCAAGATCAACGAACCGGGCGTCAGCGGCACCGGCGTCCCAGGCGTGGACACGGACAAGTCGGACTCGTTGCCTCCGACAGAGGAAGGCGTCGAGAAGGCGGAACGCGAAGACGACTCCTGGTGACATCAGAGAGCCCCGGTCCTGTCACAGGACCGGGGCTCCTGGCTATTCGGCCTCGATGCGGAACCAGACCCGAAGCCGCTCGTCGAGCAATACCTCGAACCCCCATTCCTTGGCGAGCGCCCGCAAGATGGGCAACCCACGCCCACCTTCGCCACGCGGATCATCGACGTAATGGGGCAGGCCACGACCGCCGTCATCGATCACCTCAACCCGAACGGCGCGCTCACCAACCTGGACGCAGACCTCAACCCGCGCCCCGCCACCGTGCAAAACAGCGTTGGTGAAGGTCTCCGAGACCAGCAGAACGCAGTCGTCGGCCGCAGGATGATCAGAGCCGAGCAGATCAGCAACCCAACCCCGCGCCACCCGGACCTGCTCAGGCGAGGCGGTGAAGACTCGCCGCTGCTCACCAGCCATGGAACGGCCCTCGCGCCTGCGGTTCGGTGAAGTGAACGATCGCGGCGGCCAGGTCGTCAGGCCGAACGGCCTGGAGAAGATAGCCGCCCGCGATGGCCAGCCAGTGCCCGGTGTAGCGGCCGCGCCAGATCTCGACGCCGGGGAAGCGGTGGCAGAGGACGGCGAGGGCTGGGTGGGGTGCGCCGTTCATGCCGCGTCCCGCCGGGAGGCGGCGGGGCGGCAGGGGGCGAGCGAGACGCCGATCCCGGCGACGGCGCGCCGGAGGTCGGAGACGGGGGCGATGGCGCGGCCGGAGCTGTCGTGGAACCAGAGCCGCCAGCGGTGGGCGTGGACAGTGACGGACTCGCCGACGAGGGGGAAGGCGGGTTGGACGACGCGCATCAGCGGGATGAGGTCGGCGGAGCGGAAGCTGACGGCCCAGCCGGCTTCGACGAGCGCCCAGGAAAGGCGGTCGAGGTGGTGACGTTGGAGGTCCGCGCAGACCTGCGGCGCGGTACCTGTGCGGCGTATTCTCATAGACGTCCTCCGTGAGGGGATGAGCCGCGCGGCCGGGCCGAGCCTAGGAACTTGTACCGGCCGCGCGGCGGCTTACTGCCCGCTACACGCGCATCACGCGTGCGGGTCTCGACGCGTGCGAGGGTCGAGTGACACCGTCCCTCTTGCTAATAATGATCATGGCGGTCCCACCTCGCCCCGGTCGCTCTCCGTGGTTGCGTGCTCGCTCTCGCCATAGTGAACCCGCCTCCGGCGCTCTGTCCATGCAACGCTGCAAAAATTCCATGATTCTCTTGAAACTGATTGTTTCGGCCTGCCTCAGTCGTCACACTCCAACGCATGACCGGCTTCAAGAGCCCCACCGTCCGCCACCGTCGGCTGGGCCGTGAACTGCGCATATATCGAGAACGAGCGGGTCTTACCACCGAAGCGGCATCTGCCCGACTCGGATGGTCCCGTACCAAATTGGTCCGTTTCGAGGCTGCCCGCACCCGACCGAAGCCGTCTGATGTGAGCGACGCCCTCGATCTGTACGGCGCGACACTCGCCGAGCGCGCCGAGCTCATCGAACTTGCAAAACAAGCTCGTCAACGCGGCTGGTGGAGTGCGTACTCCGACGTCTTCCAGTCCTCATACGTCGCCCTGGAAGACGAGGCAGCCGCCATCCGTGCATGGCAGCCGCACTTCGTGCCCGGCGTCCTCCAAACCGAGGCATACGCCTACTCCATCATCAAGGCAGGAGCCTTCGATCAGGAGGAAGCCATCTTGGAGCGCCGTCTCCAAGCACGCAGCGCACGCAAGGCGCTGCTCACCCGACCGTCCGCGCCAGAACTTCACCTGGTACTGGACGAGGCCGTGATTCGGCGCGGCCCAACAGCGCCACACGTCATGCAGGAGCAACTGACAGCTCTGGTCTCAGCGAACAAGCGCCCCAACATCACTCTCCAGGTTCTCCCCTTCTCTACAGGCGTGCACGCTGGCCTGGGAGGTTCTCTCGTACTTCTCGAGTACAGCGACCCGGATGATCCCGCCATCGCTTACATCGAGTCCCACGGCGGCGAGCTCTATGTGGAGAGCACACGGGAAGTGGATAGGCTCCAAAGGAGATTCGGTCTGATTTGCGATGCGGCCCTGCCGCCTGGCGAATCGGTGGACCTCATCGCTGCAGCCGTTGAGGAGTATGCCTGAATGAAAATGCTCAAAGCCCCCCAGCCCCGATGGCGCAAGAGCTCGCACAGTTCCGCCGAGGGCTCTGACTGTGTCGAAGTGTCCGTGATCCAGCACCACCTCCATCTAGCCCGCGACTCCAAGAACCCCAACGGCCCCGTCCTCACCATGCCTTCCGCCACTTGGGCCACCCTCATCACGAACATCAAACACGGCGTCTACGACCTCTAAGCCATCCCCGCGCACGCGAGGGCAGACGCTGGAGCTGTTGCCTACCGGTCGGTTCCGGGGTCCATCCCCCGCGTGCGCGGGGAGCAGCCGCTCCTCCTTCGGGAGGGGCGGGCCGTTTCGGATCCATCCCCGCGTGCGCGGGGAGCAGCACTGCCACTGCGGCTGGATGTGGGAGACCGCGGGTCCATCCCCGCGTGCGCGGGGAGCAGCATGGCCTCCGCCGGTTCGGGCATGCCCATGCCGGTCCATCCCCGCGTGCGCGGGGAGCAGGCTCACTGACCTGCGGTTCTACCAGCGAGTAACACGATTCGCGAGCACTTTTAAAGAGACAGACATTTCAGGCAGCGACAGTTGGGCGGTGTTCGCCTTCCCGTCCGCCAGGTAAGTCACCGCCACCGGGGCCCCTATCTCAATCGACATGGCAACGTTCACGCTCTAACGTCGCATTTGAGCACTTGCGCGCGGTAGCCCTAGCCCCGGCTACTTCTATGGAGCTGGTCGGATCTGCCACCGACCTGTACGGACGAGCTGAAAAGAGGCGGCCATGATGAGCCCGGACTTCAGCCATGCCCAGTGGACGAAGAGCAGCCACAGTCAGCAGGCCACCGATCAGTGCGTAGAGGTGGCGGCCGTCCAGCACTTCCACCTGGCTCGCGACTCCAAGGACCCGCACGGCTCTGTCCTCGCCATGCCCTCCACCACCTGGGCCGCCTTCATCACCGCCGTCAAGCACGGCACCCACGACCTCTAGAGCCATCCCCGCGTGCGCGGGGAGCAGCCTGAAGAAGAGGCACATACTCGATGGACCAGGGGTCCATCCCCGCGTGCGCGGGGAGCAGCATTTCTTCATGACCCAGTCCCTGAACAGTACGGGTCCATCCCCGCGTGCGCGGGGAGCAGGGTTTCCTCCGTAGCCCGTCGGCAGTCCGGCCGGGTCCATCCCCGCGTGCGTGGGGAGCAGAAGCGGTTGCCCTTGATCGCGCCGCCGCTGCGGGGTCCATCCCCGCGTGCGTGGGGAGCAGTCCGCGAACGTGATCAGAGCCATCGGCTCGGCGGGTCCATCCCCGCGTGCGTGGGGAGCAGTACTCAGCGGCCTCCGCCAAGCGCACAGCCTCGGGTCCATCCCCGCGTGCGTGGGGAGCAGCCCGAGAGCTAGGAGCCCGCCGACATGTATCCGGGTCCATCCCCGCGTGCGTGGGGAGCAGACCCGGGCCGGGACTGGTACGGGTACGCGCTCGGGTCCATCCCCGCGTGCGTGGGGAGCAGACTCGCTGACCTGGGGTTCTACCAGCGAGTAACACGATTCGTGAGCACTTTTGGAGAGACGGACATTTCGGGCAGCGACAGTTGTACGGTGTTCGTCTTCCCGTCCGCCAGGTGGGTCAGGCAAGTCAGGTAGGTCATCGCGCCTCAGAGTACGGCGTCTGGCTGGGGCTAGCCCAACTTGTTGTGCCGCCCCAGTCGTGGCCCGTCTCTGGTCGCGAACTGGTCCGGGCGCGTTGACAGCCGAGCCGACGTCAAGCAAGAGCGGCAAGCGCACCAGCCCGACACCCTCCACCGCCACCTCCATGCACTGCATCACACCAACAGCAACAAGGTGTTGAAAGAACATCCCTGTCTGCTAGAAAACCGGGGACGCTTCCGAGCCCAACGGCGGGTGACCCTGTGGAACCTCTACATGCCAGCGACCCCCAACGGGTCGGCCCCTACCAGCTAGAAGCGCGACTCGGCGCAGGTGGCATGGGGCAGGTCTTCCTCGGCGTCTCCCCCGGCGGGCGGCGCGTCGCCGTCAAGGTCATCCGTGCCGAGTACGCCGAGGACGAGCGCTTCCGGCAGCGCTTCGCCCGCGAAGTCGAAGCGGCCCGTCGCGTCGGCGGCTTCCACACCGCGCAGGTCGTGGACGCTGATCCCAACGCCGACTCCCCCTGGCTCGTCACCGCCTTCATTCCCGGCCCGTCCCTCCAGCAAGTCGTCGCCGAGCGTGGGCCGCTCGATCCCGACGCCGTCCGCAGGCTCGCGGCCGGACTCGCCGAAGGGCTGGCCGCCATCCACGCGTCCGGCCTGGTGCACCGCGACCTCAAGCCCGGCAACGCCATCATGGCCTCCGACGGCCCCCGCATCATCGACTTCGGCATCGCCCGCGCCACCGACGCCACCGTCCTGACCTCGCACAACGTCGTCGTCGGCACCTACGCCTACATGCCGCCCGAACAAGTCCTGGGCCAACCCTCCGGGCCACCCGGCGACGTCTTCTCCCTCGGCTGCGTCCTCGCCTACGCCGCCACCGGCCGCGGCCCCTTCGACGCCACCTCCATCCCCGCCATCGTGCACCGCGTCCTGCACGACGAGCCCGACCTCTCCGCGCTCCCCCACGACCTGCGCAACCTCATCGCCGCCTGTCTCGCCAAAGACCCCGCCCAGCGCCCCACCCTCGACACGCTCATGACCGCGCCGCAGAGCATCGTCGCCCTGTCCCCAAGGCCCGCCACCTTCCTCCCGCCCGACGACGCCACCGGCACGCACGCCAACGCCACGTTCGTCGCCACCCGCCAGCAGGACGCCCCCACCCTCGCGCCCGCCACCCCCGTCAACCGCCGCACGCTGCTCATCGGCGGCGGCGCGGTCGCGGCGGCCGCCGTCGTCGGCGGCCCGGCCGCCTACCTGCTGACCCGGGACGGGAACGCCGGCGCGTCGCCGCCCGCCGCGCCACCCCGCCCGAACGGCCTGGTCTCCGCCAGCGGCTCGCTCGCCGCCGAAGGCATCAAGACCCTCTCCGAAGTCGCCATCGCCTCGGACGGCCGCACCCTCGCCGCCGGTGGCCTGGACGCCAAGATCGTCCTCTGGGATCTGAGCACCGGACGCGCCCTCCGCACCATCGAGCGCACGGGCTGGGTCAGCGCCCTCGCCCTCAGCCCCGACGGCAAGACCGTCGCCAGCTCCTCCAGCACGCCCGGCTCCCTCCTCCTCTGGGACGCCGCCACCGGCCGCATCCGCGTGAGCCTCCGCATCAGCGAATTCGGCCTGAACGCCATCGCCTACAGCCCCGACGGCCGCACCATCGCAGGCGCCAACCCCCACGCCCGCCTCTTCGACGCCGCCTCCGGCCGCACCCTCGCCACCCACGACCTCGGCCACAGCGGCGTCAACGCCATCGTCTACAGCCCGGACGGCAAGACCGTCGCCGTCGGCGTCGACGGCTACTACAACAAGCCGCCCGGCAGCACCGTCCTGCTCCTCGACGGCCGGACGCTCCGCAAGCGCGGCCAGCTCGTCGGCCACACCGAGAGCGTCACCGGCGTCGCGTTCAGCCCCGACGGCAAGCGCGTCGCCAGCAGCGGCGCGGACGGGACCGTCCGCATCTGGAACCCCGCCACCCGCCGCTCCCTCCTCACCATCAAGACAGGCGAAGCCAACGCCAAGGACGTGAAGTTCTCCCGGGACGGCTCGGCGGTCATCGTCGCCTGCTCCGACCGCACCATCCGCGTCTGGAACGCCACCACCGGCGCGCTCACCACCACCCTCGTCGGCCACTCCCAGTCCGTCGAGCGCATCGCCCTCACCCCCGACGGCCGCACCGTCGCCGGCGTGGGCGGCAGCAAGCCCGACGGCACCGTGACCCTCTGGAAGGTCTGACCCGTGGACCCGCTGCGCAACGACGACCCCCGCCAGATCGGCCCCTACCGCCTCGAAGGACGCCTGGGCGCGGGCGGCATGGGCGAGGTGTTCCTCGGGGCCTCGCCGAGCGGGCGCAAGGTCGCGGTGAAGGTCGTCCGCGCCCAGTACGCCGCCGACCCGGAGTTCCGCCGCCGCTTCGCCCGCGAGATCGAGGCGGCCCGCCGCGTCGGCGGTTTCCACACCGCGCAGGTCGTGGACGCCGACCCCAACGCCGCCTCGCCCTGGATGGTGACGGCGTTCGTCCCCGGCCCGTCCCTGCGGCAGGTCGTGCTGCGCCAAGGACCGCTCGCGCCGCGCGCCGTCCGCGAGCTGGGCGCGGGCCTGGCCGAGGGACTCGCCGCGATCCACGCGTGCGGGCTGGTGCACCGCGACCTCAAGCCCGGCAACGTCATCATGGCCCCGGACGGCCCGCGCATCATCGACTTCGGCATCGCCCGCGCCACCGACGCGACCGCGCTGACCTCGACGGGCGCGGTCGTGGGCACCTTCTCGTTCATGTCACCTGAGCAGGTGCGCGCCGACGTCACCGGCCCGGCGAGCGACGTGTTCTCGTTCGGCTGCGTGCTGGCCTACGCCGCCCTAGGCCGCGGCCCGTTCGACGCGCCGACGATCCCGGCGATCGTGCACCGGATCGTCGGCGCACCGCCCGACCTGGACGGCCTGGCCGCCGACCCGCACCTGCGCGACCTGATCGCGGCCTGCCTCGCCAAGAACCCGGCCCAGCGCCCCAACCTGCCGGACGTCCTGACCGCGCTCACCACGACACCCTCGCGTCGCCTGCCACGCCGCGCCGTCCTGCTCGGCGGCGCGGCCGTCGCGGCGACGGCCGCCGTCAGCGTCCCAACCGTGCTGCTGTGGCCGCAGGACGCGCCCGCCGCCAGACGGCGCGCGGCCCCGAAGACCCCGATCGGCGTGCCGAAGGCGGTCAACCTGCCAAGCTCGGAGGTCGCCGTCTTCGACCTGGCGTTCTCCCCCGACGGCAAGACGCTGTACGGCGCGGGCTTCGCGTCGATCCTGCGCTGGGACCTGGCCACCGCGCAGGTCACCACCCACGAGATCGAGGACTCCGACGGCTACCAGCGCCCCATGGCGTTCAGCCCGGACGTCAGAACCCTCGCCAGCGCCGTCAAGAACGGCGGCGTGCGCCTGTGGGACGTGGCATCGGGCAAGGCCCGCAAGACCATCGCCAAAGCCCAGGGCGACCAGGCCCTCATGTTCGCCCCCGACAACCGCTCGCTGGCCGCCAGTGGCGGCCAAGGCCCGGCATACGTCGAGATCTGGGACACCACCACCGACAAGAACACCCAGATGAAGACGGACTACACCGCCAACGCGCTGACCTTCTCCCCAGACGGAAAGACCCTCGCTGGCCCGCGCTACCTGTCAGGCCGCCTGACGTGCTGGAACATCGCCACCGGCAAGGGCAACGCGATCTCCTCCGAATCCGCCAGCTCAATCCCCTGCCTGGCGTTCAGCCCCGACGGCGAGACCATCGCACTCTCCAACGGCAGCCACTGGGCGGTAGAACTCCGTGACGCATCCGACGGTGACCTCCGCGCCTCCCTGAAAGGCGTCGAGGGCGAGATCAAGGCCCTGGTGTTCAGCCCGGACGGCGACACGCTGGTGAGCGCGGACGAGAAGAACATCCGCCTGTGGCACGTCCCAACCCGCCGCAACACGGCGACGCTGCCCGGCGACACCGACAGCTACCAGACCATCGTGTTCGCCCCAGACGGCCAAAGCTTCGCGACAACAAGCGGAGCGGGAACAACGCGCTACTGGACCTTCCACTAGGCAACCAGCGTCTCTCAGACAGTCCCTACGCCCTGCCTCTCTCACCGCACACAGCTTTCAAGCCCGGCACCCACACCCCTCAGAAACCATCCCCGCCCGCGTGCGCGGGGAGCAGAGCGCCCGCGTTGTCCTGCCGCCCGGGTTCGGGGGTCCATCCCCGCGTGCACGGGGAGCAGCTGCTGGGCCCGGTCGCCCCGCGCGAGTGCCTGGGTCCATCCCCGCGTGCGCGGGGAGCAGTTCACCCAGTCCGACCCGTCGGTCGGGTCGATGGGTCCATCCCCGCGTGTGCGGGGAGCAGTCCCACGCTTTTCGGCTGAATTTCGCGAACGCGGGTCCATCCCCGCGTGCGCGGGGAGCAGCAGGTGGACGGGTTGCTGTTCGGTGGAGCAGTGGGTCCATCCCCGCATGCGCGGGGAGCAGAATACCGACAACATCACCGTCGGCGCCAAGGGGGGTCCATCCCCGCGTGCGCGGGGAGCAGCTGATCAACGAGACGACCGGCGGGCAGATCGTGGGTCCATCCCCGCGTGCGCGGGGAGCAGACACCGGGTAGCGGGCCAAGCTTGCGGGCGGCGGGTCCATCCCCGCGTGCGCGGGGAGCAGAAGCCGATCGGCATCACCAAGGAAGGCCACGAGGGTCCATCCCCGCGTGCGCGGGGAGCAGGCTCCCTGACCTGGGGCTCTACCAGCGAGTAACACGATTCGTGAGCACTTTTAAAGAGACGGACATTTCAGACAGTGGCAGTCGAGCAACGTCTGTTCTCTCGCCCGCCAAGTCACTCATCACGCCTCAGGCTACGACGTGCCGCCCAGACGGCGCGAAGCTAACCCGGACGCCCCAGGCACATGCGGCTACCGTCCCGCAAACCTCGGCGGCAGCCACAGATACGCCTTGCCCCGCGTCTCCTTGCACAAGACCCGCAAAGACGCATAGGCGTCCTCGTCGATGACCCCGCTCTCCAACCCGGAACGGTAGAGCTCATCGGAGACCAGCATCCCCAGATCGGCATCCGGCGTCGCCGCCAACACACGCTTGAACGCCTCCGCCTCCAGCAGCCGATGCAAATGAATCACCGCACGCCCGATCAGCCCATGCTCATCCCGCTGCACGTCACCCACATGCATCGCCATCCGCAGCCGAAGCCGCGTCACCTCGCCCGCCAACCGGTTGGAACGACGCAGCAACACCGCCGCATGGTGCGCCAACGGCTCCAAAAGCTCAGCGGCCTGAACGGCAGGCGACGTGACGATCAGCGCGCCATCGCCACGGTCCTCCTGGTAGGTCTCCGCCCACGGAACGCCGCTCATCCTGAAAGCCTCGGCAGCCAAGTCGTACATCGTGGCCCGGAGCAGGCGCTGCACGTCGGCCGTCCGGCGCGGATCACCGAAACCGCAGATGTCCAGGCCAACAAACGTTGTGTGCATATGCGGCGGCAGCTCATCAAGCAGAAGCGAAGACGGCGGCGAGACGCCGAGACGACCGCCATTCACGGCCGGGACACACCAGAAGCACCGTCCGGCGCAACCATCTGATCATCAGCCCAGAAGTCCTCCAGCTCCTGCGCCGTCAGCTCGCTCACGGGCACCGGACGCAACGAACGGCCGGTGCGCATCGACCAGACCGTGATCAGCGACAGGGCCATCAGCGCGTCGTCGGCGGTCGCGTCCCGTTCGCGCGGCCGGGTGTTACGGATGGACATCGCCTGTGCCTTTCCTGTAGGCCATCATGATCGCCTTTACTCTGCGCCGCCGACGGCCCGTCCGGCAGCCAGTTCGCGTCTCCCGGACAAGGTCCGAACGAAAGGATCTATAGCCGGAAACATCCGGGATGGGATGTTCCTCCGGAGACGAGGGATGCGAAATGTGAAACTTGGCGAACCATCTGTGGCGATGGTGCAAATATGGCAATCACCGTGCTCACCTGCGATGGATCGGACACAAGGGCATGACGGACGGCGATCGCGCGCGTCGCTTCGACGCGCTGATTTCCTCGCTGGTGACCTGCCACACCATGGTGCGATCACCCACCTACCAGCGCATCGAAGAGATCTCCGAGGAGTTGCAGAACAACAGAGCAGTGGTGGACGGCGTCCCCGTCACCCGGCTCCCGCGTTCGACCATCCACGACCTGCTCAACCGGCCACGACGCCGCAGCCTGCGCTGGGAGCTGGTCGTCTCGTTCTGGGCGACGCTGCGCCGACACGCCGAGGACAAGCGCATCGACACGAGCACGATGTGCTCCCTCGCGGAACTGGAACGCCACTACCAGGCGGCCGACATCCCACCCGTCGAGCAGGCCCGGCACGACGTCCAACCGGCGGCGGCCGACACCGACACCCAGAGCGGCAACGGCCTGCCCACCAACCTCCCGTCCTGGTCCCCGAGCGGTCCGAACAGCCACCTTCCAGGCGGGAACCGTCAGCGAGCCGTCGGCCCCCGGTTCATCGCCGAGCTCCAAGCGCGCAACCGCGACGCTCCCTGGCGGCGATACCAGGACGTGGTGCCCGACTGGTTCGAGCTGTTCCTGATGCTCGAACCGGAGCTGTCCGAAGCCAGGACCTACGCCCCACTCCGGATTCCCAGCCTGCTCCAGACCGGCGAATACGCTCGACGGACCATCGCCCACGAGCTTCCCGAGCTCAGCGAGGACGACCTGGCGCGCAAGGTCGAACTGCGGCTGCTCCGTCAGGAGCTCATCCACCGTCCCGAGCCCCTCAAGGTGTGGGCCATCATCCACGAACGCGTCCTGCGGGACAACGTGGGCAGCCCGCCCGTGTGGCGCGCTCAGATCCGCCACCTCATCGGCCTTTCCGGTCGCCCCAACATCACCATTCAGGTAATCACCGAAAAGGACGCGAACGCAGCGCTCGCCGACGGCCCTCTCACCGTGATGCGCTTTCCCGAATCCCACCTCGACGACATGGTCTTCCTCGAACAGCGAGACCACGGCCTGTATCTGACCGGGAAGCACGATGTCGCCTACTTCTCGAAGCTGTTCGCGAGCCTCATCGTCAAGGCGCTCCCGCCGGAGGAGAGCCACCGTTTCCTGCAACGGCTCCTCTGACCACCTCCAGCCAGAAGATCAACAACTCGTGCTCCTTTCCCCGTCTTCTGGTCTGATGGCGGAAAGGACTCGACACCTTTCGCGGCTGGAGGAGAACGATGGACAACGAGCACGGAGAATTCCTGACGGAAGCCGAGAAGGACCTCATGGGCGGGATCGACACCAGCGTTCCCCACTCGGCCCGCATCTGGAACTACTGGCTCGGCGGCAAGGACAACTTCGCCGTCGACCAGGAGGCGGGCGACGAGTACGCCCGCCTGTTCCCCGGCATCTTCGACCTGGCCAAGGCCGAGCGGGCCTTCCTCGGCCGCGCTGTCCGCTACCTGGTCACCGAGGCGGGAGTGCAGCAACTGCTAGACGTCGGCACTGGCCTGCCCACTGAGGACAACACCCACCAGGTGGCCCAGTCGCTGGCGTCCGAGTGCCGCGTCGTCTACGTGGACAACGACCCGCTGGTGCTCGCCCACGCCCGCGCCCTGTTGGTCGGCACCCCTGAGGGCGCTACGCATTACATCGACGCCGACATGCGCGCGCCCGAGCGCATCATCGCCGAGGCCGCGAAGATCCTGGACTTCTCCCAGCCGGTCGGGCTGCTGTTCATGGGCGTGCTCGGGCACATCACCGACTACGACGAGGCGCGCTCGATCGTGCGCCGCCTGATGGACGTCCTTCCGTCCGGCAGCTACCTGGCGCTCAACGACGGCACGAACACGAACCCGGCCTTGAACGAGGCCCAGCAGGGCTACGACGACACCGGCGCGGTCCCCTACCTGCTGCGCACGCCCGAAGAGATCGAGGGATTCTTCGAGGACCTGGAGCCGGTAGAGCCCGGGATCGTCCCGCTGCCGGAGTGGCGGCCGGACCTCGGCCACATAGGCGCCGAGAACGTGGACGGCGTAGGCGGCGTCGCGAGGAAGCCCTAGGTGGTGCCGTCGAAGGACGGGCTTTCTGGTTCATATCGCCCTTGAAGCACGGCGGGTCGCCCGTGAGCTGACCGCTGCCGAGTGGGAGTCGCTGGAGCCGCTGTCACCGCGTCAGTGGACGGGACAGGAACGGCGTCACCCCCGCGTGCGCGGGGAGCAGATGAACGGGTGCCGCGCGATGACCCCGGCATTGGGTCCATCCCCGCGTGCGCGGGGAGCAGGAACGGCCCGTGCTCGAGGGGTTGACGGCGTTGGGTCCATCCCCGCGTGCGAGGGGAGCAGGCCGAGGGCCAGGCCGACGTCGAGGACGGGCCGGGTCCATCCCCGCGTGCGCGGGGAGCAGGTAGTCCGTGCCGACGCGTTCGTGGCCGATGTGGGTCCATCCCCGCGTGCGCGGGGAGCAGCGTCGGTCTGGAAGACCACGTAGGCGGGAACGGGGTCCATCCCCGCGTGCGCGGGGAGCAGGTCCAGTCCACGCGCCTGGAGGTGCAGGGCACGGGTCCATCCCCGCGTGCGCGGGGAGCAGCGGCACGTCGGCGGTGAGGGTAGGCAGGTTTGGGGTCCATCCCCGCGTGCGCGGGGAGCAGTGATCTACGGCTGACCTAGCCGTGCATCCCTTGGGTCCATCCCCGCGTGCGCGGGGAGCAGGACGTCTACGCCGTCGCCGAGGAGACCGAACGGGGTCCATCCCCGCGTGCGCGGGGAGCAGACTCGCTGAGCTGGGGCTCTACCAGCGAGTAACACGATTCGTGAGCACTTTTGGAGAGCCGGACATTTTGGGCGGCGACAGCCGAGCAGCGCCTGCTCCCTCATCCGCCAAGTCACTCATCACGCCTCAGGATACGGCGTTCAGCCTGCGCTGGCCGGAATTGCGTCGTTGAGCAGACAGGCACATAAAGGGTCATGAGCGCGATATCTAGTTGCACCTAGGCCCGGCGGGTAGTGCCGCCGACCCGCCCGTTTCCAAGAGCCACCGGGCCCCATGCCGAGCGTCGCGACGCGCGGTGCACGCCGATGGCGAAAGCAATCGTCAGCGCGGCGGCCACGAGGAAGTTCAGGGTCTGCATCCAACCCCGGCCGCCCAAGGCCAGCGAGTTCACCGGATGCCGCAGCTGGTCGTAATCAGCGCGCATCACCCTTTCCGCGAGCCAAGTCAGGTGAAGATCGGGCCCGCCAACACCCCACACCACAGCGGTATCCACGCACGAAGATCCATGACGTCAACGTAGATTGACACACGGGAAACGTCAACCCACGTTGACAATTAGGAACGCCATCACACACCCGTCGAAGAGTGCGTCGCCCGATAGTGCGACGGCGGCACCCCATACCGCGCCACGAACGCCTGCCGCAGTGTCTCCGCCGTCCCGAACCCACACCGCGTCGCCACCGCCCCCAACGGCAACGTCGTCGACACCAGCAACTGCGCCGCCGCCTCCGTCCTCGCCCGCCGCACAAACCGCCCCGGCGTCTCCCCCAAATGTTTGATGAACAGCCTCGTCAAATGCCGCTCGCTCACCCCCGCCCGCCCCGCCAGCGTCCCCGTCGCCAAGTCCCCCTCCGGATGGCCCGTCACGTGCTCCACCACCTCCCTCACCAGCTCGTTCGCCGGTGGTGGCGCGCTCGTGAACATGCTCACCTGCGCCTGGTTGCCCGGACGCTGCAAATACGTCACCAGGTTCCGCGCCACGCTCCGCGCCATCGCCGCCCCCTGGTCCTCCTCCACGAACGCCAGCACCAGGTCCAGCGCGCTCGTCACCCCCGCCGCCGTGCTCAGCCCACCGTCCCGGATGAAGATCGGGTCCGGGTCAAAGGTCACCTTCGGGTAGCGCGCCGCCAAGCTCGGTGCCCACCGCCAGTGCGTCGTCGCGCGGCGGCCGTCCAGCAAACCCGCCGCCGCCAGCACGCTCGCCCCCGTGCACACCGACGCCACCCGGCGGCTCTCCCGCGCCAGACGACGCACGTGCGCCAACACCAGCCGGTCGTCCGCCGCCGCCTCGTGCCCCGCGCCGCCCGACACGATCAGCGTGTCCAGCGGTCCGCACACGCGCTCCAGACTCTCCTGTGCCACCAGCGTCAACCCCGCGCTGCACCTGATCGGGCGGCCCCCGGTACTCGCCAGCCGCACCTGGTACGCGGGCGACGCACCATGCAGGTTCGCGATCTCCAGGCTCGCGGTGACGCACGCGATGTCCAGCAGCTCCGCCGCGTCGTAACCCACGATGACCACGCGCCGTTCGGTCATGGCGCCGACCCTATGCCGCCGGGACGTCCCGCCCAAGTTTCCGGACCGCTGCACCGCCCTCCCCTGGGCTCCGCACCGTGACCGCAACACAGTGGGCCCACGGCGCGGAGCAACGAGCTCCGCACCTTCCCACCCAGGAGAGATCATGCGTCTCGGCAAGTCCCTCGCCCTCACCGGCACCCTCGCCCTCCTCGCCTGCGGCCTCGGCACCACCCCCGCCTCCGCCGCCGCGCAGGCCGCCGCCTCCTGCCCCAGCGGCTACGTCTGCATGTGGGAGGACCCCTACTACGGCGGCGACCTCTACGTGCAGCAGTACGCCATCAACGGTCACCACGAGATCGACGGCTGGAACGGCGACAACGAGATCTCGTCCGTCATCAACAACACCGGCAAGTGCGTCGTCCTCTACGCCAACGACGCGTGGAGCGGTCGTACCCACCCCATCCAGAAGAGCGGCGCGCAGCGGCTCCGCCCCGACCTGCGGCTGAACGGCTACGACAACGAGGCCGAGAGCTACGGCATCTTCAACTCCGGCTGCTGACCGCGCGGGCCGGCCGCCCCGGAAGCGTGCGGCCGGCCCGCCTTCCGCGTGATCGGAACAAGCGCTAACCTACAACCAAATGGTTGTAACTGAACTCGACGACGCCACCGTGGACCGCCTCTTCCACGCCCTCGCCGACGCCACCCGCCGCGACATCCTGCGCCGCTCCGTCCTGGGCGAGCTGTCGGTGTCGCGCCTGGCCGAGGCGTACCCGATGAGCTTCGCCGCCGTCCAGAAGCACGTCGCCGTCCTGGAGCGCGCCGGGCTCGTCACCAAGGAACGGCACGGCCGCGAGCAGCTCGTGCGCGCCGAGCCCGACGCCGTCCGACGCGCACGCCACGCCCTCGACGAGCTGGAAGCGCTCTGGCGAGGCCGCCTGGACCGCATGGCCGACCTGCTCGCCGAGCCCACTGATCCCCCGGAAGGACACTCCCGATGAGCGTCACCAGCGTGGACAAGGACTTCGACAACCTCACCCTCACCCTGGTCGCCGACTTCGACGCCCCGGTCGAGCGCGTCTGGCGGTTGTGGTCCGACCCCCGGCAGCTGGAGCGCTGGTGGGGCCCGTCCGAATACCCCGCGACGGTCGAGGACCATGACCTGTCCCCCGGCGGCGGCGTCGCCTACTTCATGACCGGCCCGCAGGGCGACAAGTCCCGCGGCCTGTGGCAGATCACCGAGGTCACCCCGCCGACGTCCCTGGAGTTCGTCGACCGCTTCGCCGACCCGGACGGCACGCCCCTCCCCGACGCCCCGCCCACCACCGTGCAGGTCCGTCTGACCGAGCACGAGGGCGGCACCCGGATGCGCGTCCGGTCCCTGTTCGCCTCCCCGGAACACATGGAGGAACTGGTGCGCCTCGGCGCGCCCGAGGTCTTCGCCACGTGCGTCGGCCAGATGGACACCCTGCTCGCCGAGTGACCCCGAGAGGAACCCCATGCGCAAGATCAAGCTCCAGCTCCAGACCACCGCCGACGGCTACCTGTCCGGCCCGAACGGCGAGCTGGACTGGGTGGCGGCGTCCTGGACCGACGACATCAGCGCCCACGTCGAGGCCCTGTGGGAACCGGTCGACTGCATCGTGCTGGGCCGCAAGCTCGCCGAAGGCTTCATCCCGGCCTGGGAGTCCGGCCCCGAGGGCGAGACGCAGGAGGGCATCGACAAGATGAACAACACGCCCAAGCTCGTGCTCTCCCACAGCCTGACCGAGTCGCCCTGGAAGAACGCGACGGTCACCGGCGGCGACCTCGCCGAGATCGTCGGCAAGCTCAAGGCCCAGCCGGGCGGCGACGTCATGGTCGCGGGCGGCGGCAGCGTGGCCCGCGAACTGATCGCCAAGGAGCTGCTCGACGAGATCCACCTGTTCGTCAACCCCGTCGCGATCGGCGAGGGCGTGCCGGTGTTCCCCGCCCAGCGGTTCCGTCTGGCTGATGCGACCCCGTTCGAATGCGGCGTCATCGCCATGCACTGGCAGCCCGCCCGCTCCTGACCCGGCACCTCCGGATCCGGACCGGACGTCCTCCGGACCACAACCTCACCAGCACGAACACCCCCGCCGGGGCAAGGCGTAGATCGCCGGAAACCGGCCGGAGCAGCGAGATGGGTCGCACGGCACGAACGAAAGGAACCCGCGCCATGCGACCCGACCGCAAGCTCTTCCGCCGCCTCCACCGCGCCGCCCTCTTCGCCGCCGTCCGCGGCCTCGCCTACGGCACCGGCAGCACCGCCGGGGGCGTCATCGTCTGGTGGATCGTCAACCGTTGACCGGGCGTCCGGCCGGGGCCGCCTCCCCCGGCCGGACGTCAGGCCCCCTTGCCCAGACCGCGCACCAGGACCTCCGTCGTGGAGGCGATCAGCTTCTCCTCCACCTTCGCGTCAGGATCGCGACGGGTGGTGTAGACGACGATCACGACGGGCGCGCCGGACGGCGGCCACGCGACCGCGATGTCGTTGGCGGGCGCGTACCTGCCGCCCGTCCCCGTCTTGTCCCCCACCTTCCAGCCCTTCGGCACGCCCGCCCGGATGCGATTGTCACCGGTCACGGTCGCGCGCATCCATCCGGCCAGCCGCTCCCGGTCCTGCGACACGAGCGCCTTGCCCAGCACGAGGTTCTGGAGGTTGCGTCCCATCGCGGCGGGAGTGGTCACGTCGCGCTTCTCGCCCGGTTTCCACTCGTTCAGCGCGGGCTCCCAGCGGTCCGACCGCGTCACCCGGTCCCCGATCGACCGGTAGAAGCGCGTCAGGCCCGCCGGTCCGCCGATCTGCTTGAGCAGGAGGTTCCCCGCCGTGTTGTCACTGTGGGTGATGGCCGCCCGGGAGATCTCGGCGACCTTCATGCCCTTCTCCCCGCGCCCCTGCGTGAGCGGCGAGTTGGGCATCTCGTCGGACTTCTTCCAGTGCACGGTGCGGTCGAGCAGGCCCGGATCGCTCCGGCGCGCCCTGTCCAGGACGGCGGCCGCCGCCATCGCCTTGAACGTCGAGGCGGTCGGGAAGGTCTCGTTCACGCGGTGGCCGATGCTCGTGCCGGTGCCCGTGTCGAGGATGAACGCGCCGACGCGCGCCTTGTACGACGCCTCCAGCCTGCGCAGCTCCTTCTGGACGAGCGCCCGCCCCGGCGGGGACGCCTGGACGGTCGTCCCCGACGCGACCGGGGACGCCTGCCGCGTGGCGGCCTCCCCCGAGCCGCAGGCCGTCCCGGCGAACAACACCGACGCCGCCAGCGCGGCGATGCCCAGCGTCTTTCCGGCAGGACGGGGGCGGCGCGACTGCATACAGGACTCCTCACGTCTCGGTCTCCGACCTTCACGAGGAGATCAGGAGCGCCGCCCGATGTCCAATAGCCACCTGCGTCAGGAGTTCATATGGGGATGCGTATCCACGCAGGTCACAGGCCAGGGGACCGCCGTCCGCACGGCCCGTCCATGCAAACCGCACCCCGAACCGATGACATCGTGCCCCTGCTCTTTGCACACCCCGCGCCGGACGCTGAAGCCATGACATCACTGCACTCGCACTTCAAGCACCCGGCCTGGGCGTCCACGGCCGTGCTGATCGGGGTCGTCGTCGGCTGGCTGACGGCCTCCAGTGCCCTCCCCTGGACCTCCGGCAACTTCGTCACCTGGATGTTGCCGGTCCTCGCCCTCGCCTACCTGGCCTTCGGGGCGATCCGCGGCGAGCTGCGCACGCGCGGCGTGCTCAGCGCGCAGGTCGCGGCGCTGGCCGTCCTGACGGCGCTCGCCCTCGCCTCGCTCGCCGTCAGCCCCGACGTCGGCCGCTACCTGGTGGCCGCGGGCTGGCTCGCGCATGCCGTCTGGGACGCGGTCCACCACCGTTCCGACAGGGTCGTGCCGCGCGGTTATGCCCTGTTCTGCGTGGTCGCCGACGTCATCGTGGCCGCCGTTCTCGTCCTGCCCCTGGAAGGGAAGATCTGATGCGCGTCCGGAGCGGAAAAGCCCACTTCGCCCTGCACTACCTGGAAATGGTCGTCTCCATGTTCGTCGGGATGCTGGTGTTGTGGCCGCTGTGGCTGCTGGTCGCCCCCGACGACCCGTCGGTAGAGGTGTCGTCGCTGGTCATGGCCACGACGATGAGCGTCGGCATGGCGGCGTGGATGCGGTTCCGGCGACACGGCTGGCGGCCGATCGCCGAGATGTGCGCGGCCATGTACCTGTCGTACGCGGTGTTCTTCCCGCTGCTGTGGGCGGGCGTCATGGAGGGCCACGGGGTGATGATGGGCGGCCATGTCCTGATGTTCCCGGCCATGCTCGCGGCGATGTTGCTGCGCCCGGCCGAGTACACCGGGCACGCCGCCCACGAGCGCAGTGCCTCCTAGAGCCAGCCATGCTCGTGCGCGATGCGGTACGCCTCCGCCCGCCCGGACGCGCCGATCTTGGTCGCCGCGGCCGCCAGGTAGTTGCGGACCGTCCCCTGCGACAGCCCCGCCTTCCGCGCGATCACCGTGACCGGCGCGTCGTGCTCGGCCAGCCGCAACACCTCCAGCTCGCGGTCGGTCAGCGGGCACGGCGGCGCGGTCAGCGCGTCGGCCGCCAGCGCCGGGTCCACGTACCGCTGGCCCGAGTGCACCCGCCGGATCACGTCGGCGAGCGCCCCGCCCGGCGACCCCTTGGGCAGGAACGCCCGCGCCCCCGCCTCCAGCGCCCGCTGGAGCAGCGGGGGACGGCCGTGCCCGGTGAGGATCACGACCCGGCACGACGGCAACGCCCGCGCCAGCTCGGCCGCGACGCCCAGCCCGTCGGGGCCGCCGGGCATCTCCAGGTCCACGACGGCGACGTCGGGACGGTGCGCGAGCGCCGCGTCCACCGCCGCCCGCCCGCCGGACGCCTGGGCGACGACCTCAAGGTCGGGCTCCAGACCGAGCAGCGCGGCCAGCGCGGTGCGGATCAGGTCCTCGTCGTCGGCGAGCAACACCCGGATCATCCGGCGGCTCCAGTCTCAGGGCTGGCCCCCGCCTCGGAACCGGTTTCGCGCCCGGCCTCGCGTCCCGTCTCGGGCATCGTCGCCTCCAACGTGAACACCCCGTCCTCCCGCCAGGTCCGCAGCGTCCCGCCGCTCTCCGCCAGCCGGTCCGCCAAGCCCCGCAGCCCCGAGCTTCGCCGGTCCGGCACCGCCTCGCCCGCGCCGTCGTTGGCCACCCGCATCCGCACCCCGCCGCCGTCCCGCACGAACTCGATCGTGCACCACCGCGCTCGGCTGTGCCGCAGCACGTTCGTGCTCGCCTCCCGCAGCACCGCCGCGAACTCCGCCGGGGCCCCCGCCGCCGTGCCCCGCACCGTGCAGCGCACCCCGGACGCCGCCAGCACCCGTTCGATCGCCGCCGCCTGCGCCGCCACGTCCACCTGCCGGTAGCCGTGCACCGCGCCGCGCACCCCGTCCAGCGCGGACGCCGCCAGGCGGCGCACCTCGGCGGCCTCGCGGGCGGCGGCCCCGGCGTCCACCGGTGCCAGGCGCTCGGCCAGCTCCGCCTTGAGCGCGATCACCGACAGGTCGTGGCCCAGCAGGTCGTGCACGTCGCGCGCGAACCGCAGCCGCTCCTCGGCCGCCGCCAGCCGGGCCTGCGCCGCGCGGCCCGCCTGCGCGTCGGCGAGCAGGCCCCACATCCACACCGGCATCCCGCTCATCGCCGCGATCGTCACCGCCAGCGACGCCGCCAGCAGCAGGTACAGCACCGGGTCGCCCGCCCACCAGCCGATCCCGGCCGTGGCCGCCGCCGCGCCCGCCACCGCCAGCGCCGCCGGGACGCGCGGCAGCAGCAGGGGCGCGACCCCGGCGGCCGTCCCGCCGATCCACGACCACGTCTCCCACTCGTCCGCGCCCGCCGGGGCCACCAGCGGCACCGACAGCACGGTCGCCGCAGCCAAGCTCGCCAACGAGCGCCGCCGCGCCGTCTCCCCCAGCCACGGCGTCACCGCCCCGTACAGCGCCACCGCCAGCGCCCCCGCGAACAGCAGCGTCCCGGTCGCCCCCGCCACGATCCACCCCGGGCGCGGCTCGAACAGCAACCCGATCGCCGGCATCGCCAGCGCCGTCGCGACCGTGACGCCCTGCGCGGCCAGCGTCGCGGCCCGAGCGCGCCGCACCCGCCGGTCGTCCCAGGGGACGTCCGTGTCGCTCATCACGCGACGATGCTATGCCGGGCCCGCCGCGAGGCGTTCCTTGCGCATGGTCACGCCCAGATGGGTATGCGTGAGGGCATGACTGATCGCGAAGAACGCAGCGCCGACGACCTTTCCGCCACCGTGCCCGCCGCCGAGGAGGAGTACTCCCGGCAGGAGGACGAGCCGGGCGGCACCGACGTGCCGGGAGTGGACGTGGGCCAGCAGGACGCCTTCCCCGCCGAGGACGACGACCCGGCCGAGGGCAAGGCCCGGGTCAAGCGGGCGGGGCCGCTCACCGAGGACGACCCGAACGCCTAACGGCCGTCCGCATCGGCCATTTCGAGCAACAACCCGATCATTCCGGGAAGTGCGTGCGGTGACAGCGCGGGATCGACCGCGCGCCGCAGGCCGAGGCCGACGCCCAGGCTGAGCAGGGCGTCGGCCAGCTCGCCCGCGGGCATCGGCAGCGCGAGGCCGCGCCGCCGCGCCTCCTCCTCCAGCAGGAACCGCAGCGCCCCGACCCACTTGCGCCCGCCCTCGGCGACGCGGTCGCGCAGGCCCGGGTCGCGGCGCGCGGCGTGGATGGCGAACTCGGCCTCCAGCAGCGTCCAGCCGGGGTCGCCGATGGTGTGCTCGGCCCATTCGGCGAACACCGCCAGCCGGTCGGCGTCGGAACCCTCCCCCAGGAACGCGTCCATGATGGCCTGGACCTGCTCGGCGCGGACGGCCTCGATCACCGTCTGGCACAGCTCGTCCTTAGTGCCGAAGTTGGAGTAGACCGCGCCCTTGGAGAACCCGGCCGCCTCGGCGACCTTCTCCAGCGTGGTGGCGTGATACCCGTCACGCAGGAACAGCCGCCGGGCCGTGGCGAGCAGCAGCTCGCGGGTCCGCGCCTGGCTCTCGGCCCTGGTCAGTCGCGCCATCCGCCCACCCTATCGGCCACCGGTACTCCGATACCCACGGTATGTGAAGCCGCCGCCCCGCTCAACGTGCGCAAGTAAGCGCCTATTGACGGCGCGTCCAAGTCCCAAATACCTTCGGTATCTCAAATGAGCCGAAGGGGAGCCCGCCGATGAGATATCCCGCAGTGGCGCGCGCCGGCGCGGTCGTGGCCGTCACCGGCGGCGGCCGGGGCATCGGGCGGGCCGCCGCCGAGGCGTTCGCGCGGCGCGGCGCGACGGTGTGCGTGGGCGACCGCGACGCCGAGGCCGCCGCGCAGACGGTCGCCGACCTCGGCCCAGGCGTGCACGCCTTCGCGGTGGACGTCACCGACCGCGACTCCTACGCCGCCTTCCTCGCCGGGGTCGCCGAGCGGGCCGGGCCGCTGGACATCCTGGTCAACAACGCCGGGATCATGCCGCTGGGCCCGTTCCTGGCCGAGCCCGACGCCGTCAGCGCCGCCACGCTCGACGTCAACGTCTGGGGCCTGGTGCACGGGATGCGGCTGGCGCTGCCGGGCATGATCGAGCGCGGCCGGGGCCACGTCGTCAACGTCGCGTCCATGGCCGGGAAGTTGCCGCTGCCGGGCATGGCGGTCTACAACGCCAGCAAGTACGCGGCGGTGGGGCTGACCGCCGCCGTCCGCGAGGAGGTCGCCGGGACGGGCGTGAGCGTCAGCGCGGTGCTGCCGACCGCCGTCCGCACCGGGCTCACCGAGGGCGTCCGGCTGGGCGGGGGCCTGCCGACCATCGACCCCGAGCGGGTGGCGGCGGCGATCGTGAAGAGCTGCGTCACCCGGCGCGCCGAGTACCCGGTGCCGGGCTGGCTCGCGGCCGCGCAGCCGGTGCTGGGCGTGACGCCCGAGCCGGTGGTGCGGACCGTCAAGCGGCTGCTGAACGGCGACCGCGCCTACCGGCAGACGTTCGGCGCGCGCGGCGACCACGACCGGCGCGTCATCGAGCAGGCCACCCTGCGCGCCGCCCCTGAGCCGTCCCTCCGTCCCGAAGGAGACCCGCGTTGAGCAAGCCCGACCACGAGGTCGTCATCGTCGGCGCGGGCTTCTCCGGCCTGTGCGTCGGCGTCCAGCTCCGCCGCAAGGGCGTGCGCGACTTCGTCATCCTCGACGCCGCGCCCAGCGTCGGCGGCGTCTGGCGGCACAACACCTATCCGGGCGTGGCCGTGGACATCCCGTCGGCCACCTACTGCTACTCCTTCGAGCCCAACCCCGGCTGGACGCGCTCGTTCGCGCCCGGCGCGGAGGTGCGCGCCTACGCCGAGCACGTCGCCGACAAGTACAAGCTGCGCCGCCACCTGCGCCTGAACACCAAGGTCGCGCGGGCCGACTTCGACGAGACCGCCGACCTGTGGCGCGTGCGCACCGAGCACGGCGAGCTGACGGCCCGGTTCGTGGTGTGCGCGGTCGGGCCGCTCGACCAGCCCAAGAACCCCGACATCCCCGGCCTGGCCGAGTTCACCGGGAAGATCGTCCACACCGCGCGCTGGGACCACGACCACGACCTGTCCGGCCAGCGCGTCGCGGTGATCGGCACCGGCGCGTCCGGGCTCCAGGTCGTCCCCGAGATCGCCGAACGGGCCGCGCACCTGGACGTCTACCAGCGCACGCCGATCTGGGTGCTGCCCAAGGTGGACTTCCCGATCCCGGCGGCCGTGCGGGCGTTGTTCCGGCTCGCGCCGCCGGTGCAGCGCCTGGTCCGGTTCCTCACCACGGTCGCCTCCGAGGTGGTCATGGTGCTGGGCATCGTGCACTACAACAAGGCCCCGTTCCTGGTGCGCGCCACCGAGGCGGTCTGCCGCGCGCACCTGCGCCGCCAGGTGCCCGACCGGGCGCTGCGGCGCAAGCTGACGCCGCGTTACGGGTTCGGCTGCAAGCGCCCCTCGTTCTCCAACCGCTACTTCCCGACGTTCACGCGCGACGACGTGGAGCTGGTGACCGACGGCATCGAGCGCGTCACCGCGACCGGCATCGTCGCCCGCGACGGCCGCGAGCGCCCCGTCGACACCCTCGTCCTCGCCACCGGCTTCAAGATCCTGGAGCTGGGCGCGATGCCGCCGTTCCCGGTGACCGGCCTCGGCGGCGTGGAGCTGGGCGAGCACTGGGACCGCAACCGCTACCAGAACTACGAGGGCCTGGCGGTGCCGCAGGCCCCCAACTTCTGGCTGATGAACGGCCCCTACACCGTCACCGGCGCGTCCTGGTTCTCGATCATCGAGGCCGGGGCCACGCACGCCACCCGCTGCATCGTGGAGGCGCGCCGCCGCCGCGCCGGGCGGATGGTCGTCAAGCAGGCCCCGCACGACGCGTTCACCGACGACATGCGCCGCCGCATGAAGGGCACCATCCTCGGCCAGCCGAGCTGCGCCTCCTCCAACAGCTACTACTTCGACCGGCACGGCGACTCCCCCTACGTGCGGCCGCAGTCGGGCCTGTACGTGTGGCGGCGCGCCCGCACCTTCGACCTGGACGACTACGCCTACACCCCCAAGAGGTGAGTCATGCCCCACCATGAGGTGGTGGTGGTCGGGGCCGGGTTCTCCGGCCTCGGCATCGCGATCGAGCTGAAACGGCACGGCTTCGACGACTTCGCCATCGTGGACCAGCGCGCCGACATCGGCGGCGTGTGGCTGGTCAACACCTATCCCGGCATCGCCGTGGACATCCCGTCGGCCTCCTACTCCTTCTCCTTCGAGCCCAACCCCGACTGGTCGCGGGTGTTCGCGCCCGGCGACGAGCTGAAGCGCTACGCCGACCACGTCGCCGACAAGTACCGGCTCCGCGACCACCTGCGGCTCGGCACCCGCGTCGAGCGCGCCGACTGGGACGAGGACGGCCACCGGTGGCGGCTGACGACCTCCGCCGGGGAGATCACCGCGCGGTTCCTCATCACCGCCAACGGCGTCCTGCACCAGCCCAAGCGGCCCGACATCCCCGGCCTGGACGACTTCGCCGGGAAGGTCATGCACACCGCCGAGTGGGACGGCGACCACGACCTGACGGGCCGCCGCGTCGGGCTGGTCGGCACTGGCGCGTCCGCACTCCAGGTCATCCCGAAGATCGCGCGGCGGGTCGAGCACCTGTACGTCTACCAGCGCACCGCGATCTGGGTGGCGCCCAAGGCCGACTTCCGCATCCCGAAGCCGGTGCGGACGTTGTACCGGCGCGTGCCGGTGACGCAGCGGATCGTGCGCGCGGGCACCAACGCCGTCGTGGAGCTGTTCCTGGTCACCGGCGTCACGCAGAACCGGCGCTACCCGTTCGTGGTGAAGGGCCTGGAGCGGTTGTGCCTGGCGCACCTCAAACGGCAGGTGCCCGAGCCGGACCTGCGCGCCAAGCTGACGCCGACCTACGGCTTCGGCTGCAAGCGGCCGTCGATGTCGAGCACCTACTTCCCGGCGTTCCGCCGCCCCAACGTGGACCTGGTGACGGCCGGGATCGAGCGGATCACGCCCAAGGGCGTCCGCACCGCCGACGGCGTCGAGCACGAGTTCGACACCCTCGTCCTCGGCACCGGCTTCAAGGTGATCGACCCCGACAACCTGCCGCCGTACCCGATCGCGGGCGCGGGCGGCGTGGACCTCGGCGAGCACTGGACCCGCAACCGCTACCAGGCGTATGAAGGGACGTCGGTGCCCCAGGCGCCCAACCTGTGGATGCTGATGGGGCCCTACTCGTTCACGGGCTTCTCCTGGTTCGGCATGATCGAGTACCAGAGCACCCACGTGCTGCGCTGCCTCACCGAGGCGCGCCGCCGGGGCGCGACCAGGGTCCAGGTACGGCAGGAGGCCAGCGACCGGTTCTTCCGCGACATGTTGCGGCGCAGCAAGGGCACCGCGTTCTACAACAACAACTGCGGGACGTCCAACAGCTACTACTTCGCCGCCGACGGCGACGCCCCGCTCCTGCGCCCCACCTCGACCCTGCAGGCCCTCCGACGCTCCAGGCGTTTCGACCTGGACGACTACGCGTTCACCCCGTGACCGCGTCACCCTCGAAAGGAATCCGCACCATGGCCCTTCTCCGTGCCGCCGGGCTCGCCCTGGCCGCCACCGGCGCCGCCCACTTCGCCGCGCCGCAGGTGTTCGAGCCGATCTCCAAGCTGGCCTTCCCGCAGGACACCGCCGCCTGGATCAAGCGCAACGGCGCGACCGAACTCGCCCTGGGCCTCGCCCTGACCACGCAGAAGACCCGCAAGATCGGCCTGGTCGGCACGGCGGTCTACACCGCGTGGCTGGGCGCGCGCACGGCCTACAACAGCAAGAACCCGCAGTAGCAGGGCCGGGGTCCGGCGGCGGCCGGGCCCCTACCTGTCCTTGCGCTCGTCCCACCAGGAGACGATGGCGCGCCGCACCGGCGCGTGGTGCTCGTCGTCCACGATCTTGATGTCGCCCATGACGGCGTGCGCCCGCACCCGCACCACCGGCGCGCGCGCCCCGGCGGCCCCCTCGCGCACCAGGACCCGCCGGTCGCCGAGGACCGCGTAGCCGGTCAGCTCGACCGCAACCCCGTCCGGCACGATGATCTTGACGTCGCCCATCACCGCCGTGGCGACCACCGTCACCTCGCCGGTCGGCACCTGGGCGTCGCGCAGGTCCAGCACGACGTCGCCCATCACCGACAACGCCTCCAGCTCCTGGTCGACCCGGCCGGAGATGCGCTCCTTGCAGTCGCCCATGATCGCGCTGAACCGCCGCCGCACCTGCGCCGGGGCGGGCTGCGCGCCGGGCGCGCCGAGCGCGGGCAGGTCGGCGATGATGCGCTCCAGGTCGCCGCGCGTCACCGCCACGTAGGCGGCCTCGCTGCGCTCGGTCAGCTCCTCGAAGGTGAGCCGCCCCTCCACCGAGGCGATCCGCAGCCGCTCGACCACCGCCTCCCGCTCGGCGTCGGAGGCGCGGACGGATTCGGCGGGCGTGTGCGACCGGCCGCCCGGCGGCTGCGCCGGGGACGGCGGCCGTCCCTGCTGCGGGGTGGGCTGACTCATGATTCCGAAGGTATGCCCCCGGCCACCTTCGGCAATCCGCCGCGCGGACGAGATGTCCCCTCGCCTTCAGGAGGATGCGGGCTTGCCGCAAGAAATGAATTGAGGTTCAATCCTTCCATGCCCTACCGCAGGACCCCCGGAGTGCAGGCGCGCCTGACCGCCTCGCGCGAGCGCATCGTGACCGCCGCGCTGGAGCTGGTCGCCGAGGGCGGCTACCGCGCCTGCTCGGTCGCGGCCGTCGCCGACCGCGCGGGCCTGGCCACCGGCACCGTCTACCGGCACTTCCCCGGCAAGGCCGACCTGGTCGCCGAGGTGTTCCGGACGGCCTCGCAGCGCGAGGTGGACGCCGTCGCGCGGGCCGCCGCGCTGGAGGGCACCGCCCGCGAGCGCGTCACCGCCGTCGTCGAGACCTTCGCGGGCCGGGCGCTGCGCGCGCCGCGCCTGGCGTACGCGCTGCTGGCCGAGCCCGTGGACCCGGCCGTCGAGGCCGAGCGGCTGGTGTTCCGGCGCGCCTACGCCGAGGTGATCACCCGCTACGTCGCCGAGGGCGTCGCGAGCGGCGAGCTGCCCGAGCAGGACCCCGTCCTCAGCGCCACCGCCCTGGTCGGCGCGATCGGCGAGGCGCTGGTCGGCCCGCTGGCCGCGGGCTCGCCCGCCCCCGTCCCCGCCCTGATCCGTTTCGCCCACCGAGCCCTTGGAGTGCAGCCGTGACCACCCACGAGGTCTTCAACCAGGTCCCCCCGCTGACCGGGTACGACGTCGCCGACGACGCCGCCCTCCTGGACGGCCTGGCGCGCGAGGGCGCGGGCTGGGCCGCCGACGAGGTGCACGAACTCGGCCGCCTGGCGGGCACCGAGCGGGCGCAGGAATGGGGCCGTCTCGCCAACGAGAACCCACCGGTCCTGCGCACCCACGACCGCTACGGGCACCGCGTGGACGAGGTGGAGTTCCACCCGGCCTGGCACGAGATGATGACCGTCGCCGTCACGCACGGCCTGCACGGCGCGCCGTGGGCCGACGACCGTCCCGGCGCGCACGTGGCGCGCGCCGCCAAGTTCTACGCCTGGCGGGTGGACGCCGGGCACGGCTGCCCGATCTCGATGACGTACGCGGCCGTCCCCGCCCTGCGCCAGACCCCCGAACTCGCCGCCCAGTACGAACCCCTCCTGGCCAAGCGCGAGTACGACTTCGGCCTGCGCGCGCCCCTCGGCAAGAACGCGCTGCTGGCGGGCATGTCGATGACCGAGAAGCAGGGCGGCTCCGACGTCCGCGCCAACACCACGCGCGCCACCCCGAACGGCGACGGCACCTACTCCCTGGTCGGCCACAAGTGGTTCACCAGCGCGCCGATGTGCGACGTGTTCCTGACCCTCGCCCAGACCGAGGCGGGCGTGACCTGCTTCCTGGTCCCCCGCGTGCTGCCCGACGGCTCCCTGAACCCGCTGCGCCTGATGCGGCTGAAGGACAAGCTGGGCAACAAGTCGAACGCCTCGTCCGAGGTCGAGTACGAGAACGCGGTCGCGTGGCGGGTCGGCGAGGAGGGCCGGGGCGTGCGGACCATCATCGAGATGGTCAACATGACCCGCCTGGACTGCGTGATCGGCGCGGCCGCCGGGATGCGCCAGGGCCTCCAGGTCGCCGCCCACCACGCCGCGCACCGCAAGGCGTTCGGCAAGTACCTGATCGACCAGCCGCTGATGCGCAACGTGCTGGCCGACCTGGCGGTGGAGTCCGAGGCGGCGACGGTCCTGATGACGCGCCTGGCGGGCGCGACCGACCGCTCGGTGCGCGGCGACACGTCCGAGACGGCCTTCAAGCGCCTGGCGCTGGCCGTCAGCAAGTACTGGGTGTGCAAACGCTGGCCGTCCCACACGGCCGAGGCGCTGGAGTGCCTGGGCGGCAACGGCTACGTGGAGGAGTCGGGGATGCCGCGCCTGTTCCGCGAGTCGCCCCTGAACTCGATCTGGGAGGGCTCGGGCAACGTAGCCGCTCTCGATTCCCTACGAGCCATGGTACGCGAACCTCAGACGATCGAGGCGTTCTTCACCGAGGTAGAGCTCGCTGCCGGCGCCAACCCCGCCCTGGACGCCGCCATCCGTGAGGTCAAAGATTCACTCACCGACGTCGCCACCATCGAGGTCCGCGCCCGCCGCGTCGTCGAGCGTATGACCCTCACTCTCCAGGCATCTTTGCTGGTCAGGCACGGTAATCTCGCCATCGCCGACGCCTTCTGCGCCACCCGCCTGGCCGGCGACTGGGGCAACGCCTACGGCACCCTCCCCACCGGCCTGGACCTGTCCCCCATCATCGAACGCGCCATCCCCAAGACCCCTTGACGGACCGGCCGGGAGGGCTGAACGCGGGCCCTCCTGGTCCGTTGCCAACCCGCCTCCGGCAAGATCATTCGTTAAAGAAGCGGCTAAAATCCACCCTCTCCGCCGAACTTGCGGAGTCCTGTGGCGCTCTGTGGAGCGTCTTCGGTGAGCACTCTCCGCAACCGCTTCGAGAGAAGCCGCCAAGCACCCGATCAGTTCGCGCCGGGGCTGGTGACATTGGCATGCTGGGGCGGGTGAGCTACAAGGTCCGCCTGTCCGAAGCCGGGATGCACCTGTTCGACCGCAATACCGGATTGAACATCCTGCTCGACGAGGTAGCAGTGCCGCCAGCTCAGGTCTCGCGTGCTCCCCGGTATCTGTCCGTCGCGCTGACTAATGCCTGTGAACTCCGCTCCAGCTACTGCTATGCGCCCAAGCACGCCGCCATGCTCGAAGCCGACCGCGTGGTCGGCTAGGCGGTCAAGGTCGACGGCACCGGGTGCCTGGGGATCGGCCTGGGAGGTGGTGAGCCGATGGCACATTTCCGCTTCGCCCGGGGTGTGCGGGGATCGCAGGGTCGACGTCGATGGCAGTGACGTTCACGACGCACGGGCACCGGCTCACTCCTCGCCTCGCCGATGCGCTGCACGGCTCGGTGCACTTCGTACGCTTGTCCGTCGACGGTGTCGGCGCCTGGTGCGGAAGAAGGGCATCAAGCCCCTCATCGCCCGCCGCAGCACCCCGCACGGCTCGGGCCTGAGCGCCCAGCGCTACGTCGTCGAGCGCACCATCGCCCTGTTGCACTGGTTCCGCCACCTGCGCATCCGTTGGGAGATCCGCGACGACATCCACGAGGCGTTCATGATCCTGGCCGCAGCCATCATCTGCTGGCGACACCTCGTCCGCTGATTCTGTTAGGACCTCTGAGCGGCCTTGCGCGCCACAGGGGCCGCAAGGACCTGTGCCAGGGTGATCGCACGCTCTTCAGGGCGTGATAGCAGCGTCTCTCTGGGGGCCTCCGTGGTGAGCGGGTCTCCGAGGATCGCGGCCCGCGCGGCAGGACGATACCCGGTGATCTCCAGCGCCTTCTTGTAGCTGGTACCGATCGCTTCGGCTTCTGCGATGATCCACTGCCCCTTCTCGGTCGCGGCGCCCTGCGCGCAGTAGTAGTCCGACCAGCAGTCTGCTTCGAGGAAGCCTGAAACGTCCTGGCCTGGCCGGGTAGCAAGTACCGCCAACCGCCCCCTTGAAGGTTGACGGAGCCCTGTGGAGAAGAGCGCAACCTAACGGGATGCCATGGCGACGCCGCTCCCCTCCCGATTGGGGAACCGCGCCGACCCCACACCCCCAGGGACGCCACTGGCACACCATCAAGATCAAGGCACTCCCGGCGAGCGACCGCCATGAGGTGCGGCCAGTGCCATCTGCCCCGGATCAGCCCTCTGCGTTGACCAAAAATTCTCGTGAGTGTAGATTCCTGCCACGTCTCCCACCGAGGAGAACTCGTATTGACTCTTGTCCGGTACGAAACGTTCAGGCGGACCGCTCAACCAGCCGGTACCGCCTGAACAACTTCCTTCAGCCCAGAGAAAGAGGCACTCCTCTGATGCACCCGACAAATTCAACAAACCAAGTTCGCAAGAGCCGGAACCACAAGCACGAGGTCACCTACAAGATCCAGGTATGGGAGTGGATCAGTGTCCGGCACGGTTCCCAGGGCGACACCTTTCGCGTGGTGTGGCTGGTCGCCGGCCACCGACGAGGCCGGAACTTCCGCTCTTACAGCCTTGCCAAGGCTTTCCAGGACATGCTCGTGGTCGCCAGCGGCGAGGGTCAGCCGTTCGACACCCGGACTGGAATGCCGCTCTCGATCGCCGCCCGGCCGCGCCGCAAGACCCGGCGCCGTCGTCACGAGAACGTGGAGGGCCTGCTTGACTGACCCCCTCTTCGACGACATCGTCGAACAACTCGTCGACGCAAGCGACGGGCAGGCTCTGATCGCGGACGGCTTTGACCCGGCCTTGATCGGGCTTGCGGAGGTATGGAGCGCCGCTGGCCGTTCTGTCGTGGCCCTCTACGACCTCTCTATCTGCCTCACAGTCCTCACGGACGCAGGGATGGAGGTCGAGGAAGCGGCCGAATACATCGACTACAACGTGACCGGGGCCTACGTTGGGCCCTCAACCCCGGCATTCGCCATCATCCGCCGCCCTCCCGTGGTGGTGGATCGAGACTCATAGAAGATCGTTAGTCCCTGAAAGCCCGGCGCATCTGTCACGGATGTGCCGGGCTTTTCGGCGTCTTGGGAGTGTTCGGCTGCGGTTCCCCGGGGGCGGACGGCCCTGCCCGGCTCTCCAGGCTGCGTCCCCCTTGCCGTGCCCTCAACCGGCTCTCGCTGCGCTCGTCCCTGGCGGCCCACAGATCTTTTCCCTTCGGGAAAAGATCTTGGCCCGCCCGGACCACCGGTTGCGGTCCCGCCTGCGGGCGCCGCGGGCGCCTTGAGCCGGGCAGGGACCGTCCTTGTGTCCCCCGGGTCACCGCAGAAAAGCGGGACTCAGGCCAGCCCGGCGCATAGGTCGCCTGGAGGGCACGTGAGTGAAGTAGCCGTCATCGACTCCGAGGTCGAAGTCTTGGAAGAGCGGGTGGTTGAAGCCCCCGATCTGGAAGCGGTCGAGTCGGATCCGGTCGATCAGGTCCTCAGCCCGGAGCAGCGGCATCGGGAGGTCGCGGCGTACACCGCCCGGCCGATGATCCCGGTGGAGCTGCTGATCAAGCATCCGGACAACGTCCGCGAGGACGCGCAGGCCGATACCCAGCTCTGCCGGTCGGTCGCCCAGCTCGGCATCATCACCCCGCTGCAGATCACGTTCGAGCCGGACCGGAGCGCTTTCCGGGTCGTCGACGGAAACCGTCGGCTGGACGCCGCGCTCAAGGTCGGGTTGGAGAAGGTGCCGTACACCTTCAACACCGAGACCGTCGACAACGAGGGCCTTCAGGCCCTCCACATGCTGGTCACCAGCCGCTACCGGGTCGGCCTCACGGTCAAGGAGGAGGCCGCCGCGCTTTTTCGGGCTTTTGAGCTCGGGATGACCCAGACCGACATCCGCAAGGCCACTGGGTTGAAGGCCGCCGAGGTCAAGGCTGGCATCCGTGCCGCGACGCTCACGCCGGAGCACCACAAGACCCTGGAGAAGGTCGGCTACGAGTGGACCATCGAGGATCTGTCGGTCCTGGCGCAGTACAGCGAGGATGAAGAGATCATGGACCGGCTGCTGCGGTCCCGGAACCAGTGGAACCCCGCCCCGCTGAAGTACACCGTGCAGAAGCTGCTGGAGGAGCGCAAGCAGCAGGCCCGCAAGGCTGAACTCCTGGCCGAGCTGAAGGCGGCCGGTGTCCAGGTGGCGTACGAGCTGCCGCGCAAGGGCGCCTATCTCAACGAGCTGATGAACGGCACCGAGCGGATGGACGCCGAGGCTCATGCTTCCTGCCTCGGTCGCGGTGTGGTCCTGTCCCGCTGGTCCGACAGCGAGCCCAAGTACTTTTGCGACAACCCGGTCAAGCACAAGCACGTGTGGGCCGCGACCGGCACGACCAACAAGCCGAAGACGACCCGCCCGGTTCCGGTCGGGCAGGAGGGAACGGTCGAAGAGGCCGATCCCCGTATGCCCCACAAGATCGTTCGCGAGGGCAACGTGGCGTGGCCGGCGGCGGCCCGCGTCCGCTGCGAGTTCCTGGCCGAGTTCCTGAAACGGCCCACCCCGCCGAAGGATCTCGTGCGGACCGTCGCGGAGTTCGTCGCGCTCCAGTACCTGACGATGCCCGAGCCGCTGTGCAAGAAGCTGAGCGCGGCCAAGAACTCGCAGCTGTTCGGGATGCGGAACCGGGCGCGGGCGATCGAGGCCGGTACCGCGGCCGAGCGCGCTTCCCTGCCGGGTCTGTGGATGCTCGCGCTGGCGCCGATCATCAACGCCTACGAGCAGGAGATGAGCGATGACCACGGGGTGCGCCGCGATACCTGGCGGGAGGAGAAGTACAGCCCGGTCGGCTTCGCCGACGCCGGAGCCTACCTGCGGTTCTGCATCGCGATCGGTGCCAGCCAGGGGTGGGAGCCCAGCCCGATCGAGCGGGCCGTCGCCGAGCAGCGCCCCTATCTCGGTGACGAGGCCGAGGCCGCGGCGTCCAAGCCCGCCGAGAACACCGACGGACAGGCCAGTCCCGAAGAGCTGCCGGGCTCCGAAGCCGTGACCACGGCCGACGACGAGCCCCGCGACGAGCCCGGCGACGAGGCGCAGGACCTGTCCGGCGAGGACGACCAGGTCGCCGAGGAAGGCGATCTCGACCACACCGAGCCGCAAGCCGTAGCCGCCTAAGCCCCTCCGTCCCCGAGGGCAGCCGCATCCCGGTGCGGCTGCCCTCCGCCGTCTCTACCCGAAAGACCTTCATGCACGATCTTCTTCCGGCGGAGCCAGCACTGATCGACGCCCACGACGCGCTGTCGGTCGCGCTGACGCTCATCGGTGATTACGACTACCTCGACCCCCAGATCACGCCCGCCGACATCGACCGGCTCGCACTCCGCACCCAGATGATCTCCGCCCGGCTGGGCGGAATCGCCGAGGCGCTCATCCAGCTCACCCTCCGCGCCATCCGGGACGACGCCTCCGGCACCGGACCGGGCATCACCAACCTGCCTGCGGCCATGACCGCCCGCCACCATCTCGACTCCGCCAGGGAGAACCTGCGGAACATTCCCGACGCGCTCGGCAGCGCCCGTCAACACCTTGTGCTGGCCGGCCAGTCCACCTCGGCCCGCTCCGGGGAGGAACTTGAGAATGCCTGACTACACGATCGTCTGGGAGACCGAGTGTCAGGCGATCAACCCGCGCGAGGCCGCTGAGCAGGCATGGCGGATGCGCAGTGCCCCTGGCTCGATCGCCAACCACTTCCTGGTCACCAATCCCCGGGGCGAAACCGTCACCGTCGACCTGGCCGACGAGGAGTCCGCCGAGCTCCCGCCGGTCGACAGCACCCAGCGGTTCGGCGGCCCGGTCCGGCTCGGGCTCGTCTACGCCACCAACGACAGGCCCGTAGACCTGGCCCTCATCGAGGAGCCGGTGCGCAGGGCGGTGACGGCCTGATGCGGTTCTTCCTCGGCACCCACCAGCCCTCGTGGCTGCGGCACGTCCGCGTTCCGCTGTATGTGTCCCAGCACGCCCTCTCCCCGCTGGTGTCCCTGCCCCGCCGACTCCAGGGCGCTGTGTGGGCGTTGGATTCCGGCGCCTACACCGAGCTGACCGCGTTCGGCAGGTGGCGGCTGGACGCGCCCGCCTACGCCAAGCTCGCCCGCCGCTACCACGACGAGATAGGCCCGATGTCGCACTGCGCGCAGCTCGACTGGCCGTGCGAGGACGCCGCCCTCAAACAGACCGGCCTGTCGATCGCCGAACACCAGGCAGCGACGATCCGGAACGGGCTTGATCTGCGGGAACGTGAGCCGGAGCTGCCGTGGATGATGGTGCTTCAGGGCGTCCGCAGGGGCGACTACCTTCGGCATCTCGATCAGTGGCTCGCCGCCGGCATCGACCTGACCAAGGAGCCGATCGTCGGTCTCGGATCGGTCTGCCGCCGCGGCAACACCATCTCCACTGCCCTGCTGATCGACGAACTCGCCGGGTACGGGATCAAGCTCCACACCTTCGGCTACAAGATCCAGGGTCTCCTCGCCTCCGCTGACAAGATCGCCTCAGCCGACAGCCTGTCCTGGTCCCGCACCGCCAGGTGGGAACAAGTCCGTATCCACGGTCACGATCACCCGGGGCACTGCGGGAACTGCTTGCCCTACGCGCTGGACTGGCGCGAGACGCTCCTGGACCAGGTCCAACGGCACCACCCCGGTCATGTCGAGGACCTCGACCTGATCAAGACCGCGCTGGCGGAAGCCGCATGACGATCTTCAAAGAAGGCGTTCGGGTTCGCTGGCGCGAGACCGGCAAGACCGGAACGTGCACCGGCTGGTGGAGGCACCAGGAGAACGAGGACGGCGGCTCCACCGTCTACTCCGCCGAGCTCGACGAGGGCGGATCCGAGGTCTTCCTGGCCTGGGACGTCGACCTCATCCAGGAATCGGGCACCGTCACCCTGGCCTGGGAGCGCACCACCGTCCATTACTACGAGGCCGTCATTGCCCTGGATGAGCTGCGCGACTACTGGAAGCGCGACAACTTCGGCCACAGCTTCCCTCGGCTGACCGCCTCCTCCGCTCCTGGAGGGCCCAAGCGGCGCCCGCCTTCGGGAATGGCTCCTCGACTACGAGCCAACCGGCAAGGCCCGTCGCGAATACGGCACCGATCCTGGCGGGCAGGTCATTCGCACCGTCCGGGTGAACGATCCTGGCCCGCCGTCCCGGGACGAGCGGTGACGACGACTCCGGCCATGACCACCGCCCAGCGCATCCGGCCGGTCCGGCTGGTCCTGTCCAGGGGATCTGACGGGCAATACAAGATCATCTTGCAGGGTTCGGGTCGAGTCCAGTTCTGGGACCTAGCCCGAGCGTTGGCCGCATGGGCGGCCATCGAGGACACCGACGTCCGCGATCTGCCCGCCCACCCCGGCGAGCAGTGGGCGCTCATTCGCATCCACGCAACCATGTGGGAGCTCGGCCTGGACTGCATCTCCGCCTGGCCCACCCCCACCAGCGACAACGACCGTGCCGCCGTCGCAACCTGGGCCTGCACTGCGGTCTGGCGCATATGGGGCGCCACCTTCGCCATCCCAGCAGCCGAACTCGACGCGGCCCTGAACACCTACACCGATCCCTTCTACAACCACGCCTGGACTGACCCGGCCCGCCCCAACTCGTTCAGCGCCCCGCCCACTCCGGGCGGGGCGCTTCTTCATCCCGGCAAGAAAGGAGCACCGTTTTGATCGTCATCAGCCACACCTTCGAGACCGGCACCGTCGTGTACGGCACCAGCCGCAACGACAGCACCGCCTCGATCATCCATCAGATCGGGTTCCGTCCGTCCAACTCCCTCCCCGAGCATCCTGAGCACGGCGATGCGTACTGGTACGTCCCCTCGACCCGGCGGCACCTGGCCAAGACCGACAAGATCGACCGTTGCGCCGAAGCGCTGCGCGAGGCTGACTACGACGTCACGGTGGAGATCGACCACACCACCCTGCCAACCACCCCGTTCGCCGAGCTGGAGCAGGACCGCTACGACCGGGCCAACGCCCGCGCCGACCGCCTCGATGGCTGGGCCCAGAGCGCCTCCGCCAAGGGCGAGGCGATGATCGCCCAGGTCGACGAGGAACGCAGCCACATCCCCCTGGGCCAGCCCCATCTCATCGGCCACCACTCCTTCAACCGGACCGTCCGCCAAGAGGAGAAGCGCAACGCCAAAGAGCAGCGGGGCTTGGAGCATGTGCGGCGCGGCCGACACTGGGCCAAGCGCGCTGAGGACGCCGCGACCTACCAGAAGGGCCGCGAAGCGATCAGGACGACGATCAACCGGATCGACCGGCTGGAAGCCGAGGTCCGGCGCCTGAAGCGGGAGATGCTCCCGCGCGAGGACTACTGGACCATCTGGCTCGGAGGGCTCGGCTACCGACGCCAGCGCGAAAGCTTCCGGGACAGGTTCGCCCAGCTCCCCGTGGGCTCGAAGATCCTGGCGCTGGACCTGCGACGCAACCTCGCGAAGATCCAGATCGTCCGCAGCGAAGGTTCCCTCGCCATCTGCGCCGCGCTCGTCGCGATGCGCGAGGAAGAGATCACCTACTGGAAGAGGCACCTGGAGGAGACCCGCGCCGCCAAGGGCATCCGCGTCTGGACCCGCGAAGACTTCGCCGTCGGCGACTTCGCCAAGGTCGGCACCCGGTTCTACGAGATCGCCCGCCGCAACCCCAAGACCCTCACCGTCCACAACGGCGTGAACACCCACCAACTCAAGATCGTCACCAGCGTCAACGCCCGTAACGCGGCGGGCGGCCCCGGCTGGAAGAACAAGATCACCTACACCGAGGTGACCGGGAAGCTCACCGCCGCTGAAGCGCGCTCCCAGCATCCCGACGCCTTCCAGGAACAGTCTCCCAACCCCGGCGCGCCCTCCGGGAGCGCCGCATGAACCAGCAGGAGCAGGAGCTTTACGAACTGGAGCACAGCGACCGATTCCAGCTGCACATCCAGGCCGCCGCCGTCGCGGATGGGGCCTGGCACATGGCGCTGGCTCTCGGTAACCCCGGGGCCGGCCAGCAGGAGCGGTTCTTTGAGATCAGGAAGCGGCTGGAGCGTCTGTACTGCAAGACCAACGGCTGGACGCCCGGCGACCTGACGGAGTACCAGCGGTTGTTCATCGCCGAACGGATCGCCGTCGAGACCGTGCGCTTCCTGGCCGCCTCCGTCCTCGCCGCACGCAACGAGCTCACCAGCGACTTCCCTTTCAAGAAGTGGATGACCGCCCATGCCCAAGTCGAGGCCGACATCGCCGAGGGCGGCCAACTCCCCCGCTATGAGAAGACGCCCCTGGAGCGGGCACGGATGCTGGTGATGGCCGTCGAGAACGCGAGCGACGAGTTCGAGTGGCTGCGCTATCGGCTGAAGGGGGACGCGTCCTGCCTGACCGAAGAGCAGCGGGACGGACTCCGCGGCACTCTCCAAGGGGCCCGCGGCTGGATCGACGAGATCGTCGGCCTCATCGGCGCCGTCCCTGCGGAGGGCGCGTGATGTCCTTGCCGGGAGCGGGCTCTCGCGTCGCGCATGTGATCCAGTGGTCGGGCGGGATCAGCTCCTGGGCGACCGCACAACGGGTCGCCGCCGAGCACGGCGTCCAAGACATGGTCCTGCTGTTGCGGGAAAGCACCTAGGTTCCGCCTCGGTCGTCAGCTTGCAACCAGGCATTCCTCCTCCCTGGCCTGGGCCTCCATGGGGATACATCAGCAACCACAGCAGGTGAAGATATTTCAGGATTCCCGAGACTCTCCCAATATTCCTGGTCTATGTTTTGGTTAGCCGAAGATCGGGGGTTGCTGTGGAGCTCGCGTCTGTTCGGGATCTTTCGCGCCGCCCGGTTCCGGCGACGGTGGAGGAGATTGAGGCGTTTGAGACGGACGTGCTGTCGGGTTTCGTCCTTGCGAGAGCGTCCGCAGGTCTGTCCGACAGCACGGTCCGCAACGATCTGAGTCATCTAGAGCAGGTCAGGGAGTGGTTCGGAGCGCCGTTGTGGGCGATGGAGCCCAAGGATGCCGACGCTTACTTCGGGAAGGTGACGCGCGGCAACTCCCAGGCCACACGGTTGGCCCGCGCACAGAGCCTGTCGACCTACTTCACCTTCCTGGAGTTGCGGTTCCGGGCGGAGCTGCATGAGCTGACGGGCCAGCTCGTGCAGTGTCCGCTGGATGAGATGAACTGGCCGCGGGGCCGCAAGGACATCGGCCTGCGGATCCCGCCGACAGACGCCGAGATCGACGTGCTGTTCGCTGGATGGCGTGCGGAGCTGACGACCTGCCGGAAATTCGCCACGGCCGCTCGGAACTACACCGCGTCCCGGTTAATGTCCCTGATCGGGCTGCGCGTCAACGAGGTCCGCTGCCTGGATCTGGACGACATGCGGTGGGAACTGGGCCGGTTCGGCAAGCTTCATGTGCGGTTCGGTAAGGGCAGCCAGGGAAGCGGCCCGCGCCAGCGGGTCACTCCGCTGATCAACGGCGCGGACCGGTTGCTGCGCTGGTACATCGAGGATGTGTGGGGCCTGTTCGACGAGGACCACACCCGCCCCGGCGCCCCGCTGTTCCCCTCCGAACGCCGCAACGCCGATGGATCGGCCGCACGGGTGAGCCCCGAGTCCTACCGGCGGGGCCTGAGGGAAGCTGCGCAGGTCCACCTACCGCACTGGGTGGACCTGCTGACTCCGCACGTGCTGCGCCACTACTGCGCCTCGCAGCTGTACGGGGCGGGCATGGATCTGATCGCGATCCAGGAGCTGCTCGGACACTGGTGGATCACCACCACAATGCGGTACGTGCATGTGCACCAGACTCATGTCGAGGACGCCTGGATCGCCGGCCCGCAGCGCGCCGCCGCCCGGATGGAAGGACTGCTGGGATGAGATGGAACCTGCGGCTGGCCGCCGCCAACCGCGGCATCTGGAAGGCCAGTGAACTCCAGCGCATGCTCGCCGAACACGGCCTGGTGATCAGCTCCGGCAAGATGTCCGGGCTGTGGTCGGGCCAGCCGATCAGCGTCAAGCTCTCCGACCTCAACATCATCTGCGCGGTCCTTGGCTGTGGTGTTGATGAGCTCCTGATCCCCGAACCGGACAAGGTCCACAAGACCACCGACCAACAGCCCCAGGAGCAGACCGGCACCGGCCCGGAGACCGTCACTCCCCGCCCGCGCACCGGCCGCTCGTTGCCCCCGGTGTGAACCAGCACCTCGAACGCCCCATCGACAGCTGTCGCTTGTGCCTGGGCTGAGGCCCGATCTATCCGGCCACCGGGCGCTGCACCCCCTGCCAGGGGCGCGGCAGCTGGAAACGGATCGACTGTATCGGCTGCGGCCGAAGGGCACCCGCGCTCAATGGCTACTGCCGGATGTGCCGCGGCCAGGCCATGCGGGAGCTCGGCCTCGCCAAGATCCGAGGTCCGCTCCCCGTCGGCCTTCGGCTGGACCATTGGCAGTTGCATCTCCTGCTTGGTGTCGACCTCCGCGGCGAACGGGCTCAGGGCCCGCCCGCATCAGCTCCTCCCGTGACCTGGCAGGTCCCCGGGCAGCTTCCGCTGTTCTCCGCCCGTCCTGATTTCACCCGCTTCGACCGCGCTCGGCACACCAACCTCGACAACCCGACCCTCATCCACGCTCTGGCTGTCCTTGAGGAGATCTGCCAAACCCGTGGCTGGTCGCGCTACCTCCGCAAAGAGATCGTCCGTGCGCTGAAGGTCCTGCTGTCTGGGCAGGCTCCCGGGGACATCGTCCTGTTCTCCGGTGTCGTTCAGGTCGACAAGCTCGGGCACAACGTCTCACGCACCGCCGAGGTCCTGCACGAGCTCGGCCTGCTCCACGATGACCGCGCCGACACCTTGGGTGACTGGCTCGAACGCCGAGTCCGCCAACTGGCATCCGGCATCGCCGATGACGTACGCGCGTGGACCCATGAACTCCGGCACGGCAGCCCCCGTCGCCAACCACGCAAGGAAGGCACCGTCCGCACCTACGTGATGGCGGCCCACCCTGTCCTTCTCACCTGGTCGGCCACCCGCACCACGCTGCGCGAGATCACCTCCGACGACGCCCACACTGCGCTCTCTGGCATGACCGGATCCCACCGGCGTCGCACGGCCGTCGCCCTGAGATCGCTGTTCCGGTTCTGCAAGCGCACACACCGGATCTTCCGCGACCCCACTGTCCGCCTCAGCGGCGGACCCAGCAACCCCTCCCTGCCCGTCCCGCTCCCCGACCAGCTCCTGGCAGAGGCCGCCCGTCGCGCTACGACGCCGGCCGCCCGCTTGGTCCTCGCCCTGACTGCAATCCACGCCGCCCGCCCCACAACGTTGCGGCACCTGCTCCTGGACGACGTCGACCTGGCCAACCGGAAGATCACCATCAACGGACACACCCGTCTCCTGGACGAACTGACCGCCCACCTGATCGCCGAGCACTTGACCCACCGTCGCGACCGCTGGCCTCATACACTCAACCCACACCTGTTCCTCAGCGAGCAGAGCGGCCACGACCAGAAGCCGATGACCGAATGGTGGTTCAACAAGCAGCTCCGCGGACTCGGCATCACGATCAACCAGATCCGCATGGACCGACAGCTCGAAGAAGCCTCACATACGGACCCGACCCACTCCATCTCAGCGCAGTCTTCGGCATCAGTGAAACCGCAGCTATCCGGTACACCGACGCGGCCCGACACCTACTAAGCAACCCAGGCGAAGATTCTCACGAGGGGTAGCCTGACGGCCACGAGCACCGACTGCCTCGCCGCCCGCAGGACATGGGACCACGAGCGCAGTCCAAACCGATGACACGCGGTCAGCGGAATGAGAGTGCGCCTGCCGTCCGGAGCCGTCGCGGGAGCCAAGGAGAGCTGTCGACTGGCTGTCACCATTCAGTACTTGGGGTGAGCTTCGGTCAGCCAGGACCTGATGCCAGCGAGCAAGTGTATGCCGGTCGGACTGACAGTGAGTAACATGCCTAATCTTCGAACAGTTATTCAGCTCAGCCCAAGTTTCGGTAGGCTACGCTGCGCCAAAACACGGTGAGGGAGCTCAACGTTGCGTCTGGTGGCAGACCGGTATGTCGTCGGAACCGAGCCCGAGCGCATCGGCGGTCAGGGCAAAATCCTCAAGGCGTTCGACGCCGTGGATGGAGCCCAGGTCGCCCTAAAACTCATTTCTCGGCATGAGGCCGACGAGATCCAGAAAGAGTATTTTCGCCGCGACGTCGAGGCCCTCTATCTGCTGGATCACCCCAACATCGTTTCATTGCGCGCCTTCGGCGAAGACGAGCACGAGGATGCGTTCTATCTGGTCATGCCCTGGTTCGACAAGAACCTGCCCGGCGTTCTGCCTGAGGACGGTGATCTGGGTTGGGACGACTTCGCCGAGCAATGGGGGCTTCCGCTGGTCGAGGCGCTGGCACACGCGCATCAGCGAGACGTCGTTCACCGCGATGTCAAGCCCGCGAACATCCTGATTGCTGAGGACGGCACCCCCAAGCTGGCCGATTTCGGCATCAGCAAGATCCGTAGTCAGATGGTCGCGGGGCTCACACTCGTCGAGCACTTCTCGCGTCCGTACGCGCCGCCGGACCGGCAGGGCATGGCTAGCGCGAGCCGGGACGTATGGGGCTTCGCCGCGACCGCATTACGTTGCCTGACCAGCGGCCCGTTCGACGACTACCCCGACATCCCGGCAGCCTTGGCCGACATCGATGTGCCGCCACAGGTACATGAACTGCTCGCCCAGTGCACCAGCCCGGACCCGCTGACGCGGCCGCAGAACGCAGTGGTGTTGCGCAGTCGGCTACGGGAGATTCAGTCCAGCCGTCAACGCCGTTTCTCGACGTACACCCACCGACTGCAACTGCGAGTCAGCGAGGACGCCGCCCGGAGGCTGGTCGCTCCGCCGCTGAATCGTGACTCCGACGCGGTCGAACAGGCCCTTGCGAGCGAACTGGCCCAGGGCGCCCATCTGCTGAGGTACACCGATGGCGCCGGGAACGTGTCGATCGACACATTGGAGCTGATCGGTCGGGAGCGCCGGTTGCGGCTCGCCGTGCAGCCCGACCGGCCCGAGCTTATCCTGACCAAGGTCAATGACGACGCCGAGTCGGTCCTTGAGGGGCTGCGTCGGCGAGGCTGGCCGGTCAGCGATCAGATCGTATGGACGACGCGTTCCCAGCCGCCCGCAGCGGCCATGGCGGCCAAGGAACTAGTCCTCGCCGGCGTCGACGACCATTACATCCGGTTGGACGACGAGAAGCACCGCCGGGCCGAGAACATGATGTTCGACAAGTGGATCGACCTGCTCGAAGCGAAGGAGGATCTGGAACTCGAGCGGGAGACACCATTGGCGTACAAGTCAATCGACATTGATGGCCGTCGTGTCAAGTTCTACCTCCGCGAGGTCAGCGACTCCGACCTTCTGGGGCAGGAACGGGTCTGCCGCGGACCGGCGGGTCGGCCCGTCGGCGGTCCCGGCGTCGTGATCGAGCAGGAAGATACGACCATCACGCTCGCCTACCCGAGAAAGATCAAGAGCCTGCCGCATGCCGGTGAACTCGCGCGGCACATCGCACCGACTGCGTCGGCGTTGCGTCGGCAGCGCGAAGCCGTCGTCAACGTCCGCGCAGGAATCTCGGTCCGCCCCCAGCTACGCACGCTACTGCTCGACCCCACACGGATCGCTGTCCCAAGCTCCCGAGTGATCGACAAGTGGTCGGGCAGTGCGCTGGACGACGACAAGAAGACCGCGGTCTCGGCGGCGATGGGCAGCGGCGATTTCTTCCTGCTCGAGGGGCCACCGGGCACCGGCAAGACGAGCTTTATCACCGAACTGGTGCAGCAGGAGTTGGCCCGCAAGCCTGACGCACGGATCCTGCTAGTCAGCCAGGCCCACGTCGCAGTCGACAACGCGCTGGTAAGGCTCGCCGAAGCTGGCGTGGAACGTCTGATCAGGCTCGGCAAGGACGACGACCCGCGGATCGCCGCTGAGGCCCGTAAGCATCTACTCGATCAAAAGATGCCTGGGATGATCCGTGAGGTCCGGCAACGGGCCGGAACTGAACTGAAACGACGCGCCACCGCGCTCGGCGTGGATCTCGGGCATGTGGAAGGTGCTGCGGCGATCCTGGAGCTGATCGAGGCGCTACGCGAACTTGGCAATGCCCAAGCCCGGCTCGACGGCCTCGACACAAGGTCCGGCAACACGAACGGGCGGCTGCCCGATTTGGGAGAGCAGGACACCGAAGCGCAGACCGCCTCGCTCAACGAGCGTATCCAAGCGCTCGGCGACCGAATCGACGATCTGCGCGAGCGGGCCAACCTGGTCCTGGATGGAGATCTGGACCTGCCGCAGGAACTGACCCTGCAAATCGCCTACGACGCGTTCGACGCCGTCGTTGGCGACGATGAACAGCTACGCAAACTCGTCGACCTTCTGACCCTGCAGGCAGAGTGGTTCCAGCGGATCGAATCGGGCCGCGAACTGGAGGGCGTGGTGCTACGCGCGTCGCGGGTGGTCGCTGGCACCTGCCTGGGGTTCCTGTCGCACCCCGCCGTCCGGGATCTCCAGTTTGACTTGTGCATCCTGGACGAAGCGTCGAAGGCGACCGCGACCGAAACCTTGGTTCCGTTGTCGAGGTCCAAGCGGTGGGTGCTAGTCGGCGACTCCCACCAGCTTCCGCCGATGCAGGAAGAGGTCCTCGACCATCCTGAACTGATGAAGCGGCATGGCCTCGAACGTGCCGATGTCGAACAGAGCCTGTTCCAACGGTTGCTGGACCACGCGCCCGCTGCCGCCAGACACCGGCTGACCCACCAGTACCGAATGGTGCCCGGCATCGGTGATCTCGTGTCTGCTTGCTTCTACGGCGGTCAGCTATTGTCGATGCCTACCAACGCTCTACCCGGTTGGGACGCGCTGTACAAGCCGGTCACCTGGCTGGACACCGGCACAATGGCAGATCGGCGCGAACAAGCCGACGGCACCAGCGTGGTCAACCACTGCGAAGTACGCATCATCCGCCGCGCGATTACCACCCTGCGCGCAGCAGTGGAGAAAGGCGCGATCACACCACCATCCGGCAGACCGTTGCGGGTGCTGGTGCTGACCGCCTACGGCAAGCAGAGGGAACGGCTACACCACGCCGTCGCCGGCCCGCGATCAGAAAATCTGGAGATCGAGGTCAATACGGTCGACGCCGTGCAGGGACGCGAAGCCGACATCACGTTCTACTCCGTGGTCCGCAGCAACAAACAGCGCAAACTAGGGTTCCTCGGACCGCTGCACTGGCGGCGCATCAACGTAGCCCTGTCCCGGTCGCGGTACGGCCTGGTCATCGTCGGCGATGCCCCGTTCTGCGAATCTATGCCCGGCCCGCTGAGCAAGGTGCTGACCCACATTCGGCGCCACGACGCCACCTGCAGGATCGGAGACGCGAGCAATGGCTGACGCCACCGTCATCGCGGCGCGCCGCTACAGCGACCAGCACCCCGGCTACCGGCTTGCCTACGCCGGCGAAGCGGCCGTGCCGGTGTCTCTACTCACTCTCGACGTACTAGCGCAGCAGCGCAAAGAGCTTCCTCTGGTGGACGAGTTCGTGCTGCGACTGGCCGACCACGGCATCCACAAAATCAGCAACATGGCGGCCGTGCTCGGCATCGATACACCGACCGTCTCAGACGCCGTCGTGCACCAGTTGTCGGCCGAAACCATCGAATACCGACCAGACAGTTTGGGGGGACGCAAGGTTCTGCTGACCTATGGCGGCCAGCGTGCGGTCGAGGAACTGTCCACGGTCACCCCGCAACGCACCGAGTACCAGACGGCGTTCGACCGGCTGCTGTGGAAACCGATCCCACACAGCCGGTCCGATCTAGTTGCTCGAGCCGACGCCGAAGGGCTGGGCATGCTGGTTCTGCCGTCCGCTCGCACTGCGGAGGTGGCCACCAGCGACGTAACCCCGCGGCGGCTTAACTTGTTGCTGCACCAAGCCCAGCAGGACAACGGCCACCCGGAACTCGAAGTACTCAGCGTCGAGGCGATCACCCGCCAGCCGCGGCTGTACCTGCCCGCCGTGCTGCTGGTCTTCATTTCGGACACAGCCGACGACCAGCGCTTCAATCTCGTCGTCGACGACACGCTCAGTGAGTCCCACGACAGCGCGCTGCACCAGGTAGGCGGGCTAGAACGGACCAGGATCCAGATAGCGCCCGCCGTCGGCGAACCGGACCTGCCAGCACCGCTGCGTCACCAGCGCACACCCTACGATGTGGTCCGCGACCTGCAACGCCGGGCCGACACCCCGCCACCAGCCGATGACGGCACACCAGTCACGGTCTCGCCGGGCACCAAGGAGCACGAAAGCGTCACCGCACGGGCCGAACTGGACGCCCTGACCGTGCGCTCCGTCCCGCTGTTCGAGCACCGGGAGCTGCTGATGACTGCGCTTGATACGGCCCGCACTAGATTCCTACTGGCCGCACCGTTTGTGCGAGACGCGGTGGTCACCGGCGACTTCCTGGCCAAACTGGAGACCATGCTGCGCCAGTCGGGCCTGACCGCCCATATCGGCTATGGCCTCGGCCACGATCTCACGCACAGCGATAACACTGCTCTCGGTCGGCTGCGCACGCTTGCCCGCCGATACCCTCGGCTCACAGTGGCCCACATGCCGGAGCCGGGCACTAATGTTCTGATCTTCGATGACACCTGGGTCAACAGCGGCTTCGACTGGCTGTCGTTCCGTGACCAGCCCACACACACCTACCGACCGGAGGAAGGCACGCTCGTACGCGACAAGGCGCACGTCGACGAGCAGTACAGCCATTATGCAGAGCTGATCACTCGAGCCGACGCGGCGATCAAGCGCTGAGAGTCTCAGCATCCGGAGGCCGCCGTGATGGGGCCAAGAAACGTGCGGAGAACCACCGACCGGGACACTCGAGGCGAGACATACCTGCTTGACCGGGACGCCCTCAACGGCCAACTCGGCCATGAGAGCGAGGCGGACTCTTGGGGACACGACTCGCAACGAGTTATAGGTTTACCTTCATTGGCACAAGCGGAATTTCGAGCGGCGTATGCCCCACAGCCGAGACCATAACTTCGCCCCATCCTCACCTCTTGGGCGAGGAGTTACGCACGGTGTAATACCCCTGCAACAGTAGTCGGCTTGTCCGCGGCCATGCGGTTCAAGAAGGACGGGACCTGGTTGTCGACGGCGGCCTTGTGAGCCTACGGCGCGAGGTGTTCTCCATCCGCAAGTGGAACCATCTGCTCCACGCTGACGGGCTCGACGGCCAGATGGCCCGACGGGCTGCGGCAGAAAGAACGGTCGCTGGTGCTGGCGCGCCGATCGGACATCCAGGCGTCACCCGGCGCGCCGGAGCTTCGCGTCCGCCGTCTGACCCGCAAGGTCGTTCGTCCTCCCTCGCTGCGCTCGGTCCGGGCGCTCCACCTTGACGTGCCGATGCCGTCGGCCGCGCTCCGACAGACTGCGCCGGGCTCGCCCGGAAACCATCATGGATGGAGCAACAACCAGTTCACCTCAACTCTCTTGACCGCACCCCTTGCCATCCGGCACAAGGCGCAAGTTCCCGCCGTCAGCCCCTCAGTAATCATGAACTTGCACAGGACTCGCCGACACGCTCGTTGAGCATCCCGACGTGTACAGGTTCTCCCATCAGGCCGCCGAGCAACTCGGCCTGCCAGTACACCGGGTATGCGACGGCCGGACTCCCTTCGAACTGTTCCGCGACGTCCGTTTTCTGGGCAACAACCGCATCGCCCCGTGCTCACGACTGCTCAAGCAAATCCCTGCGCGCCGCTGGTTGGAGAACGCGATCGGTGATCCGGCCAACGCGGTCCTGTACGTCGGGATCGACCATGCCGAAGAGCACCGCACCGCCTCCATCACCCGGGGCTGGACACCCTGGCGCGTGCAGTACCCGATGTGCGACAAGCCCCATCTGACCAAGGAAGAGATGCTCGACTGGGCGATCAGCCTCGGCCTGCGCCCGCCCGCACTGTACTACCCGCCCTACTCCCTGCCCCACGCCAACTGCGGCGGTTTCTGCGTCCGCGCCGGCATCCGCCAGTGGCGGCACATGCTCACCGTCGACCCGCACGGATTCGCACGCGTCGAGGCAGAGGAAGAGGAGCTGCGTGCCGAGCTCGGCGACGTCGCGATCCTCCGTGACCGACGCGGTGGTTACTCCCGGCCCCTCCCCCTAGCGCAGCTCCGTCAACGCGAAGCCGCCTGAACTTCAACCCGGCCCCTCGCCACCACCAGCGAGCGGCTGGGCCTTCTGCACTCGCGCCTCACTGAGGAGAAAGACACCGCTTTCATGCAGATCCTCGATCTCGCGCTCCAGTACGCCGCGATCGGCTGGCCCGTTTTCCCCTGCCGACCGAACGGGAAGGCACCGCTCGCCGAACACCTGGACCATTCCGATCACGTGGTAGGCGCTGTCCACGGCTTCCATGACGCCACCACCGACCCGGACGTCATCCGGAGCTGGTGGGGGCGCTGGCCGACCGCCAATCTGGCCTGGCCCACCGGCGAGCCCACCGGCGACGTCCTCGACATCGACGTCCGCCCCACCGGATCCGGATGGGCCGCCCTCAACCGGCTCAAGCGCGCCGGCCTCATCCCCCCGCCTCGGGCAGCCGCGCAGACCCCCAGTGGAGGGCTCCACCTCTACTTCCCCGGCACCTCGCAACCCTCCAGCGCCCTGCCCGCTCATCACCTGGACTTCAAAGCCGCAGGCGGCTACGTCCTCGCGCCGCCGTCGGCCATCAACGGCCGCCCGTATCAATGGATCGACCTCACCGACCAAGCCCCTTCCGCTCCCCTCGATTGGGCTGCGATCCGGCAGGTCCTCGTCCCTGCGTCGCCTCCGCAGCTCATCAAACGTCCTGCTTCGAGAGGCGGTATCACCGCCCTTACCCGGGCCGTCGCCCGCACCCCGGAGGGCAACCGGAACAGCATCTTGTTCTGGGCTACCTGCCGCGCCGTCGCCGAGGGCAACACCGAACTCACCGCGCTCCTCGACGCCGCCGTCCACGCCGGCCTCCCCGAGACCGAAGCGCGACGCACCATCGCCAGCGCCCGACGCCGCGTCACCCCGGCCGCTCGCGCATCCACGACGGCCTCTGCCAGCTGACCTCGACCAGCACACCTGTCTGAGGCGCTATCGAAGCCGCTCTCTGCTGATCTTGTTTGGAGAACCAGCCGTGCACGACGGTTCCACCACCGACCAGCCCACCCCTGCAGAACAGGAGCACGCTCCCTCAACCTCTGACCGCCCGGTCTCGCGCCGGATCACCGCCGATCACCTGATCCTCACCGCGGCTGCCCTGTCCTTCGTGGCCTCGATCAGCATCGCCGCGGTCATCTCCTACAAGCACGCCCACCGGTTCGCCCTCGCCTACGGCCAGACCGGCATCGACGCCCAGACCTTCCCCCTCACCGTCGACGGCCTGGTCGCGACCTGCTCCCTGGTGATCCTCAACCGCATCCGCAAGAACCGCCGGCCCCCGTGGCACGCCTGGGCACTGCTGATCGTCGGGATCATCGCCACCGTGTCCGCCAACGTCCACAGCGGTCTGGCCTACGGCCCCATCGGCGCCATCGTCGCCGGGTGGCCCGCCCTCGTGGCCGTCGGCTCCTTCGAACTCCTCATGCGCCTACTGCACGACACCCGCACCACCCCGGACACCCAGGACCGTTCCGCCGCGTCCGCGCCCTCGGCCGATCCCGCTCCCCTCTCCGACCAGGACGGCCAGGAGCTCCCCGATCTCGTCCCCGATCTCGTCCCTGAGATCGTCGGCGCCGCCCTGCGCTACGCCGGGGACCTGGCCGAGGGAGCCGAGCCCTCGATCCGCCGACTGAAGCGCGAGCTCCACATCGGGCACAGCAAAGCCGCCCGCATCCACCAAGCCCTCACCGCCCGCATCGAGTTCCCGCCCGAGCCCCACCACCCCACCGAGGAAGGCAAGGAACTCACCCCCGCCGCTTGATCCCTCACCCCTCCGTTCGCCCGTGGCCCCGCACCGTCTTTTCGGTGGCGGGGCCACGGGCCTTCCTGACCCAGGAACACCACGATGAACCCTGCAGCCCCTTCTCCGCGCCCCAAAAAGCTCCTGACCAGCGGTAACCGCAACCTTCGTCGCGACGGCATCTACAGCTGGACTATCCCGGCCCTCTCTGCTCGCCTTCCCGACGGCTCCCTCTTCCGCACGTGCCCTGCGGCCCACGGGTGCGCGAGCCTTTGCTACGCCCGAACGGGGAGCTATATGTTCCCCGCTGCGAAAACCGCCCACCTGAGGAATCTCCTCTACGTTCTGGAGGATCCTTCGGGCTGGGAAAACGCGATGATGGCGGAACTGGCCCGGCCGGTCATGGAAGGAAAGAAGGTACGCCTGCACGACGCCGGCGATTTCTTCTCCGATTCCTACACGACCTTGTGGCTCAGAATTATCCGCGCCAATCCACATGTCTACTTCTACGCCTACACCAAAGAGGTTGACCGGTACCGGAGATTGATCGAACCCGACCCTCCGGAGAACTCCGGATGGGTCCTTTCCCTCGGGGGCCGCGAAGATGAGCTCATCAACTTCCGAAGGGACCGCGTAGCGGACGTCTTTCCCACCGAGGCCGACATCCTCGCGGCAGGCTACCACCCGCAGACCGAGTCCGACCTGCTGGCCGTTCTCGGGCCTACACCGGTCGGCATGACGATCAACAATCACCCTCACCTGCGTAGAAAGCTTGGCCTCCGCAGCTTCGGGAGCCTCCAAGCGGAACTGTCGGCCCGCCGGCCCTCCCGCCAACAATAGCTACCGCCCGGCATGGGCGATTCTCGCGGCCACGGGCCTTGCCCGCTAGGTCGTTCGTCCGCGCGCTCGTTCCTCGCGCTGCGGGCGCTCCACCTTGCGGTCCGGCCCAAGTCGGCCGCGTCCGCCCACACGCCGGACGGCATCCCAGCCGACCTTTCAGAGTCGGCGACACCCAGCCAAGGAGCCACCACTATGCGCCTTTCCGATATCAACACCCTCGAATCAGGGACACCTCTCCTTCTCAGAGATGGAAGCCAAGCACAGTTTGAGAGCATCAGCATCGAAGACGCCGGCCCCCGCGTCATCGTCTCCTTCGCCCATGGAGGAGGAATGTTGATGCCGGCGAAGCGGATCCGCTGCGTCGATCCTCACCCGCCCATCTGGGAGACATCGACCCACATCGACGGCCTGACGCGCATCAAGCACATTCACCACGAATTCGGCCTCACGGGGCCATACGGTGCCGTCACACTCTCAACGAGAACTCGCCACGGCAGCACCCACCAGCCATCGGCCGGGAACGCGCGAATGGCCAACGTGGCACAGTGCCGCCTCATTGGAACCCCCTGCACCAACTACGCGATGACCGCCCAAACAGTCCAGAACATCATCTGGGAGTGGGAGGACGCAGGAAGAACCGATGACGCCATGTTCGCCGCGCTCGAACGCGAATGGCAATCTTTTCTCCGCGGCCCTCTCAACGCTCAAGATTGGTGACTATCGTGAGTGACGCCGACCATGAAGTCAGATGGGCACAGTACTGCGCCGACGTCGAACGCCGCTGGCGCGAGGCCATGCGCGTACCGGATCCCGAAGAGGTCAAAGCCGCCGAACACCGTCTCGGCATGGACAAGTGGCGCTGCGGCAGATGCGCATGGCTCTGCCAGAACCCTCACCCGAACATGTACGAGCGCCAGGTCGTCTCCCATGACAAGCGCCATACCGAGTTGGAGGCCCTCTCAGACGACCAGTTGATCCACCGATACGTCATGTCCGAGATTGTCGTGAACGAATTCGACAACCGAATCGGCTATGCCGAGCTCACCAAACGCGGTTACGACACCGCCAAGATCCCACGCCCTCGCTACTCGATGTTGGGATGGTGCTAAGAACAGCAGCCAGCGACCTGCGCGCCCAACTCCGCTGCTCAGCCTATGGGTGGTTATGCCGCGACTGGTAACGAGTGACGAGGGGCAGAAGGCCGCACCGTTTTGATCCGGATGCGTGGCGCGGCTGTAGCCCAGCGGCTACCGCCGCGCTTCCAGCAGAATGGTCGCGCCTGCCGAAGATCAGGGTTTGCGGCCAATGCCGCCGTGGGCGTCGACGGGCACCGGGTCGGCGGTGGTGGGACGCCATTGGTGGATGGGGACGATGCCGGGAGGCAGTACTTCCAGGCCGTCGAAGAACGCGGTGATCTGGTCGGGGTGGCGCAGCTTGTAGGGGACCGCTCCGGTGTCGTCGTAGCCTTCCTGGGCCGAGAGCAGGTCGGGGTTGGTGGCAGTGCCGTCGTACAAGGCCAGGAAGCTGCCAGCCGGGACGCCTTGCATGAGGTCGCCGATGATGGTGCGGGCCTGGTCGTGGGTGGCGATGTGGCCGAGGATGCCCATCAGCATCACCGCGATCGGCTGGTCGAAGTCCAGCAGGTTCCTGGCGCGCTCCAGGATGAGGTCGGGTCGGCGCAGGTCGGCCTCGATGTATTGGGTGGATCCTTCGAGGTTGCTGGTCAGCAGCGCTTCGGCGTGGGTGAGGACCAGCGGGTCGTTGTCGACGTAGACGATGTGGGCGCGGGGGTTGGCCCGCTGGGCGACCTGGTGGGTGTTGTTCTCGGTGGGCAGGCCGGTGCCGATGTCCAGGAACTGGGCGATGTGGTGGTCGGCGGCCAGGTGAGTGACGGCGCGGCCGATGAAGGCGCGGGAGGAGCGGGCCAACTCGAAGATGCCGGGGAAGGTCTGGGCGTATTCGTCTCCGGCCCGTTGGTCGACGGGGAAGTTGTCCTTGCCGCCCAGCCAGTAGTTCCAGATGCGGGCCGAGTGCGGGACGGTGGTGTCGATGCCGCCGTCGTCGACGTTCAGCTCCCCGAGCTCCTCGGTGGCCGCCGTCCAGGAGTTCCGCTGCTGCTCGCTCATCGTGCCTCCGCGTGTCCCGATGTCACGCATCGGGCTCGCCGGGACGCGTCGGCAACTCACGAACTCCCTCTTTTTCGCTATGGGGGTGCTGTTTCCCGATCACTTCGGCATGGCAGGCCGATTTGATCGGGAAAAGAGGAAGGCGGGTGCCGCTCAGGGGGTAGGTGTCAGGGACTGGGTGCGCGTGTGGGCGGGCACGTGCGTGAAGGCGTGTGTGAATCTCACTGTTCCCGCCATGACACCAGGAAATGCCTGCCGGTGCACGGGCTGCGGCCGTGTTGGCTACAACTGGTCAAGAATGTCCAGCAGCACGCGGATGCTTTCGGCGCTCTTGTGCGCCTGGCGGGCCAGCCGGGAGAACTGGGCGGACAGTCCCGCCACGACCTCGGGGTCGTGGTGGCAGTGTCCCCATCCCGGGTGCTCCACATAGGCGGCGTCGGCGTAGCCGGGGTCGGCGAACCGCAGGAGGGTCACCGCCCCGGAGTGGATGCGGTCGGCGGCCTGGTCGTCGATGATCCGCAGATTCACGTGGGGGTGGGCGGCCATGGCGATCAGGTGTTTGATCTGCTCCCGCACCACCGCGCGCGGCAGGTCTTCGGCCAGGAGTGCACGGATGCTGATGACGGCCCACAGGCCCGGCGGCTGGTCGCGGTGCAACATGACCTGCTGGCGCAGCGTCCGCAGGTCCACCAGGCGCTTGCGCTCGCCGGGTTCAAGGTCGGGCCGGTCGACTGCGAGGGCGTGGTGGGCGTAGTCGGCGGTCTGCAGCAGCCCCGGCAGCCGGTAGGGGGCATAGGTGTTGATCTGCGCCGAGACGGGCTCCAGCGACAGGTAGGGCCGGAACCAGTCACTGACCACGTCGGCGAACGCGCTCCACCACACATCCTGCGTGGTGTGCTTGGCCGTGCGGATCAACTGCTCCAGCGCCGCCGCCCGCGAGGCACCGGTGTGCTGGCCCCCCGCCACCGGCCCGGCCGCCGGTGCGGCTGCCACCTCAGGCTCTGGCTCGGTCTCCTGTTCGCCGACATCGGCGGTCCTGGAACCGCCGTGGGCGCCGCCAGGCGCACCGGACGCGGGAGGTGGCGGGGCGGCGGGCAGGGGAGGGATCTGGACGTCGGGCGCGGGCATCTCCTGCTCCAGGCGCTGATGGTAGTCACGGAGGACTTCCAGGGAGACCATCTGGTCGACGGGCCGCCCCGCGGTCTCGGCGATGTCGACCAGCACCGCCCACAGCGACGCCACCTGCCCCCAGCGCGGAACACGCCGGCGCGGCAGCTTCAACAGATCGCCGACGGTGGACTTGGGAAGTTCCTCCACCACGAAGTCGTCAACGAGCCGGCCGGCGGCGTGGAGCTTCTCAGAGCGCCGAGTGATTTCACGCAACGACGCTTTGTCCGCAATGCCGCGATTGTGCCGCAAGGGCGTAATGATAGCGGCGTTGATAGTGCCAAGATCGTCGTCTGTCATCGGGCGTCCATTCAAAGCGAAGCGACATCGATGCCTCCCCGCAGGCAGCGACCATCGTGCCATCAGATCCGCGTCAAGCTTGGTCACACGACGCAAATTTCCCAAGTCGTTTTAGGAGCACTCGAAAACGTCTTTTGTGGAACGTCCGTGAAGGCGAGCACTCCAGCGGCCCTTCGGGTTGCGGAGCCATGGGTTACCCGGACGTAGAGCTACCCGGACGTAGCGGCGGCCGGACGTCCGGGCTTGGGCCAGGTCATTGCCGCGCCGCAGTCCAGCCCCCACAGTGGTTGCACCGCATTCGGAGACGGTCTGCAACCAGACGATCACCGGATGGCGGGTCTTTCTTATGAACCCTGGCTGAACTGGCATTCCCGGTGAACGCCGCTCCGTCGCACGCTCGAACGTCCTCGAACGGTCAGGGCGCACCCGGGTCGGCTCAGGAAGTGGCAGTCCACCGCGGGTGGCCAGGTCAGTGAAATCGGAAAGGAAGCCAGATGCCCACTCCTCGATCCACTCACCGGTGCAGGCCGGCGCCTGCCAAGCGCTCTTCCCTGCCGCAGGTCGCCGCGTTGGAGCCGGGGCCCGCTGACCGGGCCCAACCGAACACCAGCGCCCTCCGCAAGACGGAGCCGTTCGCTGGCCTGGCCGCCGGATCGGTCAACTCGCCGGCGCCCGCCAGCGCGTGGCATGGCCGGGCCAGCCGCCCAGGTCCCGTTCGGGCGGCCGTCGCCCCCAAGACCACCGCGCTCCTGCGCACCTTGTGGCGGGCGCGGATCCGATGCTGCACCACCACCACGCTCATCGACCGCTGGGCCGACCAGCAGCCGCTCGACCCGCGTCCCGCGCCCTCGGCATCCGCAGCGCCCACCGCAGGGACCGCGCTGGCGGCGAACCCGGCCGTGCCCGCCGCACCGACCACCAGGAGCCGCTCATGACCACCTCGCTGCCCCCCGCGCCCACCCTCGCCAGCGCCTGCGCTCCTGCCCTGCCATCTTCTCCTCTACTTCGCGAGCTGCCCTCCACCATGTACTCCCTCATCATCGCCACCGACATCCGCGGCTTCGGTGACCAGCGCCGCGGCGCCGACATCCAGCGCCTGCTGCGCCGACGACACCTGGACCACCTCACGTGCGCCTTCGCGATGAGCGGCCTGCCGCTCTTGTGCACCATCCACAGCGAAGACCGCGGCGACGGACGCCTGATGGTGCTGCCCCCGACCGTGCGGGCCGTCACCGTCACCGACCCCCTCATCAACCACCTGGCCGTGCTGATGCGCCAGTCCAACCGCCTGGCCAGCCCTCTATGCCGCCTGCAAGTCCGCATGGCCATCCACATCGGCGACATCGAACGCGACGACCAAGGCGTCCTGGGCCAAGCCCTGATCCACCTCTACCGGCTCCTGGACGCCCCAGCCTTCAAAGCCGAACTGGCCGCCGCTCCCGGCTCGGCCGACCTGGGAGTGCTGCTGTCAGAACAGGTCCACCAGGACGCCGCCACCGGCCTGGACCCCAACGCCTACCGCCCGCTGCACATCACCCACAAGGAGACCACCGCCACCGGTTACCTGTGGCTTCCACCCCACTACCCCACCCACCCCTGACCCGCCAGGCAACGCTCGCCTCCCGGGCGAAGGACGCGCCGGTGAAAGAGTACGCGCCGACGAAGAACGCCTCTGTCGCTCCGGACAAGCCGTCCGCGTCGTAGAAGCCTGGCGCTGCGCAAATGCTGCGGCCCTGGCCGGACAAAGCTGAGATTCTGTCCGGCCAGGACCGCACGGCGGTATGTTTCTGGCGTACTCGACCGTCCCCTATAACGAACCTTCTTTTCCGCGCTCACGCAGCGCGGACTCCAGGTTTGCGCGCACGCGGCGGGTCACCGGCCCTGCGCCCCTCTTTCAGGAACCTCTGCAGGTGCGCGAGGATGAGCCTGGCGAGGTGGATGGACTGGAGTGTATTCCGGGGAGCCGGTGAAGCTGAACGACCTCAATTACAGGACTCTGACAAGTTTCGTCAGATGTCTTCCCGCTGTGTCAGAGGGACCGCGGGGGCAGTGTGCCGGGAAATCGGCGGGGCCGGCCAGCGTCCCGCCCGTACGGCCGTCGGCCGGGAGCCCGGTGCGCGGGGTCCCGGCCGACGGCCGTACGGGGGTCAGATCAGGCCCATGACCCGGTCCACCTCGATCTCGATCACCACCAGGCCCGGAGGCTGGGGCGGGGGGCTCCAGTACCGCTTGGCGTAGTGGCGCGCCCCCTCCCGGACCCGGGCCGGGTCGCTGACGACCGTGGCGTGGCCCTCCAGCGAGATCCAGTTCGGGCCGGCCGTCTGGCAGAGCGTGACCCGGCCGCCCGGCGCGGCGAGCAGGTTCTTCGCCTTGCGCCGGGTCGCCGCGGTCATCACCCGGGCCAGACCCGCCTCGCCGTCCCAGGTGAAGCGCACGGGCGTCACATGGGGGGAGCCGTCGGGGCGGAGCGTGGTGAGGGTGCACAGGTGATTCTCGGCGAGGAAGGCGTCCGCCGCCGGGGACAGCCGCTGGGTCGTCATGCGGGTCGGTCCGTTCCTCAGGCGTGGGTGGGAGCGGTTTCCGGCTGCTCCGCCTTGGTGAAGGGCAGCAGGATCAGCGTGAACAGCAGGCCGGCCACCGCGAAGCAGGCGCCCGCGAGGAACGCGTCGTGGAACACCTCGGTGCGCGCGTGGGTCACGCGGGAGGGCACTCCGTCGGCCCACTCGGTCAGCTCCGCCACCCGGCGGAAGGCGTAGGTCGCCGCCACCGCGAGGCCGAGCGCGCCGCCGACCTCCTGCGCGGTGTTGATCAGGCCGGCCGACAGACCCGACTCGTCCTCCTGGGTGCCGGTGAACGCCGACACCTGCACCGGCACGAACGAGAGGCCGAGTCCGAGGCCGGAGAGCAGGAAGGCGGGCAGCAGATCGACCAGGTACGAGGAGTCGGACGGGGCCCGCCACAGCAGGAACATGCCGACAGCAGTGAGCGTCAGACCGGTCACCAGCACCGGTTTGGCGGCGACCTTGGTCATCAGCTGCGAGGCGACGCCCGCGCCGACGGCGACGATCATGGCGAGCGGCACGTAGGCCAGGCCGGTGCGCAGTGCCGACCAGCCGAGGACCTGCTGCATGAACAGGCTGGCGAAGAAGAACAGCGTCACGCAGGTGCCGAGGAGCAGGATCGCGACCACGTTGGCCGCGCGCAGCGGCTTGCGCTTGAACACGCCCAGCGGGATCAGCGGGGCGGCCGCGCGCCGCTCGATGAGCACGAAGGCGATCAGCAGCAGGGCCGAGAGGGCGAAGCCGCCGTAGACGCGGCCCGTCGGCACGTCGGAGTCGCTGACGGTCTGGCCGAGGCTGAAGATGAGCAGCACGAGACCGGCGGTCAGCGTCACGGCGCCGGCCACGTCGAACGAGGAGCTTCGCTCGGCGGCGCGGCTCTCGGCGACGACCTTCGGGGCGAGCAGGGCACAGATCAGGCCGATCGGCACGTTGATGAAGAAGACCCAGCGCCAGCCCGGACCGTCGGTGAGCAGACCGCCGAGGGTCACACCGGCGACGGCGGCGATGCCGCTGAGCGCGCCCCAGGCGCCGAGGGCCTTGTTGCGCTCGGCCCCCTCCTCGAAGTTGTTGGCGAGCAGGGAGAGCGCGGCGGTCGCGATGAACGCGGCGCCGAGACCCTGGGCGCCGCGGGCGATGATCAGCGTGGTGGCGCTCTGGCCGAAGCCCGCGGCCAGCGAGGCGAGAGCGAAGAGGACCAAGCCCGTCTGGAGCATCCGGCGGCGGCCGAACGTGTCCGCCAGCCGGCCGGTCAGCAGCAGGAAGCCGCCGAGCAGCATGCCGTAGGTGGTGACGATGTACTGCAGCGAGGTCTGGGAGATGCCCAGTTCCTTCTCGATCGTCGGCAGTGCCACGTTGACGATCGAGACGTCGAGGAAGGTCATGAAGCCGGCCAGGCAGAGGAAGGCCAGGATGAGGCCGGGTCGTCTGGGCGGCCCCGAGCCCTGGCTGTGGTCGGTGAGGCGCAGGGACTCTTGGGCAGACATGTCGCTCCTGATGAGGTTCACGGAGAGGAGTTCCGGTCGGGCGGGGAAGACATGGTGCGAGGCGGGGAAACGGCGACCGCCGTCCTCATTCCGGGAAGCTAGCATCATGAGTAAAGTAGGTACCTAGAGGAAAGTGACTTCCCCGGGAGGGACGGATGAACGAGATCACCGCTATGCAGGACGTCCGGGTGGCGGGCCGGGGCAAGCCGGACGCGCAGGCCGGGTCGGAGCTGGCCTGCCCGGTCTCCCCGGTGCTCGACATCGTCTTCAGCCGGTGGACCACGCCGATCCTGTGGACGCTGAATCAGTTCGGCCGCCAGCGTTTCGTCGAACTCCAGCGCAACATCGCCACCATCACGCCGAAGGTGCTTACCCAGCGGCTGCGGCAGATGGAACGCGACGGCCTGGTGATGCGCACGTACTACCCGGAGGTACCGCCCCGCGTCGAGTACGAGATCAGCGAGCTGGGCCGCAGCCTGGCGCCGGTCTTCGCCCACCTCGCCGAGTGGTCGGCGGAGAACCTGGCGAAGGTCGACCGGGCCAGGCAGGAGTTCGACGAGGCGGACCAGCCCGCCGTCGCGGCGGCCCGCTGAGACCCGCCGGGTCACGGCGGTCGCCGTGGCCCGGCCGGACACCGGGAGACGCGGGACGTCCCGCCGGCCGCTCAGACGTCGACCGGTTCCGGGCCGGCCGCGCCGAGTACGCGCATCCCGCCCCGGTAGAAGACCAGCGGGTCGACCTCCTCGGCCGACGTGCCGAGGCCGATGACCTCGCCGAGCACGATCGTGTGGTCGCCGCCGTCGTACTCGTCGGCGACCCGGCACTCCAGGAACACCAGCGCCTCGGTGAGCACCGGCAGCCCGTTCGGGGTCCGGTGGTGCGGCACCTCGGACAGGTGTGCCGACTCCCGGCCCGCGAACCGCCACGCCACCTGCTCCTGGCGGTGCGTCAGGAAGTCGACGACGAAGCTCCCGGATTCTTCCAGGGGACCGCGCAGCCGGGACCCCCGGTGCAGGCAGAACAGCACCAGCGGCGGTTCCAGCGAGACGGACGTGAAGGAGTTGACCGTGGTGGCGGCATCGGTCCGCTCGCCGCCGCTGGTGATGACGGTGACCCCGGTGGGGAAACTACCGCAGACGGTGCGCAGGGCACAGCTCTCGTCCTGGGCGCGAACATGATCTCGGTGATCAGCCGCTCCGAGGCCGGTCGCGTCCTGGCCAGCCGCAGGCCGAGCGGCGCGCCGCTGTTCAGCGGCGCGCTGTCTGCCTGGTCCGCTGCCTCAGTGACCGGGTTCTCCCGGCTGGCAGGCGGTGCGGTCGCTACCCCGCAGGTCTCGGCGGCGTTCCGCAGCCCGTTGGAGCAGATGTCCCACGGTTCTTGGCTGTCGGCGCAGGCTGACCGGAACCGGTGGGGCGTGCTGGATTCGCCCTGGAACGTCGCGCGCCTGAGCGGGCTGTCCAGCTCGGTCCTGGCGCCGCTGGCCGGGCAACTGACCGGTCTGTTCGGTGGTCACCACCTGCGGTTGCTGGACCGGCGGGCCGAGCAGTGGCAGAAGCTGGTGGCGCCGTGAACCTCGCGGATCTTCGCACTGGTCGAGCCGCTGGCCTTCCAGTTCCGCACGCAGATGCTGGGGTGGTGGCGTGACGGGCGCTTCGGCAGCGGCAGCGCCCGCCGGCTGGGCAACTGGGCGCTGGACAAGGCCCTGTACGTGCGCGAGCAGATCCTCAGCCGCTTGGACGACGGACCGGTCAAGGAGTTCATCACCCGCGTGCCTGGGTCGCAGCACGATGACGCCGGAGCTGGTGGAGGCGGTCAAGTCGGTGCTGCTGGACGACGGCTGGCTGGTGCTGGCCGGGGGAGCGACCTCCGGTGAACTGATCGGCGACTTGGGAAAACGCGTTGACCAGGAGCACCCGCGGTGGCGGCCGGAGTCCAGCCGCCAGCTCAACTACCGGCCGGTCGGCACGCTGAACCAGGTCACGCTGTCGCCCAAGGGCCAGCTCCAGGACCGCAGCCAGCACCTGCCCGCCTGGACTCCACCGTGGTGCGGGCCCGCCAGAGCGCCGCAGGCGCTCAAAAAGGGGGCGCTGCCACCAGGGGCTGGGGCAGTCCTGGGGCGGGCTGACCAGCAAACTCCACTTGGCGGTCGACGGTCGCGGGCGGCCGCTGGGGCTGGTGATGACCGGCGGCAACGCAGGTGACTGCACGATGCTGGCGGCGGTGCTGGAGCAGATCGCCATGCCGCGCCCGGGCGGGGGCAGGCCCCGGACCCGGCCCGATCACCTGGTGGCCGACAAGGGCTACAGCAGCCGGGCCATCCGCGCCTACCTGCGGCGGCGCGGGATCGGCGCGACCATCCCCGAATGCGCCGACCAAGCCGCCGGCCGGACTCGCCGCGGCTCGCGCGGCGGACGCCCACCGGCCTTCGACCCTGAGATCTACAAACGCCGCAACGTGGTGGAACGCTGCTTCAACCACCTCAAACACTGGCGCGGCATCGCCACCCGGTATGACAAGACCGCCCAGTCCTACCACACCGCCGTCACCCTGACCGCCCTACTGATGTGGCTATGAACTTTGACGACACAACCTAGCGCTTCACGGCGGCTCCCGCGAGCGCTCCCACGGCCGAGGGCGCTTGGTGCCCAAGGTCGGGCAGCCACAGCGCCGGGGAGACCAGGCCCGGCTCGATCTGCTCCAGCCCGTCGAAGAACTGCTCGATCTGCTCGGGGGTGCGCAGCCGGTAGGGGGCCGCGCCGCTGGCGTTGTAGCCCTGCTGGGCCTGGACCAGGTCGGGGTGGATGTCGGTGGCGTCGCTGAGGGCCAGGTAGCTGCCCGTAGGCAGCGCGTCCATCAGGTGGCGCACGATCTGGCGGGCCTGGTCGTTGTCGGTAATGTGTCCCAAGACGGCGATCATCAGGATCGCGACTGGCTGGCCGAGGTCTAGGATCTGCGCGGTTTCGGCCAGGATGCGGCCGGGGTCGCGCAGGTCGGCGTCGATCTGATGGATGGCGCCCTCAGGGGTGCTGACCAGCAGCGCCTCCCCGTGGGTCACCGCCATCGCATCGTTGTCGACGCAGACCACACGGCACTGGGGCGCCAGCAGTTGGGCGACCTGGTGGGGGTTCTCGTCGGCGGGTAGTCCGCTGCCGAGGACCAGGAACTGCCGGACGCCTTTGGCGACCAGGTAGCGGACCGCGCGGGCTCCGAAGGCCCGCTGGCCATGGACCAATTTGAAGATTCCAGGAAACAGGCGGGCATACTCCTCGGCCGCCTCTCGGTCGACGGTGAAGTTGTCTTTGCCGCCCAGCCAGTAGTTCCAGACGCGCGCGGAGTCTGGGACCCAGGTGTCGATCCCGCCCAGCAGGTCTTTCTGAGTCTTTCTCAGGAATTCAAGGTCTTCTCGGGAGTCCATGCGTCGTTATCCCTAGGCGGGTTAGCTGCGGTTCGGAGGTTGTTCCACAGGTCGGTGACGGTCCTAGCGCGGCCGGGGCGGGTCTCAACGGTGACCGGATCGGGACCGGTGCGGTCGATCCGGCGGATCCACCGTTGTCCGCCGCCGGCCAGCAGCTGGTACTGGATCGGCTGGCGGGGAGAGGATTCGGCGATCAAGCGCCCGTTTGGGGTGCGGTGCCTGGTCCAGTCCAGGTCGGCGGGTTCGCCGGGCAGTCGCGGCGGTGCGGGCCTGGTCATGGGCAGGCCCGCACCGGTAGGGCGGGCGTCATGAAGGTCTCCGGCGGCAGGGATCGGTGGCGGGTAGGCGTGAAGCGCGGGGCAGTCGATTGGGCCGGGCGGGGGCGGGGATGACCGCCAGAGGCAGGTGCGGATAGGCCGCGGCGGAGGCGGTGACGAAGGCGGCGAGCAGTAGGCGCACCATGATGCTGGGCGTCTACCGGCTCGTCGGTGTCGGCGTGCTCGCCCGCTGGTGCGGGCGCCGAGTCGGCGGGCAGGGGCAGGCGGGGATGTCGAAGTTTCTGCTGCCTGCAAGATCCCATGGGGCGGTGGGGGCGGCGCTGAGATGCGCCGGCTCCCATCCGTCTTCAACCCATCCGGGCGGGATGAAGGGGCGAGCACCGGAGGCGATGGCGGTGATGTCGGAGCCGGTCAGGTCGCCCAGGCTGGCCTGCCCGTCCAGTACGCCGTCGTCGTGGGCTTCGCGGATCTTGTCCACGGCCAGGCCGCCCAGCACCACGGCTTGGCCGTAGGCGGCGGTCCAGCGCAGGTAGGCGGCCTGCGCGTCGTTCACGCAGGTGTCGATGGTCTCGACCAGGTCGGCGAGCTGGTGGGTCTGGGCCGCCCAGGCGGCGACCATGTCGGTGCAGTAGCGGCCGGTGCAGGTGATCTGGCTGCCGACGGTGCCGGTGTAGGAGCCGGGGTAGCGGATCCAGACCACCACCAGGTCCTCGTCCCGCCAGTCCTCGGCGAGCATGATGATGTCCACCGGGGGGCCGCCGGGCTCGCGAACGGCCCGGGTGACCGACCAGGCACGCGACGGCATCATGATCACGCGGGCGAGGACCTCGCGCACCCATGCGGCGTGCAGGTCGTCGCCGAGCCCGGGACCGACGGGCGGCGCAGGGAAATCGATCATGAGCGGGTCCACCAGTTGGAGGAGAGACGGTCGTGTAACTCGCCGGGAGTGCGTGCGGCGATGGTGTGCGGCCCGTGCACCGCGGTCCAGGGACGGGGATGGCCAGGCAGGTAGAGGATGCCGATGCCACCGGGCCGGTCGTGGCGGCTGGGATTGAAGCGGTGCCGCAACGCCTCCAGCTCCCGCTGCTGGCCGGGCGGCGTGACCTGGACCGCGGACTTCTCGCCGTCCCTGCCCGAGGTGTCGGGTGCGTCGGGCGCGTCGTCACGCCCTTGCCCACTCCCCTGTTGGCTTCCCGGCTCGGCCGCCGGGTCCGGGACGGCGTCCATACCGACCGGCCGGGGCGTCCGGGTGGTGCTGGGCGTGGCGACTGGGGCTTCCCTAGGCCCGACATCCAAGAACGCTGTGCCAGGCACTACGTCGGGGGGCGCGTCATGCCGGTTGTGGTCCGGCTGTGCGACAGGCCACGGTGGACGTTCGGCGACGGCGGAGAGCCGCTGCGGCGGGGTCGTGCGCTGCGGGATCATGCGGTGCCTCCCGGGGGCTGCAGGGCGGTCCGCAGGTCGTCCCAGTACTCCGGGCGGGCCGGGACCAACCAGCCGCCGTCGCTGCCGGTACCGGCGGCGGTGTTGAGGTCGACCTCGCAGATCCACAGCCGTTCCTGGTCCAGGACGTGGGGCCGGCAGGCCAGGCGGCGCGTGCCGGTGCGGGTGGGCGGGTGGAGGTAGAGCGTCAGGCCCGGGGCGGTGTGCGCCTGGTATCCGTGGCGGGCCAGTTCGGCGGCGGCGTTCCACAGCAGCGTGTAGGCCATCTGCTGGGCCAGGTGTCCCAGCAGGTCGGCCGAGGGGCCGAGTGTGGTGTTCATGTCGAAGTCCTTGGTGGCTTCCGGGTGCAGGGTCAGGGCTGGTCGGGCGCGGGCGGCGGGAGCAGCCGGGCGACTTCGGCCAGGCGGGTGCGGACGAAGTGGCGGTCGGGCAGGGCCGCGGCGTCGGCCAGGTCGGTGGCCTGGTCGTAGTGGGCGCGCGCCTGCTGCGGGTCGTGGTCGTGCAGGCAGATCGCGGCGCGCAGGCACAGCTCCTGCGCGCGGTCGGGCACCGAGGGGTCGGGCCACAGCGGCGCGATGCGGTCCAGGACCTGGCGCGCGGCGTCGCTGTGCCCGGCGTGCAGCTCGGCGGCGGCGTTGTCCAGGCCGTTGCGCCAGCGCAGGTAGGGCTCGTCCAGCGACGCCAGGACGGCGTCGACGGTGGCGAAGTACTGGGTGGCCTGCTGCCAGTTGCCGGTGCGTGACAGCGCGACGGCCAGCTGCCGCATCAGCAGGGCTTGGCCGCGCGGGTGGTGGACGGCCTGGTAGAGGGCCAGGCCGCGCTCCAGCACCGGCAGCGCCTCGGCGTGGCGACCGGACTGGAGCAGGGTGGCGCCCTGGTGCTCGGCCGCCGACGCCTCGCCGAGCAGGTCGCCGATCTGCGTGAACAACTGGCTCGCGTCGGTGTAGTGCTGCTCGGCCAGGTCGTAGTCGCCGCACTGGCGCTCCAGCACGCCGGTGAGCATGTGGATGCGGGCCTGGGCGCCCGGATCGGCGCACGCGCGCGCCGAGGGCGCCGCGATCCGGCACAGCACCCGCCACAACATGTAGTCCTTGGTGTGCACCAGGTAGGCCTGCATGACCTCGGCGGCCTGCCAGGCCAGGGCGTGCAGGCCCTGTTCGGCGGCCTGGCGCTGCGCGGCCACGATCACCGGCGCCCAGGCGCCCAGCCACTCCAGCGCCGCGCGCCGGTCGGCGGGCGCGGTGGCGCGGGCGGTGTTGTGGGCGGTGCGCAGCGGGGGCAGGCACGCGCCGTACAGGGAGGCGGTGCGGATCCGTCCCGGCGCCAGGACCAGGTCCTGCTGGGCGGCCTGCAGCAGGTAGTGGCGGATCGCCCGCGCCACCGCCACCCGCAGGTCCAGGCCCTCCAGGTCCACCTCGTCCTGGGCGGCGGCGGTGCGGGCGTAGTCGGTCACCTGCTTGCGCATCCACCACTGCAGGTCCTCGTGATCCACCAGGTCGGCCTGGTAGAGCTCCGACAGGAGCCGGTCGGTGCGGGCGGCGTCCAGGGCCAGCGCGGCCCCGGCGGCCGCCGAGGAGAACATGGCCCCGGGCAGATGGGCGAGCACGAGCAGCGCCCGGCGAGCGGGCGCGGTGAGTTCGCGGGCGGCGGTGCGGATGGCTTCGGTCACGGCATGCTCCAGGGGCGGCAGGTCGCAGGCGGGGTCGGCGGGTGCCGACAGCAGCTCCACGACACGGGAAAGGGGGTGGGGAGCCAGGCGGACGGCGTGGGCGGCGGCCAGCCGCAGCACCAGCGGAAGCCCGGCGCAGCAGGCGGCCAGGGTCTGCACGGCCGCCGGGTCGCGGCGGGCGGGGTCGCCGATGAGGTCGGTCAGCAGCGTGACGGCCGCGTCCAGGGGCAGCGGGTCGACAGGGAGTTGGTCGTAGCCGGGCAGGCGGCGACGGCGGCTGGTGGCCAGGACCAGCCCGCGCGCGGGCAGCAGCGGGGCGATCTGCGCGGTGGTGTCGACGCCGTCGATGACCACGATCGGCGCGACCGGGGACGCCGCGGTCGCGGTGCGGAAGGTCGCGGCGGCCTCGGCCAGGCTGACCGGCGGCGGGTAGTCGCCCAGCGCCCGCAGCCACCACCCCAGCACCAAAGCGGCAGACAGGGCCGGGTCGGCCGGGAGGGCGGGGTCGGTCAGGTCCGTCCACAGCACCGGCATCGCGGCCGGGTCGGCCGCCGTCACCCGCAGCGCGGCCGCGACGTGATGAACCAGCGCCGACTTGCCGCTCCCCGGCGCGCCCGACACCACCCACACGCTCGGGCGGTCGGCGGCCGCGGCGTCCTGCCCGGCGCGCAGCAGCCGCTCCACCAGCTCGCTGCGGTCCACCATGGACGGGGTGGGCGGCACCATCATCGGCGCCGGACGCCCCAACGACGCAGAAGACGGCACGTGATGCAACGGCGCGGGGTGCAGCGGCGCGGGGTGCAGGTGCAGGCCGCCGCTGATCGACCCGGTCTGCACCACCACGCCGCTGTCGCCCGTGGCGGCGTTGCGTGTCCCGGTCATGAAGCCGGTTCGTCGCTGGCCGCGGGCATCGAGGCGGTGGAAGGCGTCGAGGCGGCGGACGTCGAGGAGGCGGACGGTTGTGTGGAGCGATCTCGGGCTCGTCGCACCGCCGCCCGTACCCGGCGGCGGTGGCCGGTGGCCGGTGGCGCGACGAGGTTGTGGGGGCCGGGGCGGACGGGGATGAGGTCGGGTCGCATCATCGCGGCGGTGACGCCGATGCAGAGAAACGCCCCGACCAGCCGGCCAGACAGCACGCCGAATTCCACCAGCGTGAGCACGTTGTAGATCAGGTGGCCGATGATGATCGGCCACAGCAGGCCGGTGCGCCAGTAAAGCCACGCCTGGACCACCGCCCACGGCACCAGAGTGATCACATCAGCGCCGAAATACATGTGGGGCGCCAGGCGCAGCGCCACCGACAGCGCGATGATCTGCCAGGCCGAACGGCGCGCCGCCGTCATCAGCACCACCACCACCGCGACCATCGGCAGCTCTTCCAGCAGGCCAGCTCGGACCAGGCGCACCAGGTACTCGGTGTGAGTGGTGATGCCGAGCGCGTCGGCTTGGCTGCCGGCGAAGGTCGGCAGGTTCAGCACGGAGGACAGGGTGGCGCTGGCCCAGCCCGCCGCCAGCGAGATCCACACCACCATCACCACCGTCAGCGCGGTCCGCTGCGGTGTGGCGTGCGGCGTCGGCCAGGTACGGGAGCCGGGCGTCAGGCGCGCTGGCAGCAGGCCGGGCAGCGGGCGGCCGGTGGCGGTGACCACGATCCAGCACAGCCAGGTGGACGCGATCGTCACCGCCACCGCGGCGACGGGCCGGGCGATGTGGTCGGTGTGGGTGAGCGAGGCGTAGATCGGCAGGGCGCAGCCTGCGGCCGCCAGCGTCAGCACCGCGATCCATGCTGCGCGGCGGTGGGGCATGCGGCGCCGGGCCAGCAGGCCCGCGGTCCAGGCGGCGGTGCCCAGCAGCGTGACGGCCGAGGCGCTGGCGGGCGGCAGCAGATCCGCCACCATGTCCAAGCCGATCACGTCGCCGGCCGTGAAGACCAGGACGTTGATCGCCAGGATGCGGGTGAGCGCGCCGCGCACGTTCAGCGCCGGAACGTCCGGGTGGGAAGCGTCCGGACGCGGGGGCCGGGTCGCTGGGCAGGAGTCGGTGGAGGAGCCGCCGGAGGGCTCGGCGGAGGAACCGGTGGTCATGTGGAATCCGTGTCGTGGTGGGAGGTGTCGGGGAGATATCGAGCCAGTGGTGATCAGGGCAGATGCCTGACGGCTGCTGGCGGCCGTCCTAGCCGGGGCAGGCCGTCTGCTGGACTTGGTGCTCCAGCAGACGGGGCGAAGGAGCAAACAAGGCGGTCATCGGGGCGGTCGTCAAGGTGGTCATGACGCGTCACCGGCCCATGGCTGTGCCGCCCGCGCCGGGGCGTCGGGGCGTCTGGCCACCTGGACGGGCATGTGCGCCCAGCCGTGCGCGACCGGTCCGGCCACCGGCGTCGGAGACCCGGCCAGCTGCAGGTCGCAGTCGGTGAACAGGCGGCGTAGCGCGATCTCGGCGGTGGTGCGGGCCAGCGCCGCACCCAGGCAAAAGTGCGGGCCACCGCCGAACGCCAGATGCCGCCCGCGCGGGCGGGCCACATCGAACCGGTCGGCGTGCGGGCCGTGGGCGTCGGGGTCGCGGTTGGCGGCGCCGTAGCACAGCAGCAGCGCCTCCCCCGCGGGGATCGGAGTGCCCTCGATGCGGAAGGGGCGGGCGGTGTAGTAGAAGGGCAGCGCCGCGATCGCGGGAGCCCACCGCAGCACCTCCTCCACCACGCCCGTCCAGCGGTTGGCGGGGTTGGCGGCGATGACCGCGGCGAGCTGGTCGGGGTGGGTCAGCAACGCGCGCACGGCGTTGCCGAGCAGGTCGGTGGTGGTGGTCAGGCCCGCGCCGACCATCAGCATCATGGTGTCGACGGCCTGCTGGCGGGTGAGCTGGCCGCTGGCGTGCGCGTCGCCCAGCACGCTGGCCAAGCTGCCGTGGACCTGGTCGGCGCCGATCCGCTTGCTGGGGCGGGCGTGGGCCTGGATCAGCTCGCCGAAGACAGCGGCCAGGTCGCGGTAGACCGCGCCGCCGTCGGCGACGGTGCCGTCGAACGCCTTCAAGCACAACTCCTGCAGATGCTGGCGGTCCTGGCCGGGCACGCCGAACAGCTCGCTGATCACCTCGGCCGGGATCCGCCGCGCGAACGTCGCCCGCAGGTCGACGACCTGCTCCTCGGTCTGGAGCAGGTCGTCGATCGCGGCGTTGGTGGCGCGGGTGATGACGGGCCGCCACTGGTCACTGCGGCGCAGCGCGCCCAGCGGCGGCCGCGCCAGCCCCCGCAGCCTGTAGAGCTCGGGGGGATCGGCGGTGAACATGTTGTCGACCTCGACCCAGCTGCGCAGCGACCAGTCGGCCGACACCCGCCCCGACGTCCACGCCCGCCAGTTCGCCGGGTTCTTGCTGATGGCGGTGCCGGTGGTCGCCTCGCGCAGCACCTGCTCGATGGCGCGGTGGCCGGTGACCGCCAACACCGGCACACCCAGCAGATCGACCTCCAGCACCGAGCCGCGCGCCAGCAGCTCAGCGGTCAGCTCGCTGAAGTCGGCGTCGACCGGGAAGCGCCAACGGCCATCGTCAGAACCCAAGGGAGACCTCCTCAAGGCAGGGCGAAGACAGGACAGGACAGGGCAGAGCAGGAGCGAGTGGGACCGGCGGTCCCGGCGGCGGCCGCGCCCGCTACCGGGACCGCCGGCGCATGAACGGCAACCGCAACAACCGGGACGGCGGCCGGGACGGGGTCGTGCGCCGGGCTTGCCAGGGCGGGGACGCCGCGGTCGCCGGATGCTGACGGGCCGAGGTGCGAGAGGCGGGGGCCGGGCGCTGGGCGTGTTGGGCGGTGAAGGTGACCGGCAGGTCCATCAGGGCGCGGGCGAAGACCGACTGCCGGTGCCGCAGGTCCTGGGGGCGCTGCTGGGAGCTCAGGCCGGGTAGCGCCGCACGCAGCTCGGCGATGGCGATGTGGGCGATCAGCAGCGCTATGTGCTGGGCCGGGCAGGCGTGGTCCCCGGCACCGAACCCCACCCCGCTGCGGTTGCCGATGTGCAGGCCACGCGGATCCATCGGGTGCAAGGCCGGGGTTGGCAGACCGGCCGCCGCCAGCCCCAGCAGCACCAGGTCGCCGGCGCGCACACCGGGATAGATGTTGTCGCGGGTGGCCACCAGCCCCGGGTAGTGGGTGATCGGCGGTTGCTGCCGCAGGGTGAAGTGCAGCAGGTCGGGAAGCTGCATCTCCCCGTCGGCCAGCGCGGCGGCGACCGCCGGGTCGGTCAGCGACAGCGCGACCGCGGAGCTGATCAGGTTGGCGGTCGGCTCGCAGCCCGCGCCGATCGTCACCACCATCGTCTGGATCATCTCCTCCACGCTGCCCAGGCCGGGCGCGCTCACCAGCGCCGAGGTGAAGTCGGCCGGAAGACGCCGCCCGGTGGCCAGCAGCCGCTGCCGGTCAGCGATCACCCCGCTCAGCAGGTGCTCCAGATTCCCCAGAGCCGTCGGCGCGTCGGCTCCGTCCCAGATCCGCGTTACCAGGTCCGTCAGCCGCCGGGTGCTGTCAGGAGTCAGTCCGAAAAGCTCGCCCATCATGGTGCGCACCAGCGGGCGGCAGTACTGGCCGACCAGGTCGGCGTGCCCGTCGGCGGCGAATTCGGCGATCAGGCGCTGCACCACCTGGCCCGTGCGGGCCGCGACCCACTTCACATCCAAGCCCTTGAGCGCATCGGTGACCGGCCGCCGCAGCCGGCCGTGCTCGGCCTCCTCGGCGAACAGCAGGTTCGGGCGCCATGACAGCATCGCCAGGATCTCGGCCTGGTCACCGATACGCCCCTCGGCCCACAGGCGCCAGGCGCGGGTGTCGCGCGTCCACAGGTGCGGAGTGCGGCAGATGCTGGTGATGCGCTGGAAGTCCAACGCCAACCACACCGGCACGCCGGGGGCGATCACCACCGGCGCCAGCGAGCCGTAGCGGGCCAGCAGGTGCTCATAGGTCTGCTCGGGATAGGCGATGACGCCAGGGTCATACAGCGCGACCAAGCCCTGGCCGTCGGACGGCAGCGGCTGGTCCGGGGGTGTCGGGGGAAGCGGGGGAAGCGGGGACATCGCAGGGACTCCAGCTTGGTGGGACCGCGCGGTCCGGCTGCGGGGCACCAGACCACACGGCGGTCACAGTGCGGCGGTCACAGCAAGCGCGGGCAGGTCGGGCGAGGAAACTGGTCGGTCACCCACGGAGGAAGTCGGTGGAAGGGACATCGCAAAGGGCCTGTCAGATCGGGGGAGACACCAGGGAACTAATGTGGGTAGGTCGATCTAACGGGGTCGGTGCTTTGATGCGCGTCCCCGCTCTCCAAACATTTCGTTCGGGAACCACAGCACTTCTACCTGCAAAAATGCTTGTTATGGGCAACGAACGTCCGGGCCGCAGACGTGTTATGTTCCAACTGGCCGCAGGCGATGCTGAGGGAGAGGGCACACTGGAGAAGACGACGTCCCCTCGGATATGCGGGAGTGCCGGTGAGCGCACCGCCACGGCGAGCGAGCCGCGAATACATCGAAAGACTGCGCGCGCGTTTGATCGCGCTCGGCTTCGATGATCAGAGCGTTCCAGAGCAGATCGCGCAAGACCTGATCAATGCCTGCGGCAAACGGCCGCGAGAGGCGTGGCGGCTGGGGGTCGGTCTGTCCTTGCAAAAGGTGGCCGACAGGATCAACGCCCGACGCCTGGACGAACGCGCTTCGATGAGCAAGACCCGCATCTGGGAGATGGAGCAGTGGCCTGCCGAGGGCGGCGGGCGGCGCGTCACCGTTCCGAATCTGCAGATGCTGGCCCGGCTCTACGGCACGACCTGGGACCGGCTGGTGGATCTGGTCGACTTGGCTGCAATGACAGAAGAGGACCGGCACGAGTATCACGCCGTACGCGCATCGCTGCACCGGCAACCGGTGCTGAACACCCAAAGCACTCTGTCGCCTGCCCGCGACCTCCTAGGAGGAGAAGCGGACAGCATCCTGACACGAGCAGCCGAGGAGTCACTCGAACTAGCTGACTGGACCCGCTCCACCAACGTCACCGACGACCTGATCCAAGAGCTATTCCGCACCCTACGGGGCACCGCCCACGCCTACCTGTGGCTACCTCCGGTCCCTCTGCTCCAGCGCACGCGCAAGACCCGGACCCGCATCTTCACCCTGCTCCAGGGACGACAGAGCCCCACCCAGAGCCGCGATCTCTATGTGGCGGCGTCCTTCGCGTGCGGGATGCTCGGCTGGATGACTGGGGATCTGGGCAACCATCTGGCCGCGATGGACCATGCCACCGCGGCCTGGTCCTGCGCCGAGGCGGCCGACCACCCCGGGGCGCGCGCGTGGGCGCGCGTCGTTCAGGCCAAGACCGCCTACTGGGAAGGCGATTATCTGGCGTCGGCCGATCTGGCCTCCGATGGTCTGCGTCTCTCCGTTCACGACAATGCCCCGGTCCTTCTCGCTCTCCTGCAAGCCCGTGCCCATGCCCGTGTCGGCCGCGTCGCTGAAGCCGAGGAGGCACTGGACAACTGGCGCACCCGACGCGAGCTCGTCTCGGCACCCGACCAGATTGGTGGTCTGCTCGGCCTCAACACCGCCCAGCAGCACTACCTGGCCGGAACCACACACTTGGAACTGCGCCAGCCTGAGATCGCGCTCGCCGAGAGCAGCCATGCGCTTGCGCTGTTTGAGGAACTGCCGGTGGAGGAACGCTTCTACGGCGCCGAAGTACTAGCCCGGCTCGACGCCACCCGCGCGCACCTGCAAAGCGGTGAGCTTGACGGCGCGGCCGAGATGATCGGCCCGGTCTTCACCCTGCCACCCGAACAGCGCTTGGACACCTCACTCGGCGCGTTGAACCTGGTCAGGCGATGCTTGGCCGATCCCCGCTACCGCGGCACCCCAACCGCCCAGCAACTCCAAGGAGCCATCGAGGCCTACACCCGCAGCGCTATCAGCCGCGAACTGCAACCCTGACCGGATGCGCATCATCATCGTCGGCGCGGGGATCATCGGCGCCGCGCTGGCCGACCGCCTCGTCCACGACGGCCTTGCCGCCTCCTCGCCTGTACAGATCACGGTGATCGACGACCATCCACCCGGTTCTGGCACCAGCGGCACCAGCTTGGCCTGGCTCAACGCCAACGACCCAAGCGACCTCGCCTACCACTCGCTGCGCGTGGCAGCCCTGCGGACCTGGCAGGAACTGGCGGCCGGATTCAGCAACCCAGCCTGGTACCGTCCCGTCGGCAACATCACCTGGGCCACCGCCGCCTCGGCGCGGAAACGACTGGCCGCCCGGGTCAACGCGCTGGCCGCCCACAACTACCCCGCCCGCCTCATTACCGAGGCGCAGCTTCAGCACCTTGAGCCCGCCGCTCGCCGTCCTGCTCCAGAAGCGGTGATCGCCCACTACCCCGGCGAAGGCTATGCGGACGGCATCCCCGCAGTACAGGCACTGCTCGACCGAGCCAGCCGAGCCGGAGCCACCGTACTGAAAGAACAGGTGGCACGGTTGATCTCCCGTGGTAGCCAGGTGACCGGCGTTCGGTTGGCCTCTGGGCAGGACCTGGTCGCCGACGTCACCATCTGCGCAGCAGGATGGCGCTCTCCTATCCTGCTGGCAACGATCGGCCTGCAGCTCGCCCTGGCCGACGCCACCGAACCCCGCTCACCTGCCCCCTGCCTGATCGCCACCACCACGTCGGCACCCGGCATGGTGACCGGGCTGCTGCACACCCCCGACCTCTATCTACGTTCCACCATCGGTCAGCGGCTACTGCTGGAGGCCAGCGACCTGGACACCGACATCGACATGACCACTCCGCAACCCCACCTCGACGAGCTGGCCGCCGAACTGCTCGACCGAGCACGCCGTCTCCTGCCGGGCCTGAACGCCCGTATCGCCCAGGCCAAACGCTGCGTCCGCCCACTACCCACCGATGACCGGCCCCTGATCGGCTGGCAGCAAGAGGGGCTGTACACCGTCGTCACCCACAGCGGCATGACTCTCGGCCCACATCTGGCCCGCTTGACCAGCCGGGAAATCCTCGCCGATGAAACTGCTGAGGTCCTCGCCGCCTACCGACCGGGGCGTTTTTAGCCGCACCGTCCTTGGCGGGCAAGCGGTCAGCGCGCGCGATAGCTCCAGGGGTGGCCGGCGCCGCGATATTCGGCGACGCTGATCGGTGTCACGCCGGGTCGCATCCGGTCCAGGTACAAGTGCCCGGCGAGGTGGTCGACTTCGTGGCGGACCAGGCGCGCCATGGCGTCGGTGAAGACGGTGATGGTCGGGGTGCCGTCGAGGGCGGTGTGTTCGACCTCCAGCCGCAGCGCAGAAGGCACCATGCCGCGCACGTCGAAAAGGCTGAGGCATCCTTCGTACTGCTCGTCGTGCTCGGCGGACTCGGCGATGATGTTCGGGTTGAGCAGCACGACGGGTTCGGCGTCGTCGCCGGGCGGCTGGACGATGGCGGCCGCCCGCGGTGATCCGATCTGCGGGGCGGCCAGGCCCATGCCCTTGCCGAACACGTGGTGCTCGCGGACCCGGACCATCGCGGCGAGCAGCTCGTCGACGAGCCGGCGCGCCTGTTCGGTCTCGGCCGGTAGGTCGAAGGGCACTGCGGCCCTGCCCAGGATCGGGTCGCCTTGCTGGACGATCCCGGCAGCGCGCATCCGGTCGCTGGGCGTTCGCAGGTCCGGGCCGTGCCCGCCGTCGGCGGGGCGGCCGCGCAGCGCCCACTCCAGCCGGTAGCGGGCGTTCAGCGGCGGATTGGAGGTGCGCCACTCGAACACCGCCACCTCGCCGTCTGGGCTGGCGGTGGTGCTGTGTTCGACGGGCGTGTGCAGCGGGACGGCTTCGGCGGTCTCGGAGGTCTCGGTTCCCCACACCCTGGGATCCAGGCCGGCGGGGAACACCAGCCGCACCGACAGGCGGTGGGTCGGCAGCCGCACCGCGCGCTGGAACCACGGCCCCCACAGCTGGTCCGATACACGGTAGGAGTACTCCAGCACCGCCCGCTCCCCCGGGTACAGCGGGAACCGGCCGTCGCCGTTGTCAAAGCACAGCCAGACCTCCTTGAAGCTGTCGCGGTCATGTTTGGGCCGCCAGCTCATCGGTTCGCCGTTGCAACGCGCGGTGAGCTGCAGGTCGTCGAAGGTCAGCGGGTGCGCCCGGTACAGGCGCATCGCGGCGGCCGGGTCGCCGGGGTGGCGGTCGACCGAGATCCGCACCAGGTAGCGGGTCACCGGGTCGGGTCCGGCGTTGTAGATGGTGCGGCGCATGGTCGCGGTGAACACCTGGCCGTCGTAGCGCAGCTCGGCCTGGTCGTCCTCGACGATCAGACCGCCCGTGCCGCGCGCCGTCACCGGTGCCCGGCCACCCGTCTCGCCGCCGGTCCCGCCCGCCGACGTCGTCCATGCCTGCCAGATCTCGCCGCCGGCGTGCAGGGCCTCGTCGGCCTTGCGGGCGAACGCTGCCGATCCGGGCGCTCGCCCGTGCTCGACGTGCGACACATAGGTGCGGGTGAAGCCCATCGCGTCGGCCAGCGCGGTGCTGGTCATCCGGCGCGCTTGCCGCCATCGCTTCACGATCTGCCCAAACGGTTCCGGTTGGGCCGGTGGGATATTGGTCACCTTGGCGGGCCTCCCTCCGGGTGCGGGCGGCCGTGAACGCCCGTGGCGGTGTGAATGAACCGTGAATGACGGTAGCTCACTCTGTCCTCACCCTCCAGAGCTGGCGTGTCCTCATGAAGCCGCGGCTCACTCCCGCGCCGTGGCCCTGAGCTCCGGAGGTCGACGTGACCCGTCCCGTGCGCACCATCGACGGCGAGGCCGCCCCCGACGACGGTTTCGGCGCAGCCATCCGCGACCTGTACGACCTCGGCCCCGCTCCGGGGCGCGTCCTGCAGGTCATCGAACGCGAGGACGGCTGCGTGTCCTTAGAGGACATGTACCGTTACTACACCAGCCCCGACGAGTGGCCCGCCGCCGAGCGTCGCGCCGTCGCGCTGGCCCGAGGCCGCGTCCTGGACATCGGATGCGCGGCTGGCCGACACATGCTCGCCATGGACGGCGACCGTGAGGTCATCGGGATCGACCCGTCCGCCGGTGCCGTTGCCGTCGCCCAGGCGCAGGGCCTCGACGCCCGGCTCGGCACCGTCCTGGACCCCGGTGACATCGGCCGGTTCGACACCATCGCACTGCTCGGCGGGAACCTCGGCCTGCTCGGCTCGCGCGAGGAGGCGCCCGCCGTCCTGTACAGCCTCGCCCGTCTCGCCCGGCCTGGCGCGCAGCTCCTGGCCATCGGCCACGACCCCACCCGCAACCCGCTGCCCGAACACCGCGCCTACCACCAGACCAACCGCAAACGCGGCCGGCTGCCCGGCCAGGTCCGCATGCGGGTCCGCTACCGCACCTGGAAGTCGGCCTGGTTCAACCGGCTGCTGGTCACCCCTGACGATCTCGCCGTTCTGCTGGAGGGCAGCGCATGGACGCTCGGCGAGGTCACCTACTCCGGCCCCGTCGGGTTCTACCTGGCGGAGATGGCCTACACCGAAACCCCCAGCCACACCGAAGTCCCTCCTGCCGGCGACCGGGCGTGTTAGGACAGTCCCATGACCGACGACACCGCCGCCATCAAGGCCCAGCTCGCCGCCCTCACCCGCCAGGTCGAGCAGCTCACCGCAGCCGTGGAAGACCGCAGCGCCCAGGACGAAGCCAAGCCCGCCCACGCCGCCGCCCCCGTCCTGCTCACCCCCGGCGACGTCGCCGCCACCACCTTCACCGTGCCGCGGCTGCTGTCGGGCTACCACACCCCCGAAGTCGACGCCTTCATGCAGAAGGCCGCCGAGACGATCGCCGAACTCACCCGTCAGCGCGACGAGGCGATCCGCCAGCGCGACGCGCTCGCGGCAGGCTCCTAGCGCCGCGCCGGGCGCGATTGAAAGACCTCGAAGGGCACTCAAAGGAGCAGGGCCCGGCCAGACGGCCAGGCTCTGCTCCCTGTATGGATGTTCGCGAGATACAGCCGGCAGGGTTCGGAGGCGGGGACGGGCAGCGTGCTCTACGGTCATCGCCATGGGGAAGGGAGGCGCGGCACCCCGCCATGCCGAGCGCGAGGCCCGCGACGCCGCCTACCGGCAGGTGCTCAAGACCAGAGCCGAACTGGAGCAGCTCGCCGCGCTGTCGGATCAGAAGGCCGCTGCGGCCGATGGTCGTTATGGGCAAGCCGGGACAGAAGAAGCCGGTCCGGGAGAAGCGGCCCACGGTCCAGCTGCGCGACGTGCGGCCCAACGAGGTACGGTGCCCGCGTTGTCTTGCCAGGGCGGGCACCGCGTGCCGGAACCAGCGCGGTGAAACCGTCGGCGCGCACGCCGACCGCGTCCGCGCCGCCGCTGAGAAGGGGCAGCGCCCCTCACGCGACGCCGTCGAGCAGCGCCAGCTCCAGGACTATCTCGCCGGCGCCGCCGAACCGGTCGCGGGCGGCGCGCGCAACCGCATGGACGAGTTGTTCGCCGGCCGCCGCGAGGCCGCGACGACCCGCGGCCGGTCTTCGGCTCGGCAACACCGCGAGAACGGCTTGTAAGGACCGCTCTGAGTCGCTGTCGAAGGCCTGCGTCGTGCACTCTTCGGGCGGCGATGTTTCCCCGCCCAGGAGCACTGTGTGATCACCGCTCCGAACGCCTTGATCGACGTCGAGCAGTACCGGATTGGCTACGTGACGCCTGTGGGCCTCGCCTGGATCAACATCGATGAAGCTGTCCCGGTGGACAGGAAGAGCCGGGGGCGGTGCGAGCCGTTGCTGGTGGCGGCGGCTTCATCCGGCTTTTGTGAACTCGATTTGCCTGGCGATGAGGAAAAGTTCGGCGCAGTCGACTTCGGGTGGGAACTGAGCTGTGATGCGGTGGTGGAGGTGCTGCCGGTAGGTGACTTCGGCGAGTTGCTGGTAGAGGTTCATGTCGAGTTGCCGTTGGGAGGAGAAGCAGTCGAGCGCTTTGGTCTTGGCGCGTAGGAGGTCGGGGGTGCCCATGAAGAACAGGGTCGGCTCGAAGTCGATGCTGTAGGGCGAGCGGAAGTAGCGCAGGTTCGCGGCTCCACGCAGGGCGACGGCGGTGGCTTCGGTTCCGGTGGTGGTGTGGTCGAGGTGCTGGTCGGCGGGATAGTGGGTGTAGACGATGTCGGGTCGGGTGTGGTCGACCAGATTGACCAGGGCGGCGTTGATCTCGCCTCGGTGATCGGTGAACCGGCTGTCGCGGATGGCGGAGAAGGTGTATTCCGAGACGCCGAGCAGCTTGCCGGCCGCGAGACATTCGTTCCGACGGACCAGGCCACGCTCTGAGGCGTGGCCGGGAGCGTGGTCGCCGGTGGTTAGGCAGTGCACGTGGACGCGGTCACCGTCGCGGGCGTGCGCGAGCATGCGCATGCCCATCGCGATCTCGGCGTCGTCGGGGTGCGCTACCACGATGAGGACGGTCGTCACCTAGCCTCCTCCTTCGGCGGGCAGATGCGGTAGAGAGCGGCCCGGAGAAACACGGGCGCGCCCGGGTTTCGTGAGGTCAGACGCCGGTACGAGCCAAGGCGCTGAGTGCGTGATGGCCGCGGTCGATGAGAACGGTGTCGTTCCTGGCCAGGCCGGTGGCCAGGTAGGAGACGGCCAGGCGGGCGGTCAGCAGGAGCAGCACGCGGTGTTCCTGCGCGGCCGGCTCACGGTCGTAGCCGGTGAGGAAGGCGGCCCGCAGGTCGGGGCGGGTCGGCCACACCGCGCCGTGGAGCCACACCATGTCCTGGACGGCCAGGCCGTGGTCGGCCATCTCGAAGTCGATCACCGCGAGGGTCTGGGCGTCGGCGTCCCACAACCAGTTGCGCGGCAAGTAGTCGCCGTGCCGGTAGACCAGCGGAAGTTCGGCGGCCAGGCCGGGCAGTTGGGTGGCGACGTCGCGGACCAGGGCGCGCTGGGCGCCGTCCAGCCGATCGCCGAGTTCGTCCAGGCAGTCGGCGGCCTCAGCGGCCTGGTCGGCCAGCTCTTTCCTCAGCGCCTGCCGGGCGTGCGGCGCGGCGGTTTCGAGATGGCTGTGCCAGCGGCGCAGAAGCCGCCCGGCGAACTCGTGCACCCGGGTCTCGACCGCTGGATCAAGGGGCAGGTCCCGGACGATGCGTCCGGGCAGCGCGGTGGTCAGGACGGCCTGCAGAACCGGGTCGGCGGCCAGCATCCGCGCTGCCTGACCGGGGCCGAGTACGGCGGCGTGCCGGTAGGCGGTGGTCTCGCGGGCGTAGCTGCGCGGTGAGGGGCTGAGCTTGAGGTAGGCGGTGGTGTCGCCGTCCAGGCGCCAGACCCGGGAGTTGGCACGGTTCCAGGACACGTCGGTCGCGGTGGTGACGCCCGGCAGGTGGCGGGCCACCCAGGGGCGAAGATCGGCGGGCAGGCCGTGGGGCAGGTCGTCGGGCAGGGCGGTGTCGCGCATCGTCGGGGTGTGTCTCCGGTGTCGCGGTGAGGTCCCGGGGCAGCCCCGCCCCGGCGCGCGTGCGGCGCGTGTGCTGCACGGGATGCCGAGCGTCGTCACCGCGGCGGGACCGCTCATCCTCTCATCTCCTGCGGTGGCGGCACGGGATGGCGTAGCGGCGCGTGGGCGGGGCACCTGCGGGTTCTCCGTTCAGAAGTGTTCGGGCAGCCAGGGTTCGCGGTCGCTGGTGGCGCGGATGAGGTCGGCGATGGTGGCCTGGTCGCCGTCCACGCCGGCGAGGGCCGCGGCGGTGGTGGTGCGGTAGCCGCCGGCATACCAGGCGGCGAACTGGCGGCGGGTCAGGGTGCAGCGGCCGGGGGCCGAGGACGGTTCCAGGTCGGCTTGTCCGTCGCCGATCAGAAGCGTGTACCGGGCGGGTGGTGCGGTGGGAGTGTCGGCGACCTCGATCGGGATGGCGGTGTTGAGGGAGGGGGGCCAGCCGCGCCGCCGGATCGCCTCCCCCAGGTCCAGGATGCGGATCATCCAGGGATGCCAGTGCCGGGCGGCCGCCGACCCGATGCGGTGCAGTTGCTCTAGGAGCACGGGCGTGGGCGGCAGGCCGGTGCGCTGGAACAGCACGATGGGGATGCGGCTGTTGTAGCGGCCGAGGAAGGCGAGCATCGCGGCGGCGTCGCCGCCGGTGCGGGCCCAGAAGTCGTGGACCACGACCTGCCGCTGCCCGGTGTCGTCGTGGCCGGACGCCACCGACAGCAGCCCGGAGGGGGCGTGGCCGGGCAGGTGGAACCGGTAGGTGGCGTACTGGGGGTGTTTGTCGGCCTGCCAGGTCTGCCACCAGGACGGACGCTGCCAGGGCCCGTTCCAGCCAGCGGCCAGCTCTTGCTGTAGCGATGGCGTCTGGGGGCTGGTGCCGTGGCTGATCTGGTAGCCGGTGTCGGGAAAGCTGCGCCGCAGTTCCTCGGTGGGGATCGTCCAGGTGAACGCCGGTGCGGGGGCGGCCCACCCGAGCCGGTGCCCGTATCCGCTGGAGGTGGTCCACACCGTCGCCAGGACCGCGCCCTGGTCGCGCAGCGGGCGGATCCGGTCGGCCAGCAGGCGGGTGGTGAGGTGGCGGCCGCGTTCTTCGGGGGCGACGCATCCGGCGGCCATGCATGCCGCAGGGACGGGACGCCCGCCGAAATACTGCGGGACCAGCAGGCCGAGGCCGCCTGCGATGACCTGGCCGCCGCGTAGCGCGACCCGGGTGTCGGCGTAGGGCTGAAGGTGGGCGAGGTCGGGGATGGGGTGGCCGTAGCTGCGCGTGGCCAGGTCGGTGTACCGGTTCCACAGGGCTTCATCAGCGGCCACCACCTCCACCTCCTCATCCGCCTCCTCGCCCACGTCGTCCAAGGTGTCCGGGTCGTTGTCGGTCACGCCGGGCTCCTTCCTGTTCTTGGTGTCGGCCAGGGTGGCCGGGTGGGGTGGTCGGGTGGGTCAGTAGCCGGTGGTGGCGCGGACCGGGTCGGCGTCGGCGGGCACCAGGAACGCGCGGGTGAAGGTGATGACGCGCTGGTGGTGCTGGTTGTAGCCGTTGACGCGGCAGGTGATCACGCCGTGCTCGGGGCGGCTGGTGGAGCGGCGCGCGGCGAGGATCTGGGTTTCGGCGCGCAGGGTGTCGCCGACGTGCACGGGGTGTTCGAGGCGGAGCGCGTCCAGCGCGAGGTTGGCGGTCGTCAGGCCACTGGTGGAGCGGACGGTGGCGCCCAGCACGATGCCGAGGGTGACCATCCCGCACACCAGGGGCCGGTCGCGGCCGGTCGCGGCGCAAAACTCCAGGTCGCTGTGGACCGGGGCGGGGTTGCCGGTCAGCGCCAGGGTGAGCAGGTGGTCGGTTTCGGTCACGGTGCGGGCGGGCCGGTGCTCGATGATCTGGCCGATGACGAACTCGTCCAAGCCGCGGCCGACCAGCTCGCGGACCCGGTGGTCGCCGACGGCCCGGTAGCCGGGCGGCACCGGTTCGTCCGGGCCGGTGGTGTTGCGGGAGTCGGAAGGCCGAGCGGTGACCGGCAGAGCGGCGGCAGCGAGGGCGCCGGTGGGGAGGGCGTCGGTCATCAGGTCGCTCCTGGCGGGGTGCGGGTGGTCTCGGCTTGCTGGAGCAGGGCGCGGGCGGCGGCGACCAGGGGCGGGCCGACCATCTGGCCGCTGCTGTCGGTGGAGATCCCCGCCGTGGTGTCGGCGGCGCGGACCACCGCTCGCGCGTGGTCGAGTTCGTCGGCGGAGGGCTGGAAGGCTGTTTGGATGCTCGGGAGCTGCTTGGGGTGGACGGCGCCCTTGCCGGTGAATCCCAGATCGCGCGCCTGCTGGGCTTCGCGTCGCAGCCCGCCGGGGTCGGCGAGGTCGAAGTAGGGCGAGTCGACCGCGGGCAGGCCCGCCGCGGCGGCCGCGGCGGCCAGGGCGGCGCGGGGGTAGAGCAGAGCGCGGTCGGTGCGGCGGCACCGTGCGGCGGCGGCGTAGTCGGCGGCGCCGAACACCACCCCGGCCAGGGCGCGCGCAGACAGGATGCCGGGGAGCCGGCTGATGGCTTGTGGGCTTTCGATGAGCGCCCAGAGGGCGGGCCGGTCGGTGCCGAGGACGTCGGCGACCAGATCGACGTCGCGGGCGGCTTCGACTTTGGGAATCAGCAGCACCGCGGGCCGGGCAGCGGTATCGGTGAGGGCCAGCAGATCCCGCAAGCCGCAGACGGTGCCCGGCGCGTTGATCCGCAACCCCAGCACCGGCATCTCGACCGTGGTCTCGACCGTGGTCTGGGTCGTGGTCTGGAGCGTGGTGTCGATGAGGAAGTCCAAGGCGGCGGTGCGCGCCTGCTGTTTGAGTTCTGCAGGGACGGAGTCCTCCAGGTCCAGCAGGGCGACGTCGGGGCCGCAGGTGAGCGCGGCCGGATACCGGCCGGGCTCTGACCCGGGGGTGATGAGCCAGGTCACGCCCTGTGCGGCGGCTCGCGTGCCCATCTCGGTCACCGGGCCGGCAGGCGTGAGGCGATCAGCTGGTCGAGCGCGGGCAGGGTCGCGGTCGCCGCCAGTTCGTCCTGGCCGACCTGCACGCCGCGTTCAGCGAGCAGCAGGCTCAGCTCGGCGAGCGCAAGGGAGTCCAAGCCCGCCTCCTCCAGGCCGGTGTCCGGACCGCAGTCGCCCGGTTCCACCTTCAGCACGGCGAGCATGTCGCGCAGCTCAGTACTCACGGCACCCATCACAAAGACTCCTAGTCGTCGCGGGAGTGGTCATCGTTGAAGCAGTCATCGTTGAAGCAGCCATCGCCGGGGTGGCCATCGCCGGGATGGTCGCCGACGGGGGTGAGGTCCGGCCACACGACCGTGGCGGCGCCCCAGGTCAGACCGGCTCCAAAGGCCGCCATCAGCACCCGGTGCCCGGCTCGGAGACGTCCGGTCGCCCAGGCGTGGGAGAGGGTGAGGGGGATGGAGGCGGCGCTGGTGTTGCCGACGTGCTCGATGTGGTGCAGCACCCGCTGGTCGTCCAGGCCGAGCCGGCGGCCGACCGCTGCGGTGATGCGGGCGTTGGCCTGATGGGGCACGAACCGGTCGACGCCGGTCAGCTCCCATCCGGCGGCCTGGACCGCTTGGTGGGCGGCTTGGGACATGCGGGTGACGGCGTGCTGGAAGGTCTGCGGCCCGCGCATGGTCAAGAACCCGCCGTGCGGTGCCACGATCGCCGAGCCGTCGCGTCCGTCGGCGGCCAGCACGACCGGGCCCAGCGCGCCGGGCTCGGCGGCTTGTCCGGCCCTGACCACGCACGCGGCCGCGGCGTCGCCGAACAGCGGCGCAGTGACCCGATCGCCGGGATCGGTCAGGGACCAGATCCGGTCGGCGGCGATGACCAGGACCCGCGCCGCCGCGCCGAGCGTGATCAGCCCCGCCGCCAGTTGCAGGCCGTAGAGAAAGCCGGTGCAGGCCGCGGCAAGGTCGAAGGCGGGAACACCAGGCAGGCCGAGCCGGGCGGCGACAGCGGGCGCGGTGGCGGGGCACCGGTGATCGGGGGTGATGGTCGCCAGGACGACCGCGTCCACCTGGCCGTTCCCGCTGGAGGCCAGCGCGCGGCGCCCTGCCTGGACGGCCAGGTCACCGGTGGTCACCTCGGCGGCGGCGCGGGCCCGGGAGCAGATCCCGGTCCGGGAGCGGATCCAGTCGGCGTCCACCCCCAGGCCCGCGCAGATCTCCTCGTTGCGGACGCGCCGGTCGGGCAGCGCGGCGCCCAGCCCGCAGATCACCGCCGCCGGACCGATCACCGACGCCGGGCCGTTCACCGACGCCGGGCCGTTCACCGCTGCCTCAGCTCGCCGACGACGACGCCGATCAGGTCCTCCTGACCGGCGACGGCCTGGCGGCGGCCGAGTTCGGCGAACACCTCCAGCGGATCGACGCCGGCGGCGTCCGCCGCCGCAAGGACCGGCCGCTTGAAGCCCGAGAACACCCCGGCGAGCCCTGAGAACACGGCGACGGAGTCGATCGCCGCAGGCCGGTCCATCAACTGCTGCTCGGCGACGTCGGCGGCGGCCAGTGCCGCACGAAGGTCGATGCCGGTCCAGTGGCCCATGCGTTCCAGGACGGCGACCAGCGCCTCCAGCTGGGTGTTGCCCGCGCCCGCGCCGAACCCCCGCGCGCACGCGTCGATGACGCCCGCTCCGGCCTGGACCGCCGCGACCGAGTTCGCAACCGCCATCGACAGGTTGTTGTGCCCATGGAAGATCACCGGGACGTCCACGGCGGCGCAGATCGCAGCGATCCGCTCGCAGACGTCAGCGGGCAGGTAATGCCCGGCCGAGTCCATGATCCCGACCGCCTGCGCACCGAAGCAGACCGCTTGCGCGCACTGGACGGCCAACTGCTCGACGCCGGTCATGTGGCTCATCAGCAGCACCGCCTGCGCCTGCGCGCCCAGCTCGCGCACCAGGCCCAAATGCCGTTCGGTGACGGCCGCCTCGGTGCAATGAGCGGCGACACGGACCACCTCGGCGCCGTGGTCGACCGCGCGACGGATGTCGTCGCCGGTGCCCCATCCCGGCGCCATGAACACCCCCATCTGCGCACGCGTGAGCGCTTGGCGGACGGTGGTGAGCATGACCGAATCAGGGATCGCCGCCCGGCCGATCTGCAACGAGGAGGCACCGAGCCCGTTGCCGTGACCGACCTCGACCACCGGGATGCCCGCGGCGTCGGCGGCCCGCGCGTAGGCGGCCATCTGCGCAGCGCCGAGCCGGTGCCCGACGGCGTGCTGGCCATCGCGCAGGGTCGGGTCGTGGATGACCACCCGCCGGGAGGAGGGACTGGTGGAGGGGGTGGTGGAGGGTGCTTGCATGGTCATGGCTTCCTCAAGGTCGCGTACCGTTCGGCCAGCAGCACCGCGGCCGCGTTGATGAGTTCCACGTTCCCGGCGTAGGCGGGCAGGCGGGCGCCCGTCGCGGTGACGGTCACCGACGCCCGGACCAGGTCCCCGTCCACCCGGCAGGCCACGATCTGGTAGCCGGGCGCGAACGCGCGGACCGCAGCGGCAGCCGCGGCCAGCTCGGCGCGCAGCGCGCGCTCTTCGACGCCTGGGCAGATGACGGCGACCTCGGCGCGGAACGCCGGAGCGGGCAGCGCCGGAGTGAGGTTCGCCAGCACCTTGACGACCCCGTGACCAGCCCCGTGACCAGCCCCGTGACCAGCTTCATGGCCAGCCCCAGGACCGGCCCCAGGGGCGGCGTCGCCGCCCAGGACGATCTGCCGCACCGCGTCCTGGGTGGTGGCAATGTACTCATCCAGGTTGAGCCGGGTGTGGCGGCCGACGCTGGCGGCCGCGGCGGTCGTGACCACCTCCACGTACTGCACGGCGTCCCGACCGCCGTGGCGGGCGATCGTCTCCAGCACCGGCAGGACGGCCTGCCCTCCGCACGACACCAGGTTCAGATGCCAGCAGGAGTCGGCCGAGGCCGCGTTCACCGTCGGGGCGACCATGGTCCCGCTGCTGCCAGGGGTCAGGTCCAGCAGCACCACTCCGGTGGCCACCAGGTCGGCCCAGTGGCGCGCTGAGGCGTTCGAGACGTCGAAGACCACATCGACATCCGCCGCGGTCACCGCCTCCAGACCCGCAGCCGACACCGCACACCCCAAGGCGGCGGCCAGCCGCAGCCCGCGGTCGCTGCTGGGGCCACCGACCACCAGCGCGCAGTCCAGCCACGGGGAACCGCAGATCCGCCGGGCCAGGTCGATCCCCAACTGCCCGGCACCGATGACCGCCGCGCGCACCCGGCGGCTCGCCGGAGCCGTCCGAGAGCCCGGCCAGGGACCGGCGCGCAGAACACCGCCGTCACGCGGCATCGAGCGCCACCCGCCCCAGGTGAGCCGACCAAGCCGCCACGGTCTGGCCGCGCCGGAGCGGGACGCTGGCGTGGACCGCGCCAGCGAGCACAACCTGCCCCGGCCGCAGCGGCAACCCCAGATCCGCCAAGCGGCGCGTCAGCCAGACGAGCGAACGGAACGGATCCCCCAAGATCGCCTCACCGCGGCCGCGCTCAACCGCCCGCCCGGCCACCGTCAGCGTGATCTCCTCACCTCGCAGGTCCAGGCCCGCGGCCGGGCGGACGTCGCCGAGCACGAACCGCGCGCACCCGGCGTTGTCGGCGACACTGTCGGCCAGCGTGATCTGGTCGAGCTCGAACCTGCTGTCGATCACCTCCAGCGCCAGGCACACCCCGGCCACACCCGGAACGCTCCCACCCCGGCCGCCGTCCCGAGCGCCGCCCTGAGCGCCGTTGGTGTCCTGGTCGCCGATGATGAAGGCGATCTCCGCCTCGACACGGGGCGCGCGCAGCCGGTCCAGGGCGACGGTCCCGCCGTTGACCACGGCCATGGTGTCCAGCAGAACCCCCGAGTCCGGCTCGCTGATGCCCACCTGCCGCTGCATGGCCTGCGAGGTCAAACCGACCTTGTGGCCCACGACCTGCGCGTCCTGCTGCATGCGCAGCGCGACGCCGTACTGCTGGACCCGGTAGGCATCTTCGAGCGTCACCCCGCGGCGGCGCCTGCTGAGCAACGCCACCTCACCCACGACGCGTTCCGCCTCATGCAGTCGCCGGGCTTCCTGGGCCCACCAGGCATTCGCCGGGGGCGGCCAGGGCATGCGGTCGACCATCAGGTTTCTCCGTTCCTGGACGCTGGTGGCCTCCAGACAAACCCGCCGCACCAGACCCGGTGAATCGCCGATGACTCGCAACCGGGTTGCGAGTCATTCACAACCCGGCCGGGGCCTTGCCGACCGCCGCCGATCGCCGCCGCGGTGTTACGTTGCGTCCGTGGAACCGCGCCGGCGAGACACGATCGCTGCGGAGCTGCGGGCGACCGCCGCGGACGCCGGCTGGACTCCCTGGCAGCTCACCCAGACCGTGTTCGACAAGGCCCAGACCCCCACCTTGCTGATGGCATGGCGGCTCGCCGCAGGCCACACTCAAGCCCAGGTCATCACCGGCATCCAAGGACTGGCCGCCGACGAGGACCGGCCCTGTGCCCCGAGCCCGAGCCCCTCCCAGCTGTCGAACTGGGAGAACGGCCGAGGCCGACCCGACGCCTACTACCGCCGCTACCTGGCCCTGTGGTTCCGCACGACGCTCGAAAGACTCGGACTGGCGGAAGACGAACCCATCGTTACCCTGGTGGGAGAGGCACTTCCCGCTCCTCACGACCTGGAGGAAGATGTGGATCGTCGCAGGTTCCTGTCCCTAGCCGCGGCGACGCCCCTGGCCGTCAGTCTCACCGACACCCGCGCCCTGATGACCGCCGACCTGCGCCGCCAACTCCCGGCCGCCGACCTTGAACACTGGTGGGACCTGACCGGAACGCACGCCCACGCCTACGGCACGACCCCACCCGGCGCGCTCCTGGCCCGCCTGGACCCTGACCTGGCCGAGATCGCCTCCCTCACCAAGCGGTACCCCCACCAGCGCGACCTCCACCTGATCGCCTCCCGGCTGTGCGGCCTCACCGGCGCGCTGCACACCGACCTCGCTCAAGACCGCCAAGCCCGCGAATGGCTGTACACCGCCAGCCGCTACGCCGATCTGTCCGGCAACACCGCCCAGCAGTACTGGGTCGCGATGGCCGAGGCGATGGACGCCTTCTACAGCCGAACACCACAGCGCGTGATCCACATCGCCCTTCGAGCACGCCATGCCCTTGGCGAAGATTCGCCCACCCCAGCGGCCGCGCAGCTCGCCGGCCTGGCCGCGCGAGCGCACGCTCAGACCGGCAACGTCCACGCGGCCCACACCGAACTCGACAAAGCCCGCGTCATCTTCGGCAACGTCGCCTCCGAGCAAGCCAACGAACCTTGGTGGGGGTTCCCCGAACGCGAGATGACGATGTACAGCTCGCAAGTGCTGTCCCGGACCGGACACCGCGACGCCTGGAGAGAGCAGGACAAGGCACTGGCCGGCTACCCCACCACCGACGTGATGGACCGGCCACTGATCTTCCTGGACCGCGCCCGCTACCTGACCGGCCAGAACCATCCACATGAGGCGGCGAAAGTCGCCGCAGACGCGATCACCGCGATCCCCGCCCGTCTCCGCGTGCCACTGCTCCTCTCCCAGGTCAGTGACATCGCCGACCTCATCGGCACACGATCCACGACCGCAGCGAGCGAACTACAGAAAACGATCTTCCCCCACGCCTGATCGCGCATCGAGATCACCCTCCAGCGCGACGAACTCGACGAACTCGACGAGTGCGCCTTATAGGCATGTTCGGGAAGAGGTGGCGGGCCCGGGCGGAGTACGACGCGGCGTTGGCGCGGCTGGTGGAGGCCGGGGCGGCGTGGGGGTTGACCGGTGTTGAGATGCGGGTGCTGCGGCCGGTGGCGCAGTGTCCGACAGGTCGTGGCTGGTGGGGGCGCGCAAGCGCTCGGACGCGCAGTACTGCTCGCCGCGGTGCCGGCTGGCGGCGTGGCGGGAGCGCTAGGGGATCGTGCCAGGCTGGCTGGCCGAGCTGCGCGCGCAGCAGCGCGGCGATGGACGTTCGCCATAGGCGTTCGCGTTCTGCAGGCGTTTCACCGAAACGCGTGGAGGTGACGGTGTCACCATCGTCACCGGCACCAACACGAAGGGCATCAGCCGCGACTTCTCCAAGAAGAAGTAGTAGCGGCCGATGACCTGCGTGTTCTGCGTGATCGCCGCCGAGGCCTCCCCGGCGGCGATCGTCGCCGAGAAGCGCGCCGACGCCGAGCGCGTCGGCCAAGAGAGGAAGACTCGATGACGGACGTGGTGTTTCCGGCGCTACCGCCCCCCCGGGCCGCTCGTGACCGACGACCCGGCCTGGCGCTACCGGTCCCCGGCGCTGGCCGGTGGCGGGATGGCGCACCTGCGGGTGTGGGACGCCTCGCAGGACCGGCCACCGGGCTCCCGGCTGGTCATCGTCACCGACGTCGGCCAGGGCGCCAGCATCGCCAACTCAGTCGAGGACATCTACACGGTGCTGACCGCCGCCTACGGACCCTTGGTGGTCCTGGAACATGGCATGCCCGACGGCGCTGGCGAACCGGTCGAGTACTTGGACCAGGTCGTCATCGCCGACGGCGCGCCGCGTTGGCGGCGGGTCTGGCCCGCCCCCGACGTCGGCCACGAGCGGTGGATGCGCGAGCACGGGCACGCCCTGCTGGCCGCCTACGCCGGCCGGACGGGCGGCGGGGACGGCGCCGACGACTGAGTAGTCGTCGATGTTCTGCGTGTTCTGCGCGATCGCCGCCGGGGAGGCCCCGGCGGCGATCGTCGCCGACTGGGGCCAGGTGCTGGCGATCGTGCCGCTGGGGCCGGTGACGGCCGGGCACGTGTTGGTGCTGCCGCGCGTTCACGTGCCCGACGTCGCCGCTGACCCGGCGGTCTCGGCGGCGGTGATGGCGCGGGCCGCCGTCCTGGCCGCCGAGTACCCGGCGGTGAACGTCATCACCTCCCGGGGCGCGGCCGCGACGCAGACCGTGTCCCACCTGCACCTGCACGTGGTGCCGCGCCGCGACGACGACGGCCTGGCCCTGCCCTGGAGCGCCCCCGCTGCGCCGTCCGGCCGTCCCGGAATCCCATGATCTCGGGACGCGCTGGGAGGACAGGGCGGCCACCAGCGGCCAGGGCTTTTTCTAAGGCGCCTCAACCGGCGGTGGAGCGGGTTATCTGTGCTGGTCATCAAGGGGTTGAGGGGCGCATTGCGGCTGGGGATCTGTCATGGTCGGCGTTTACGGTGCGGGCATGGACGAGCGAGACGAACCCCCGGCCGACGAGCCGGTCACCCCACTACGCCCCCGCCACCTGTTCGCCCACCGCGACCACGACGCCGAAGACGCTGACGGCAGCGAAGAGGCTGGCAGCGCGCAGGAGCGGCCGGAGACGTCAGAGGGCGCCGAGCGGCGGCGCCGGTTCGAGGCGGAAGCCGCCGAGGATCGTGCACGTCAGGACCGTGACCGTGACCGCCGGTGGGCGTGGGCGGACGCGCGAGGGGCCGTGGGGCGGGCAGGTGCGCGAGTCGGTGCGCCAGCACCGCCAGGTGTACGGCGAGGACGGGTTCGCAGGGCTGGTCGAGTTGTACGCGGACGGCGGCCGGGCCTGGTGGGAGATCTCGGTGGTCGCGGTCGTGACGCTGTCGGTGGTGCTGTCGGCGGTCACGTTTGTCGTCGCGCTGGTGGTGGCTCTGCTGGGCGGCGTGGCCGAACTCGGCAAGGGCGCGGTGGAGGGCCTGGTGACCGTGGGCGTTCCGCAGACCATCTACCGGCCCGTCGAGCACTACCTGACCGGGCACTCGGCTGGGCTGGCGATGTCGGCCGACGCGCTGGCCGGGGCGTGGCTGGCAGCGCAGGTGGTGCTGCTGGTGTGGTCGATGCTGGGGTCGTGGGGCGCGCGGGTGGGCTGGACGTTGACCGGCGCGCTGACGGTGGCGATGGTGTGGGCCGGCACCGTCCCGCAGGCCTCCCGCGCGACCGCGGCCGGGGTGGCGGTGGTCGCCTGGAGCTTGCTGTCGGTCGCGGCGTTCCGTGGAGCGTTCCGCCGTCCGCGCATCGTGGTCGTCAACCAGTCCGCCCCCGCTCCTAGAGACGACCGGTAGCAGCCACCTACACGCGTCCGCCCGAGCGTGCCCCGCTGGGTTTCGGCGCCGTCGCAGCGCCTGGGGGCCACGCATCGCTCACCTAGGCGAGCGCCCGTTAACGATCGGTTTTGCGTCACGGAGTCTTGCGTTCAACAACGCTCTGTTGGCGCAAGCGGGGATGTTGCAGAACCCGTGCCGAGACGCTGTTCCCCCCGTAAGCTGCGCAGCTCTGCTGCCAGGCTGTTGCGGGCGGTCCTACGAAGGCTGCGGTGAGGCCGTTCAGAACGGTGGGTCGTCGTTGTAACTGCCCCCGCGGCTGTTGCCGCCTGTGGCCCAAGGGTCGATGGCAGGAAAACGGCTGCTACTGCCCACCGGTTCCGGTTCGGGTTCCTCGTAGTCGAAGTTGATGCCACGGAACAGAGGCTTGTCGACTGGGCGGCCGTAGAGGGCCGCGCTCCAAACTTCCTGCATCTGGCTGCGCCGGTCGGCCTCTACGCGCTCGTCATCCCGATGGTCCCAGTACCTCACCTTCCGGTCCGGGTCGACGCCTGCGAGCTGGCAGAGGGCGTCGAAGACCACCTCGACGGTCTGCCAGTGGCGGGGCACATGTCCGTGGAACATCCGACGAACCGTCTCCCGGCTCGCGGTTCCCAGCCGCTCCTCCTCGGGGATCTCGTTGATCTGCTCGCAGATAGCTTCCAACGTGGGATGACGCGCTATCTGGTGATAGTCGAACAGAAGCTCGACGAAGTCACGGGTTGGCCCCGCAGGCAGGGCGGTGGTGTCCGGTATTCGCAACAGCTTGGGCATCCGGCTAAGAATCCCTCACATCTGTCCTGGTAAGCACGCCGATACTAGCGAGAACCACTCTGGGCACGCATCAACACGGGAAAACACAGACCGGCTGACCACAACCACGCAGGTCACACCATGACCTGTGGTGCCCCGAGGAATTCCCTGCTCGACAAGTGGTCTGGGGGTTGGGAGAGGCTGTTGTCAAGCCCGCCTCGGAGGTGCTTCGAGGCGGATCGTGCAGCGCCGGCCTCCTGACGGTTTGGTCGCCCATGCGGGAGGCCGGCGCCGACAACAGAGAGGGATCATCCTTGTTTGGAAGACCGTCCCCCCACCGCCATCATCCCCTCTCGAAGCGCGTGAAGCGCCTTGGGACCGCGTTCCTTGTCGGGGTCCTCGTGGTCGGCGTCGTTATCACCGTCGCCTTCTGGGTTCCTCGTGAGCAGGCACAGCTGATCCTGCCGGTGTTCTCAACGCTGGCTGCGGCAGCCATCACCGGCTGGCTGTCGTCCCGCAAGCCGCGCAACTGAACCTGCCAGCCGGGCCCCGGGACGCCGGGGCCCGGCAACGGCGTGGCCAGAACACAGGGATGATCACCGCCTGCCTGATGCGATGACTCGTCAAAAAACCATCGTTTCTTGCAGGTCAACGTCCTTGGTCGCTGCATGTCTGGTGGATGCCTTCAACAACTCCTTCAACAACGTGGGGGCGTCGTCTGCTCGGGCTGACCGTTTGTTGAAGGCGCGCTGGTGCTTGGCGCGTGGAGCTGGTCGGGACGCTGGACGGTCGGGGTGGTGGGAGGACGATAGATCAGGGTTGCGGTTGCCGTCGCTGTGGAGGTGGAAGGTGGCCCACGCCTGGCGGGGTGGGCCACCTGGGTCGTGGGGGGGTTAGTGGTGAGTGATCCACCAGGTGGTCAGGCTGACCAGGGCGGCGCCGGCGGCGGTGGCGGTGCCGCGCACGAACGCGGTCAGTGCGATGCGGCTGAGCCGGGTGCGAAGTGACGGGGCGGGCATGGGCGATCTCCTTCGTCGGGTGGTCCCGGGCCCTCTGAGAGCTGGGGCGGTGACTTGATTGCGCCTGTTTGAAGGGTTTTCTGGCGCGGGCCCGTCGGGTGTAGGACCGTGGTGACCTGGCTTGGTCGGGTTTTGTGAAGGGTTGGCGATCAGATCCGATCGCCTCCGGTTCACGGCCGCTGGCAGCCCAGACCCGGGCGTCACTTCGGGGAGTCCATGGTGGGGAGGGTGCGGTGACAGATCCGGTGAGTGCGGTCGAGGTCTTCGCCCAGCGGCTGCGGGAGCTGCACCAGGCGGCGGGGGCGCCGACCGGGGAGGCCATACAGGTCCGGGCGGCCCGGCGCCGCCCGGCGGTGCGGTTTAACAAGAGCTCCTTCAGCGAGTGGCGTCGCGGCCGGCGGGTTCCGGCCAGCCTGGACACCGTGCACTGGCTGGTGGAGGAGTGCCTGCGGCCCCTGGCCCAGCAGAAGAATCCCGGCACCCTCATCCCGCCGCCGGTCTGGTGGCGCGACACCTGGACCAAGGCGCGCGCCGAACTTGACGTCGGCGGCCGCCCGCCCGTGCCGCACCCGCCCGCCCCCGCGTGGCAGCCTGCGCCGCTGGTGCAGGTGGGGCAGATCCCTCCCGAGGCCGACAGTTTCCAGCGCCGCGCGGTTGCCGACCGGTTGGACCGGCAGGCGCAAGGCTCGGGGACGGTGGTGGTGTGCCAGGTGCTGACCGGGACGGGTGGGATCGGCAAGACCCAGCTGGCCGCCGCCTACGCCCGCACCGCCCGCGACCGGGGCGTGCAGGTGGTGGTGTGGGTGATCGCGGCCAGCCGGGCCGGGGTGGTGGACGCCTACGCCAACGCCGCCGTCCGCCTGGGCCTGGCCGACCGCGACGACGCCGACCACGCCGCCCGGGCGTTCTTGGACTGGGCCGCCACCACCGATCAGCGCTGGCTGCTGGTGCTGGACGATGTCCAGGCCCACGGCGACCTGCGGGGGCTGTGGCCACCGGCCTTCCCTGCGGGCACCACCGTGGTGACCACTCGCCGTCGCGACCTGGCCCCGCCCGGTCTGCGCCCCCGCGTTGTGGAGGTCGACCTGTTCACCGACCAGGAGGCCGATGCCTATCTGCGGGACCGGCTGGGCGATCTAGCCGCCGACCCCGACCAGCGTGCCGCGTTGATCAGAGAGTTGGGGCATCTGCCGTTGGCGCTGGCCCAAGCTGCGGCCTACATGGTCCAGCAGGACATCGACTGCGCCCACTACCGCCGGTTGCTGGCCGGCAAGCTGCTGGCCGACACCGTCCCCGAAGCGGGCGACCTGGCCGAGGACCAGCGGATCGTCTCGGCGGTGTGGGAGATCTCCATCGACCGCGCTGACCAAGACCGCCCACAAGGGCTGGTCCGGCCACTGATCCAGCTGGCCAGCGTCCTGGACCCCAACGGCATCCCCACCGCGGTGTTCACCAGCACCACTGCTCGCGACTACATCGCCTCCTATCTGCTCGAATCAGATGACCTAGCCGATCAGGTCATCGACCAGGGGCTGCGGCTGCTGCACCGCTACAGCTTGATCAACTATGACCGTGACGCCGCCCACCGCCAGGTCCGCATCCACCAGCTCATCCAGCGCGCCACCCGCGAGAACCTCCAATCCAAGCCCGACCACGGCTCAGCCCTGTTCGCCGAGCTCGGCCAGAGCGCCGCCGACGCCCTGCTGGAGACCTGGCCCCCGATCGAACGCGACGAACTCGGCCAGATCCTGCGCGCCAACACCACCGCCCTGCAGCAGACCGCCGGCACCACTCTGTTCACCGCCGAGGACCGCGCCCACCTCGTGCTGTTCCGCGCCGCCACCAGCTTGGGCGAGAGCGGGCAGCCCATTGCGGCCATCACCGCCTACACCAGCCTGCACGCCACCTGCCAGCAACAACTTGGCCCCGACCACCCCCAGACCCTGGCCACCCGCAACAACCTGGCTTCGTGTCGGGGCCGTGCCGGGGATCCCGCCGGTGCCGCAGCCGCATTCCAAGAACTGCTGACCGACCAGCTACGGGTGCTGGGTCCCGACCACCCCGATACTCTGACCACCCGCAACAACCTGGCCTCGTGGCGGGGCGAGGCCGGGAACGCCGCGGGAGCCGCAGCCGCCTTCGAAGAACTCCTTGCCGAGGTCCTGCGTGTGCTGGGCCCTAACCACCCCAACACCCTGAACACCCGCAGCAACCTGGCCATGTGGCGGGGCCAGGCTGGGGACGCCGCGGGAGCCGCAGCCGCCTTCGAAGAACACTTGACCGAGACCCTGCGCGTGCTAGGTCCCGACCATCCTGACACCCTGAACATCCGCAACAACCTGGCCATGTGGCGGGGCGAAGCTGGGGACGCCGCGGGGGCCACGGCCGCCTTTGAAGAACTCCTTGCCGAGGTCCTGCGTGTGCTGGGCCCTAACCACCCCAACACCCTGAACACCCGCAGCAACCTGGCCATGTGGCGGGGCGAGGCCGGGGATCCCGCTGGCGCCGCAGCCGCCTTCGAAGAACTCCTGGTCGATCGGCTGCGCGTGTTGGGCCCCGACCATCCCCAGACCTTGAACACCCGCAATAACCTGGCCGTGTGGCGGGGCTGGGCCGGGAATCCCGCCGGGACCGCAGCCGCCTTCGAAGAACTGCTGACCGACCAGTTACGCGTGCTAGGTCCCGACCATCCTGACACCCTGACCACCCGCAACAACCTGGCCGCATGTCGGGGCCAGGCCGGGGATCTCACAGGTGCTGCGGCCGCCTTCGAAGAACTGCTGACCGATCAGCTGCGCGTGCTGGGTCCCGACCACCCCCGCATCCTGACCACCCGCACCAACTTGGCGTACTGGCGCAAGGCGGCCGAAAAGGGCGAATGAGTCACGCGGACATCTAGATTACGGCGTCCTGGTGGTTCGGATCCGGCGCATCGCCCTTGTGGTGCCGCTCGCCGCCCACATGGGCGGATTGTTTCATAGGTGACCACCTATGAAACAGTCCGGCCTCCGGCCGCGATCTAGGGCGTTCTCCACCAGAAACTGTTTCATAGGTCGTTTCAAACATCTGGACTCGTGAAACACACCTATGAAACAGTGGTGGGGTGAGCAAGGACGACTTCCGGGCCGTGGAGGCCCAGGACTGCCCGATGTCGACGTGCGCGGCACCGGCCGGGTCGCCGTGCCGCACCGCCAAGGGCGTGGTCGCGGTCAACTACCACACCGCGCGCTTCCGCCTGGTGCCCGCGCTGGCGAAAAGGCTGCACGTGCCGACCCCGGCGGTGCGCAAGCCCGGGTCGGTGTGGACCGAGCTGCCGCGCCCGGCCGCTACCGGGGCCGAGCCGGCCGGGCGGGTGCGGATCGGGTACGCGCGCGCCTCCACGCTCCGCCAGTCCCTGGACACCCAGCTCGACTCATTGGCCGCCGCCGGGGTGGGGCGGGTGTTCGCCGAGAAGATCTCCACCCGCGCCACCGTCCGCCCCGAACTGGACAAGGCGATCGCGCTGGCGCGGGAGATGCGCGCGGCCGGGGTGGCGGTGATGCTGGTGGTGCACGAGCACAAGCGGCTGGGCCGCGGCATCGAGCTGGCCGCGCTGGCCGAGCAGTTGCGCGCCGACGGCATCGCCCTGGAGTTCCTCACCGGCGAACTGCAGGGATCGCACGACCCGGGCGGGGTGGTGTTCACCGTGCTGGCCGCGCTGTCGGGGATGGAGCGCGAGTACATCCGCGACCGCACCCTGGAAGGTCAGGAATCGGCCCGCGCCCGCGGCAAGACCATCGGCGGCGCCACCGTCGCCGACCCCGCCATGCTCGGCATGGCCCTGCACCTGCGTGACCAGGGCATGAGCCTGCGCGACATCGCCGCCCGCCTGGTCATCACCACCGGCAAAAAGAAGGGCCGCCACCCCTCACCGGCCACCGTGATGCGGATGCTGCGCGACCACGACCAGACCACCAGCCGAGCCGCCGACCCCGCTGCGGGCCGGGACGTAGTTGAAGCTTCAGCGGCGTTCGGCGGGTGACGATCAGGAAGCTGCGGTGGTGAGCCTGCCGGCCGAGAGCGGTCATAGTGACGACGATCGTGGCGTTTGTGCTGGTGAACACGCTCCACCTGAAGGTCGACTCCAAGAAGTAGTACCTCGCCGCTTCAGGTGGCCCGAGGGGCTGCTGCCGTTGACCGGCGGCAGGAGCCCCTGGCTGGCTCCTCGGCGTGATCCTCGTCTGGGGCGGGATGCCTGTGGCGTTCCTGCACCATTACCTGGTCCGTCGAGTGATGTGGGTGAATTCTGGCGTGGCGGAACGACAGCGGCCTCTTGTGCCGTGATGTAGATATGGCAGACACCACCGTCCAAGGTTCCGGGCCGATGACCGACGAACGCGAGCTCACCGACGCGGAGATCGAAGTCCTCCAGCGCAAGGATTTCTACGCCGACCCCGACACCGTCACAGCCGAGCTCTACCCGCGCGCCACCAACCTGTCGGCGGGCATGCTGTATCGCCGCGTGATCCGTCCGCAGGCGCCTGCCGCGCCGGAGTACGTCACGTTGCCGCTATCTCGGTATCGGGATGAGGCAGAGGTGCAGCTAAGTGTGACCGTTGCGCAGTGGAATCTGCTGTGGGAGGCGGCGCAGCTGCGGCGCCGGTTCTTCGCCGAGGACGACCTGCCACCGGTCATCGGCCAGATCGCCGATCGCGGCGATGTGAACGTGGTGTTCGTGCCCCGGACCGACAGCCGCTACTACGAGTACTCCCCGCTGTTCCACCTGCTGTCCCACTCGACGGTCCAGCGCTACGGGCTGCCGCCGCTGCGCTGCGGCCAATGGCCCTACGTGGCGCACACCGCGCCGGTCGACCGGTTTCTGCCGACGGACTTCGAGCACCGGTTGTCACGGGCGTGGGCGGCCACGGTGTGGCGGTACCTGGTCTCCGGTTCGCCGTTGCGGGCGTTCTCCGGCAGCGACCCGATCCGGCTGCTGGCCCACAACCTGGACTACTGGGTCCCGCCGGTGACCGCCGCCATCCAGGACATCCTCGGCGGGTTCCCGCGCGTGGACGAGGCCGTGGGCCAGGAGCCGGTCCCGTTGGAGGACGGCTCGGTCCTGGAGGGCGCGGTGGCGGTCAGCCCGCGGGTGGGCAGCGAGCTGTGGCAGGGCCAGGCCGAAGCGGCCGAGGTGGTGCGGGCGACCGTGGAGCACGCCGACGCCGACGGCCGGCTGCGCGGCATCTTGGAGGCGGTGCGGGAGCACCGCGTGCAGGACGACTTCTCCGAGCACTGGTCGTTCGCGCGCGAGGACTTCGAACGCAAGCTGTACAGCAAGCGCTCCAAGGTCGCGGTGCGGTTCGTCGAGCTGACTGACACCATCCCGGTGCAAGGTCCCGAGACCGAGGTCTTGGACGGCCTGGTGTACGGCGACTTCCTGGCCCTGCTGGACCCACGCGAACGGCAGGTGGTGGTCCTGCTGCACAGCGGCGTCACCAAACTGACCGAGATCGCCGAGCTGCTGGGCTACGCCAACCACAGCCCGGTCTCCAAGCGCCTGGCCCGGATCAGAGAGAAGGCCGACGCCTACTTCCGGCAGACCTAGCCGCAGCCCACCGAGGTGACCAGAGCTCACCGGCCGCACGATCAGCGAGCGCGGGCCGCCGCCGGAGCCGACGGTCCGGCCGGAACGGGCCCGCGCGGGCTCCAAGCCGGTGCCACGCGGGCGGGCACAGCAGCAACCGCGAGAGGTCACCGCCCCACAAAAGCAATGATCGCGATATCAGGCGTCAATGATCAGAATCTGAGGCCGCAATGATCAAAAACGTCAGGGTGGACGCTAGCTGCATAGACACCGTTCAGGGCGCGGCATCGGGCGTCCGACGGGGGTCCTTAGTCGTCCGAAGTTGTCCTAAGCATCCGCCGGGGATGCACAGGCTGCGGCCGCAGGGCGCGGGCGGCAAGCTCGGCGAGGCAGCACACTGATGTCCGTGACGCCAGAGATGCCCCCCAGCGCGGTTGGCCGAAGCCAGCGGCCGATGACGCAGGACGACACTATCAAGTGGCTTTTGGATCGTTCGCAGCGACGCAACCGCACGGTGCCGCTGCGGCGTTCGCTCGTGCAGGACGCGGTGGAGGACGGGCCGCGGTCGACTTCGAAGCCCGGGCCGCTGACCGGCCTGATGCGCAACGAGTCGGCGCTGGACCTGCTGCTGCTGGTCCATGCCGTCACCACCGGCGGCGACTTCGGCGTGACCGAGCGGTCTGAGACCTGGGCGCGCGCCACCGGCGTGTCCTTCGCGACCGACGGATCGGCCAGCGCTCCGGTCTCGCGTCTGTGGCAGAAGCTGGAGCGGCTGAACCTCATCACGCGGTCGCAGGACGGACGTCTGACGCGGGTCACCAAGCTGCGGGAGGACGGGACCAAGCGCCCGTACACCCGGCCTACCGCCGCCGGGTACAGCGCGCTGGACGAGATCTACTTCCAGCTGCCGTTCCAGTACTGGGAAGACGGCTACCACCACAGGCTCACCATCGTCGGCAAGGCGGTGATGTTGATCGGCATGAGCCTGCGCAAGGCGCAGTTCGCCCTGCCCCAGACCACCGCATTCGCCAGCTACTACGGCATCTCCAAATCGACCCTGGAGCGGGGCGTCAAGGAGCTGACCGACACCGGGCTCATCAACATGACCGGCACTCAGACCTATGAGACCGGCGAGACCCGCACCGGGTACGGCGAACGCACCCTCTACGGGTTCTGCCCCCCGTTCGACCTGAACGTCCGCAAGCACCACCCCAAGGACCCCGCCCCCAAGAGCCAGGGTTCCCAGCACACGGCCAAGGCGAGCAGCAGCGAGGCCTCCACGCCGAAGCCGTCCGTCCCCGTCCCGCAGGCCGAGACCATCCTCAACGGCCTCCGGCAGGAGCCTGTCGGAACCGCGGACATCTTCCTGCTCCCCGCCCAAGTCACCACTGCCGACGAGAGGAGGTGACAAGCATGGAGAAGCCCAAGATGAACTGGCGTGGCTGGACGAACGTGTCTACGCTGCCCGGCGCGATCATCGCCGCCGCCGCCGGCGGCTCGATCGGCACGCTGTTCGTCGAAGGGTTCCGCTACCTGATCGCCTGAGACCCCGGCCTAGCAACCAAAACTCAGAACGACCAAGTAGCGAACCATCGCCCGGCCCCGCCCTCGGGCGGGGCCATTCCCATCATGCAACAGGTACCCGACCAGCAGGAAGCCGCACCGCCAAGACCCCACCCCGCCACCCAGGACGCGTCGAGCGGCCCCGCGATGCGGCGATCGAGACGGCGCTGCTGTACATCAGCACCCGCCAAATCCCCCGCGGCCGCGCGCGAGCCGTTGACGACGTGGTTGCAGGGGCGCGGCCGCCAGCCCCAGGCGCTGTGGACCTGGCAGCGCGGACCGCTCACCATCTCCGGCATCATCCGAGCCGTCCTGGCCGTCGGCGCCATTGCCCATTACTTCCGCGCCAGCGCCCCCAATACCACGACCGTCATAGAACGCGTATTTGAGTAGACCACCAGGCCATCCAGCGAACACCAACCTTACGAACCAGCAGACGAACCCTCACCGTCACGCGCACGCAACGCTGCCTCCAGGTTGGCGCGGGATCGCAGGGTGTCGGGGTGATCCTCGCTCAGCACCCGCCGGCAACTGGTCAGGTTCTGCTCCAACAACGTGATCGCCTGCTCTCTGGCCCCGGCGTGGTGGTAGGCGCGAGCCAGGTTGTTGCGGGAGGTCAAGGTATCGGGGTGGTGGTCGCCCAGCACCCGTTGCCGGTCGGCCAGCGTCTGCTCAGACAGCTGAATGGCCCGCTCCAGGTCACCGGCAGCGCGGTAGAGAACAGCTAGCTTGTTGCGGGAGGACAGCGTGTCGGGGTGATGCTTGTCCAGCACCCGCTCGAAGGTGGTTCGGGCACGTTCCAGGTAGCTAATGCTGCGGAGCAGAAATCCTTGGTTGCGGAGGAACAAACCTGTCTGGGCGCACAACCGGGCGGTGGCGGCGTCGTCGGTGCCGACGGGTGCATGGTCGGTCAGAGCGTCGATGTGGGGAAGCAGCGCCCGCCAAGTAGGCCACCCGCCCGGATCTTCAGGATTTTTCGGACGGGTGTGGTTGAGGAGGGCGGTAGCGTGGTGGCGGGCGACGGTGATGTCGGCGGGGCAGCGGTGGATGTCGTTGACGCTGTCGGGGGCGGGGGTGCGGGCAACAGCCTGGACTAGTCGGTGCACGCTGATTGCTTGGCCGTCGCGCGACAGGGTGATCATGTTGTAGGCGGCCAGCCGCGCCACCGCGTCCTGTACCGCCACCGCCCCGCCCTGCTCGATCACATGTTGGTCGAGTTCGGCCAGGCCGTTCAGCAGGGTGCGGGGGATGGCTTCGGGTGCCCACCAGGCCAGCACTCGTAGCACGGTGCCGGCCAAGGGCGTGTCGGCGGTCAGGTGGTCCAAGGTGGAGTGCCACACCCGGGCCACGGTGCGATCGGTGTCGTCGCACCCAGGAGCGGTGCGGGCGTAGGTGGCAGCGGGGTAGGCGGCGAGCCGCTGCAAGTAGGCGCGGGGGCCGGTGCCGTTCTCGGTCAGGAACCCGGCGGCCTGTTCCACGGCCAGCGGCAGGCATCCCAGCTCGCGGCACAGCTCCTCGGCGCCGTCCAGGTTGAGGCCGGGGCGTTCGGTGGTGACGGTGCGCTCCAGCAGTTGGACGACCTGCGGCAGCGGGAGCACATTCAGAGCGATGATCTGATGGGTGATGCGGGACCAGCCGGTGCGCAGCCGGGTGGTGATCAGCACCCGCCCGCCGACTGCGGCGCGCAGCCGCCCAAGGACCGGTTCCACGTCGCCGGGCCGCTCGACGTTGTCCAGCACCAGCAGCCAGCCCTGCTGGCTGCACAGCCAGCCGACCGCGTGCTCGAACAACACCTCCAGCGGCTGGCTGGCCGCGCCGGTGCCCAGCAGCGCCGCCCCCAGCCCCGCCACCCCTTCCTGGATGGCGGTCGGGCTGTCGGCGGTGACCCACCACACCACCTCGCCGGGCCGGTGCCGGGTGGCGGCCCAGTGCGCGGCCAGTGCCGACTTGCCGATCCCGCCCAGCCCGTGCACCGCCCCCACCCGGCCCGCGACCGGCCGCTGGTGCACCACCGCCGCCATCGGGCCCTCACCTTCACCGGCCTGCGGGTCGGAGGCGCGCGCGCCGTCGCCGACACCGAACGTAGTGTCCAACCGTTCCAGTTCGTCTTGACGGCCGACGAACAGCTCGCCCGCCTGCGGCGGCAGGTGCACCGGCACCGGCCCCGCCTCCTGTACAACCCCTTGGCCCGGCGCTGCGGGAGCGGGGGTGAGGTTGACGGTGCTGCCCGGGCCGGTCTGAACGAACGTACGGGGGCCGGCGTAGTGGGCGTTTTGCTGGGCCTGGACGGCGTGGTCGCCGGTGGCGACCTGCCCGCTCACCTCGGCCTGCCCGCCCACCCCCACCGACCGCTCCCCGGCCGACAGCACCTCGGCCGGCGCCGTCTCCTGCAGGGGGCCGTCGGGCTCCGGGCCACCGGAGGGGGATCGTCCTCGCCGCGCCATAATCGGCATCATCCACCCCGATCCCCACCGGCTGCAGCCGACCGCCGCCCGGCCGCACCAGGCCGCCGGCGCCCGGCAGCCGGAGCGGTGCGCGGGCCGCGACCCCCGCCCGGTTTTTCGTCACGGAACCGTTGGCTTTCGTCACGCGGCCGGGATAGCGTCCTTTTCATCACAACCAGCGCGTGACGAAAACAAGGGGAGGGCCATCGTGTCCGTCTGCGTGGTCTGCGGAACCGAGTTCGCCGCCAAGCAGCGGGGCCGGCCGCGCGCCTACTGCTCACGGGCCTGCCAGGCCAAGGCCTACCGGGCCCGCAAGAACCCCGGCGGCCCGGCAACACCTCCGCCTCCCGCCCCGGCCCCGCTCCCGGTGTCGGCGGACGCGCCGCTGCCCCGAACGGCCTCGCCGGTCTCGCCGGTCTGGGACATAGTGGAGATGCCGGGGGCGTTGACACCGGTGCCGCCGCGGGGTGAGCAGGCTCCGGCGTCGGTCACCGAGGTCCGGGTCCAGGCCCATCTGCGCGCCCAGCCCGGCGGCCGCACCGCGGCCTGGAGCGAGGCGCGCGACTTCGCCGCGCAGCTGGCCGCGACCGCCGCGCAGATGGCGCTGGCCATCGACGACGGCCACACCGGCGACCCGCCGCCCGACCATGTCCAGGAGCTGTACCTGTGGGCCCAGCACCAGCTGCATGTCCTGGGCCAGCTCGCCCGCCTTCCCGCCACCCCCGACCGCCCCGCCGCCCCACGGGCAAGTGACGAAAACCGTGCCGCGGCCGCCGAACCCGCCGAGCCCGAACCCGCCGAGTCGCAGGACGCCGCGTCCGCGGCCGTCGAGCCGGTGCCGGCGACGGTCACCGCGCCACCGAACCCGGCGCCGGTGGCGGCCCAGGTGCTCGCCGGGACGACCGCCGAGCCCCCTCCGCCCGAGCCCTGCCCGCCCGGGCTGGAGGCCTCGCCGGAAGACGCACGAGCCCGTGACGAAATTCGTGACGAAATCCCGTTGGCGCCTCCGGCGCCCGCCGTACTCGCGCCCGTCGTGCCCCTGCATCCCGGCGACCGGGAAGTCGACGGCCAGACCATCCTGCGGCCGCTGTCGGTCCCGGCCTGCTCATCGACTGCGCCGCGTGCATCCCTTGCGGACCATCACCGGCCCACCCTGCTCTGGCCCGCGTCCAGCTCCTGCCTTACCCCGCATTGCACAGCAACCGGGAGCGGACAGGGCCCGCGACGCCTTCTGGGAAGGCGTCGCGGGCCCTGTCCGCGGCGGTGTGCCGCTACACCAGGTCAGCAGTACTTGGAGTCGCCCCTGCTGCCCCAGGAGCAGGAGTCGGCGGCCCGGCCGTTGGGGTACTTCAAGGTGGCGGTGTCGCCGGTGTTGTTCCACACATACGAGCCGCGGCCCCAGTACCGGTTGGCCGTGGTGTTGCGGCCCTTGCCGGTGCGGACCTTCACCGTGGCGCGGCCCTTCAGCACGAAGCTGCCGAAGGTGTAGGTGTAGCCGGTCTTGTCCCGCAGCTTGTAGCCCTTCAGTTGCCGGGACGTCCGGGAGGTGTTGTACAGCTGCACCCACTCGCCGTTCAGCGAGGCGTTGGAGCGAGTGTCCTTGCCCGGCGAGTCGAAGTACACCCGGTAGATCTGGATGGCGCTGGCCGCCTCGGCGGGTGCGGCGACCAAGCCCACACCCGCAGCCGCCATGACCGCCGCCGCCCCTGTCACCAGAACCTTCTTCACCCGTGGCCTCCTTGTGATTGATGAGCCACCAGATGTATCGGTGACCCGCCGGTAGCAACGGCCGATGGCCGGGACCGGACCCGGCGTGAACTTACAGCTCAAACACAACGTCCCCACCGGGCCGGCTCCCCCGGGCGCCTGGAGAGCCGGTGGCATCGTGGTGATTGCCGTCCGGTCACAGTCGGGCCTCACCGCCCATGCCCGCCGACCACTGTGGGCACCGGACCGGGCATGACCCTCGCCGAACTGCCGGCCCTGCCCGACGACGTGCTGCTGGTCACCGAGGTCGACCCCGCCGACCCGGCCCCGGACGCACTGGTGCAGGCGTGCGCGCGGCTGCTGGACCGGCACCGCACACCAGCACCTGGCACGCCACCGTCGATCACCCTCGTTCGGGGAGGTGACGGAAGCTCGTCGGCCTGACGACCCCGTCGGCGTTCCAGCGGCCCGTCCCCGGGCTTCGGGGACGGGCCGCTGGAACGCGGGCTCCGGGGACGCGGCCAGGCTGGTGTCAGCAGCCGCTGGCGGTGAACCTGTTGGCGATCTTGTTGCGGAGGGCGCTGTAGGCCTGGGGCGCCAGGACTCGGTTCGGGAAACTGATCGTGAAGGGGACCGCTGGGGCCTTAGCCTTGGGCGTCATCGACACCGCGATCCGCTCGGGCACTACGCTGGCGCCCGCGGGGTAGGTCAATCTGACCGTGTAATTCTTCACCGCCGCGATGCGCAAGCAGCGTTTGGCTCCGTTCTCGATCTTCTTCATGATGCCCAAATTGATTTGATTGCCCTGCATGGGCGTCAGGTTGTACCTCTCGCTGACCCCGCGCAGGGTAGCGGCCAGCATATGTCCGCCCTGGTATCCGGCCGGGCCCATCGCGCCGACGGTCTGCTCGCACGCCGAGCGGCTGGCGTTGCGCCTGAGCAAGTTCGGCGCGACAACCTGCAAGGGGCGGCCGATGCCGTCCGTCAGGTAATTGGCGGTGTAAGCCCTGTAGGACGTATTGGGCGGCAGATAGGCCACGCAAGGCGGCTGAGGGTAGCGCAGCGCGCTGGCTACCGGGGACGCAGCGGTGACGCGGGTACCGGCTTCGGCCGGCGCCGCGACCAGCGCGCCGGAGAGCGCAGACAACATGGCGGCGGCGATGACGGCGTGATGGGTACGCATGGCAACCTCCGGGGTGAGGGCGACCGGGCGTATCACGCATCCGGCCGCGAGCATGACTGACCGTAATGAACGCTGGCCAAGACGGCTCTATCCCCCGCGCTAGTCATCACCAGCGTCCCCGTCGCACCAGTGCCCCTCTTCGGCCACCTCTGACACCTTGCGACTTCTTCGCCAGGCGGAACCGCCTGGCGAAGAAGACAGGCCCGGTTTTGATCGGGCCGTCAACTCGAAGAACGAACGGCTATCAGATGCAGCATGGCCGCGATCTGCCGGTACGGGTCCGTCCGGCCCGCCTGGTCTTCGCAGGCGAGGATCATCCTCGAACTCCTGCTGCGACGGCACGTGCTCCTCCATGGCGGCGACCTCCACGAAGTTCAGCACGTCGTACCACTGGGCGCAGCGGCCGGCCGATTCGCCCCACCGCCCGCCTCCGACCGCGGCCAAGCCCTGGGATGCGCGCTGTACGGCTGGCACCAGCTCACCGGCGAACTGCCCCGCCGCCCCCTGACCATCGACAGCTTCGGCCGCACCTACACCGACACCCAGATCACACAAGCCCTGCGCCGCGACCCCCGCTCCGGCCTGGTCGAGCGCCGCCGCTCCCCGTTCCGCTGGCGCCGCGAGAACGACATCGCCGCCACCGCCGCCCAACTCATCGCCGACGGCCGCCTGATCGGCTGGTTCCAGGGCGGCAGCGAACTCGGCCCCCGCGCGCTGGGCCAGCGCAGCATCCTGGCCGACCCCCGCACCCGCACCGGCGCCGACGCCCTCAACACCCGCATCAAGCACCGCGAGCCATTCCGGCCCTTCGCCCCCGCCGTCCTGGCCGATCACGCCGCCCGCTGGTTCGACCTACCGGTCCCCTCCCCGTTCATGCTGCTGGCCCCGCCCGTACGCGCCGACAAGACCAACCGCATCACCGGCGTCGTCCACATCGACGGCACCGCCCGCGTCCAAACCGTCGACCCCGCCCACTCCCCGCACTTCGCCGCCCTGATCAACCACTTCCGTCGGCTCACCGGCGTCCCCGTCGTCCTCAACACCTCCTTCAACGACCGTGAACCCATCGTGGAGACCCCCGCTCACGCCCTGGCCACCTTCCAAGCCACCGACCTGGACGCCCTGTGTATCGGCGACTACCTCGTCGAACGCACCTGACCGCCATTCGGCTGACACACTGCATCAGTGAGACCCTTGCCCTTGCGCCATGCCGCCCGCGCCCTGCTCCTGGACCACCACGACCGCATCCTGCTGGTCCACATCGACGAGGCAGACGGCTTCTGGGCCACCCCCGGCGGATCCCTGGAAGAAGGCGAAGACCACCACACCGCCCTACGCCGCGAACTCGCCGAGGAACTCGGTCTCAGGCCCGGTGCGTTCCAGATCGGCGAGCTGATCGCCACACGCAGCAGCGGCCACCTGGTGGCCGACCAGCCGGTGCGCCAAGTCGAGCACTACTACCGGGTCCGCCTGACAAGCATGTCCTTCGACACCGGCGATGCCACCCAACCCGACAACATCGTTGGCTATCGCTGGTGGACAACGGCTGAGCTGCACCACACCGATGAGGTCGTCTACCCCCACAGCCTCGCCGAACTCCTCACCGAGTTGACCGACACCAACGACTGGGGCGCTGCGCGAACCCTGAACTGAGCCGCCCCTGAACACCAGGCCGACCGCAGCGGGCTGGTCGGCGAGGTAACCGCCTTGCAACTCGGTGATGAACCGTCCGGCGATGTTCTCCACCAGGTGCAGCGCAGCGGGCCGTCGCGGGCGGGTCACGGCCGGGGGAAGTCCGGGTGCCGGTAACGATCGTTTCACCAGCCGCAAACGAGACTTGATTGCGTGATTTCCCTGTCGGTGGCTGGTGTGTTCGGTGAGTATTCGGCTTCATGGGTCGGGTTCCGGTGGGAATGGGTGAGCTTGTCGAGCACTGGACGGTGCTGGACGACGAGCGCGAGCTGATCGCGGGCAAGCGCGGCGCGACGAGTGCCGTCCCAGCGCCAGCCGCAACGCCTCCAGCGCCTGGACGGGGCGCGCGCCGCCGGGGACGGAAGGCTCAGAAGGGCTCTGGTGCCGCTCGGCGGTCTGTCCCGGCGACCCGGCCGGGGGACCGGGGGCCTGTCGGCCCTGGCGGCGGAGAAAGAGGGAACCGAGCATCCAAAGCCTCCTACAGCAGGCGACAAGCGGCGACCGTTGACGGCGCTCAGTACCCGATTCCTGGAGCGCTGGCGTCCTTGGCCTGGGGCATGGCCGTCGCCCTCACACTGTGCGAGCCCACGCCGCCGGGGAAGGTGCGCACCCGTGTGCGTGATTGCGCGCAGCGCTGCGGCCTTGCGCGATCTTGCGCGTTCTCAGCGCGCCCGGACCGGCGCGGCTACGGTGAAGGCACAGGCCCCGCCCGAAAAACCGACCGCGCATGAAGGACGGTGAGCGTGCCCCATCCGGTCACCAACACCAGCCTCGAAGCCCTGATCAGCGAGGCCGAGTTCGGTCGCCGCCACGCCGCGCTGGCCCGCCTGGTGAACCAGGCCGGGCGACGGCATGAACCTGCGCTACGACAGCTCCAGCGTCTACTGGTGGCTGCGCGGCCGCTGCCCCGAGCAGCCCACACCAGAACTGCTCGCCGACATCTTCAGCGCCCGGTTCCACCGCCCGGTGCACCTGGACGAACTGGGCTTTGACCAGCTCGCTCCCAGCGACAGCGCACTGCTGTTCCCCGCGTCCGTACCGACGGCGATCAGGACGGCGACCCGCCTGTGGAAGAGCCTGCAGCGCCCCGACGGCCACCGGCGGGAACCATTCGTGCGCACCGCAGTCGCCGAGGCGGGATGGCGCTATGCGTTCGACCCCGACGACGCCACCCTGGACCAGCGGGGCGGAGCACGCGTCGAAAGCGCCCACGTCGAGGCGATCCGCGCCCGCGGCAAGGAGTTCGGTGCCCTGGACCGCCGCTACGGGGGCGGCTACAGCCGCACCTACCTGGCGCTGTTCCTGTCCACCGAGGTAGCGCCATTGCTCCGCGGAACCTACACCACCGACGTCGGACGCGACCTGTTCCACACCGCTGCCGACCTGACCGCGCAGGTGGCGTTCGCCGCCTGCGACACCGGCCAGCAAGGAGCGGCGCAACGCGCCTGGATCCAGGCGCTGCGGCTGGCCAAAGCCGCCGGGGACCGCTCCCTGGGCGCCCACATCCTGGCCAACCTCGCCACCCAGGCGATCTACCTGGAACTGCCGGGTGAGGCCGTCCGGCTCGCGCGCGCCGCCATCGACACCGCAGGCCGCCGACCCCACCCCCTGGTCGCCGCCCGGCTGTTGGCCACCGAGGCCAACGCCCGCGCCATGATCGGGGACCTCAACGCCTTCAACTCCTGCTACGGCCGCGCCCGCACCGCCCTGGAACGCGCCGACAGCACCGGCGCCGCCTGCCCTCCGTGGGCGTCCTACTTCACCGGCGCCCATCTGGCCGGGACCGGCATGCGCTCCTTGCTGGACCTGGACCGCCCGGACCTGGCGCTCACCCACGGCGACCAGGCACTGCACACCCCCGCCGCCAACAACCGCACCCGCGCCCTGCACACCGCCCTGCTGGCCACCGCCCACGCCCGCGCCGGAAACCTCGACCACGCCGTCCATCTGGGCGACCAGGCCATCATCCTGGCCGTCGTTCTGCGGTCCCGGCGGGTCACCGGCCGCTTGGCGCTGCTCGCCGATGCGCTGCGCCCCCACCACACCGCCCCCATGTCGCCGCGTTCCTGCAACGCCACCACGACCTCCCCCGACCGGCCACCAAACCCAGTAATGTGCACCCGTGACCTCCGACCACTTCGTGCCGCCCGCACAGTGGTACGCCCAAATGCCGGCCGTGCACGTCTCGGCCAGCGTGCTGGTCACCAACCCCCACGACCAGATCCTCCTGGTCAAACCCAACTACCGCCCCTACTGGGCCTTCCCCGGCGGCATCGCCGAAGACGGCGAACCACCGCACCAGTGCGCCGCCCGCGAAGCAGCCGAAGAGATCGGCTTGAACCTCACCCTCCGCACCCTGCTGGTAGTGGACTGGGCCCCTCCCACCGGCGACCGGTTCCGCCCCATGATGAACTTCCTATTCGACGGCGGCACCATCACCGACCCATCACAGATCACCCTCCAACGCGACGAACTCGACGAGTGCGCCTTCCTCACCTGGGCCACCGCCACCACGCGTTTCCCCAGCCACACCGCATCCCCGCCGCCCGCAGGGCCCGCCGCGACCACCGCACCCTCTACCTGCCCGCCACCTGACCCACAGCACAACAAGGCGGCTCGCAGGTCGGGGCGGGTCGGCCACACCGCGCCCTGGAGCCACACCATGTCCTGGACGGCCAGGCCGTGGTCGGCCATCTCGAAGTCGATCACCGCGAGGGTCTGGGCGTCGGCGTCCCACAACCAGTTGCGCGGCAAGTAGTCGCCGTGCCGGTAGACCAGTGGAAGTTCGGCGGCCAGGCCGGGCAGTTGGGTGGCGACGTCGCGGATCAGGGCGCGCTGGGCGCCGTCCAGCCGGTCGCCGAGTTTGTCCAGGCAGTCGGCGGCGTAGGCGACGGTGGCGCCCCCCGGCGCGCAGGGAGTGCGCGCTGTAGGGGGACGGCCGGAGTACGCCAGAAACGCACCGCGGGGCGGCCCTGAGCGAACAGAAGCGTGGCTCTGTCCAGTGTTCCCGGTGGCGTCTGCGCAGCTCATCGACTGAGCCGCACGGACGCTATGTTGCGGCCCGTGCTCGACGCGGCTGTCCACAGCCGAAACCCCGGGCTCCGCTCCACCATTCTGACCTGCGCGATGATCCCTTCCCGGCGTATTCCGGCTGGCCCCCTGTACACCGGGCCGCACCCCAGCGCGACGTACTGCCTGGACGGCTCCGACGCGCTGGCGGCCCTGGCATTGCTGCGGGGCTTGCGCGGCTTGGGGAACGTCGACTCCAGCGCGGCCTGCACGGTGCGGAACCTAACCCCGAACTCGCGCTGCAGCGCCCGCTTGGACAAGCCCTCTCGGGCCCTGCGTCGGATCGTCGCATACAGCTCGACCTTCGACTTCTCGGGCACCAGCGCTCCCTCACGCTCGGTAGCACCTCGATAGTCGCACTGCAACCGAGCGAGCGCTGTCAAAACTCACCAACACAGCATCGACCGGTCAGCCACCGCTCTCACAGCTGACCAACAAACGCTGTCGGGGATCACCTACATAGCCACGGGGGTGGTCAAGGTCGGCGAGCATCCGGAGCCGGAGATCCGGCATGCCCTTGGCGGTGATCTCACTGCTCACTGGTCATCAACCCTCTCGGCCTCCTGGCCCCGCACAGGGATGGTGTGGCGGATGGTCCATCCTGCCTTCTCCAAGTCTGCGGCCACGACGGTCAGCGTCCAGTCCTCAACGTCTCGCCGTCCTGCTGGTGCTCGCCTCCCGTCATGCCTGATGGTCGGCCCAGCATCCGGCGCGCTCACTGTCCGGGCCGCGCCGGGATGGACGGGGTAGTCAGGAGCCAGCGGAGCGGGCGGAAGCGGGGGCAGCCGCTCCAGGCGGCGGACCATGACGCCGCTGGGTGAACGCACGGCGGTGGGCGTCTGCTCAAGGTGGGGCCCTAATCGCGGTGGGAGTGCGGCGGCGGTCGAAGCCCTCGGTGGCCGCCACCGTTGTGCGCCCTCCCAGGAGTCTGAGAGGGCGCACAGCGTTGGAGGTGCGAGCCTTTACCCTGATGGCCACACTCCGTGGAGCACAGTTCTTCTCTGCAGTGTTCGTCTTCCCAGCCGCTGTAGGGTTATTTCTTGCGGATCGCTTTTCCCCAGAGCAGGTACAGGACTCCGCCCGCCAGTCCTCCGACAAGGAGGCCGACGATCACGCCGGGTGTTCATCCAATGTGGTTTCGACTCTGGGAGAGCGTCACGGTGAAGACCAGCACTGTGACCGAGATGAGCGCGATGAGTCTTGCGTTCATCTATTCATATCCGCAGTAGTCCATGTATTCATCCTTTTGGTCGCTGAACCATGCGCCGACGTAGAGGCCGACGCCGATACCGACGGCGCCTGCCACACCGCTACTCACCTCGCGTTCGTCGTGAACGTCTGGTCCGTAGATCCAGTGCCAGGAGGGGAATGAAGAGACAAATCCAGACCACCCAGACCCATGCCGGCATGTCCACATCGCTGGTGCGCGAATACCTGATGAGGATGAAGCCGACAACGAAAAGAGTAGCGGCAATACCATAAATGAACTTATGAATCGTCATCAGCTCTCCGTAGCGCGTAGAGGTGATTGCCAGAGTCATCAATCCGTTGTTCATCCGCCGCTTCGACGTCTTCCTTTACGCAGGAAGAATACAATGAGTCCAACATTGGCGAGTACGAAGAGAACAATCAGTACCACAGCGAGCACTTCTCCAGCACCAACGGCCATGATGCCTACCTTCTTAGAGGGGATACGGTACGGCACCCAGGGGATTCCCTGACTTGTTCCGTTCACACCCGATCATTGGCTTTGCATGTCGTGGTCGGGTGGCGGCACGTGCCGCCACCCGACCCGACTCACGCTTGGAACGGTGGAAGCAGAGTCACGGTTTCAGCACTGAGTCAGCTCATGGCGTCCTCAACCTTCGACCCGGCCAATTCGCCGACGACTTCGCAGCCGGTAACGCCGACCGCCCCGAGGCCGCCGGTCGCGGCGATGGCCAACGTCATGCAGCCCCCGGCCACGCCGACGCTGGTGGCCATTCCGGCGACGGATGCCTGAGTGTCCTGAGAGACCGAGGTATCACCGTCCATGAGGTCACCGACAGCACCGCCGAGAGTCTGACCGTCCTGGTAGGAGCTGTAGACGTCCCACATCTGGGTGAACAGCGCTCCGGTGGGGTCGGTGTTGTTGCTGGGGTTGTCGCCGGCGTAGGCGTAGCGGTTGCCGTTGCCGGGGTCGCCGATGATGTTGATGGAGTCCTGCTGGGTGAAGCGGGCGCGGCCGGTGTCGTAGAAGCGGCGACCGAGTTTGAGCAGGCCGGTGTTGGGGTCGTGGAGGCCGCCGGTGTAGCGGATGAGGTTGACCGCGGACTGCGGGCCGTTGTCGGCGGTGGTCTCGCCGTAGGGGCCGTAGGTGTAGGCGGCGGCCTGGTTTCCGGCCGTGTTGAGAATGGAGGTGACCGAGCCCAGGCCGTCGGTGCCGTAGGCGAAGGACTTACCGCTGTAGGCGTAGCCGATCGGGGTGCCGGTGCTGTCGTGGATCATCCACACGGTGGTGCTGATGTTGGTGTAGGACACGATGCCGGCGCTGGTGCTGCCCGAGCGCCCGTAGACCACCGACAGACCCTTGGCGGTCACCATCTCGCTCTGGTCGGGACCGGCGTAGGTGAAGCCGATGGTGGTGGTGCCCTTGGTGAACTGGGTGGTCTGGCTCGCGGCGTTGTAGGTGCCCTTCAGTCCGCCCGCGCCGGTGGTGGCGGTCAGGTTGCCGGCGGCGTCGTGGTTCTCGCCGGTGGTGGTGGCCTGGTTGGCGGAGTTGAAGGTCAGGGACTGTGTCTGGGTGCCGTCGGTTTTGACGGTGGTGCGGTTGCCGCGCGCGTCGTAGTCGTAGTCGTAGGTCTTGCCGGTGACGTTGGTGGCCTTGGTCAGGCGGTTGCCCTTGTCGTAGGTGTAGTCGCTGATGGTGCCGGTGAGGTTGTTCTTGCTCCATTGGCGCAGGCCGGTGTCGCTGGCCTTGGCGGTGTCGCAGGAGGTGGCGCCGCCGCGCTTGGAGTAGCAGTAGGACACATCGGAGACGGCCTTGGAGTCGTCGCTCGCACGGGAGGTGACGATGCGGGTGAGGCGACCCGAGTCGTCGTAGGTGTTCTTGGTGTGCATCGCCCAGGCGGTGTCGGAGGTCTTGTTGAAGTAGGTGTGGGTGCGGTTGCCGTCGTCGTCGTAGTCGAACTCCCACTTGGTGCCGAAGTAGTCGGTCATGCTGGCCAGCAGATTGCGGGTGGAGTGCACGTAGTGCAGCGTCCCCGAATCGTTGAGCTGGTTGACCAGGTTCCCGGCCGCGTCGTACTGCCAGGTGATCTCGCCTCCGCCGGAGGCGGAGTGGCGTCCGGCCATCAGGTTGCGCTGGGTGTAGGCCCAGGTGGTGGTGCCGGTGGCTCCGGTGCGGGTCAGCACGTTGCCGGCCTTGTCGTAGGTGAAGGTCACCTGCGGGGTGCCGTCGGAGTAGGCGATGGTCAGCACGCGGCCGTTGCCGTCGTAGGTGTAGCTGGTCTTCTTGCCGTTGCCGTCGGTGGCGGTGGCGAGTTGGCCGTAGGCGTCGTAGGTGAAGGTCTTCTTCTTCAGCGTGTTGCCGGTCGGCGGGGTGACCGAGGCGGGCTGGTGGTTGTCGTCGTAGCCGTAGGTGGCGGAGTTGGACCCGTTGCCCGGGTCGGTGGAGTCCTTGACGGTGCCGTCGCTGTTGTAGGTCACCTTGGCCTCGGCCGCCAGCGCGTCCTTGGCCGACGACAGGTTGCCCACTCCGTCGTAGGTGTAAGCCGAGGAGTTGCCCTGGGTGTCGCTACCGGCCGATGCCTGGTAGGCGGCGGTGGGGTTCTGGCTGGTGGGCGAGTTCCCATAGGTCGCCGACGACGACGCCCCACTGGGCGAGGTGGACTTGGTCAGCGACTCACCACCGTTGGCACCGAAGGCGTTGCTGGTCATGCCCTGGTTGGCGTTCTGGTAGGTCTCGACGTCACTGAAAGGGGTGTAGGACTTGGCCCGGGTCTTGCCCGCGGGGTCGACGGTCTTGGTGACGCGGTGGTTGGCGTTGAGGGTGTAGGTGGTGTGCGGGACGTCGGCGACCGCCTTGGACTGGTCGGTGTTGGGATCGGCGACCTTGGTCTGGGTGTCGGACGGGTAGGCCAGGCGGGTGACCTGGCTGGCGCTGGAGCCGACCTGGGTCACCGACAGGGCGCGGTGGCCCGAGTCGTAGGCGATCTGGGTGACCGCGCCCTTGCCGTTGGTGACCGAGTTCAGGTTGCCCGAGCCGTCGTAGTCGAACCTGGCGACTTCACCGGCGGCCCACTGGATCTGGCTGAGCCGGTTGGAGGTGTCGTAGCTGTAGACCACGGTGCGCTTGGCGCCGTCGGTGCCGTTCTGCTCGTACCGGGCCAGACGGCCGTTGTAGAACACCACCGAGATCGACCGTCCGGTCGTCTCGCCCTTGGGCTTGTAGGTGATCTTGGAGATGTTACCGGAGGTGTAGGTGAAGTCGGTGACGTTGCCGTTGCGGTCCTCGACCTTGGACGGCAGGCCCGAGCCGTCGAAGAAGTGCTTGCGTGCTGAGCCGTGGTCGGTGTACTTCCAGCCGCCGCCGGACTGGGTGACCAGGTCGCCCTTGAACTCCTTGGGCGTGCTGTAGCCGGATCCGGATTTGGTGAACACCCCGGAAGTGCCGTCGGGGCCGGTGAAGGTGAGGGAGTCGTCGCTGTTCTTGTACAGCCGCACATCCTGGCCCAAGCGGGTCCGCCATCCCGCCGAGATGATCCCGGTGGGCGCGTCGGCGGCGTGCAGCAGGCTGTTGTAGGCCGCGCCGACCGCCAGGTTGCCGCCGATGCCCGGCAGCGACAGGTCGGCGGTGCGCACCATCGCGTTCCCCGAACCGACATTGACCTTCAACTGCAGGTAGTCGGCCAGATTGAACGACAGGAACGTGCCATTTCGCACCGGACCGATACCCACCGGCACCGACGCAGCGACAGCCGCCCGCGCCGACGGACCGGTGGTCTTCAGCGGCGCGTAGGTCGGGATGCGAGTCCGGTCGGGATTGCCGACCGTGCTCGGCGACACCAACCGGGCACCCTGCCGCTTGGACGGCCCCAGTTCCGGGGTGTTGGCCTTGGGCGATCCGATCTCCGGGTACAGGCGCTGGAACTGGTACGGCTCACTCGACGGGCGTGCCTGCGCTTCGGCCGTGCCCGGCGATACCAGGCCGGTGAGCAGGAGCGCCGAAACGGCGGCCCATGTCACAGAACGTCTTCCCACGAACATTGTCCTCTCAAAAAAGAAGGCATGACGAAATGGCCTCTCCACGCCTAGCCTTGACGACCTATAAAGCGTTATCCCTTCTTTTGAAGGCATGGCGAAGAGAAGGAGTGGCGCGGTAATGAATGAATCTGACGTTGCAGAGTGTGGGATGCAGCGGGTACGTCAGTGGTCAGACGCGGAAGGACCGAGTAGGACACTGGAGCCGCCTTCACAGGCATTGACAAGGCTGTGACCTGCGGCGATCCCTACCTCCATCGAAGGAAAAGGGAAACGTTTGCTGCATGACACGCTTGCCAGGCCTACCGCCTGCCAAGCGTCGAGGAAGTCCAAGTCAAAGACCAGCACTACACCCCACAAACCCCTTTTCATCAGCACGAACAGGTGGCGCACGACGCCTTGAACGGCGCTACATGTCGTCCGACAAGCAACCTTGATGGAGATCATTTGTCATCTGACCGAATAAGTAAAGACCCTTTTCAGTGAAGTTTCCTCACCGAAAGTGATCATGGGTAGAGCAATCCTCAGCTGCCCCAGAACCGGCCAGCATGCTGGGCGCGGTCTCCGGCACCTCGGTCATCGGCCCTCCATCCCCTCCAGCTGCTGGTTGCGGCATGCCCGGTCACGCCAGAGGTCCCCAAAGGACGTAATGGCCACAAACGGGCACATCGGGGAGCCGCCAGGGGCTGCGGGCACATGCCAAGCGTGGTCGGCGCGCGCCGTCCGGGTCGGGCCGCGCCCTCCCGCGGCGGAGTCGGGTATCGCGCCGTCCTGGCGGACCCGCAACCCGGCTCTCGCTTCGCTCGCTCCGGCCCGACCAGAGATCTTTTCGCTGACGCGAAAACATCTTGGCGGGCCGGGCCACCGGGTGGCAGGCCGCGGGCGGCCGTCGCGCCCTCTCTTCTCCGCCGGGAGGGCGGGCCCTCCGTTCTCCCCCGGATCGAGAGGGACCGGCCATGCCCATCACCGCCTCACCGTCTCCGCTGGAGTTGACCAGCCGAGACACTGATCTTCATCGCCTGCACGCTCTGCTGACCGCTCAACAGGCACGCAAGGTCGACGTGGTCATGTCGCCGCGTTCCCTGCGCGCTCAAGACGGACACCTGCTCATCTCCGGGGCCGAGCCGCTGATCTCCGGAAACGGCGTCACCGATCCCAACGGCCGTTACCTGCCGACCAAGGCGTGCGACTCCGATGTCTCGGCCAAGCTCGGCATTGCCACCGCCTATCTGCGCAAGTGCCGCAGGGACGCCGTCGATCTGTGGGACACCAACGTCAACGGCTGGCTCGACCGCGCCCAGGACACCAACTACCTGGTGCGGGCCTTCACCGGCGAGGCCGGCCGACCAGGAGTCGCACGGGCGCTGCTGTCCGACACCTACAAGCGGATCGACCACCTGGACGTGCTGACCGCCGCGATGCAGGGGATCAAGGACGCGGGCGTGCCCGTGGAGATCCAGGGCTGCGATCTGACCGAGCAGCGCATGTACATCCGGATCTTCTCCCCCGCGGTCCAGGTCGAGTCTCCCGCGCTGACCTACGACTACCGCAGCCCGTTCACCGGAATGCGCGGCGTGGACGACCCGATCGTCTGGGGCGGATTCGTCATCCGCAACTCAGAGACCGGCGCCGGCGCGGCGGTGATCGAACCGAGGATCATCTTCAAGGTCTGCGCCAACGGGCAGACGATCACCAGCCACCGGCAGCGGACCGTGCACCTGGGCGGCCGGATCGATGAGGGCCTGGTCAACTGGAGCGAGCAGACCCTCGCCCGCACCCTGGACCTGATCACCAGCAAGACCCGCGACGCCGTCCGGGAGTTCCTGCGTCCGGAGTTCGTCCAGGAGGTCATCACCTCGATGGAGGCCAAGGCGGGCGTGCCCGTCACCCGGCCGGAGGAGACGATCACCACCGTCTCCCAGAACCTCCGGTTCACCGAAGAGCAGCGCGAGCTCATCCTCGACCACTTCATGATGGGCGCCGCCATGTCGGCCGGCGGCGTGATGCACGCGGTCACCAGCGCCGCTCAGGTCGTCCAGGACGGCGACGCCGCCCACGACATGGAGTCCAAGGCACTCAAGGCACTGCACCTGGCTGCCGTCTAGATCTCACCGTTTACTCGCCCCGCCGGATCAAAGAGAAGCACAGCCGGGCCTCCGTCTTCACCACGTGTCTTTCGCTCACGCTGCTGCTGCCTGCGCCGCTCTATATCCCGTCCATACCTGCGGTCGAGACGTTTTTCATTACTCCATATCCATTTTCCACCGGAAGGCCGGTGCGCAGCCATCCCGGCCCCCTTCGCTCAATCATTCGATATTCACGTAAATCATCCAGCCCCGAAGAAGGAGCCTCTTTCATGAATGAAACCGAAGTGACACTTGTTGGCAATCTCGTCGACGACCCGGACCTGAATTTCATTACGACAGGCAAGGCGGTCTCAAAGGTCCGTGTCGCCTCCACGTCTCGGTACGTCGGCCGGGACGGTCAGTGGACGGACGGGGCGAGGCTCTTCCTGACCTGCTCCACGTGGGGGCCTTATGGCGAGCACGTAGCGGAAACGCTCAGAAGGGGTGACGAGGTCATCGTGAAGGGGCGCCTCAAGCAGCGTTCCTATGAGACCAAGTCCGGCGAGAAGCGAACGGTCTTCGAGGTCGATGTCAGCGCGATCGGCCCGACTCTGCGCAAGGGATCCGCTGTGATCAACCGCATTCAGAGGACCCCTTCAGCCCCGTCGCCGGTCCCTGCGATGGATGAGACGGCCACTCCCTGGAACGTTCCAAGTACACCGGTCGAGCCGTGGCCGACGCCGACCCCTGCCGGTGCCGGACAGCCGGCGGCCCCTCCGCTCTGATCCCCACCGGTCGAAGGCCGCAGCCAGGTTTGCTCTGGGCTGCGGCCTTTGCTTTACCACGTGCACTGCGACATAGGACTGGGAGTTCTTTCGTGGGAAAGGTTGTCCTTTCTCTGGGAATGGGCGTTGATTCTGTCGGGATTTTGACCCGTTGGCTTCTTGAGCCCGAGACCCGTTTCTTCGACCTTGAAGATCTGGTGGTCTTGACCGCGCAGGTCGGCGCCGAATTTCAATCCACCGCCGACCACATGGAGCAGTTCGTCCTTCCGCTGATGCGTGAGCATTCGGTGCGCTATGTGCAATTGGCGCGAGGCGGGCAGGAAGCGCACCATCGGTATGTGGTTCTCAATGACTCGACGAATCCAAAGCGGATGCATATGTCCGGGCCATGGACGCTGACGGACTATCAGCTTGATATCGGCAGTGTCCCGCAGTTCGCTCATGGAAAGCGTGACTGCACTCAGAAAGCGAAGGGTGAGCCGCAGGACTGGTGGAAAAAAGATCACCTCGGTGATGAAGCGCATGTCCATGTACTCGGTTTCTCATCCGAGGAAGGCCGGAGGATTCTCCGCGATTCCAGTTATCTGACCGATCATCGCTCGGCTCGTTTTCCGCTGGCCGAGTGGGCGTGGACGAGGCAGGACACGATCGGCTATCTGCACGAGGTCTTCGGCGTCATCTGGCCCCGATCATGCTGCGTTTACTGCCCGTTCGCGCGGTCTGATGGCGAACATCTGGCGAGCAGGTGGCGGCAGCAGCCCGAAGGCGCCGCGCTCGCTTTGGAGATGGAGCGACGGTCCCTGGCCCTCAATCCCCGCGGCCGGCTCTTCGCCAAGGAGAGCGCGCTGCAGTTCGCGATCGACCATCAGCTCACCGAGGCCCTCGCGCTCAGCGAGCACCGCATCCGCACCAGCCCTTGGGCGGTCTACGACGTCAGGCGCATTTATTTCGCCAAGAAGGATCCCGCCAACCCGAACAAGGCCATCCCCACCAAGAAGGGGCACGCCTACCGCAGCGTCCAGACCCTGTTCGAGGGTGGCCGCGACCAGCTCCTCGGCCGACTCAAGGGCATCGCGAGGAGCGAAAAGATCTCGCTGGTGCACGACCCGTCCGGTGTCGCCTGGGCGCACCTCAGGGTTCCTTCGACCGAGCTCTACCCGACTGTCCAGCAGCTCTATGCGCTGGGACCGGCCGGAATCAGCGACAAGCGCCGCAAAGCATTCGCCGGTGCCTGGTCTGAGCTGGTCGACCAGACCCAGTTGTTCGCGGCCTGACCTCCGAGTTCAGCCGCTGCACCGGCATCCAGCTCCCCTCGCCCTTGGAGAAGTTAAGCCGTGACCGTGACTTTCACCGTGTCCCGCTCGGCGGTCCGCTTGGCGCCGCAGCCGTATCCGGTCGAAGCCTGCCAGGAGTGGATGCGACAGCCCCAACGCCCCGACCCCTGGGGCCATTGCGACCACCGCGCCACCTGGAGGGTCACCGGGACCACGCCCGGTGGTGACATCGATGGCCGGTCATACCACTGGACCCGGTTCCTGTGCGGACCGCACTACGACAAGCGGTTCGCCTCGCTCGTCGCCAATCCCCACCTTGAGGATGTGACCGCGGCCCCGATTCCCGTCCCGGGATTCCGGTGGGCCACCCTCCTCATGATCCGCGACTGGACCGACGTCCACGCGCCGATGGCCGTCTCCGAACGGCTGACGGCGGCCGAGGCATCGATGGCTTCGCAGGGCCTGTTCGGCGAGCTCTACGCGGCCAAGGCGCTGCGCCGCTGGATGGACGACACCCCCTGCACCGAGCGCGATGCCATCGACGCGGCCTGGACGGCGGTCCACGACGTGATCGCCGCCCAGCATCACATCCGCCTCACGTCGGCCACCGGCTAACGCACCCTCGCCGACCTTCTCCGCATACCCGGCGCTTCCCATAGGGCACCTTCCTTTCTCGCCCACCGCACAGCTTCCGAGAACGAATCAATCTCAGATCTTCAAGGAGTAATCACGGAAAAGCAACTACCGATGGTCACTTCTTAGCCCCACCAGCAAACGCGTCATCATGAGGAGCAAATGAGCAGATACGCATGCCAATGTGACTCGATCGAATCTCTGGGTGGGATGCGCGTGCGGTGCGTACACAGCACTGGAGGAACTGCACGAACGCTACCGGGTCTGGAAAAGCGAGCGGGAAGCGCTTAACGATCATCACAGCCCGGATTCCGCTGCGGCCATGGTCGCTTTGCGGGCCTCGGACCGGGAAGCGGCGCACCTCGCCCATGAACTGGCTGATGCCGTTTTCGCACTGGAGGAATAATGCCGAATTTTGAGCTGCCCCGGCCCCTGCCCGACGGGCGGATCAAGAAACGGAAAGTCGTGTCCCGCACGCTGCGAGCCGTATGCGTGGCCGCGGCGCACTGTCTGCACGACAACCATGCCGCCGGACAAGCTGACGTGCAGCGGTTCAGCAAGACCCTGGCCGCAGCGCCGCTCGGCGAGTTCCTCCCCCACCCGTCGGGCTACAGCTTCAAGGTCGATCACGTCGCGGCCCGCAAGGTGGCTGGTCAGCGATGAGAGAGCCCAGGACCGACCCCGAGCTCGTCATGCAGGTCGCCACGCAGAACCCGCATGGCGGAACCACCCAGCTGGTTGGCACGGTCGTCTATCGCGATCCGGAGGATCGTGTCCGACTCCTGAGCCCCTTGTTCGGGTTCAACGAGCCGTACGCCGACTATGCCGACCTGCACATCAGTTCCTACATCGTGGAGCCGCTAGAGGGCAGCGCCTATGGTGACACGATCTCTTTCCGTCCGTATCAGGTGGAACTTGGCCGAGCCGAGCCGATGGTGAAGACGCTGCGCCGCATTAACCGCGGTCTGGAGCGACTCGACCAGCAACTCGGCCGCTCCCCCGACTTCGCCACTTCCCTCATCCGGGTCGCTCACGTCATCGGCTGCGCAACCTTCGCCGAATATTTCGAGGAGTTGCGCGCCGACGGTTCCCACTACCGGTGGATGGACCCCGATTCCGTCCGATGGTGGATCACCGAAAAGATCAACGCCCGCGACTCCGACACGCTCTCCGCCTGACCCCTCACCCTTCTGAAGGACTCTTTTCCTCATGATTGTCGACGGAATTCACGTCGAGCAATACTCCCCCTCTGACGTTCTCACCCAGTGGAATTGGGTGCTTCCCGACGGCCGCTACTGGCGGGTGACCCTGGCAGAGGGCGACAACAACCTCAAGGCGTGGAATGACGAGGGCTCGTCCGGCATGGCGTTCCTGGAGTGGGTCCTGCCCTATGACCCGGAGCGTCCCGAACTCAGCCCGGACAGCGAGGACGTCTTGGAGATCGTCGAAGACTTCGTCCGTTACGCCCAGCTGGGCCATTGGAGGCTCGGGCCCCGCCACGACGGCGTCCAGCCCGACCAGCAGACTGCTCCGCCGCACCCTGAGCCGAAGGGACCGCCGAAGATCTCCTTCACCATCACCTCTCCTGAGCCGACGATCATCGTCGGCATTCAGACCAGCACGTTCGGGTCCTGCTACCGCTCCTGGTGCGACAACATCACCACCTGGGTCATCGAACCCCGCGCCGACCGCCCCACATCGGCTTTCAGCCCGTCTGACCTCAGGTACGGCTTGTGCGCAGATCACCAGCCGCGGCTCATCACCCAGGACGAGGACGCCGAGCTGCGCCGCGCCGCATCCGCCTATCCGGGCTTGCCCACGAGCACGTTCGACACCGGCTGGCCGAGCTCGGCGTACACGATCCGCGAGATCAACCAGGCCGAGCAGGAGGCGATCGAAGCCCAGTTCCACTTCGACCCGCCCGCCACCCCGGAGGGCCGGATCGCCCGGTGGCGACGCATCGCCGACGGCGGCCGGGAGAACACGATCGACGGCAAGAAGTTCCGCGCCGACGAGGCCGGGATCGTTGTCGCGGTCCTCAACGCCCTCAGCGAGGACAACCAGCACGCCCTCGTCTCCCGCAAGGCCGTTGAGACCTTCAATATCGCGGCCCGCCTCGCTGGCCTCGCCTAACTCCGATCCCCCGAGCACCTCCAGGGCCTCGCCGACACGGCGGGGGCCTCTTCTTCACCGTTCCTTGGAGGCACGTCTTGAGCTCGACGCCGAGCTACGCATACCCGGTCCTCATGAGCTTCACCACGCGGGATTCCCTGCGCGCGACCGGACAGTTCCTCGAACACCAGTACCTGCGGGTCGTCGACCGACGCCAGGACGAGACCGGTCAGCAACTCACCGAGGACACCGAGCCAGGCGCTCTGTTCGCGCTCCTGCGCTTGCATGCCTCATTCGCCCAGTCCCTGATCGAGATCATCACCGTGGGCCCCAACGAGCCGGGCGGGTTGATCCATATCCGCCCGGAAGGCCGCGGCGCTGCTGCCGCGCGAGGTCGACGAGCGATGAGACCGCCGCCCAAGACCACGACTGCCGCCTCCCCGATGCCTTCGACACCTCGGACGACCTGGGCCTCCTCTAGCAGGCGGCACCACCACCAGCTCCTCCTACGGCTGCTCGCCCACGTCACCAGAAGGCGACCATGACCCTCAACAACCCCCCTCGCGGAACGGGCCGCCCGGCCCGCGCTCGCCACTTCGGATCTGCTGTAACCGTTCCGCTGGACTGCGGGCACCCCGCGACCCTCACCGACCACGCCTTCACCAACGGCATCGCCCGCACCGCCGCCGGCTGGACGTCCTGCTACCGGTGCGCCTACGACGACCAGGTCGTCGACCTACTCGTCCGCGACACCATCGCCGGCTACCTGTCCTTGAACGCCTCCGGCCCGCCACCGCTGGGCAGCTTCACCACCTGGCCCGGCGAGATCCTCGGCGCCGTCACCGCGCTGTGGACCGGTAGCTGGCGGTGGTCGGCGAACGGCCGGTGGCGAATGCGGTACGTCGAGGTCCGCGACCTCCACGGCCAACGGTGGCGCGGCCACGGCTCGGACCAATACGACGGCATTCGCCTCCGCAAGATCACCACGAGAGGGAAGAGCTGATGGGACAGCACGACTACGTCGGCGGCACCTACTACAAGCGGGTGCTGATGTTCGCCCGGCAAGGAGAACGGCCCATCACGGCCGCGGAACTGCGCGCCGGAATGAGGGTGCGGCGGGAGATCAGTCGGGAGCTATGGGATCGGGGATGCCACGTGCCCGAGACCGCCACCGTCGTCGCGGACTTCGAGCACGGGTCGTACGTGACCGGCGACGACGGCCGGCGCACCTGGCAACCACACGACTACCAGCCCCACACCATCATGAATCATGGAGGCCGGTACACGCTGATCTACCCCGGCGGCGCGGTGTCCGAGGGCACCTGCATTCCGAGCTTCCGCTTCGTCTTGGTCCAGGACGCGCCCGCCGACGAATCCGCAACCAGCCCGGCCTCGTGATGGCCGGTCGCTACCGTGTGAAGCTCCGGCAACTGCGCGGCGGCCGATGGCGATGCCTGGATCGTCTCACTCGATTCGCCGATCCGGGGAGTGCGGTCCCCGCG
>NZ_BCRO01000039.1 GCF_001552635.1 Actinomadura hibisca NBRC 15177 | reverse complement strand
CCCCGGCGGCTGAGGTAGTTGTGATGGTTCGCGCGCGGGGCTGGGGTCATTGGTTGGGTGCAGGGCGCGGGTTGAGGTTCTTGGTCACGCGCGGGGCGCGGGGTTGAGGTTGCTGGTCATGTGTCGGGCGCGGGGCTGGCGTTGTTGGGCACGCGCGAAGCGCGGGCTGAGGTAGTCGCGCGGAGCGCAAAACGCGGAGCGTGCCTCTAGCGCGGAGCGCACGCTTTGCGCGGAGCGTGCCCTTAGCGCGGAGCGCACGCTTGGCACGAGCACAACTAACCAAGCAACCAGCGCAACCGCTAGCCCCTCCCCACCCCGAGGCACCCCACCCCCACAAAGACCACCCAAAGGAAGGGTGACAACAACCACGACCACCCCCACCATGTCCCCATGTGGTGGTGGCTAGGAGTTCTGATCTTCGTCGGCCTGCTTCTCGCCTACGGTGCCGTCTTCGACTAGCGTGCCAGACGGCGGCGGCACCGGCTTCGGGGTGGCTCCGAACTCTCCGCCGAGCTGCGTGAAACCCGTCGTGACATGCGCGCCTGGAATCGCGGCAGCACCGGGAACAGCGGTGAGGATCTGTCCTGGACGGATGAGGCCCGCCGACGCGGCCGCCGCAGGTAGGCGACGCATCCGCCACGGGTAACCGCCTAACCGTCGCGGTCACCGCACTCAGCCACCACAACCGCCGCACACGGAAAAGCGGTACGCCAAAAGCCGCGATCCAGGCCCCGGTATACCCCTGGCCGGTTGCGGCCGACGGGAGCGCCGATAGGGCTCCGCCATGAACACCAACGGTGTGAACCATTTGTCGCAATCACCGAGCGTGTTCGCGACCGGTCGTCCGTCGGTCTCCGGGTAGCCGTCGCCGTGCGGCGTACTCAAGGTACGCCGCATTCCAGGGCGACCGTGCCTTTCGATCCGGCATTTGCGCTGATCAACGCGTACGTCGGACAAAGGGAAGGGACGCCGTCGCGGGCGTCCCTCTCAGATCATTCTCGAAAAAGGCGCCGGGTCAGGTCAGCGCCGGTTCGCGGTCCTTGACGCCGAGCGACATCACATCGCCGTCGGCGGCCGTCGCGAGCGCGTCGTTCTCGGTCTGGAGCCGGGCGAGCTCGGCTTCCAGATCGCGTACTCGCTGCTGAAGACGTCGCATCTCCGACACCATCCGGGGGTCGGGACCGCCGACGTGGCCGAGTAGAGCCTTCGCCATGACTAAGGGTCCTCCACGCTGAGTAACCAGCAGGAACCGCGCACAAAGAGCGACGAGATGTCGGTGCGCGTATCGTCTAGAGTCGCACCGGGCGTGGTCCTGGTCAAGATGGACATCACGGGCCGGTAACAACCTGTCGTCCCTAGTTTAGCAGGTACAAACCGGATTTCCCTACCCCGTCACTGTTCCACGAAACCGTAAAGGCCGCCGCGAGGCTCGCTCCAGCGTTCGGCCACGCCCGTGACGTGCCCCGGAGTCCCGGAGCCGCGCAGGAGTTCCAGCAGTTTCTCGCAGGACGGGCGGGGGCCTTCCGCGATCACCTCGACCCGGCCGTCGCGCAGGTTGCTCGCGCTCCCTACCAGGCCGAGTTCCAAGGCACGGGCACGCACCCACCAGCGGAAGCCCACGCCCTGCACCCGGCCCCTCGCCCAGGCCGTCAACCGCACGGTCTCCTGCTCGTCCATGGGCGTTCTTTCCTAGGCGCGTGCCCGGCGCGGGCGGGGCTGGCAGGTCGGGCAGCTGAACGACGAGCGGTTCATGAACACCTCGCGGCGGATCGGCGACCCGCAGCGGCGGCACGGTTCGTCCCGGCGGCCGTAGGCGTCCAGCGAGCGTTCGAAGTAGCCGCTCTCCCCGTTCACGTTGACGTACAGGCTGTCGAAGGAGGTGCCGCCCGCCCTGAGCGCGGACGCCATGACCTCTCGCGCCGCCGTCAGGACGCGGGACGCCTCGGCGCGGGTCATCGTCTCGGTCGGGCGGGCCCAGTGCAGTTGGGCGCGCCACAGGGCCTCGTCGGCGTAGATGTTGCCCACGCCACTGATCAGCGACTGGTCCAGCAGGGCCCGCTTGACGCCCGTCCGGCGGCGGCGCAGCGCCTGGAAGAAGCGCTCCTCGTCGAAGGCGTCCTCCAGCGGGTCCGCCGCGATGTGCGCGATCGGCTCGGGGACGCTGCCGCCGGGGTCGAACGGGTCCGGCACCAGGTCGGCGACCATCAGGTGGCCGAAGGTTCGCTGGTCCACGAAGCGCAGGTCCAGGTCGTCCTGGGTGAACGCCACGCGGACCCGCAGGTGCTTCTCCTCGGGCCTGTCCGGGGCGTTGACCAGCAGCTGGCCGCTCATGCCCAGGTGGGCCAGGAGGGCTTCCCTGTCGCCCGCCAGCGGCAGCCACAGGTACTTGCCCCTGCGGCGCGGGCCCGCGATCGTCTGGCCCGCCAGGCGGGCCGCGAAGTCGTCGGGGCCCGCCAGGTGGCGGCGGACGGCGCGCGGGTGGAGCACCTCGGCGGTCGTGATGGTGCGTCCGGTCACCCAGCGTTCCAGGCCGTCCCGCACCACTTCCACTTCGGGAAGCTCAGGCATCGGCCGATGCCTCGGGCAGCACCAGGGCCTGGGCCGCGATCACCCGTTCGCCGTCGAAGGTCAGGGCGGGCGAGCCGTGCAGCCGGTACCCCTGCTCCAGGAGCGCGCTCACCCGGCGGCAGAACGCCGCGTCGTCGGGCCCGGTGAGCAGCCGGTAGGGCAGGAGCGGCGCGTTCTCCGAGGCGGTCATGCCGTGCCCGCGGCTTCCGCTCCTGCGGCCTCGCGCTTGACGACGCTCTCCCGGATCGCGGTCCAGGCCGCCTCGGCCGCGTGCTGCTCGGCCTCCTTCTTGCTGCGCCCCTCGCCCGAGCCGTAGGCGATGCCGCCGACCCGCACCGCGGCGCGGAAGGTCTTCTGGTGGTCGGGGCCGCTCTCGGTGACGTGGTACTCGGGGACGCCGAGCTCCTCCACGGCCGTCAGCTCCTGGAGGGAGGTCTTCCAGTCCAGGCCGGCGCCCAGGCCCGCCGAGCGGTCGATGAGGCCGTCGAACAGGCGGTGCACCAGCGCCCCGGCCTCGTCCAGGCCGCGGTCGAGGTAGACGGCGCCGATCAGGGCCTCCAGGGTGTCGGCCAGGATCGAGTCCTTGTCGCGGCCCCCGGTGCCCTCCTCGCCCCGGCCCAGCCGGATGTGGGCGCCCACGCCCAGCGTGCGGGCCACGCCCGCCAGCGCCCGCATGTTCACGACCGCGGCGCGCAGCTTGGCGAGCTGCCCCTCGGGCAGGTCGGGGTGGCCCCGGAACAGGGTGTCGGTGACCACCAGGCCGAGCACCGAGTCGCCCAGGAACTCCAGGCGCTCGTTGGTCGGCAGTCCGCCGTTCTCGTAGGCGTAGGAACGGTGCGTCAGCGCGCGTTCCAGCAGGTCGGCGGAGACCTCGACGCCCAGCGCGGTGATCAGTTCCGCGCGGTCGGCCGTCGGGTCGGCCTTCTTGCCGCTCACAGCCCCTCCTCACAAGGCCGTTGGGGCGCGCGGCGGCGGGAGCGGCGGGGCGGCGGGCCGGGGAAAGGTCCGCGAAGACGAGGTGCGCGCCGGTGTCGATCCCGGCGTGCACCACGGCTCCGGGCGCCGGTCCGGGCCGGTCGCTCCGCCTGACTTCGGCCGACGCCTCGCGCCGGGTGGGTCAGGGTGCCTCCGGGCGTCCGGAGGGGCGGCCGCGTGCCATGACGCGGGGCCGCCCCCCGGAACGCTCGGCGCAGATCAGGCCGACGGCGCGGTGACCTGCCGGCGGTCGTAGGTGCCGCAGGTCGCGCACGCGGTGTGCGGCAGCTTCTGGTCGCGGCAGGTCGGGCACTCGACCAGGGTGGGCGCCGCGGTCTTCCACTGCGAACGCCGGTGCCGCGTGTTGCTGCGCGACTTCTTACGCTTCGGGACGGCCACGTCAGCCCTCCTGCTTTCCTTCTCGTTGGTCGACAAGCCCTTGCAGCGCCGCCCACCGGGGGTCGGCGACATCATGGTGGTGTTCGGGGCCGGCGTCAGCCAGCCGCACACCGCACTCCGGGCACAGGCCGGGACAGTCGTCCCGGCACAGCGGCGACAGCGGCAGTGCGAGCAGCACCGCGTCGCGGAGCACCGGTTCGAGGTCGATCAGATCGTCCTCGAGTCGGAGCTCGTCGTCGTCCGCGTTTCCGCCGGAGCGGGTGTCAGGATAAACGAAGAGCTCCTGGAAGTCCGCCTCGAAGGTCGAGGCGATCGGGTCCAGGCAGCGCGCGCACTCCCCGTCGAGGGGGACGCGCGCCGTGCCGGTGATGAGCACGCCTTCGAGCACCGCTTCGAGCCGGAGGTCCAGCTCGATCTCGGCGCCTTCGGGCACGCCCACCATCTCGACGCCGAAGTTCTCCGGGGCCGGCACGGTCAGGGTCTTCTCCCGCGAAGACCCCGGCTGCCTGCTCAGGGCTCTCGTGTCGAGCACCAGCGGGGCGTTGGGATCGAGGCGAGACAGTGGATTCCTGCTTTCGTGAGGCATGGTGAACAGCGGCCATCGTCCTGGCCGACACCCCAGGGTACCGAAAGCGGCGCGCGGACCCAACTCGCCCCCGGCGCGAGGCGGTCGTCCCGGCTGGTCAGGGCTCGTTCTTGAGGCGTTCCACCAGCCGCTGGTGCACGCTGTCGGGCACCAGGCCGGAGATGTCGCCGCCGAACTTGACGACCTCCTTCATCAGGCTGGAGGACAGGAACGCGTACAGCGGGTTGGTGGCCATGAACAACGTCTCCACCCCGGCGATGCGGTGGTTCATCTGGGCCATCTGCAGCTCGTACTCGTAGTCGCTGACGGCCCGCAGCCCCCGGACGATCACCGGGATGTCCTGCTCCTTGCAGTAGTCCACGGTGAGGCCGTAGAACTTGTCCACCTTGATGTTGCCGTACTCCTTGGTGACCTCGGCGATCATGTCGGCTCGCTCGTCCACCGTGAACAGGCTCTTCTTGTTCTTGTTGATCAATACGGCGACGACGACCTCGTCATAGAGGCGCGAGGCCCGGCTGATGATGTCGAGGTGCCCGTTGGTGACGGGGTCGAACGATCCCGGACAGACGACACGGCGCACGAGGAGACCCCTTCGATCCCGGTTTCTGACCTGCGGCGCGACCGTACCAAACCGCCCGTACCGCATTCGGCACCGCCCCGGCGCGCGGCGGGCGGCCTGCCGGGGTGCGGTGATCAGCGTCCCAGCGCGTCGATGATGTCGGCGGCGATCGGCCCCGACTCGATCCCGTAACCGGACGCCTCGGTCATCACCGCGACCGCGTACCGGGGGTCGGAGCGGGGCCCGAACCCGATGAACCAGCGGTCGTTGTAGGCGGCGCCCTCGACGTCGGCGGTGCCGGTCTTGCCGCCCAGCACCGAGGTGCCCTGCAACGACTTGCCGGTGCCGCTGCGGACGACGGCCTCCATCATCTCCTTGAGCTGCCCGGCCTGCTCGCCGGTGAGCGCGCGGCCGAGGCGGCGCGGCCGGGTCTCCTCCACCACCGAGCCGTCGGCACCGCGCACCTTGCCCACGAGATAGGGGTTCATGACCTCGCCGCCGTTGACGGAGGCGGCGGCGACCATGGCCATCTGGAGCGGGGTCGCCACGGTGCTGCCCTGGCCGATGGAGCCGAGGGCGCTCAGCGAGGGCTGGTCGGTGCGCGGGAACGAGCTGGGCGCGCTGGACACGCCCCGGGCGATCTCGACGCGCCGGGCGAAGCCGTACTTCTCCGCCTGGGCCGCGACGGCGGCGTTGCCGGGGGTCTGGGCGCCCATGTAGGCGAAGGTGGTGTTGCAGGACTGGGCGTAGGAGTCGATCAGCGGAATGGCGGGCAGGTCGCACTGGCCGCCGATGTCCCCGGCGTCGTTGTTGATGGCCTGCCCGGCGCCCGGCGGCCGATAGCTGCGGCCCGCCCGGACCTGGGTCCGCTCGGTGTCCCCGGCGGCCAGCGCGCTGGCGGCGACCACGGTCTTGAAGGTGGAGCCGGGCGGGAAGACCTCGCTGAGCGCCTTGTTGAGCATGGGCTTCAGGCGCTCGGCGTTCAGCCGCCGGAAGGCGGCGTCGGCCCGCTTGGAGTCGAGGGTGGCCACCGAGTTGACGTCGTAGGACGGGGTGGAGGCCATGACGAGGATCTCGCCGGTCTTGGCGTCCAGCGCGACGGCGGCGGCCCGGCGGCTGCCGCTGCCGGCCAGCGCGTTGTAGGCGGTGCGCTGCGCGTCGGGGACGATCGTGGCCTCGACGGTCCCGCCCGCCACCTTCCTGCCGAGGATCTTGTCGACGAGGTTGGTGGCGGCCAGGCGGGCGTCGGTGCCGTCCAGGATGTGGTTCTCGGCGCTCTCCAGGCCCGACTGGGAGAACAGCGAGAAGTAGCCGGTGACCGGGGCGAAGATCTCGCTCTGCCGGTAGCGGCGCTGGTAGCGCTTGCCCGCGGCGGGTTCGGACCAGGCCAGGCGCTCGCCCCCGGCCACGATCGGCCCGCGCGCGAGCGTCATGCGGTCGGCGTACTGGCGGGCGTTCAGCGGGTCGTCGCGCAGGGCCTGCGCCCGGAAGCCCTGCACGTAGGTGACGTTGGCCATCAGGGCCAGGACCATCACCAGCGTGACGACCCAGGTCCGCCGCAGGGACTTGTCCATGCCGTGCCCCAACCCCCCGAAGATCTACCGTCACTCATCGTAGTCAGATGGTGACAGCGAGGGGATCAACCGGTGGCGCGTCCGTACCAGAACACCGCTTCACCGTAACGCCGGTCGCGTTCGGCCTCGTAGCCCTCGGGCCACACCAGCGCGGGGCCGCGCACCGAGCGTTCGACGGCTATGAGCGCGTCGGCGGCGAGCCAGCCGTTGTCGCGCAGCGCCTCCAGCAGGTCGGTGACGGCGGCGTCGGCCAGCGGGTAGGGCGGGTCGGCGAAGATCAGGTCGTAGGGGGCGTCGGGGGCGCGGCGCACCACCCGTTCGACCCGGTCGGCGACCGGGACCGCGCCGGGCAGGCCGAGGTCGGCGGCGTTCTGCCGGACCACCTTGACCGCGCGCGGGTGCGACTCCACCAGCAGGGCGTGCGCCGCGCCGCGCGACAGCGCCTCCAGGCCGACCGCGCCGGACCCGGCGAACAGGTCGGCGACGCGCAGCCCGTCCAGCGGGCCCAGCAGGGCCTGGACGGTGGAGAACAGCCCTTCGCGCGCGCGGTCGCTGGTGGGCCGGGTGTCCCGTCCGGCCGGGACCGCCAGCCTGCGTCCGCCCGCGCTTCCCGCGATGACCCTGGTCATGGTTCCCAGTATCGCGGCATCCCGATCGTCCATTGCCCCCGGCGGACCGGGGCGTCCCCACCCCGAGGCACCCCGGCCCGCCGGAGGATCGCTAGGCCAGGGCCCAGCGAGCTTGGGTGCGCACGCCCGGGTCGGGGTCGGCGAGCGCCTCGGTGAGGGCGGCCAGCGCCTCGGGGTGGTCGGCGGCCCACCGCTCCAGCGACTGGATCGCCGCGCGCCGCACGTCCACGATGCGGTCGCGCAGGGCCCGGACCAGCGGGCGGACGGCGATCTCGGGGTCGGCCGCGCCGAGGGCGAGCGCGGCGCGGCGGCGGACCTGCCAGCTGGTGTGCGCGGTGGCGGTGATCACGCGGCCGGCGAGCGGCTCGGGCACGCCGAGCACGGCGGCGGCGTCCAGCGCGGCCATCCGCACCACCGGGTCGTGGTCGGCCAGCAGGTGGTCCAGGGCGGTCGGGGCGACGGGTCCGGCGAGGCGGGCCAGGCCCTCGGCGACCGCGACGCGCACCTCGCGGGCGGGGTCGTCGGCGGCCTCGGCGACCTCGGCGGCGGCGCGCAGGGCGGTGAGGCCGAGCACGGCCTGCACCCGGACGTACGGCTCGTCGTCCTGGAGGCCGTGGGCGTACAGCTCGGCCGCGCCCCGGACGAGGACGGCGAGCACCTCGGCGGCGGTGTCGCGGACGCGGTCGTCGCGGCCGCTCGCGGCGGCCAGCAGCAGGGCGCGCACGCCGTCGTCGCCGAGGTACAGCTCGGGCAGGTCGCGCAGGGCGGTGGCGGCGACGTCGCGGACGGCGCCGTCCTCGTCGGCCAGCGCCCAGGCCAGGGCGTCGCCCGCCGCGCCGGAGACGCGGCCGGAGCCCGCGAGCCGGGCGAGCGCGGTGACGGCGGCCTCGCGGGTGCGCGGGTCGGCGTCGCGCAGCCGCGCCTCGATGCCGGCGATGGGTGTGCTGGTGGCGGGCGTGTCGATGATGGTCATGGGGAGCCTCCGTGGAGCCGTCGGGTCCGGGTCGGTGAGCGGTGGGTCAGCGACAGGAACACAGCGCGCTCGCCTGCCGTCGGAGATCGACGTACCACCGCGCGGTGAGGGGCTCGTTCGGATGCACACCCTCATCCTGACCCCTATTCTCAAGTAAGTCAACTTATAAAGTAGGAAATGCCGGAGGAGCGAGGGGACGCGGCCCGCCGCGCCCCCTCGACCAGCGACATCGTCCGGTCATGCGACCGCCTTCACCTCCTGCTCCCCGACGTCCGTCCCGGCCCCGGCCGCCTCGGCCCGGCGACCGCGCAGCAGCACCAGGGCGAGCAGCGCCCCCGCCGCCGCGATCCCCGCCGCGACCAGGAAGGCCGATTGGAAGCCCTCCGTCAGGCGCGCCGCGTCCCCGAGCGCCCCGGCGCCCTGCGCGGTGGCCACGGCGGTCGCCGCCGCCAGGCCGAGCGCCGAGCCCACCTGGTAGGTGGTGTTGACGATGCCGGAGGCCAGCCCGCTCTCCTCGGGCCGCACCCGGGAGATCGCCGACATCATCGTGGGGATGTAGGCCAGCGACATGCCGAGCGCCGCCACCAGCGAGGCGGCCAGCACGTCCACCGCGAAGCTGCCGCCGGGACGCACCAGCGTGAGCCCGCCGAGGCCGAGCGCCAGCACCGCGAGGCCGGTGACCACCAGCGGCTTCATTCCGAAGCGGCCCATCAGCCGCCCGGTGACGCCGACCATCAGCACCATGATCGTGACGGTCATCGGCAGCAGCGCCGCGCCGCTGGCGAACGCGCCGAAGCCGAGCACCTGCTGAAGGTAGAGGTTGAGGAAGTACCAGGCCGGGATCCACGCGCCGCCCAGCAGGGTGAACACCAGGTTCGCGGCGGCCAGGTCCGGGGTGCGCCAGATCTTCAGCGGCATCAGCGGCTGCCGCAGCGCCCGCTGGACGACCACGAACAGCGCCAGCAGCACCGCCGCGCCGACGAGCCCCAGCAGCGTGGCCGCCGATCCCCAGCCCTGCTCGGGGGCCCGGACGACGGTGAACACCGCCAGCGCCAGGCCCGCCGTCACCGCGGCCGCGCCCAGCAGGTCCACCGAGCCGCGCCGGGACCCGACCGCCGGGAGGACGGCGGGCACGGCGGCGAGGGTGGCCAGGCCGATCGGGACGTAGATGACGAAGACCCACGGCCAGCTCAGCCACTCGGTGAGCACGCCGCCGAGGAACACCCCGGCCGTGCCGCCCGCCGGGGCCGCCGCGCCGTACAGGGCCATCGCCTTGCCCAGTTCCCTGGGATTGGCGCCGAAGATCGCGATGAGCAGGGTCATGGCGGCGGGGGTGATGAGCGCGCCGCCCACGCCCTGGATACCCCGGCCGAGTATCTCGACCCAGGCGTCCTGCGCGGCCGCCGCGACGACCGAGCCGCCGATGAGCACCGCCCACCCGGCGGCGAAGACCCGCCGCGCGCCGAGCAGGTCCGACAACCGGCCGCCGAGCAGCAGCAGGCCGCCGAAGACGACGACGTAGGCGTTGAAGACCCACTGCAGGCCGCCGGGCGTGAAGCCCAGGTCGCGCTGCATGTCGGGGAGGGCCACCCCGATGATGGACGTGTCCATGATGACCATGAACTGGGCCGTGGCGAGGACCAGCAGGGCCCACCACCGCCGGTTCTGCACGTTCGCGGACATCGCCGCCTCCGTATACCTATAGGGGGTATCTGTTCGAGACGTGAAGTTAACACACCCCTGGGGGGTATAGCGATGTGATGCCGGTCACGTGGACGGCGCGATCAGGAGATCAGGTCTTTTCGAGGTACTCGGTGCGGTCGGCGTCCAGCAGCGCGGCCAGCTCGGCCGCCAGCCCCGGATGCCCGGCCAGCTCGGGATCGGCGTTCACCAGCGCGGTCGCCTCCTCGCGGGCGGCCAGGATGACCTTCTCGTCGTCTTGCAACGTGAGCAACCGCAGGCTGGAGGACCGGCCCGCCTGCGCCGCGCCCAGCACGTCGCCCTCACGGCGCTGCTCCAGGTCGAGCCGCGACAGCTTGAAGCCGTCGGTGGTGGAGGCGACCGCGTCCAGCCGCTCGCGGGACTTGCTCCCCGGCTCGGCGTCGGTGACCAGCAGGCACAGCCCGTGCAACTGCCCCCGCCCGACCCGGCCCCGCAACTGGTGCAGCTGGGAGACGCCGAACCGGTCCGCGTCCATGATCACCATGACGGTGGCGTTCGGCACGTCCACGCCCACCTCGATCACCGTGGTGGCCAGCAGCACGTCCAGCTCGCGGGCGGCGAAGCGGCGCATCACCGCGTCCTTCTCGTCGGGATGCAGCTTGCCGTGCAGCACCCCGATCCGCAGGCCCGCCAGCAGCTCGCCCTCCAGCCGCGGCAGCAGCTCCATGATCCCCAGCGGGGAGCGGCGCGGCCCGTCCTCGGCCTCGGCGGCCGGGACGTCGCCCTCGTCGCCCTCCTGCTCGCCGATGCGCGGGCAGACGATGTAGATCTGCCGCCCCTGCCCCGCCTCCTCGCGGATGCGCTCCCAGGTGCGGGCGAGGAAGGCGGGCTTCTCCGGCGGCACCACGTGCGTCTGGATCTGCGCGCGACCCGCCGGGAGCTGGCCCAGCACCGAGGTCTCCAGATCGCCGAACACCGTCATCGCGACCGTGCGCGGGATCGGCGTGGCGGTCATGACCAGCACGTGCGGCCGACCGCCGCTGACCTTCTCGCGCAACGCGTCACGCTGCTCGACGCCGAACCGGTGCTGCTCGTCCACCACCACCAGCCCGAGGTCGGCGAACTGGACCTGGTCCTGGAGCAGCGCGTGCGTGCCGACCACGATCCCGGCGGACCCGGAGGCGGCCTCCAGCAGCGCGGTCTTGCGCGCCTTGGCCCCCTGCGAGCCGGTGAGCAGCGTCACGCGCGTCGCCTGCTCGGCCCCGCCGATCTGCCCGGCCTGCGCCAGCTCCCCCAGCATCCCGGTGATCGACCGGTAGTGCTGCTGGGCGAGCACCTCGGTGGGCGCGAGCAGCGCCGCCTGCCCACCGCCGTCCACCACCTGCAACATGGCCCGCAACGCGACCACGGTCTTACCCGCTCCGACGTCGCCTTGAAGAAGGCGGTGCATCGGGTGTTCGACGGACAGGTCGGCGGCGATCTCCGTGCCTACCTCGCGCTGGCCCTCGGTCAGGTCGAACGGCAGGCGCTCGTCGAAGGCGTCCAGCAGGCCGCCGGGGGTGGCGGGGCGGGGCTTGGCGGGGAGCGCGGCGGCGGCCAGGCGGCGCTGGGCCAGGGCGATCTGGAGGACGAACGCCTCGTCCCACTTCAGGCGGTCCTTGGCGACCTCCAGTTCCCTCCACTTCTTCGGGCGGTGGATGCCCTCGTAGGCGGATTTCAGGTCGGTCATGCCGCGGCGGCGGCGCAGGTCGTCGGGCATCGGGTCGGCGCCGAGGTCGATCTGGTCGAGCAGCAGGCCGACCGACTTGCCGATGGCGTCGATGTCCAGGCCCTTGGTGGTGGGGTAGATCGGGATGATCTCGTCGGCCCACTCGCGGGCGGCCCGGTCGGCGTCGCTGGCGGCCACCACCTTGTACTGGGGGTGGGCGAGCTGGCGCACGACCTTGCCGTTGCGCTGGTTGTAGGAGCTGATCTTGCCGGCGAACAGGCCGCGGGTGCCCGGGGACAGGTCGCGTTCGGGCACGAACGAGCCCTTGCGGCCGAAGAAGCTGAGCCGCAGCTCGCCGGTGCCGTCGGTGACGGTGATCTCCAGGACGTAGCCGGGGCTGCGGGTCAGCGAGCGGCCCTGCACCTTGACGACCTCGGCCATGACGGTGACGTGCTCGCCGTCCTGCAGGTCGTTCAGCGGGGTCAGCTCGCCGCGGTGGGCGTGGCGGCGCGGGTAGTGGTGCAGCAGGTCGCCGACCGTGTGGAGGTCGAGTCCCTTGGCCAGCACCTTGGCCGTCTTGTCGCCCAGCACCTTCTGCAACGGCTCGTCGAGGTTCGCCACCCGTCCATTGAAGCCCATCGGTGTGACAGCGGCTCACTCCACGCCGACGAGCAGGGGGTAGCGCTCCTGGCGGCCGTCGTAGACGCCGACCTCCACGTCGGGGTGGCGGGCGCGCAGGTGATCTTCCAGCAGGCCGGCGAGCCCGGCGGGGGCGTGCCGGCCGACGATCAGGGTGACCAGCTCGCCGCCGCCGGACAACATGCGGTCCAGCATCTGGCGGGCGGTGGCGGCGGGCTCGGCGCCGATCATCGCGACGTCGCCCTCGATCAGGCCGAGCACGTCGCCGGGCTGGCACAGGCCCACGCTGGTGACGGCCTCCTGCTCGGCGACCTCCAGGTGGCCGAAGCGGGTGGCCCCGGCGGCGCGGGTCATGGCGATGACGTCCTCGCCGAAGCGGCGCAGCGGGTCGTGCACGGCCAGCGCCGCCAGGCCCTGCACCGACGCTCTGGTGGGGACGACGGCGATGCGCGCGCCGCCGTCGCGGGCGCGTTCGGCGGCGGCCTCGGCGAGGGCCAGCACCTCCGGCTCGTTGGGCAGCACCGCCACCTCGTCGCCCGCGGCCAGGATCGCCTCGGCCAGCACCGCCAGCGGCGGGACGGCGCCGGGCTCGCGCCGCACCACGCGGGCCCCGGCCTCCTCGAACAGCTCGGCCAGTCCCCCGGCGGCGGTGACCGCCACCACGGCGCGGCCCTCGCAGGGCGCGTCCGGGTCCTCGGGCGAGGCGTGCAGGTAGGTGACGCGGACGCGGTGCGGGCGGCCCGCGGCGAGGCCCGCCTCGATGGCCGCGCCCGCGTCGTCCACGTGGACGTGCACGTTCCACAGGCCGTCGCCGCCGACGACCACCAGCGAGTCGCCGAGGCCGTCCAGGGTCTCGCGCAGGCCGTGGACGGTCTCGTCGGGGGCGTCCAGCAGGTACATCACCTCGTAGCCGGGGCCGGGCGGGCCGCCGCGCTCCTCGCGGACCGGGACGGGGCCGGTGCGCGCGGGCACCTCGTAGCGCTCGGGATACTCCTCGGTGAGGACGGCGGCGAACGCGTCCAGCACCACGCACAGGCCCGCCGCGCCCGCGTCGACCACGCCGTTGCGGGCCAGGACGTCCAGTTGGGCGGTGGTGTCGCGCAGGGCCCGGCGCGCGCCGGAGGCGGCGGCGCGGGCGACGGCGGCGGTGCCGGGGCCCGCCATGCCGGTGGCGTCGGAGGCGGCCTCCAGGACGCTGAGGATGGTGCCCTCGACGGGGTGCTCGACGGCGGTGTGGGCGAGCACCGCCGCGTAGCCCAGCGCCTCACCCAGGACGACGCCGTCGGGCGGGCCGGGCAGGGGGCCGAGGATGTCGGCGAGGCCGCGGAACACCTGGCTGAGGATCACCCCGGAGTTGCCGCGCGCGCCCAGCAGCGCGCCCTGGGCGAGGGCGCGCCACACCGGCCCGGCGGCCGGTCCGGCGGGCGCCTCGGCGACGGCGTCGGCGGCGGCCAGCACGGTGAGGTGCAGGTTGGTGCCGGTGTCGCCGTCGGGCACCGGGAAGACGTTGAGGGCGTCGATGTCGCCCCGGGTACGGCCCAGCGCCTCGGCCGCCAGCCTGATCCAGCGCCGCACCGCCGTCCCGTCGAGGACCTCGCCCACCCTGGTTCCCCTCCCTGTGTCCGGGTTACCTCTGTACCGTGCGGGACCCCTCCTTGGGAACCGATCACCGGTGAATCCGCAGGCCGATTCGCATACCGGACGCGCGGTCGGCTACTCTGATCCATGCGCCTCGTCCCGAGGCGCCCATCGGTGAGCGCTCCTGGTGCCCGGCTCGGGCCAGCGAGACCCGCCGATTATCACAGCACCGACACCCACTTGGAGTTTCCCGTGGCTTCCGTCTGCGACGTCTGCGGCAAGGGACCCGGATTCGGCATGCGCGTCTCCCACTCGCACCGCCGCACCCCGCGCCGCTGGAACCCCAACATCCAGCGGGTGCGCGCCGTTCTCAACGGCAGCACCAAGCGGATCAACGCCTGCACCTCCTGCATCAAGGCCGGCAAGGTCGTCAAGCCGACCGTCTGACGCGGGCACCGCACACTTCGAGACCGGTCCGTCGGAACGATCCGACGGGCCGGTTTTCGTGCTGCCCGAAACAACGATCTTCGACCCGGACGGGTGACCCGCCCGGGCCTGCGGCGGCGTGCCCGTCAGCGCAGCCGCCAGCCGTGGTCGACCGGGCCGATGCCCCCGCCGAGCGGGAACCCGGCCGCGATCGCGCCGGTCACGTACTCCTTGGCGCGGGCCACGGCGGTGGGCACGTCCGCGCCGAGCGCCAGGTGCGAGGCGATCGCCGAGGCGAGCGTGCAGCCGGTGCCGTGGGTGTGCCGGTTGTCGTGCCGGGGGCCGGTGAAGCGGTGCTCGGTCGTGCCGTCGAACAGCAGGTCGGCGGGCTCGCCGGGCAGGTGGCCGCCCTTGATCAGCACCCAGGCGGGGCCGAGCGCCTTGACCGCCTCGGCGGCCTCGCGCAGCCCCGACTCGTCCACCACCTTGACGCCGGTGAGCTGCTCGACCTCCCACAGGTTGGGGGTGGCGACGGTCGCAACCGGCAGCAGCCGGGTGCGCACCGCCTCGACGGCCTCCGCGGCCAGCAGCGTGTCGCCGTGCTTGGACACCCCGACCGGGTCGACGATCACCGGCGCGTCCACGGTGGCCAGCACCTCGGCGACGGTCTCCACCAGCGGCGTGGAGGCCAGCATCCCGGTCTTGACGGCGTGCGCGCCGATGTCGGACAACACCGAGTCCAGCTGCGCGCGCACGGCCTCGGGCGGCAGCTCCCAGTAGCCCTGGACGCCCAGCGAGTTCTGCGCGGTGACGGCGGCGATGACGCTCATGCCGTGCACGCCCAGCGCGAGCATCGTCTTCAGGTCGGCCTGGATCCCGGCGCCGCCGCCGGAGTCGGAGCCGGCGACGGTGAGGACGAGCGGCGGGGCCTGGGCGGGGGCCGGATTCTGCGTCATACCGCCCACTGTAAAGGGGCGGGCGGCGCGGTCAGGACGGCGTGCAGGACGCCCCGTTGATCTTGCAGAAGGACGGCCGCGCGGCGGTGCCGCGCGCGCTGAACACGATCTTGACGGACTGGCCGGGGGCCAGGCCCGGCGCGCCGTCCGGGCTGCGCACCCAGCCGAACTTCCCGGTGCGCACGACGGTGCCGCCCGCCAGGGCGCGCACGGTGGTGGCGGGGAAGCCGAACGCCAGCGTCCAGCGGGGGGCCGCGGCCGCGCCGCGGTTGGTGATGACGGCGGTGCCGCGGAAGGCGGTGGCGGTCCTGCCGGTCACCTGGAAGGCGACGGTGAGCGCGGGGGCGCCGGCGCGGGGGGCGCCGCGGCTGGCGCGCTGGCCGGGGTTGCGCTGGGAGACCTGGCTGTCGTGCGGACCGTCGGCCTGCGGCGCGTGGGTGCCGCCGCCGCCGAAGTTCAGGGAGATCTGCTGGGTGCTGAACGCGTAGGCGACCACGCCGACCGCCGCGACGGCCGCCACGATCGGCAGCAGCGGGAGCGGGACGTTGAGGGGCATCCGGCTGCCGCCGGACGCCGCCGGCTCCGGTCGCGGAGCCTGCACCGGCAGGCCGTCGGGGACGGTGCGCCGCGCGTCGCGGGAGGGGTCGGCCGACGGCCCGGCGTCGTCCGCCGCGCCCTCGTCATCGCCGTGCCCGAGCTTGGTGTGTCGTCCCATCCCATCCCTCTTCGATCACAGGATGTATACCAAACCAGCACCAAAGATGCCTACCAGACCAGTAAACGCCGGTCCGGTCCCACGTGCGGCTACGCGCGGAAATGGTCCCATCCGGCCGGGCCCGCGAGCCCGCCGTCCACGGCGACTCCGGGGCCCTGCCCGCCGGCCGCCGCGACGCTGCCGACAACGTCCCAGGATGCTGGAAGATCCGAGGTCGCGGGGAAGGTTCCGGCGAAGGCGTGGTCCTCGCCGCCGGTGAGGGCGTGCCGCAGGCCGTCGGGGCCGAGGAGCGCCGGGACGGGCATGGCGGCGGAGTCGATCTCGATCCGCACGCCGGAGGCCGCCGCGATGTGGCCGAGGTCCTGGAGCAGGCCGTCGCTGGTGTCCAGCAGGGCGGTGGCCCCGGCGGCGCGGGCTTCGGCGCCCGCCTCGTACGGGGGGCTGGGGCGGCGGTGCGCGGCCAGCAGTTCGGCGGGGCCGTCCGCGCCGTCGCGCAGCAGTTCCAGGCCCGCCGAGGAGTAGCCGAGCCGTCCGCGTACCGCTACTACGTCGCCGGGACGCGCGCCCGCGCGGGTCAGCGGCGGCTGCCCCGCCAGGTCGCCGAGCGCGGTGATGGCGAGGGTCACCTGCGGAGCCGCGACCACGTCGCCGCCCGCCACGGACGCGCCCGCCTCCGCGCACTCGTCGGCCAGCCCGTCGTAGAGGCGCTCGACCCACTCCACGGGCGTGTCGGCGGGCAGCGCGAGGCCGACGAGCAGGGCGGTGGGGCGCGCGCCCATCGCGACCACGTCGGCGAGGTTCTGCGCGGCGGCCTTGCGGCCGATGTCGTAGGGGCCCGACCAGTCGCGGCGGAAGTGGCGGCCCTCCGTCAGCAGGTCGGTGGTGGCCACGACACGCCCGTCCGGCGCGGCGAGCACGGCGGCGTCGTCGCCCGGTCCGAGCTCGACCGCCGCGCCCTGCGGCAGCCGCCGCGTCAGCCGGGCGATCAGCCCGAATTCGCCCAGTTCCCCGATGGTGCCCATCCGCTCCCGTCCCGGTCGCGCCGCCCGGTCGCGGGAGGACGGGCGGACCCGGTCCCCCGTGGCGGCGCGTAACACGATACGGTGACCGTTCGACCGCAAATTCTCCGCCCGGGGAGGACGTGATGGTGCAGGCCTACATCCTCATCCAGACCGAAGTCGGCAAGGCGGCCGAGGTGGCCCGCGAGATCGGCGGCATCACCGGCGTGACGCTCGCCGAGGACGTCACGGGCCCCTACGACGTGATCGTGCGGGCGGAGGCGCGCAACGTGGACGAGCTGGGCAAGCTCGTGGTGGCGCAGATCCAGGCCGTCGAGGGCATCACGCGGACCCTCACCTGCCCGATCGTGCACATCTGACCGGTCTGATCGTTCCCGTGTCCCCCACCACCCCTCGACGCCCCGCCCTTCGACGTTTCGTGCTCGCGGCCGCGCTCTGCCTGCCCGCCGCGTTGGCGGCGGGCTGCGGCGACGGGGCCGTCCAGATCGCGGCGCCCACGCCCGACGCGAGCACGGCGCGGTTGTGCGGCGGGCTGCGGCTGCCGGAGAAGGTGCACGGCCAGGAGCGCCGCGACACCTCTCCCGACTCGCCGCTGACGGCCGCCTGGGGCAGCCCCGCGATCGCGCTGCGTTGCGGAGTACCCCGGCCGCCTACACTGCAGCCCGCCTCCCAGCTCCAGACGATCAACGGCGTGGACTGGTTCGGCTACCCCTCCGACCATCCGGTCACCTGGACGGCGGTGAGCCGCCAGGCGTACGTGGAGGTGACGGTGCCCGCCAAGTACCAGCCGGCCGGGGACGTGCTGATCGAGCTGGGCGACGCCATCAAGGCCACGGTGCCGACCAAGCCCGAGGGGCAGGTCTAGTCCCGGGGGCGGCCCGACGTCACCACAGTGGGGCCGGGGTCTCGCCGCGCTTGTAGTAGCCGGGGATCGGCCCGCCCGCCGCCGCCCGGTCCAGCCGCCGCTTCATCCCGTCCGACAACACCCCGGCCTTCAACATCTCCACGAACACCGCCGTGACGTTGCCGAGGTCGAACCAGTCGCGCTGCCAGGACCACTGCCGGTCCCCGGCGTACCGGAACCAGCTCCCGCCGATCCCGGCGACCTCGTAGCGGCCGCCGCCGGGGCGCTCGGCGTCGGCGACCTGCTTCCAGAAGCCGACCACCTGGCCGTTCGCCTCGTCCACCAGGAGGGACTGGTAGGGGTAGGTCCAGCCGTCCAGGCCGCCCATCTCCGAGCCGAGGGCCAGGTCGCGGATCTCGTCGCGGCCCACGGCCATGAAGTCCTGGTCGGGGCCGATGTTCCAGCCGTAGGTGGCGTCGGGGGTGTAGAGGTCGGCGAGCGGGCGCCAGTCGCCCCGCTCCTCGCAGCGGCGGTTGGTCTCCAGCCAGTGCGCCACCATGTCGTCCAGTTCGGCGCGGGAGAACGCGGGCATCAGGGCTCCTGAAGGGTGAGGGCCCGGGTCGGGCAGTAGCGGACGGCGGCGGTCACCTGCGGGCGCAGGTCGTCGGCGGGTTCGGGGTCCAGCACGCGGACCTTCTGCCTGGGCGGCACCTCGAACACCTCGGGGGCCTCCAGCTCGCACATGGCGTGGCCCTGGCACAGGTCGAGGTCGACGGTGATCCTCACGCCTGCTTCCTCCGGCGGTAGCGGACGGCGCAGGGGCGGGCGAGCTGCACGACCATCTTGGAGTGGTCGTTGCGGTAGGTGTCCGGTGGTTGCGCCAGCTCGAACTCCCAGTCGCGCAGCAGCACCGAGAAGATCGCCTTGAGCTGGATCATGGCGAAGTTCGCGCCGACGCAGCGGTGCCGCCCCGCGCCGAACGGCACCCACGTCCAGCGGTTGAGCAGGTCCTCCTCGCGGGGCGCGGCGTAGCGGGCGGGGTCGAAGGCGTCAGGGTCGGGGAAGTCCTCGGGGATGCGGTTGGACACCGCGAGGCTGCACCCGACCATGGTCCCGGCCGGGACGCGGTGGCCCAGCACCTCCTGGTCGGACTTGGCGACGCGCAGCAGCAGGATCAGCGGCGGGTGCAGCCGCAGCGCCTCCTTGATCGCCGACTCCAGGCGCGGGATGGCGCGCAGCGCCTGGAACTCGACCTGGCGGCCGTCGGCGTACAGGGCGTCCAGCTCGGCGGTGACGTCGGCGAGCACGGCGGGGTTGCGCAGCAGCTCGATGAGGGTCCAGGCGGCGGTGCCGGAGGAGGTGTGGTGCCCGGCGAACATCATCGAGATGAACATGCCGGTGATCTGGTCGGCGCCGAACTTGGCCGTGCCGTCGGGTTCCTTCAGCGACATCAGCACGTCCAGCAGGTCGCGCTCCTCGCGCGGCGGGCGCGGGTCGCGGCCGTCCATGATGCCCTGGACGAGCGCGACCAGCGCGCGGCGGGCCTCGTCGCGGCGGCGGAAGCTGTCGATGGGCGCGTAGGGGTCGACGTAGGCGAGCGCGTCGGTGCCGCGCTCCAGGTCGTGGTACAGCTCGGCGAAGCGGCGGTCGAGCTGCTCGCGGAACTTGCGGCCGATCAGGCAGGCGGACGAGGTGTAGATCGTCAGCTCGGCGAACCAGTCGAGCAGGTCGATCTCGCCGGACTTGCCCCATCCGGCGGTCATCCGGTCCACCTCACCGGCGATGGTGGCGGCGTGGCCCTTCAGGAACGAGCCTTTGAGCGCCTGGTTGTGCAGGGCCTCGCGGCGCTGCTCGGGGGTGGCGTCGAACACCACGCCCTCGCCGAAGATCGGCGTCATGAACGGATACGCCTCGGCCTGGTCGAGCTCCTCGTCCGGCGAGCGGAAGAAGAACTCGTTGGCCTCGGCGCCCGACAGCAGCACCACCTCGCGGCCTCCGAGCCGGAAGGAGCCGACGTCGCCGCACTCGGCGCGGACGCGGCGCATCAGGGCGATCGGGTCGGAGCGCAGCTCGTCCAGGTGGTCGGGGCCACCGGACACCAGGGGGATGGTCACCGTTCCTCCAGCGGGGCTTCGGGCTGCACTTCCACCAGCGACAGGTGCGCGCCGCGCGGGGCGGCGACCACGGCGGCGACGGCGGCCGCCACATCGGAGGGGCGCAGGAAGTAGGGGTGGCGGGCCAGGCCCCACCTGACCCACTCCTCCAGGACCTCGCCGGTGGTGTGGGCGTCCCAGCCCATGCCCATGCCGGTGGCGGTCGGGCCGGGCCGGACGATGGAGGCGCGGACGCCGGTGCCCTCCAGCTCCATCTGCATGGCGCGGGCCATGCCCTCCACGCCGTTCTTGGCGGCGACGTAGGCGCCCATGCGGGTGCGAGGCGCGCGAACCACGTCGGAGGAGACGAACACGACGTCCCCCCGGCGGCGGCCGACCATGCCGGGCACGAACTGGGACACCAGGCGGTGCGCGCCGACCAGGTGCACCTGGACCTGGGCGAGGAAGGCGTCGGAGTCCAGCTCGTACACGCGGTCGGCGGCGAGGTCACCGGCGCTGGACACGACGACCTCGACGGGGCCGAGCGCGTCTTGGGCGGCGGCCCCGAACGCCTTCACCGAGTCGCCGTCGGCCACGTCCAAGGGGTGCGCGAACGCCTCTCCCCCGCCCGCGCGGATCGTGGCGGCCAGTTCCTCGCACTTGTCGGCGCGGCGCGCGCCCAGGGCGACCGGGTGCCCGGCCATCGCCAGGGCGGTCGCCGTGGCCGCGCCGATTCCCGAGGACGCTCCGGTGACGACGGCGGGCCTGCGTTCGGGGTGGGGGTCGAAGCGGGGCATCTAACGCACCTCCAGACGGACGGGCAGGGACGCGAAGCCGCGCACGTTGATGGAGTGCACGCGCCGCGCGTTGGCGGTGTCCACCTCGTAGGAAGCGACCCTGCGGGTCAGCTCGGCGAGCACGGTCCGGGCCTCCAGGCGGGCGAGGTTGGCGCCCAGGCAGAAGTGGCGGCCGCCGCCGAAGCTGACGAGCTGGGAGGTGTCGCGATCGAGGTCGTAGTCGTCGGGGCGCTCGAAGACGCGGGGGTCGCGGTTGGCGGAGCCGACCAGCAGCAACATGCGCTCGCCTTCGGGGACACGCTGGCCGTGCAGGACGACGTCCTGGGTGACGGTCCGCGCGAGCATCTGGCTGGAGGTGTCGTAGCGCAGCGTCTCCTCCACCCAGTCGTCGACGCGGGCGGGGTCGGCGAAGGGCTTCGCCGCCTGGGCGGGGTTGCGGGCGCCCCAGTACAGGGCGTTGGCCAGAAGCTTGGTGGTGGTCTCGTTCCCGGCGACCACCATCAGGAACAGGAACGCGATGACCTCGCGGTCGGTGAGACGGTCGCCATCGAGGTCGGCGTCCAGCAGGGCCGAGGTCAGGTCCTGCCTGGGAGCACGCCGCCGTTCGGCCACCATGTCCTGGTAGTAGCCGACGAGGGTGAGCGCGGCGTCCATCCCGGCGGGCGGGACGTCGTTCAGGCCCTCCTCGCGGTGCACCACGACGTCGGCGAGCCGCCGCACCTCGGCGCGGTCGCTCTCCGGGACGCCCATCATCTGCGAGATGACGTCCATGGGGAGCAGGCCCGCGAAGTCGGCGACGAAGTCGCACTCGCGCTTTTCCAGGAGGGGGTCCAGATAGCGGCGGGTCAGCTCCAGGATGCCGTCGTGGAGGTCCTTGACGCGCCGGGGCGTGAACCCTTTTGAGACCAGCGCGCGCATCCGGGTGTGGCGGGGCGGGTCCAGCGCCAGGAACGACATCGTCCGGTGGGCGTGCGGGCCCCACGCGCTCGGTTCCAGCGAGACGCCGTTGCTGCTGGAGAACGTCGCGTGGTCCCGGAAAGCGGCCGCGACGTCGGCGTGCCGGGACAGCGCCCAGAAACCCAGCTCCTCGTTGCGGTAGAGCGGGGCCTCCTCGCGCAGGCGCGCGTACACCGGGTAGGGGTCCTCGTGGACGGCGTAGTCGTACGGGCTGTAGGAGGGGTCCACAGCCGTCACCTCACTAAGAGTCGGGCAGGATGAGCTCCGCCATCTCGGCCAGTCGGTCCGCCATGCGCGCGTACGAGGTGTAGCCCATGCCGGCGTGCACCAGCGCGCCCGCGTAGGCCAGCTCCAGGGCCCCGACCACCTTGGGGTCGGCGCCGTCGCCGAGCGCCTCCTCCAGCCGCCGCCGGATGGCGAGGCCGATGCGCACCCGCAGCTCGCGCACGTCGGGGTCGGTGCCGAGCATCGCGGTGGTGCAGGCGGCGGCCAGCTCGGGTTCGTCGGAGACCAGCAGCGCGATCTCGCGCAGCACCGCCACCACGTCGCCGGTGACCGGCGGCAGCGCGCTGAGCCGCCGCCAGAAGACCTCGGTGATGAGATGGTTCTTGGAGGCGAAGTAGGTGTAGGCGGTGGCCGGGGCGACGCCCGCGCGCTTGGCGACGTTGCGCACGGTCAGGCCCTCGTACCCGGCCTCGCGGACCTCGTCCACCGCGGCGTCGGTGAGCCGCCGCACGGTGTCGGCCTGCCGCTCGGTCAGGCGGCGTCGGGTGGGTTCGGTCGTCAATTTTCCGGACACGTGTCCAGACACTAGTTCACCACTTTCCCCGGCGCAACATCGTCCGGCTGCCAACCCTTCGCGCCCGGTACGGCGTTAGACCGGTGTGAGCGACACCGAGGACTACGCCGCGTTCGTGGCCGCGGCCTGGAACCGGCACTTCCGGACCGCCGTCCTGCTGACCGGAGACCCCCACCGCGCCGAGGAACTGCTCCAGGACTGCCTGGTGCGCCTCTACGTGCGCTGGCGGCGCGTGGCGTCCGGCGACCCCGACGCCTACCTGCGCCGGATGCTGGCCAACGGCAACGTGAGCTGGTGGCGGCGACGGCGCCGGGAGACCCTGACCGACCGACCGCCCGAGGCGACCACCGCCGACCCCGCCGCCGCCCCGGACGACGAACTGCGCCGCGCGCTGCTGGCCCTGCCCCGCCAGCAACGCGCCATCGTCGTCCTGCGGCACTACGAGGACCTGACCGAACGTGCCGTCGCCGACCTGCTGGGCTGCTCGGTCGGCACCGTCAAGAACCAGCACCACCGAGCGATGAAACGGCTGCGCGAGACGCTCAGCCGCGCCCCCGAGGAGGCCACCCGATGAACACCGAACTGCCCGAGGCCCTGCGCGCCCTCGCCGAACGGACCCCGCCCCCCGCCGCCCCGGTGGAGGAGCTGGTGCGGCGCGGCCGCCGCACCCGGCGCACCCGCGCCGCCGCGCTGGGCGGAGCCGTCGTGGCCGCGTCCGTCGCCGTGACGGGCGTCGCGCTCGTCCCCGACGCCCCCGACACCGTCGCTCCTCCGGCCCTGATCTCCTCCAGCGACCCCGTCACGACCTTCAAGGTGAACGCGACCTACACGCTGAACCAGAAGGGACGGACCCCGCACGTCGAACGCTACGTGGGCGCCTTCGACAGCGCCCACCACACCGGTTACCTGCGCGGCACGCAGGAGGTGCGCCTCTTCGGCAAGGACGGCTATGTGAAGCGCGGCAAGTGGAAGAAGGTCAACGACCTGTTCGACGCGGTCACCCGGGGCACGCTGAGCCCCGCCGACCTGAACGCCGACAGCCGGGCCGTCCTGCGCGCGCTGGGCGGGAAGGTCGTGCGCGTGAACGCGACCACCTTCACGGTGACGGCTCCCGCCCGCCCCGTCGCGGCCGGCCTGGCCGCCGGCAAGAGGATCGAGGCGACCCTCGTGCTGGACCCGGCCACCAAGCGGCTGAAGAAGATCACGCAGACCACCGTCCTCACCGGCCCGGAACCCGCCATCGCCGACAGGACGCCGGTGCACTTCGTCGCGGAGATCGAACTGTCGGCCTACGGCACCCCGGTCGTCCTGCCCAACTCCTGACCGGGACCGGTTTCCGTCGCGCTGGACCCCCCTTCGGCATCTGCCGAAGGGGGGTCTTGGCGTGCAAGTGGGGCGGGTGGGATTCGAACCCACTCAGCTGAGCACCTGGTTTACAGCCAGGCCCGACTCTCCCGCGTCGGCGCCGCCCCTTGGTGCCCTCGGCAGGAGTCGAACCTGCACCACCGCGGTACTCAACCGCGTGCCTCTACCGGTTGGACTACGAGGGCGTCGTGCGGCTCCAGGGATTCGAACCCTGATCATCCAGTTCCTGAAACTGGTCCCTCTGCCGTTGGGGTAGAGCCGCGTGTGTGTTGTCCGAGGTGGCGTCACTCGTGCACGCGGCCGGAGGTCAGGAGGTCCGGTACCGGCCGTGGCTCGGCGACGCCTTGGGCAGTCGATAGTGGCGTGGCTCCATGGCCGGTCCTCCTCTCGGGAGAGTTCGTGTCCTGCTGACGTCGCCTACGTTGCCAGGGACGTCGCGGGCGCGGCAACGGGTTTTATTTGCCCGGTTCGTCCGGCAGGGACGCGCCGAAGGCGAGCAGGGCCATGAAGCCGATCATGAGCCAGCCGACGATCAGGCCGGTGAGGCACATCCAGCGGCCGCGCTCCTCGCCGTCGCGCAGCCGGGACCAGCCGACGTGGGCGGCGATGATGGCGGGGATCGAGGTGAGGCCGCAGGTGAAGGGGCTCAGCAGGCCGAAGGTCAGGGCGAAGATGGCCGCGCCGTTGTAGCGGGGTTTCTGCGCGGGCGGGTAGTGGTTCGCCGGGGCCGGGTGGTAGGCGGGGCCGCTGGCGGGTTGGGTCGCGGCGCGCTGGTACCAGTACTCGGCTTCGGGGGTGCGGCCGCTCTGGCTGAGGATGACGCCGAGGTTGCGCATGGCGGCCGGGTCTCCGGCTTCGGCGGCCTGGCGGTACTGGCGTTCGACCAGGGCTTCGGCCTCGCCGTGGGCCAGGGCCGGTCGCGGGGCGGTGGGGGCGGCGGCGGGCTGGGGGGTGCGGGCGCCGCTGGAGATGAGGCGGTCGAGGATGTCCTGGGCGGTCGGGCGGTGGGCGGCGTCCTTGGCGAGGGCCTGGCGGACGACGGTGCGCAGCGTGCCCGTCAGGCCGGACAGGTCGGGTTCGCCGGTGGTGATCCGGTGGACGACGACGGCGAGGGAGGCGCCGCGGAAGGGTTCGGCGCCGCTGGCGGCGTAGGCGACGGTCGCGCCCCAGGCGAACACGTCGGAGGCCGGGGTGGCGGGGTGGCCGTGGAGTTGTTCGGGCGACATGAAGGCGGGGGTGCCGATGATGCCGCCGGTGGCGGTGAGGCGGGTGACGTCGGCGGTCGAGCGGGCGATGCCGAAGTCGATGACGCGGGGCCCGAAGGTGGACAGCAGGACGTTGGCGGGCTTGAGGTCGCGGTGCACGACGCCGGCGTCGTGGATGGCGGTGAGGGCGGTGGCGATGCCGACCGCGACGGCCTCCAGGTCGGCGCCGCGCAGGGGGCCGTCCTTGGCGATGGCGTCGTCGAGGCTGGGGCCGTTGACGAACTCGGTGACCAGGTAGGGCGGGTCGGCGGCGGGGTCGGCGTCCAGGACGGGCGCGGTGCAGAAGGGGCGGACGCGCTGGGCGGCGGCGACCTCGGCCTGGAAGCGGGCGCGGTACTGGGGGTCGGCGGCGAACTCGCGGCGGATCACCTTGATGGCGACCTTGCGTCCGTCGGCGCCGAGGCCGGTGTAGACGGTGCCCATGCCGCCTTCGCCGAGGCGGTCCACCACGCGGTACGGTCCGACGCGTCCCGGCAGGTGGGGGTGTGCCACGGTGGATGCTCCTCGGCCCGGCGTCAAAGACTCTTAAGCCTCGCATATGGGGATGGGTGCGAAGGATCGCTCACAGGTCGAGGGTGAGGCGGCCGCCGGTGGCGCGGGACACGCACGGCAGCAGGGAGTCGGGCGCGGCGTCGCCCGGATGGCGGCGGTCGGCGTCCCCGGCGAGCAGGCCGACGCGGCAGGTGCCGCAGAAGCCTTGGCGGCAGGAGTAGGCGACGTCGGGCAGCGCGTCCCTGATGACCTCCAGCGCGGAGCGGTCGGCGGGGACGGGCAGGGTGACGCCGGTGCGCGCGAGCTCGATCTCGAAGGGGCGGCCGTCCGTGATGGGGGCGGGCGCGAAGCGTTCGAAGTGGAGGGTCGCGCCGCCGGTGGGGGCGAACGCGGCGCGCACGCCGTCGATCATGGGCGCGGGGCCGCAGCAGTAGACGGCGGCACCGGCCGCGTCGGCGAGCAGGTCGGCGCAGTCGGGCACGCCGTGCTCGTCGTCGGTGCGGACGGTGACGCGCTCGGCGGGCAGCTCGTCCAGGAACGGCAGGGTGTCGCGGGAGCGCCCGGTGTAGATCAGCCGCCAGTCCGCGCGCAGCCGGTGGGCGGCCTGGACCATCGGGAGGATCGGGGTGACGCCGATGCCTCCGGCGAGGAACAGGTAGCGGTCGCGGACGAGGAACGGGAAGGCGTTGCGGGGTTCGGAGACGGTGAGGGACGCGCCCTCGACGAGGGTGTCGTGGATCTCGGCGGAGCCGCCGGAGCCGTCGGGCAGGCGGCGCACGGCGACGCGGTAGGAGCGGCGGTCGGCGGGGTCGCCGCACAGGGAGTACTGGCGGCGGCGGCCGGAGGGCAGCAGCACGTCCAGGTGGCAGCCGGGCTGCCAGGCGGGCAACATGCGGCCGTCGGGGGCGCCGAGGCGGAGGCTGACCACGTCGGCGGCCTCGCGGCGCACCTCCTGGACGAGCATGACGCGGGTGCGGTCCACGGGCTTGACGGCCGGGATCACGGGTTCGCGCAGGGAGCGGATGCGCTGGACGCCGTTGAACAGCGCGCTCGCGGCGACCCAGAACGGGTCGCGGGCACGGCGTCCGCGCAGGTCCGGCGGGATCTGGTCCCTCACCGCAGCGCCGCCTGCGCGGCCGGGGAGGAGGCCAGGTAGGCGAGGGCCTGGCTGGTGGAGCCCTCGTTGAGGGGGCTGTAGGAGCGCTTGAGGTAGCGGCGGACGGAGGCGGCGACCATGCGGCCGTCGGGGGTGAGCCCGGCGGGGCCGGTGCGGCGCAGGTGGTGGACGCCGCCCTTGATGCGGCCCTTGACGACCGGGTCGGCGGCCATGAGGAAGCGGTGGCCCCGGTGCCACAGCGTGGCGAGCATGGTGATGGTCTCGGCCATGGCGCGCAGCCGGGTGGGGTAGGAGCCGTCCAGGTGCATGAACAGGTCGTGGGCGACGTGCCGGTGCTCGACCTCCTCGGCGCCGTGCCAGCGCAGCAGGTCCATCATGGTGGGGTCGGCGCCGGCCTCGTCGAGGGCCTCGGCGTTGAGGATCCAGTCGCCGAGCACGCCGGTGAAGTGCTCGATGGCGGCGATGAGGCTGATGCGCTCGTACAGCCAGGCGCGCTTGCGGTCGCCGGTGAGGTTACGGTCGCCGAGCAGGCCCTCGAACAGGAACTCCGCCTGCCGGACGAAGGGCCGCACGTCGAGCCCCTGCTCCATGAAGTGGTCCAGCACCCCGTCGTGGGAGGAGGCGTGCACGGCCTCCTGCCCGATGAAGCCGAGCACGTCCTCGCGGAGGCGGTCGTCGGCGATGTGGGGGACGGCCTCCTTGAACACCCGGACGAACCACTCCTCCCCGGCGGGCAGCAGCAGGTGCAGCACGTTGACCAGGTGGGTGGCCACCGGGTCGCCGGGAATCCAGTGCAGCGGGACCTGCGACCAGTCGAAGCGCACGTCACGGGCCTGGAGAACGAGGTTCTCGGGCTCGGTGAGGTGGACGGACACGCGGCCTCCCCGGGGGCGGAAGCGAGGACTTATTGACGAAACGTCCAGAACGGTACCGCCGGTTTTGTCACCGAACAACGGACTTCCCAGGTGAGGCGCGTCACCCGGGGATGTGCGGCGTGCCGTCGCGCAGGGGCGGGAAGCGGTGGCGGGCGGCGGTCGTGCCCGCCGTCATGCGGGTGATGTCGGCCTCGGGCAGCACCGGGGTGTCGTCGTCGATGATCACTTCCCAGCGGCAGTGCGGGACGCGCCCGGCCGGGACGCGGGGCGGGCGGTGCACCGGGCGGACGCGGGCCTTCGGGTTGACCGCCTGGGCCGTGACGTCGAACGTGCCGTCCTCGATCGTGTGGCACATCCCCGTGATCGAACGCTCGCCGAACGGCTCGACGTCCAGCAGCGCGCCGCAGGAGCGCAACTGGAAGAAGCCGTGCGCCTCGGAGATCAGCTCGTACTCGACGTCCAGGTAGGAGAAGGTGAACCCGGGGTCGAGCTGGAGGCACTTGAAGATCGCCGAGACGCCGTCGCCGTGGATGTTCATGATCTCGCGGATGCGCCGGGTGTAGATCGGGCTGGCCCCACGCCACTCCTCGATCGCGATCTCCTCCACCACCTGCTGGCCGAAGCGCAGGCCGACGGCCGCGAGCCCGGAGCGGTCCAGCAGCTGCGGGATCAGCGCGTACTCGCGCACCAGGCGGACCAGGGCCTCCTTCGACAGGTCCTCGTAGCGGAAGTCGGGATCGAATTCGCCGGAATAGTCCTTGCGCTCCGTCATGCCCTGAACTGTAGTCTGGACAGGTGTCCAGAACAACCGATCGCTTGCTTGACAGTCCGTCCCCGCTGCTGCTGGACGGTCGGCTGGTCCCCGGCTCCGGCGGCGCCTTCCCCACCCTCGACCCCGCGACCGAGGAGGTGCTCGGCGAAGCCGCCGACGCCGACGCGGCGGACCTGGAGGTCGCCGTCGCCGCCGCCCGGCGCGCGTTCGACGAGTCCTCCTGGGCCACCGACGTCGCCTTCCGCGTGCGCTGCCTCCGGCAGTTGCGCGAGGCCCTGCGACGGCACGCCGGCGAGCTGCGCGAACTGACGATCCGGGAGGTCGGCGCGCCGCGCTTCCTCACCTTCGGCGCCCAGCTCGACGCCCCCGTGGACGACCTCGGCTGGTTCGCCGACCTCGCCGAGTCCTACGCCTGGGAGACCGACCTCGGCCGCGCCGAGCCCATGGGCATGCCGAGCCTGCGCCGGGTCGTGCGCGAGCCGGTCGGCGTGGTCGCCGCCATCACGCCGTGGAACTTCCCGCACCAGATCAACCTGGCCAAGGTCGGGCCCGCGCTCGCGGCGGGCAACACCGTCGTGCTCAAGCCCGCGCCCGACACGCCCTGGTGCGCGGCCGCGCTCGGGGTGCTGATCGCCGAGGAGACCGACATCCCGCCCGGGGTCGTGAACGTGGTGACCTCCTCCGACCACGGCATCGGGGCGCGGCTGGCGCGCGACCCGCGCGTGGACCTCGTGTCGTTCACCGGGTCCACCGCGACGGGACGCGCGGTGATGGCCTCGGCCGCCGAGACCCTCAAGAAGGTCTTCCTGGAGCTGGGCGGAAAGTCGGCGTTCGTGGTCCTGGACGACGCCGACCTGCGCGCGGCCTGCTCGTACGCGGCGTTCGCGGGCGTCACCCACGCCGGGCAGGGCTGCGCCATCACCACGCGGCTGCTGGTGCCGCGCGCCCGGTACGACGAGGCCGTCGAGATCACGGCGAAGACGCTGCGCAAGCTCGGCCCAGGTGATCCGCAGGACGACTCCACCATCTGCGGGCCCGTCATCTCGGCCCGGCAGCGCGAGCGCGTGGAGGGATACCTGGAGCTGGCGCTCAAGGAGGGCGGCGCGTTCGCCTGCGGCGGCGGGCGGCCCGCGGACCGGGACCGGGGGTTCTGGATCGAGCCGACGCTCATCACCGGCCTCCCCGAGCAGGCGCGGACCGTCCGGGAGGAGATCTTCGGGCCGGTCCTGGTGATCCTGCCGCACGACGGCGACGACGACGCCGTCCGCGTCGCCAACGACTCCCCCTACGGGCTGTCGGGCGCGGTGCACGGCGGCGATGTCGACCGGGCCCGCGCGGTCGCGGCGCGGCTGCGCACCGGGACCGTCAGCGTCAACGGCGGCGTCTGGTACGGCGCGGACGTCCCGTTCGGCGGCTACAAGCAGTCGGGCGTCGGCCGCGAGATGGGCGTGGCCGGGTTCGAGGAGTACCTGGAGACCAAGGCGATCGCGGAGGGCACCACATGAGGTTCGAGGGGAAGGTCGCGATCGTCACCGGCGCGGCGGGCGGCATCGGCGAGGCGTACGCGCGGGCGCTGGCGGCGGAGGGCGCGCACGTCGTGGTCGCCGACGTGGACGAGCGCGGGCAGGCCGTCGCCGACGACGTCAAGGGCCTGTTCGTCCGCACCGACGTGTCCGACCCGGCGTCGGTCGAGGCGATGGCCGCGGCGGCGGCCGAACGGTTCGGCGGCGTCGACCACCTGGTCAACAACGCCGCCATCTTCGGCACCATGAAGCTGGACTTCCTGTTCACCGTGGACTGGGACTACTACAAGCGGTTCATGGCGGTGAACATGGACGGCGCGCTGCTGTGCGCCCGCGCCGTCGTGCCGCACATGCAGGCGCGCGGCGGCGGGTCGATCGTCAACCAGTCCTCCACCGCCGCCTGGCAGTACTCCGGCTTCTACGGCCTGGCCAAGGTCGGCGTCAACGGCCTCACCCAGCAACTCGCGCACGAGCTGGGCTCGCTCGGCATCCGCGTCAACGCCATCGCGCCCGGTCCCATCGACACCGAGGCCAACCGCACGGTGGTGCCGGGGAACATGTCGCAGAAGATCGTGCGGGACAGGATGGCGCTCAAGCGCATGGGCACCCCCGAGGACCTGGTCGGCGCGTGCCTGTTCCTGCTGTCGGACGCGGCCGCCTGGGTGACCGGGCAGATCGTCAACGTGGACGGCGGCGAGGTGTTCCGCGCATGAGCGTCGGGTTCGTCGGCCTCGGCCAGATGGGCGCGCCGATGGCCGCGCACCTGGCCGGGAAGGGGCTGGTCGTCTACGACGCGCGCCCGGAGGCGATGACCGACCTGGTGAAACGGGGGGCGCGCGCCGCCGCGAACGTGGCCGACGTCGCCCGCGACGCCGAGCTGATCTCGATCATGGTGCGGGACGACGAACAGGTGCAGCAGGTCGCCGACGAATTGCTGCCCGCCGCCCGCCCCGGGACCGTGCTCGCGATCCACTCCACCATCCGTGCCCGCACCGCCGAGGACCTGGCCGCGCGCGCCCGCCCGCACGGGGTGGAGGTGGTGGACGCGCCGGTCAGCGGCGGGTTCATGGGCGCGAGCGCGGGCACCCTCGCCGTCATGGTCGGCGGCTCGGACGCCGCCTTCGAGCGGTGCCGCGAGCCGTTCGGCGCATGGGCCGAGCTGGTGCTGCACATGGGCCCGGTCGGCGCGGGCACCCGCACCAAGCTGGCCCGCAACCTGCTGCACTTCGTGGCGTTCACCGCCGCCGCCGAGGCGCAGCGCCTGGCCGAGGCGTCAGGGGTGTCGCTGCGCAAGCTGGGCCGGGTCGTGCGGCACACCGACGCGATCACCGGCGGGCCCGGCTCGATCATGTTGCGGCCGAGCACCGCGCCGCTGGCCCCCGGCGACGACCTGTACGACATCATGCGGCACGTCCGGGCGCTGGGCGAGAAGGACCTGACGTTCGCCCTGGAGCTGGCCGACGAGCTGGACGTGGACGTCCCGCTCGCCCGCCTCGCCCTGGACCGCTTCGCCGCCGGACTCGGCCTCCCGGAGGACACCGATGGATGAGCGGCGGCGGCGCGGCCTCGACATGATGCGCCAGGTCTACGGCTGGGAGATGGGCGACGCGCCCGGCGACTTCTTCGGCATCACCGTGGACCACCTGTTCGGCGACATCTGGACCCGCGACGGCCTCGGCCTGCGCGACCGGCGGCTGCTGCTCATCGGGATGCTCGCCGGGCAGGGCCTCAACGACGTGCTCGACATCCAGCTCCCGGCCGCCCTGGACAACGGCGAGCTGTCCCCCGACGAGCTGCGCGAGATCGCGATCTTCCTGACCCACTACGTCGGCTGGCCGCTCGGCTCCCGGCTGAGCGTGCAGGTGGACACCCTCATCGCCAAGCGCGAGCGGCGCGAACGCAAGGAGCGCGAGGCCCGTGAGGAGGGCACGGACAGCTAGAGCGGCGAGGTCATCAGGATCGGCCCGCTCACCCCGAACCGCTCCACCCCGCGCCGGGTCAGGTTGACCCGCAGGTCGATCCAGCCCTCCGCCACCGGGCGGCACTCCCCCACCGCACTGGGCAGGTGCAGGCCGCCCACCGACAGCTCCGCGCCGGGCACGTGCACCGGCAGCAGGACGCGCGCCCCGGCGGTGAGCCGCGCGATCGCGCACGAGCCGATCCGCGCGCCGCGCGCCGGGCCGGGGGCGCAGCCGATCAGGGCCGGGTGCCCGGACGGCGCGGGCGCGCCGCCGGTCCCGGCGGCCAGCACGTCCACCACGATCACGTCGCCGGGTTCGGCGCCGACCACCACCAGCGGCCCGCCCGCGCACAGCAGCCGCGCCGAGCCGCCCGTGATCACCTCCGCGGCCGCCGGGATGTCGGGGTGCCAGCGGTCCTGGCCGAGAGCGGCGGGGGCGGCGGGGGCGAGCGAGGGCATCGGGACGAAGGTCCTTCCGGTCGGTTCCGCTGATGCTCCGATCCTGCCGAAAGCCCTGTTTCCGAGCTGTTTCAGCGGTCTGAAGCTTCCGTCACGCGAACATCACCGGCCTCGCGGAACTCGTAGGAATCCGGAGGAACCGGTCGCGCACCGCCCACGTCCAACGTCCATGAGCGCCCGCGTCCTCGCCCCGGCCCTCGCCGTCCCCCTGCTGGTGGCGGGCTGCGCCACCAAGGACGGCGGCCGTCCTCCGGTGACCGCCCCGCCGATGCGGCTGGTCGCCTACGACGGCTGCTCCGACCTGCTGGACGGCCTGCGTGAGGCGACCGCCAAGCAGGTCACCCCGTACGGGCTCGGCGCTCTCACCGTGGAGAAGTCCGACGCCCAGGGCGCGGTGCCCCCCGGCGCCGCGGCCCGTGCCGAGCAAGCGGCGCCGTCCGGGCCGCCGCCCGAGCACTCGCGCACCAACGCCCACGAGGCCGACGCCGACGAGCCCGACCAGGTCAAGACCGACGGCCGCCGCATCGTCACCGTCGCCCAGGGCCGCCTGAACGTCATCGACCCCGCCACCCGCAAGGTCGTGCACAAACTGGCCCTGCCGGGTTCCGGCTCAACAGGCGGCGACCCGCGCCTGCTCCTGCACGGTGACCGTGTGCTGGTGCTGTCGGACGAGTTCCCGCAATTCGGAGCGGCACGCCCCCTGTACGGCCCCGCCCGCCAGCTGACGCGGCTGACGCTGGTGGACCTCTCCGGCACCCCGAAGGTCGTCGGCTCGATGACCGGCGACGCCGCCTACGTGGACGCCCGCCAGACCGGGGCGACCGCGCGCGTCGTCATCCGCAGCACCCCGACCATCGAGTTCCCGTCCCTGCCCCACGGACGCGGTGCCGAGCAGCAGGCCGTCGAGCGCAACCGCGCCATCGTCCGCAAAGCACCGCTCAGCGCCTGGCTGCCTTCCTTCCAGGTGGGCAACGGAAGCAAGACCACCGTCCCCTGCGACCGGGTCAGCCACGCCGCCGGGGCCACCGGCACCAGCGTGCTCACCGTCCTCACCCTCGACCTGACCCGCCCCCTGGGCGACCCCGACCCGGTCTCGGTCGCCGCCGAAGGCCAGACCGTGTACGCGACGGGCCGCGCCCTGTACGTCACCGGCACTCCACCGCGCCCGCTCATCTGGAACGGCAGACCCCAGCAGGCACAGCCGGACGAACGCACCGACATCCACATGTTCAGCCTGCCCGGCACCGGGCGGCCCCGCTACGAGGCGTCCGGCTCGGTGCCCGGCGGCCTGCTCAACCAGTACTCGATGTCCGACGACGGAACGCACCTGCGCGTCGCCACCACCAGCGGCAACGCCGTCCCCGGGGCCACCGGCGGCCGCTCGCAGAGCGCCGTCCGCGTCCTGCGCCGCGACGGCTCCGCGCTGAAAACGGTGGGCACCATCGACGGCCTCGGCAAGGGCGAGCGCATCTACTCGGTGCGCTTCCTCGGCACCGCCGCCTACGTGGTGACCTTCCGCCAGACCGACCCGCTCTACGTCGTGGACCTGAAGGACCCCGCCAAGCCCCGCGTCACCGGCGAACTGAAGATCAACGGATACTCGGCCTACCTGCACCCCACCGCCCCGGGCCGCCTGCTGGGCGTGGGCCAGGACGCCGACTCCCAGGGCCGCGTCAAGGGCACACAGGTGTCGCTTTTCGACGTGTCGGCCGCGCCCCGCCGCGTCGGCGTGCACCACCTGCCGAGGACCGGCAGCGACGCCGAGTTCGACCCGCACGCCTTCCTGTACTGGCCCAAGACCGGCCTGACGGTCCTGCCCGTGCGCGGCCACACCACCGGCGACGGCACCGCCCGCGCCTTGGTCCTCAAGATCGACGGCGACGCGGTCCGCCGCGTCGGCGAGATCGCCCACCCCGGCCGCCAGGACTCCATCACGCGATCACTGATGGTCGGCGACACGCTGTGGACCTTCTCCCCCGACGGCGCCCGCGCCACTGAAACCACCACCGGCACGGTCCGCGCCGGGACGTGGCTCGCCTACTGAGGAATCAGCGCAGGCGGGTCAGCGCAGGCCGGTCAGCGCAGGCCGAGCGGGCGGTTCAGCGCGGTCTGGATCAGGCGGTCCACCAGGGCCGGGTAGTCCAGGCCGGTGGCCGCCCACATCTGCGGGAACGCCGAGGCCGGGGTGAAGCCGGGCATGGTGTTGATCTCGTTGAGGATCCAGCGCCCGTCGGGGGTGTGGAAGAAGTCCACCCGCGCGAGGCCCTCGCAGTCCAGCGCGTCGAACGCCTGCGCGGCGATGCGCTGGACCTCCTCGATCGCGGCGGACGGCAGGTCCGGCGGGATCGCGAGGGTGGTGGCGGAGTCGAGGTACTTGGTCTCGAAGTCGTAGAAGTCCTGGTCGCCGGAGGTGAGCACCTCGGCGGGCAGGCTCGCCTCGGGCGGGTCGTCGCCGACGCCCTGGAGCACCCCGCACTCGATCTCGCGGCCGACGATCGCGGCCTCCACGATGACCTTGGGGTCGTGCTCGCGGGCGGTCTCGACGGCCGCCTCCAGGTCCTGCTCGGCGGTGACGCGGGTGATGCCCATGCTCGACCCGGCGCGCGCGGGCTTGACGAAGACCGGGAAGCCCAGCTCCTTGATCTCGTCCAGCTTGCGCTTGCGCTCGCGCCGCCACTCGCGGTCGCCCACCAGCACGTACGGGCCGACCGGCAGGCCGCGGGCCTGCCACACCAGCTTCATGAAGCCCTTGTCCATGCCGACCGCGCTGGCCAGTACCCCGGCCCCGACGTAGCGGATCCCGGCCAGGTCCAGCAGGCCCTGGATCGTGCCGTCCTCGCCGTAGGGGCCGTGCAGCACCGGCAGCACCAGGTCCACCTGGCCGAGGGTCTCGGGCACCCGGTCCGGCTCGACCACCAGCAGCCCGGCGGCGTCGGGGTCGAACGGCAGCGCCAGCGCGCGGCCCGCGCCGCTCACCTCGGGCAGCCGCCCGTCCTCGATGGCCAGCCGCTGGTCGGCGGGGGCCAGCACCCAGCGGCCGTCGCGGGCGATGCCGACCGGCACCACCTCGTAGCGGTCCCGGTCGATGGCGGCCATGACGGCGCCGGCGGTGACGCAGGAGATGGCGTGCTCGGAGCTGCGCCCGCCGAACACCACCGCCACGCGGATCTTTGAAGCCTGGGACATGATGCCCGACCCTACCGCCGATCAGCCGGGGTCGGCCACGAGCGGCTCGGCGGGCCGGGACCGGGGCACCTGCCCGGCGGCCCGCGCGACGGCGTCCAACGCGTGGGTGAGGGCGCGGATCAGGTCGTCGGCGTCCTCCAGCCCGACGGCGAGGCGCACCGCGCCGGGCTCGACGCCCGCGGCGGCCAGCCCCGCCGCGTCCAGGTGCCGGTAGGTGGTCGAGGCCAGGTGGACGGCCTCGGTGCGGGCGCCGCCGGAGACGTCGGCCGCGCCCAGCGCCTCCACCAGCGCGGGCCCGGCCTCGGAACCGCCGCGCGGGGTGAGCACGACGACCGCGCCGAAGCGGGTGCCCTCGGGCCCGGCGTCGAACAGCTCGCGCGCCAGGCCGTGGCCGGGGTGGCCGGGCAGGCCGGGGTAGGCCACCGACGCCACGGCCGGGTGCCGGGCCAGCGCGGCGGCGACGATGCTGGCGGTGTCGCAGTGGCGGCGCACCCGCAGCGGCAGCGTGGCGAGCGCGCGGCGCAACGCCTGCGCCTGGCCGGGCGCGAGCACCGCGCCGGTCGCGGCGTGGACGCGCCGCACCTCCGCGAGCCGCGCGGGACGGGCGACGACCGCGCCGCCGTGGCCGCCGAGGTAGGGCGTGGCGGTGTGCACGACGAGATCCGCGCCGTGCTCCAGCGGGCGGCACACCACCGGCGTGGCCCAGGTGGACTCGACGGCCAGGACCGCCCCGGCCTGGCGCGCGACGGCGGCCAGCGCGGGCAGGTCGGCGGGCGCGGCGGGCCCGGCCAGCGTCTCGGCCCAGACCAGGCGGGTGGCGGGCCGCAGGGCCGCGCCGACCGCCGCCGGGTCGGTGAAGTCGGCGAAGGTGGCCTGCACGCCGAACCGGGCCAGCGGGCCGGTCAGCAGGGCGCGGACGGCGCCGGACGCCGAGTGCGGCGCGACCACGTGCGCGCCCGCGCCGGCGAACGCCAGGAAGACGGCGGTGGCGGCGGCGGTGCCGGACGCGAACGCCTGCCCGCCGACGGGCTCGCCGAGGCGGTGCCCTTCCAGGGCCGCCAGCCCCGCGGCGAACGCGTCGCCGGGCTCGCCCGGCAGGCCGCCGGTCGGCAGGTGGGCGGCGCGGGTGTTCTCACCTGAGGCGCGGATGTCCGTACGCATCGCGCACAGTCTGTCACACTCCGTAGCGCTCCGGCTTCGGGGAACGCGAGATCAGCGAGATCGCCGCCTCCTTGATCGGCACGTCGCGGTGCAGCACGTTGACCACCGCCTCGGTGATCGGCATCTCCACGTTGTGCTTGCGCGCCAGTTCCAGCACCGGTTCGGCCGACTTGACGCCCTCGGCGGTCTGCTTGGTGACCGCGACGACCTCCTCCAGCGACATGCCGCGCCCCAGGTTCTCGCCGAAGGTGCGGTTGCGCGCCAGCGGCGAGGAGCAGCTCGCGATCAGGTCGCCCATCCCGGCGAGTCCGGCGAAGGTGTGCTCGTCGGCGCCCAGCGCCGCGCCCAGCCGGGCGATCTCGGCGAGCCCGCGCGTCATCAGCAGCGCCTGGGTGTTGGCGCCGAAGCCCAGCCCGACCGACATGCCCACGCACAGGCCCACGATGTTCTTGACCGCGCCGCCCAGCTCGACGCCGATCACGTCGGTGCTGGTGTAGACGCGGAAGTAGGGGGTCATGGTGGCGGCCTGGAGGCGCTCGGCGTTGTCCTGGTCCACGCACGCCGACACCGCCGCGCTCGGCTCCCCGGCGGCGATCTCGCGGGCCAGGTTGGGGCCGGAGAACACCGCGACCCGCTCGGCCGGGACCTGCGCGACCTCGGCGATCACCTCCGACATGCGGCGGGTGGTGCCGAGCTCCACGCCCTTCATCAGGCTGACCAGCACCGCCTCGGGCGGCAGCAGCGGCACCCAGGCGCCCAGGTTCTCGCGCAGGGTCTGCGCCGGGACGGCGAGCGCGACGAAGTCGGCCCCGGCGAGCGCCTCGGCGGGGTCGGTGGTGGCGCGCAGCCCGTCGGGCAGCAGGATGCCGGGCAGGTAGTCGGGGTTCTCGTGCCGTTCGTCGATCGCCTCGACGACGCTCGCGCGGCGCCCCCACAGGGTGACCTCGCCGCCCACGTCGGCCAGCATCTTGGCGAACGTGGTCCCCCACGACCCGGCCCCCATCACGGCGGTGCGGAACGTCACGTGACCTCCTTGCCCTTCGCGTCGCGGTCCTGGCCCCGAGCGACCTGCCCGGCCCCGGCCTCCGGCGCGCTCCCGGCCTCGCGCTCGGCCTCGCGCTCGGCGGCCGCCGAGACGGCCGCGTCGGGCGCGGCCACCGGGTCGGCGGACGGGGCGCGGCGCTCCTCCCGGACCCTGTGGTGATCGTAGAGCTGCCGGGGCGGTTCCTCGCCGCGCAGATCGCCGAGCAGCCCGGCGATCGCGTGCATGATCTCGGCCGTCGCGCGGTGCAGGGTCTCCTTGGTGAGCGGCTCCCCGGCGTAGGCCGACAGGTCCACCGGCGGTCCGGCCGCCACCCGCATGGTCTTGCGCGGGATCGGGTGGAACCCCTTCTTCAGCCTGCCGCGCAGCCCGCTCTGCTCGCCCTTCTTGTAGGGCAGCAGCTCGTGCGCGCCCCAGCTGGCCACCGGGACGACCTGGGCGCCGGTCTTCAGCGCCATCCGCGCCACCCCGGTCTGGCCGGTCATCGGCCACAGCTCCGGGTCGCGGGTGCAGCTGCCCTCGGGGTAGAACATCAGGCACTCGCCGCGCCGCAGCGCCGCCTCGGCGTCGCGCAGCGCCAGCGCCGCGTCGGCGCTGTCGCGGTAGACGGGGATCTGGCCGGTGCCGCGCAGGATCGCCTTGAGCACCGGCACCTCGAACAGCGTGGACTTGGCGAGGTAGACGGGGTAGCGGCCGGACTCGTAGACGAAGTGGGCGAGCGCCAGCGGGTCGGACTCGGAGATGTGGTTGGCCGCGATGATCACGCCGCCGGTGCGGGGCACGTTGCCCCGGCCGCGCCAGTCCCGCCTGAGCAGCCCGTACAGCAGCGGGCGCAGGATGACGATCGTGAACCGCCGCCAGGCCGGCGAATAGCCCTCGCTCACGGCCCTTCCCTCCTCGATCCGAATCCCCGCGCCGGACGTGGGGTGTCCTCAAGTGTCGCGGTTGGGAGCGCATAGTGTCGAGCTGACATGTTTACCGCAGAGCGCGAGGCGCCTTCTCTCCCGTGGTCGCTCGTGGTGCCCGTCAAGGTGCTGGCGCGGGCCAAGACCCGCATGGCCGAGGCCGCCGGGCCGCACCGCGAGGCGCTGGCCCTGGCCGTGGCGACCGACACGGTCGGCGCGGCGCTGCGCTGCGCCCGGGTCCGCGATGTGATCGTGGTCACCGACGACCCGCTGGCCGCCGCCGAGCTGTCGGCGCTGGGCGCGCGGGTCGTCCCCGACGAGCCCGACGTGGGCCTGAACCCGGCGCTGGTCTACGGCGCTGGTCGCGGCCGCGAGTGGTCCCCCGACGCCGGGGTGGGCGCGCTGTCGGCCGACCTGCCCGCGCTGCGGCCCGAGGAGCTGGCGCGGGTGCTGGACGCCGCCGCAGCGGCCCCCGAGGCGTTCGTTCCGGACGCCGCCGGGATCGGCACCACGCTCTACACGGCCCGCCCGGGGGTGCCGTTCGCGCCCGCGTTCGGCGGCGAGTCCCGGGCCGCGCACCGGTCGCGCGGGGCGCGGGAGCTGCTGCTCGACGGCATCGACAGCGTGCGCCGCGACGTGGACACCCTGGACGACCTGAAGGCGGCGCTGGCGCTGGGCCTCGGCCCCCGCACCGCCGCCGTGGCGGCGCTGCTGCCCGCCTCGGGCTCGTTCGCCTAAGGTTGCGCCCATGCAGGCGACCGTGCGCACCTATGACGCCGAGACCCGGTCGGGCAGCGTGCTGCTCGACGACGGGACCGAGCTGCCCTTCGACGCGGCGGCCTTCGACGCGGGCGGCCTGCGGATGTTGCGCTGGGGCCAGCGGGTGCGGCTGGCGCTGCGCGACGGCGCCGTCTGGGTGATCACCCTGGCGACCTTCCCGCTCCCCGACCGTCCCGCCTAGGGCCTCAGAAACACAACAGCGCCCGGGACCGGATCGCTCCGGTCCCGGGCGCCGCCGCGGGAAGTGCCCCTACTTCTTGCCGGCCACCAGGTTCTTGAAGTCGGCGCCGGCCTTGAACTTCGGCACGGACGTCGCGGGAACGTCGATGGTCTTGCCCGTCGCCGGGTTCCGGGCCGTGCGGGCAGGCCGGTCGGCCTTCTCGAACGAACCGAACCCGGTGATCGCGACCTTGTCGCCCTTGGCGACGGCGGTCTGGATCGTCTCCAGGATGGCATCGACGGCCTCGGCGGCGGCCTTCTTGCTGCCGAGCCGCTCGGAGATGGCGTCCACCAGCTCACGCTTGTTCATGGGTTACTCCTCTAGTTCCCCCCTTGCCCGAACGAAACTAAGGGAGCCCAGGCACCGACACAATCACCCCCACGGAAGAGTTCCCGTGTCGCAGGCGTTTTTGTCGGCCTCGCCCCCGTCTCGCCGGGCGCCGGACCGAATCCGGCCACCACGCACGCTATCGGGCACCGGGCGCCCGGCGAAAATCGGCTCCGTGGTCGGCGATGAAGGCGTCCAGTCGGCGGGCGGCCAGGTCGGCGTCCCGCTTGGCCAGGTCGGTGATCGCCAGAAGGTGCCTGATCAGCCGCCTGCGGGGCTCCGGCGGCAGCGGCGCGACGAGCCGGTGCGCCTCGCGCAGCCGCCGCGCCAGGCGGGTCAGCGCCGGGTCGTCCCACTCCGGTCCGGTCCACGGGACCGTGCTCACGCGCATGCCCCCTCACGACGGTCGAGCGTGCCCTCGCACACCAGGAATTGTCCTCGGTGCGCGGGCACGCCCGACCACCCGGGGTACCGGTTTCCGGCGGATCCCCAGGTCAGGAGCCTGACCGGGCGCTGACCGGCGGGGTCACACGGTCGTGGGCAGCCAGCCGGGGCGGGCGCTCTCGAACGCGGTGACGTCGTCGGCGTGCCGCAGGGTCAGGCCGATGTCGTCCAGGCCCTCCAGCAGCCGCCAGCGGGTGTAGTCGTCGATCTCGAACGGGGCCGTCAGGTCCCCGGCGCGCACCTCCCGCCTGTCCAGGTCGACGGTGATCTCGGCCTGGGGGTCGCTTTCGGCGCGGGACTGGAGGGCCTCGACGGTCTCGGCGGGCAGCACGACCGGCAGCAGCCCCATCTTGGTGGCGTTGTTGCGGAAGATGTCGCCGAAGCGCGGGGCGATGACCACGCGGAACCCGTACTGCTGGAGGGCCCAGACGGCGTGCTCGCGGGAGGAGCCGGTGCCGAAGTCGGGCCCGGCCACCAGCACGCTGGCGCCCTGGTACTCGGGCTTGTTCAGCACGAACCCCGGGTCCTCGCGCCAGGCCGAGAACAGGCCCTTGTCGAAGCCGGTGCGGCTGACCTGCTTGAGCCAGACCGCCGGGATGATCTGGTCGGTGTCCACGTTGCTGCGGCGCAGCGGGACCGCGCGCCCGGTGTGGGCGGTGAAGGCTTCCATGGCTTCCGGGCTCCCTTACAGGTCGGCGGGCAGGTCGGCGGGCGCCGCCAGGCGGCCGCGGACGGCGGTGGCGGCGGCGACGGCGGGCGACACCAGGTGGGTGCGGCCGCCGGGTCCCTGCCGGCCCTCGAAGTTGCGGTTGGAGGTGGAGGCGCTGCGCTCGCCGGGGGTGAGCTTGTCGGGGTTCATCGCCAGGCACATCGAGCACCCGGCCTCGCGCCACTCGGCCCCGGAGGCGGCGATGACCTCGTGCAGGCCCTCGGCCTCGGCCTGCTCCTTGACCGCCATCGAGCCGGGGACGACCAGCATGCGGACGCCGTCGGCGACCCGGCGGCCCGCCAGCACGCCCGCGACGGCGCGCAGGTCCTCGATGCGGCCGTTGGTGCAGGAGCCGACGAAGACGGTGTCCACGGCGATGTCGCGCAGCGGGGTGCCCGCCGTCAGGCCCATGTACTCCAGCGCGCGCTCGGCGGCCTGGCGCTCGTCGGGGTCGGCGTAGGCGGCGGGGTCGGGCACGCTGTCGCCGAGCGGCAGGCCCTGGCCGGGGTTGGTGCCCCAGGTGACGAACGGGGTCAGGGTGGTGGCGTCGATCACCACCTCCCTGTCGAAGACCGCGTCGTCGTCGGTGCGCAGGGACGTCCAGTACTCGACGGCGGCGTCCCAGTCGGCGCCCTGCGGGGCGTGCGGGCGGCCCTTCAGGTACTCGAAGGTGGTCTCGTCGGGGGCGATCATCCCGGCGCGGGCCCCGGCCTCGATGGACATGTTGCAGACCGTCATGCGGCCCTCCATCGACAGCGACCGGACGGCCTCGCCGCGGTACTCGATGATGTGGCCCTGGCCGCCGCCGGTGCCGATCTCGGCGATGATCGCCAGGATCAGGTCCTTGGCGGTGACGCCGGCGGGCAGCGCGCCCTCGACGGTGACGGCCATCATCTTGGGCTTGACCTGCGGCAACGTCTGGGTGGCCAGCACGTGCTCGACCTCGCTGGTGCCGATGCCGTGGGCCAGCGCGCCGAACGCGCCGTGGGTGGAGGTGTGGGAGTCGCCGCACACCACCGTCATGCCGGGCTGGGTCAGGCCGAGCTGCGGGCCGATGACGTGCACGATGCCCTGCCCGGCGTCGCCCATCGGGTGCAGCCGGATGCCGAACTCGGCGCAGTTCTTGCGCAGCGTCTCCACCTGCGTGCGCGACACCGGGTCGGCGATCGGCTTGAGCAGGTCGGTGGTGGGGACGTTGTGGTCCTCGGTGGCGATCGTCAGGTCGGGGCGGCGCACCGGGCGGTCGTTCAGCCGCAGCCCGTCGAACGCCTGCGGGCTGGTCACCTCGTGCACCAGGTGCAGGTCGATGTAGAGCAGGTCCGGTTCGCCCTCGGCACGTCGCACGACGTGCGCGTCGTACACCTTCTCGGCCAATGTGCGGCCCATCGCTCCACCTCACCTGATGTCGGCGGCGGCGCTCCGCTGCGCCGCCCGTCACGGGGACCTCGACTTGCATCTCAAATTACGAGACGGCAATATCAAGACATGGACAACTCTAGCGGAGTCGGCGTACTTGACAAAGCGGTGCTGGTGCTGAACGCGTTGGAGGCCGGTCCGGCCTCGCTGGCGCAGCTCGTGCAGACCACCGGTCTGGCCCGGCCCACCGCGCACCGGCTCGCCGTCGCCCTGGAGCACCACCGGCTGGTGCACCGCGACACGCAGGGGCGGTTCATCCTGGGCCCGCGCCTCGCCGAATTGGCGGTGGCGGCGGGCGAGGACCGGCTGCTGGCGATGGCGCAGCCGATCCTGGCGCAGTTGCGGGACCTGACGGGCGAGAGCGCGTCGTTGTTCCGGCGGCAGGGCGACGTGCGGGTGTGCGTGGCCGCCGCCGAGCGGACCAGCGGGTTGCGCGACACCGTCCCGGTGGGGGCGGCGCTGCCGATGACGGCGGGGTCGGCCGCGCAGGTGCTGCTGGCGTGGGAGGAGCCCGACCGGATGCACCGGGGGTTGCGCGGGGCCAAGTTCGAGGCGACGACGCTGGCGTCGGTGCGGCGGCGGGGCTGGGCGCAGAGCGTGGGCGAGCGCGAGCAGGGCGTGGGCTCGGTGTCGGCGCCGATCCGGGGCGCGGGCGGCCGGGTGATCGCGGCGGTGTCGGTGTCGGGGCCGCTGGAGCGGCTGACCCGCTCCCCCGGGCGGCTGCACGCCGGGCCGGTGATGGCCGCCGCCGAGAAGATCTCCGAGGGGATGCGCCGCACCACCGGCTGACGTCCCCCGCCCCCGGCCCGTCCCTGCGCAGGGGCGGGCCTTCGTGCTTTAGGGACGCAGAGCCGCCAGCAGGTCTTCCAGGTGGTCGCGGAAGAGGGCGGGCATGTCCACGTGCTCGGGGTCCAGCAGCCACTGCGTCTGGAGCCCGTCCATGAGCGCGATGATCCGGGACGCGTGCGCCTCGGCGTCCAGGCCGGGCCGCAACTCCCCCCGTGCCGCCGCCTCGCGCAGCGCCTGGGCGATCTGCGCGCGGGTGCGGGTGTAGCGGGTGCGGGCCCACGCGCGGGCGGGGTGGTCGTTGGTGACCGCCTCGCTGGTGAGCACAGTGAAAAGGCGCACCAGCTCGGGCGTGCGCGCGTTGTGCTCGACCAGCCGCACCATGCCCGTCAGCAGGTCCAGCCCCGGCGGCGGCCGCCCGGCGTCGTCGAAGAACCGCTCCACGTCGCGCTGGTCACGCAACTCCAGCACCGCGATCAGCAGTTGCTCCTTGGTGCGGAAGTGGTGCAGCAGGCCGGGCTGCGAAAGCCCGGCGCGCTCGGCGACCCGCGCCAGCGAGGTGCCCCGGTAGCCGTTCTCGGCGAACTCCTGCATCGCCACGTGCAGGATCTGCTCGCGTCGCGCGTCGCCGGAGGCGTAGCCGCGCCGCCGGTCCGTCCTGGTCGCCACGGTCCCCCACTCTACGCAGCCGATATGAGTAACGTACGAATAACAAACCTACCGACTACTCGGTAAGCGGGCATAGAGTCGCCGCAGAGCGGCGATCTCCGCCCGTACGTCAAGGAGGCCCGATGACCATCGACGAATCCGATCTGCGCGCGCGGCTCGCCAGGCTCGGCCTGGAGGAGAAGGTCACGCTGCTGACCGGGGCCGACTTCTGGACGTTGCCGCCCATGGCGAAGATCGGGCTGCGGAAGCTGGTCATGTCCGACGGCCCGAGCGGCGTGCGCGGCACCCGCTGGGACGAGCGCGAGCACAGCCTGCTGTTCCCGAGCGCCACCTCGCTCGGCGCGACGTGGGACACGGCCGCCGCCGAGCGCACCGGGCGGCTGAACGGCGCGCAGGCCCGCGACAAGGGCGTGCACATGCAGCTCGCCCCCACCATCAACCTGCACCGCACCCCGCTCGGCGGGCGGCACTTCGAGAACTACGCCGAGGACCCGCTGCTGGTCGCGCGGATCGGCGCGGGCTTCGTGCGCGGCGTGCAGTCGGCGGGCGTCGCCGCGACCGTCAAGCACTACGTCGGCAACGACTCCGAGACCGAGCGCAACTCCTACGACGCGATCATCGACGAGACCACGCTCGACGAGCTGTACCTGCGGCCGTTCAGGGAGACGGTGTCGGCGGGCGCGTGGGCGGTCATGGCCGCCTACAACGCGGTCAACGGCCCGACCATGACCGAGCACGGGCACCTGCTCACCGACGTGCTCAAGAACACCTGGGGCTTCGACGGCGTCGTGGTGTCGGACTGGTTCGCCATCGGCTCCACCGTGGCCAGCGCCGAGGCGGGCATGGACCTGGAGATGCCGGGGCTGCTGGGCCCGGCCAACCACTGGAAGGACAAGCTGGTCGCAGCCGTCCGTGACGGCAAGGTCGCCGAGGAGCTGATCGACGACAAGGTGCTGCGCGTGTTGCGTCTGGCCGCCCGCACCGGCGCGCTGGAGGGCTACGACGTCCCCGCGGGCGTCACTACCCCCGACGATGCCCGCGCGCAACTGCGCGAGCTGGCCGCTCGGTCCATGGTCGTGCTGCGCAACGAGGGCGGCGCGCTGCCGCTGGCCGCGCCGCGCCGGATCGCGCTGATCGGCCCGAACGTGCGCCGCTTCGGCGCGCAGGGCGGCGGCAGCGCGCACGTCAACCCGGCCGACCAGGTGCTGCCGGAGGAGGGCCTGCGCGAGGTGTTCGGCGACGCCGAGTTCTCGGTGCACGCGGGCGTCTACCCGCACGAGCGCCTCGCCCCGCTCCCGATCGGCCTGTGCACCGACCCCGAGACCGGTGAGCGCGGCGTGCGGGTGACCTACCTGGACGCCGACGGCGGCGTGGTGAAGTCGGAGGCGCGCGCCGCGACCAAGCTGATGTTCATGGAGGGCCTGCCGGAGGGCACCGTCAAGATCGCGGTGGCGGCGAAGGTGCGGGTGGCGGCGTCGGGCGTCCACACGTTCGCGGTGGCGGGCGTCGGCCGCTACGTGCTCACGCTGGGCGAGCAGGTGCACGAGCTGGACGTGCGGCCCGAGGGCGACGACCCGTTCATGGCGTTCCTGGCCCCGCCGGAGCTGCGCGTGGAGACCGAGCAGCAGGCGGGCACCGAGCTGGCGCTGGAGCTGGTCCACACCGTGGACCCGGGCGCGCTGTTCGGCGCGGCGACCTTCGGCGTCAACTACTTCGAGCCGCACCTGCCCGAGGACGAGGAGCTGGCCGCCGCCGTCGCCGCCGCCCGCGCCGCCGACGTGGCGGTCGTGCTGGTCGGCACCAACGACGAGGTGGAGAGCGAGGGCTTCGACCGCACGACGCTCGCGCTGCCGGGCCGCCAGGACGAGCTGGTGTCGGCGGTGGCCGCCGCCAACCCCCGCACCGTCGTCGTGGTCAACGCCGGTTCGCCCGTGCTGATGCCCTGGCGCGACGAAGTCGCGGCGCTGGTGTGGGCGTGGTTGCCGGGCCAGGAGGGCGGCGGCGCGATCGCCGACGTGCTGGCCGGTGCGCGGGAGCCGGGCGGGCGGCTGCCCACCACGTTCCCGGCGAGCGAGGAGAACATCCTGCTGCCGTGGCCGAAGGACGGCGTGCTGGAGTACGCCGAGGGCACCGCGATCGGGTACCGGCACTACTCCCCCGAGGACGTGGCGTTCCCGTTCGGGCACGGCCTCGGCTACACGACCTGGGAGTACGAGGCGCTGACGGTGTCGGGCGGCGTCGCCGAAGTGACGATCAGCAACTCCGGCGGGCGTGACGGACGCGAGGTCGTCCAGGTCTACGCCTCGGGCGAGGGCGTGCCGATCCGCCTGGCGGGCTTCGCCGTGGCCGACGTCTCCGCCGGTGAGAGCACGACCGTGCGCGTCGAGCTGGACGAGCGGCTGCCCGCGTCCGCCACCCGTCTCCAGGCGGGCCGGTCGATCGCCGACCTGCGCCTGGAGACCCGGGCCTGACGGAGGATCAGAGGTCGAGGGGGCGGTAGAGCGGGATCTCCGCCTTCTCCAGCTCCTCGCGCAGCGCGAAGTAGGCGTCGCCGAAGGGGTCCTCGCCGGTCAGCGGCATCAGGCCGCGCCGGATCGCCACGTCGTGCGGGGCGAGCGCGGCGGCCGCGCCGACGTGGCGCAGGGCCGCTTCGCGGCGGCCGTCGCGGGCCAGCCAGATGGCCAGGCGGGCGTGGGCGCGGGCGCGCTGCTCGTCCTCGGTGGGGACGCGCAGCAGCTCGCGGGCCTGCTCGGCGGTCAGCCCGGCGTCGCCCTCCAGCACCCAGCGGCGCAGCGCGGCGTAGGACGCCTCGGAGTCCAGGCCGTTCATCGACCGGAACAGGTCGGTGGCGGTCTGGGTCTCCTGGGGGCGGGCGACGCGGCCCTGCTCGTCCACCCACACCACGGTCGGGACGTTGACGACGTCGTACCGCTCCGCGACCGCGCCCTCGGCGTCGATCAGCGCGGGGTGGGCGGGCGCGGCCTCCTCGATCCACGGGCGGGCGTCCTCCGGGGACCGGTCGCAGGCGATGGTGACGACGGTGAAGCCGTGCTCGGCGAGGGCGGCGTGCCGTTCCTGCCAGGCGGGCAGGTCGTAGCGGCACCCGCACCAGGACGCCCAGAACACCAGCGCCACCTTGCGGCCCCGGAAGTCGGCGAGCGAGACGCCGTCCAGGGTGAAGTCCGGTGCCAGACCCGTGGCGGGGCCCTGCGGCTTGTCGGCGAACGCGACGGCGCGCTCGGCCTCGTCGACGACGGCGACCTGGCCGGTCAGCCCGGCGAACGCGGCCACGTCCACCCCGTCCGGCGTCTCGGCCTCGGCTGCGCGGAAGGCGGGCAGGCACGCTTCGCCCCGGCACCAGCCGTGCGGCTTGCGCTCCCAGCCGAGCAGGGGGCGGTCGAGCGGGGCGAGCAGGCGCCCCCGCGCGTCCGGACGTGCGTCGAGATCGAAGTCGCGGTCGGCGGTCACGGCGGTGAACACGGCGCCCCCTCTTTGTTGGATAGTGGCGATATCCAATAGTTGGATAGAACTACTATCCAGTCAAGGGGGTAACCGGATGCTGATCTCCGAGTTGAGCGACCGCAGCGGGCTCACCGTGCAGACGATCAAGTTCTACATACGCGAGGGCCTGCTGCCCAAGGGCACGCTGGCCGGTGCCACCCGGGCCAGCTACGACCGCTCCCACCTGGAGCGGCTGCGGCTGATCCGCGCGCTGCGCGAGCTGGGCGACCTGCCGGTCTCGGCCATCCAGAAGATCGTCATGGCGATCGAGGACGAGGACACCGGGCTGCACGGGCTGTTCGGCACCACGCAGTACGCGCTGGGCCCGCACATCAGCCCGCCCGACGACCCGCACTGGCGCGCCGCCCGGCAGGACGTGGACGCGCTGATCGGCGAGCTGGGCTGGCGCGTCACCGAGCGGGCCCCGGCCCGCGACCTGCTCGCCCAGACCTTCGTGGCGCTGCGCCGCCTCGGCTTCCCGATCACCCTGGCCGACCTGCGGCCCTACGTGCGGGCCGCCACCGACGTCGCCGAGCACGAGATCGCCCGCGTCGCCGACGGCGAGCCGCGCACCCGGACCGTGCACTCGATGCTGGTGTCCACCGTCCTGTACGAGCAGGTGCTGACGGCCCTGCACCGGCTCGCCCAGGAGGACGCGTCCGCGCGGCGGTTCGACGGCTGAGGTGCGACGTCCAGGGCATTGTGTCCGATTTCACGTCGCCCATCCCGTATCATGGGAACCGCAGGTCACACCTCAGGCCACCGGGGCCCGCGACGCCGCCTCCAGCGGTGGAGCCAGTGGACCGCGTCCGTCACGGACTCCCGCCGGGGAGCCGTAGGCAAGGTCGGGCGCACCGGGTCCCGGAGTGGATGTTCTTGCGCTGAACGACGGGACCCCCTCCAGTCCCGCGAGCACAAGGAACACCTCTGATGGCTCATCCCACCCCGGCGCGGAGCTTCGACACCACGTGGTTCATCCGCGCCAGCAAGGCCCTGCTCACCTTCACCGTCGGTGGCTTCGCCCTGTTCGTCGTGTTCGGCAATCTCACCGACTACTGGACGAACTTCAACTTCGTCTCGCACGTCTTCGCGATGGACGCCCAGAAGCCCTCGCTGCGCGAGGTCAGCAACATCAACTACCGGTCCGTCCCGTGGACCTGGTTCCACCACCTGGCCTACGTCGGCGTGATCATCACCGAGGCGGCCATCATGGTCTCCTGCCTGGTGTCGGCCTGGAAGCAGGCCCGCGCCCTGCGCGCGCCCGACGCGGTGTACCGCGAGACCAAGAAGTGGGGCGTCGTCGGCTGCACGCTCGGCCTGTTCCTCTGGTTCTTCGGTTTCCAGGCCGTCGCCGGGGAATGGTTCGGCATGTGGATGAACGAGACCTGGAACGGCATTCCCGACGCGGTACGGCTGTGCACCTACATCGGCGGTGTGCTGATCTACCTCACGCTCGCCAATGACCGCCTCGTTGAGACCGTCGTGGAAAAGACCGGCGGCAAGAAGGCCGTCAAGCAGTCCTGACCTGGAAGTCCGCTCCGGCCGGACCGCTCGCGCGCACGCGGGCGGCCCGGCCTTCGGCGTCTCCGGAAAACAATTCCTGCTTGCCATATAGGAATTACCCAGCAAAAGCCGTCGCCTAATATGAAGCGACTTCACCCCCGACCCGCGCCCGCGTTCTCCGCCCCACCCTTCAAGCCCCGCCCTTCGACATTGCAGAGTGAACCGCCGATGACCGCGATGGACCCCCCGGGCCCGCCGTCCGGCAGGTGGCACGACCGCCTGCTGGCCGAGGGCGAGGACCCCGACCCCCGCTTCACGCTGGCCAACGAGCGCACGTTCCTGGCCTGGATCCGCACCGCGCTGGCGATGATCGCCGGTGGGATCGGGCTGGCGCTCAGCGACCACCTGGTGGCCGGGCCGCTGCGCACGGGGCTGGCGGCCGGGTTGTCGGCCACCGGGGCGCTGGTCGCGGCGCTGGCGTTCCGCCGCTGGTTGCGCACCGAGCGCGCGCTGCGCCGGGCCGAGACGTTGCCGCTGCCCGCGCTCGCGCCGGTCCTGTCCTACGGGCTGGCGATCGCGGCGGTGGTCCTGCTGGTGGCGCTGCTGGCCGCCCGATGAGCCCGCGCGCGCCCCGGGCCCTGTGGGACCACGGGGCGCAACCCGAGCGCACCGCGCTGGCCTGGTCCCGCACCGTGCTCGCGCTGATCGTGGCGGGCCTGGTGTGCGTGCGGTTCGCGCCCACCGCGACCGGGGCGGGGCTGGCGGGCGCGGCGGTGTGCGGCGCGGCGGCGCTGCAACTGCGCCGCGCGGGGCGGCGGCACCGCAGGCGGCACCGGATGCTGGCGGCCGGGCGGCCGGTCGCCGACCCGGTCTCGATCCTGGTGGCCACCGCCGTCACGGTCGGCCTGGGAATAACGGGGACGGTGTTCGCACTGACGTGATCACCGGAAGGGTTCCGAGGGCCGTGCCGGGTCCGCCGACTCTCTACCGTCTTGGTAGGCTTTACTCTCGCTCTTCATTGTTTTCGCAGGTCTGAGGCTTCTCTGTGTCCGAATCCCGCCCGTTCATCAGTCTCGCCACCGATTTCGGCAACGCCTACAGCGCGATCTGCGCCGGAGTGATGTACTCGATCGCCCCGTCGGCCAACGTGCTGGTGCTCAGCGACGAGATCACCCCGTACGCCATCGTCGAGGGCGCGCTGCTGCTGCGCCAGGCGCTGCCGTACCTGCCCGCGGGCGTGCACGTCGGGATCGTCGACCCGGGCGTCGGCACCCCGCGCCACCCGATCGGCGTCGAGACCGGCCGCGGCGACGTGCTGATCGGCCCCGACAACGGGCTGCTGGTCCCGGCCGCCGAGGCGCTGGGCGGCGTCCGCCGCGCCCACCTGCTGGAGAACCCCGCCTACCGGCTCCCCGCCGTCTCCACCTCCTTCCACGGCCGCGACATCTTCGCGCCCGCCGCCGCGCACGTCGCCGGGGGCGTCGACCTGGCCGACCTCGGCCCGGCCGCCGCGCCGATGGAGCTGGCGCTGCCCACCCCCGAGGTCGGCGACGGCGTGCTGACCACGACCGTGCTGTACGCCGACCAGTTCGGCAGCCTGATCCTGTCGGCCGACCGCGCCGACCTGACCGCCGCGCTCGGCGACCTGCCCTACGGCACCGAACTGGAACTGACCTGGACCGCCGCCGACGGCGCGGAGCGTTCGGCGCGGGTGCCGTTCGCCGAGACCTTCGGCGCGGTCGCCCCGGGCGAGCCGCTGGTGTGGGTCGACTCCTCCGGCCGCCTCGGCTTCGCGATCAACCAGGGCGCGGCCAACGCCCGCTTCGGCCTGGTCGCCACCGGCGCCCTGACCCTCCGCACCACCTGAGACCCCACCCGCACCATCCGCACCGCTGACCGTCCGCACCACCGGACAGGCCCGACCCGCTGGAGGCCCGCCATGGCCCGCCGTTCCCTGCTGACCGCCCTCGCCGGGGTGGCCGCGCTCGCCATCGCCGCCACGGCCTGCGCCCCGCAGGAGGACTCGTCCTCCTCCGGCGCGTCGGCCTCGCCCGCCTCCTGCGCCAAGGACCAGCTCAAGCTGGTCAAGGCCGGGCAGCTCACCGTCGCCACCGACAAGCCCGCCTTCGAGCCGTGGTTCAAGAACAACGACCCGTCCAACGGCGAGGGCTTCGAGAGCGCGGTCGCCTACGCGGTGGCGGGCAAGCTGGGCTTCGCCAAGAACGAGGTCACATGGGTGACGCAGTCGTTCGACGCCTCCTACGCGCCCGGTCCCAAGAACTTCGACTTCGACATCAACCAGATCTCGGTCACCCCCGCCCGGCAGAAGGCCGTGACCTTCTCCGACGGCTACTACGACGTGCGCCAGGGCGTGGTCACCATGGGCAACGGCAAGTTCGCCGGGGCCAAGAGCCTGGCCGAGCTGAAGGACGCCAAGATCGGCGTGCAGGTCGGCACCACCTCGCTCCAGGCGGTCCGCGACCAGATCAAGCCGGGCGACGACCCGAAGGTGTTCAACAGCCAGATCGACGTGGTCAACGCGCTGAAGGGCAAGCAGGTGGACGCGGCGGTGCTGGACCTGCCGAGCGCCTTCTACGTCACCGCCGCCCAGGTCGAGGGCTCCAAGATCGTCGGTCAGTTCGACGTCGGCGGCGGCTCGGGCAAGGAGTTCTTCGGCCTGCTCCTCCAGCAGGGCAACACGCTGGTCGGCTGCCTCAACAAGGCGATCGGCGAGCTGAAGTCGTCCGGCGAGCTGGCCAAGATCCAGGACAGGTGGCTGACCGCGGCCGCGGGCGCCCCGGTCCTGAAGTGACGGTGCGCCAGTGACCGCACCCGACCACGACGCGCCGCCCGGGGCGGCCCCCGCCTGGGTGAAGAGCGCCCGGCAGCTCGACCGGGAACGCCGCCAGCGGCGGCAGAGCGTGCGTTCGGGCTCCATCGCGACGGCCTCCACGATCCTGTTCGTGGTGGTCGTCGCGGTGGCGCTCACCGCCACGCCGGGCTGGTCCCGCGTCAAGGAGACCTTCTTCGACTGGGACGAGTTCGCCACCGCGTTCCCCGACGTGCTGAGCGGCTTCTGGCTGAACGTCCAGATCTTCCTGCTCGCCGAGCCGGTCATCCTGGTGCTGGGCCTGCTGGTCGCGCTGGCCCGGGGCCTGCGCAACCCGCTGTTCTTCCCGCTGCGCGCCCTGGCGACCCTCTACACCGACGTGTTCCGGGGCATCCCGACGATCCTGCTGGTGTACCTGGTCGGGTTCGGGCTGCCCGCGCTGCGCCTGGAGGGCGTGCCGAGCAGCCCGGCCGTGCTGGGCGGGTTCGCGCTGGTGTTGTCCTACAGCGCGTACGTGGCCGAGGTGTTCCGCTCGGGCATCGACTCCATCCACCCGAGCCAGCGCGCGGCGGCCCGGTCGCTCGGCCTCAGCCAGGCGCAGAGCCTGCGCTTCGTGGTGCTGCCGCAGGCGGTGCGGCGGGTCGTGCCGCCGCTGCTGAACGACTTCGCCTCGCTCCAGAAGGACACCGCGCTGGTGGCGGTGCTCGGCCCGCTGGAGGCGCTGCGCCAGGCGCAGATCCACTCGGCCGAGACCTTCAACTACACCCCGTACCTGGCCGCGGCTGTGTTGTTCATCGCGCTGACCGTGCCAATGGCCCGCTTCACCGACCATCTCGCGGCGCGCGCCGAGCGCCGCCGCGCGTCCGGAGGGGGCGGCAAGTGAAGCCGAGCAAGCAGACCGGGCCCGACACCGGCGCCGAGCCGCTGCTGCGGATCGAGGGCGTCTGGAAGAACTACCACGGCCACCACGTGCTGCGCGGCGTCGACCTGGAGGTCGCCCCGCACGAGGTGGTCTGCCTGATCGGGGCGTCCGGGTCGGGCAAGTCCACGCTGCTGCGCTGCGTGAACCTGCTGGAGACCGTGGACGACGGCGCGATCTGGCTGGGCCGCGACGAGATCACCGACGTGGGCACCGACCCCGACGAGGTGCGCCGGCGCATCGGCATGGTGTTCCAGTCCTACAACCTGTTCCCGCACATGTCGGTGCTGGACAACATCACGCTGGCGCCGGTGCGGGCGCACCGGTGGACACGGCGCGACGCCGAGGCGCGCGCCCGCGAGCTGCTCGACCGCTTCGGCCTGGCCGACAAGGCGCACGCCTACCCCGACCGGCTGTCGGGCGGCCAGCAGCAGCGCGTGGCGATCATCCGCGCCATGGCGTGCGAACCGAGCCTGCTGCTGCTCGACGAGGTCACCTCCGCGCTCGACCCGGAGCTGGTGACCGAGGTGATGGGCATCATCCGCGAACTCAAGGACTCCGGCATGACGATGGTGCTGGCCACCCACGAGATGGGCTTCGCGCGCGACATCGCCGACACCGTCTGCTTCCTCCAGGACGGGGTGCTGCTGGAGCGCGGTCCGGCCGAGCAGATGTTCACCGAGCCGCGCGAGCCCCGCACCCGCGCGTTCCTGCAACGCGTGCTGGAGTCGCGACGGTTGTGAGCACCGATCTGGACGTGGTCGCCTGGGTGCACGCCCGCGACGGCCGGATGCTGGCGGTGCGCTCGCGCGGCCGCGACCTGCTGTACCTGCCGGGCGGCAAGCGCGAGCCCGGCGAGGACGACTGGACGGCGGTGTCGCGGGAGGTCCGCGAGGAGCTGGCGGTGGAGCTGGACGCGGGCTCGTTCCGCGCGCTGGGCGTCGTGCGCGCGGCCGCGCACGACCAGCCCGCCTTCTCCCACGTGCGGATGGCGTGCTTCACCTCCGGCTTCACCGGCGACATCACGCCGACCGGCGAGGTGAGCGAGCTCCGCTACGTGGACCGCGCCGAACGCGACCTGCTGGCCCCCGCCTCGCAGGCCGCGCTGGACCTGGCGATCGAGCACGGTCTCGTTCCCTAGCCCGCCGACCTCGGCCTTTCGCCACATCATCAACTAGCGGCGAGCGGGCCGACATGCGCCAACAGTGATTGACGTCGGCCCGGCGCACCCCGCACACTGGCCTCACCGGCACCTTTAATGAACAGAATCATCTTCGGTTGATTCAGGTGAGGACTGCATGGACGACTACATCGCCTACGCGACCGACCGCCTCAACACCGCCACCAGCACGCCCGAACTCCTGGCCGCCGCGTTCGACGGCCTGGAACTGGTGGAGCGCGCCGCCACCGCCCTGACCGCGCGCACGCCCCGCTACACCACGGCGCTGTCGGAGGCCAGCGAGGCGTGGTGGGCACTGTCTATGGCCCCCTCCCTCAACGGCCCCGCCGACGCCCGGACCGAGGCGCTGGCGACCTTCGCCCTCACCCTCGCTCAGTCGCTGGTGGCCGCGACGGCGCGGATCACCGATCCGGGCGACCGCGTCGCCTGCCTCCAGGCGGCCCGGCACCTCGGCCGAGTGCACAGCGCCCTCTGCTGACCCCTTTTCAACAACGCTCTTCACCGGCGAACACGCCCCACCAAAAACAGCGGTTAACGCCTGCCTTCTCCCCTTTTCGCCGCCCTTTTCCCTCACCCGCGCTTTTCGTACACTGCACCTTTGTGCTTTCGCGAAGGGGGCGACCGTGGGCGCGGACGAGCAGAACCGCAGGGAGCCGCCCGCACCGCCGCCGAGTTGGGGCCACTCGACCGAACCGCCCACCAGCGAACCGCCTCCCCTTCCCGCCCCGCCATGGCTCGCCTCGCAGGAGCAGCAGCCGGTAGAAGAGACGCGGCCCGAGCCGAACGCGGAGCACGGAACGGCGGCGATGCCGCTGGCCGCCCCCGTCCACCCACCGCCTGCACCGCCTGCACCGCCTGCACCGCCTGCACCGCCTGCACCGCCTGCACCGTCCGCTCCGCCCATTCGCGAAGCCGAGCAGGCACGGCCCGCCCCTCCCCCGGAGAACCCCTTCAAGGCGGACGCGTTCGAGCGTCCCCAGTCCACGCCCGAGCCGCCCGGCATCGGCCCGTCGCGGATCATCCGGCCGGGGTTGTCGTCCGGGATCGCGGTCGCCGCGATCGCCGCACTGCTGGCAGGCGGGATCGTCTACCTGGTCCGTGACGACGGCGGCGACGCGCCCGCCGCCGGAACGCGCGAGGCCGCCGCGCAGAACGCGGGCGCGCGTCCCGCCGGTCAGCTCTTCCCGGTGCCGCCCGCCCTGTTCGACGGGCACGAGCAGGCCATCACCGGCGTCGCCTCCCGGGGCGGCACGGTGGTGACCATCGGCAGCGAGACCGCCGGACGCCCCCGGGGCCAGTTCCTGACCTCCGACGACGGCGGCAAGCAGTGGCGGGCCGCCGCCGGAGGCGACGGCGTGCCCAAGGCGATCGCGGCCGGACCCAAAGGCTGGGCCGCGCTCGGCGACAACAACGGGGTCACCACCTGGTCGAGCCCGGACGGCAAGGACTGGACGGCACGTCCCGGCGATCCGTCGGCCTTCCAGGACGACGACGAGGCCACCGCGCTCGCCGCGACCGCGTCCGGGTTCGTGGGTGCGGGCGTCGCCAAGGACGGCAAGCCGGTGATCTGGAGTTCAACGGACGGCGCGGCCTGGCAGCGCGTCGCGGCCACCGGCCTCAAGGGCGCGCCCACGCGCCTGGCCGCCAGCGGCGACACCCTGGTCATGCAGGGCGAGGACGGGATCTCGCGCTCCACCGATGGCAGGACGTGGACGCCCGTCGAGATCCCGCAGAGCGACGGCTCCTACGGCGGGATCGTGGGCCTGGTCTCCGGGCCCGGCGGTTTCTACGCCGCGCGCGAAGGCCGGGGCAAGAGCAAGAAGAAGCGGCCCATCGCGGTGTTCTTCCGCTCGGCGGACGGCGTCGGCTGGGCGCGGTCCGGTGTGATCGACCGGCGCACCTACGTGCGGCTGACGGCGTTCGGCGGTTCGGAGGCGGGGCTCGCGGCCGTCGCGCCGCTGTCGGACGGGCGGCTGGCGGTGCACCGCAGTGGCGACGGCGCGTCGTGGCAGCCCATCGAACGGCTGGACTCGGGCGGCGGCCGCAAGGCCGAGAACACCGTCGCGCTGCCCAAGGGCGTGCTCGTCGCGGGGCGGCAGGACAACGGCGCGTACCTGACGGTGCCCGGCGCCAAGCACGGCGACGTGGACCTGCTCGCGGTGCCCGGAGCCGTGACGGCCGACCGCACCCTCGCCCGCCTGGTCGCGGACGCCGGGACGGTCCTGGCGGTCGGCAGCGCCAACGGCGACGCCGCCGTGTGGGGCACCCGCGACGGCGGTACCTGGACGCGCGCGGGCGGCACCGGCATGACCGGCGCCGGGATACAGCGGCTCGCCGGAGCCGCGCACGGGCCCGCCGGATGGGTCGCGGTCGGCCGGGGCGCGGGCCGCACGCGGCCGCTGCTGCTGACCTCCCCGGACGGCACGGCCTGGCAGGCGGCCGACGTCAGGTCCGGCGACGGCGAGTTGTCCGGCGTGGCCCACGGCCCGGCGGGCGCGGTCGCGGTCGGCTGGACGGGCTCGTCGGCGGCCTCGTGGTCCTCGCGCGACCTGAAACGCTGGGACGCGGGCGGCGGCGACCTCAAGAACTCCTGGATGCGGGACGTCGCGGCCGTCTCCGGTGGTTATGTCGCCGTCGGGGGCCGCAAGGGCGACGTGCCCGCCGTCTGGACCTCGCCCGACGGCGGCAAGTGGACCTCGGTCGCGCTGCCGCGCGAAGCGGGATCGGGCGCGCTGTTCCAGGTGGCGGCCAAGGGCGACGCGCTGGTCGCGCTCGGCCGCAACGTCCTGGTGACCTCGACCGACGGCGGACGCACGTGGAAGGCCCAGGCCGTGCCGTCCGACGCGCTGACCGCCGTGACGGCGACGCCGCGCGGGTTCGTCGTGGCGGGCGAGGCCGGATCGGACGTGGCGCTGTGGACGTCGGCGGACGGCGCGTCCTGGCGGACGGACCGGCCGCGCGGCGACGGACTGGCCGGGGACGGCGCGCAGCGGCTCACCGGCCTGGCCGTCCTGGGCGGCGACCTGCTGGCGGTCGGCACCGACCGGGGCGAGCCCACCCTGTGGCGGCGTCCCCTGCCCTGACCGGACGGCCGCGCCCGGACGGCCCGCTCAGTCCTCGGCGGAGCGCTCCGGACGCAACCGCCCCTCCCGGTCGACGCGGGCCGCCGCCAGGATCATCTCGTCCACCAGCCGCCGCGCCTCCGGCGACAGGTCCACCAGGGCGCGCAGCACCTCGGCGCGCAACGTCCCGGCGTCGACCTCGCGGCGCAGCGCCTTGAAGGTGAGGTCGTCGTCGATGGGCCCGGCCTCGCCGGGGAACCCGAAGTAGCCGATCGGCACGCCGAAGAAGGTGGCCAGCGCCGTCAGCGTCTTCAGCTGCGGGTTGTCCTGGCGGCCGGTGCGCAGCTTCCACACCGTGGTGGAGGAGATGTCCTCGCCGGTCGCCTCGGCGATCGCGGCGGCGGTCTCCACGTTGTTGCGGGCCGGCGGCGCGCCGTCCGGCCACATGTTGCCGATCAGCCACTCGACCTTGTCGGCGAGGGTCGCCGCCGGCGAGACCCCCCGAACCGCCCCCGCACGCATCTGCCCCACGACACTCCTCCGCATCACCGGTCCAACGACTTTAGTTGACCACACCGCTCCGTGTCAGCCAAGGACACGGACACTAGCCTCGGGTATCGAGGTGATCACGGAAAGCTAACCTTCCGCCGTGCCGCCGTGTCGGCGCGGCGGCCCGCCCCGGCGCGGCTGCTTTGATCGTGATCAGGTCGCAGGCCAGTCGGGGAGGTGGCCACCTGTGACAACCCGCACCACCCTTCGCGGCGCCCTGCTGGGCGGCGCGCTGCTGGCGTCGCCGCTGGCCCTGCCGCTGTCCGGCGCGTCTGCGGCGGCGGCCGAGTGCGCCGACCTGCGGGGAGCGGCCGCCTCGGCGTTCGACGCCGAGGCGTTGTGCCGGAGCCTGCGGTCGGAGATCGTTTCAGGGCGGCCCGACCTCGGCCGCGCGCTGCGCGGGTCGCTGAGGAGCGCTCCGGCGCGGCGCGAGCCGCTGTCGGGCCGCCCTTCGAAGTCCGCCCGCCGGACCGCGCCGGAAACCGTCCGCGCACCAAGGAGCAGCCGACCCGAACCCACCCCCGAGACGCCGCACGCCGGAGCCCGGACCAGCCCCGAGACGACGCGCACACCACGCCCTCCGGCCACTCCCGTCAGGGTTCCGGCACCGGCTGACGTGTCGAACCCCACGCGGCGTGCGGTGCCCTCCCCCGCCCCGACGGCGACCGTACGGGTGACGGTCCCGGCCGCGCCCACCGCGACCCGCGTGCCCGCCGAGGGCGGGATGCCGCCGAGCACCCTGGCCGCCATGGGGATCATCGGTCTGATGCTGGGCGCGTTCGCGGTGCGTCGGCGCAGGCCGCTGCCCGTTCCTGGCGCGCTCGGCGCGCGCCGGGAGCCGTCCGCGCGCCGCCTCCGGTCCGCGCCGACGTGCCCGGCCCTCCCGCCCGTTCGCGGGGAGGCCGCCACGACGGCCATCGACCTGGCCGCCCCGTCCGGGCTGGGCGTCGTCGGTCCGGGCGCGAACGCGTTCATGCGCGCGGTCCTGGTCGATCTCCTCACCGGGAACCACGCGCCCGCCAAGGTGGTGGTGTCGCGCGGCGAGATCCGGCGGATGTTCGAGGACGGCCTGGACGAGGCGCTGCTCCAGGCCCTCGCGCCCCGCCTGCACGTGTGCGAGCTGCTGGAGGACGCCATCGAGCATCTGGAGCTGGAGATCCTGATGGCCGACGCCGAGCGCGCCAACCCCGACCTCAGCCCCACCGGCGGCCGCGACCTGCCCACCGCCTACTGGATCGCGACGCCCGGCCAGGACGACGACGTGGTGCTGCCCCTGGTGCGGCGCGGCACGGCGCACCGCCTGGTCGGCCTGATGTTCGGCACGTGGCCGCACGGCCGCACCGCCGTCCTGGAGGCCGACGGGACGATCCCCGGCGGCCCGGCCGTGGTCACGCTCACCGCCGGGGAGGCGCTGGACCGGCTGCGCGCCTGCGTCACCGCCGAGCGCGGCGGCTGGTTCTGACCGGGCCCCGGACAGCGAAAAACCCCGATCGCATGATCGCGATCAGGGTTTCTTCCTGCTGGTACCCCCGAGCGGATTCGAACCGCCGTTACCGCCTTGAGAGGGCGGCGTCCTAGGCCACTAGACGACGGGGGCCGGGACTTTCGTCGCCGTCGCGATCTCTCGCTCCGGCTCGGCCAGCTTAGCGGAGTTTCCCTATCGAAAAACCCCGACCGCGTTGCGGTCAGGGCTCCGCATGCACTGTGCGCGTACCCCCGAGCGGATTCGAACCGCCGTTACCGCCTTGAGAGGGCGGCGTCCTAGGCCACTAGACGACGGGGGCTTGCCTGTGCTCCACCCACTTTCGTGGGTGAACCGCTGGGGTACCAGGACTCGAACCTAGACTAACTGAACCAGAATCAGTCGTGCTGCCGATTACACCATACCCCAGTGCCGTGAACTTCCGTCCCGGTCCGAAACCGTTCTGGTTGCTCGCGCCTCGAAGAGAATACAGGACCTCGGGACTTGCGCCAAAACGAATAGCCGGGCCCGCCCGCCGGACGGGCCCGGCCCCCGCCAGGCGGGCCCGTTCTCGCAGGTCAGCCCATGGATTCGACGACGAAAAGCTCCAGTTGCACGTCGTCGGGGTCGCGGAAGCTGAGCACCGGCCCCCACGCCGTCTCGGCGACCGGCGAGTGCACCACGCCCCGCTCGGCGAACCGGGCCCGCCACCGCTCCAGCTCCGCGCGGTCGGCGACGCCGAACGCCAGGTGGTCCAGGCCGGGGTTGCGGTGGTCGAAGGGGACGCCGCCGGCGTCGTCGTGCTGCGTGAAGCCGATGATCATCAGCCCCTCGGGGTAGACGCAGATGACCTCCGTCCAGCCGTCGTTGTCGAGCCTGGCGAACTCGGTGAGGCCGAACAGCTCGCGGTACCAGCGCACGCTGGTGTCCAGGTCGCGGACCGTCAGGGACAGGTGGGACCAGCCGGTGATGGCGGGCACGGCGTCTCCTCGATACTCCGGGTCGGAGCATCCGACGATACTCCGGACTGGAGTATCGTCAAGGGCATGTCCCGGGAACCGACGACCACCTCGTACGCGATCCTGTCCCTGCTCGCCGTGCGGCCGTGGACGACCTACGAGCTGAAGCAGCAGATGGAGCGCAGCCTGCGGGTGATGTGGCCGCGCGCCGCCAGCGTCGTCTACGAGGAGCCCAAGCGGCTGGTGGCGGCCGGCCTCGCCGCCGCCCGCGCCGAGTACACCGGCCGCCGCCGCAGCACCGTCTACGCGATCACCGACGCGGGGCGCGCGGCGCTGCGCGCCTGGCTGGACGAGCCGGGGGCCGGGCCGGTCACCGAGTTCGAGGCGATGGTGAAGGTCGCCTTCGCCGACCACGGCGACCTGGAGCAGCTGCGCGCGCAGCTCGGCGCGATCCGCGCGGACGCCGAGCGCCGCGTGGCGGTCGTGCGCGAGCGGATGGAGCAGTACGAGGGGTCCGGCGGCCCCTATCCCGACCGGCTGCCCGTCATCGCCCTGGCGGCCCGCTTCCAGCGCGAGCAGAACGAGATGTTGCTGCGCTGGGCGCGCTGGGCCGAGGAGGAGGTCGCCCACTGGGACGGCGTGACGCCCGAGACCGGCGCCCGCGTCCCGCCGGACGCCTTCGGCGAAGCCGACGGCGAGGAAGGCCCCGATCAGGTCAGCGGGTGAAGTCCGGCGGCCCCATGTGCTGGTCGCCCCACTCCACCAGCGGCCGCAACCGCCGCCACGCGTCGCGGACGCGGTCCACGACCTCGGGGGTGTGCATCCAGGGATCGGCGGGCCAGCCCTGGTGGGCGTACAACGAGCGGTGCCGCATCAGCTCCAGGCGCGGGTGGTCCTCGGGCGTGCCCCGGGGGCGGGTCTTGAGCCGGTCCCCCGAGATCTCCAGCCCGGAGGCGCGCAGCCCGGCCACGATCTCCTCCAGCGCCTTGCCGGACAGGTCCTCGGTGACGGCGGCGCGGTAGCGGCGCAGCTGCTCGGGCGTGGGCGAGTACAGGCCGCCCGCGGCCAGCACGCCGTCGGCGTCGACCTCGACGTAGAAGCCGGCGGTGGTGATGGCGCCCTGGTGGGTCTTGTAGGGCGTCTTGTCCTTGCTGAACCGCACGTCGCGGTAGGGGCGGAAGAGCTTGGCCGCGCCGAACCCGTCCTCCAGCTCGGCGCACAGCAGCCGCAGCGGCTCGCGGACGTGCTCCTCGTAGACGTCCCGGTGCGCCGCCCAGTAGGTCTTGCTGTTGTCGGCGAGCAGGCCCTCGTAGAAGGCGAAGGTCTGGTCGGTGAAGCCGCTGAACGTCATGGCAGCCCCCTGAGAGTGAAAGGTCGTACGGCGTCCCCGCCAGAGTAGGGACGCCGTACGACAGAACCGCTCAGCAGAACCGCTCAGTCGCGGGCGACCACCCGGTTGCTGAGGTCGCCGACGCCCTCGATGCTGACGGTGACCTCGTCGCCGATCTCCAGCGGCCCGACGCCCGCCGGGGTGCCGGTCAGGATGACGTCGCCGGGCAGCAGGGTCATGACCTGGCTGACGTGGGCGACCAGCGTCGGGATGTCGTGCAGCAGGTCGGAGGTGCGGGCGTCCTGCCGCACCTCGCCGTTGACCAGGGTCCGGATCGCCAGGTCGGAGGGGTCGACCTCGGTCTCGATCCACGGCCCGAGGGGGCAGAAGGTGTCGAAGCCCTTGGCGCGGGTCCACTGGCCGTCGCGCTTCTGGAGGTCGCGGGCCGTGACGTCGTTGGCGCAGGTGTAGCCGAGGACGGCCTCGTGGGCGCGGGCGACCGGGATCTCGCGGACCATGCGGCCGATGACCACCGCCAGCTCGCCCTCGTAGTCCACCTGGCGGGACAACTTCTCGGGGTAGGCGATCGCCTCCCGGGGGCCGATCACGGCGGTGGACGGCTTGGCGAAGATCACCGGCTCGGCCGGCGGCTCGCCGCCCATCTCGCGCGCGTGCTCGGCGTAGTTCTTGCCGATCGCGATGACCTTGCTGGGCAGGATCGGCGCGAGCAGCCGCACGTCGTCCAGCGGGAAACGCCGCCCGGTGAACTCCAGGTCCCCGAACGGGTGGGCCGCGATGACGGCGATGGTGTTCTCTTCGACCACCCCGAAGGCCATGCCCTCGGCGGTGGAGAACCTCGCGATACGCATGTCCGCAGCCTAGTGCCCGCCTGACCTGGAGCGGCTAGAAGCCGCAGGGTCGCTTGTCCAGGCGGCAGCCCTTGGGGTCGGCGGCGGTCCCGGCCGCGCCGTACTGCACCTCCCAGGTGCCGCCCGGCTCGATCGGCGCGGCCTTGGGCAGGTTGCGGATCTCGACCTTGGAACCGCGCTTGACGAGCTCGGCGCCCCAGATGTTGCGCACGTTGCCGCCGGGCGCCTCGAAGGTGATCCGCCACCCCTTCATGGGCTTGCTGCCCTTGTTGGTGATGACGAACCTGCCCTCGAAGTAGCCCGGGTCCTGCTGGACGAGCTGGTAGGAGACGCCGTTGCCGGGCTTGAGCGGCCCGACCGGCGGAACCGAGGAGGGCGCGGTCGGGACCGGCTGCCCGGCCGACGGGGCGGTTGCGCCGGGCTGGGCCCCGGGCGGGGCGGACGACGCGCCGGGCTGGCCGGGCGCGGCTCCGGGGCTCGCGCCCGTGGTCGGGGCCGTTCCGGGGCTGGCTCCCGTACTCGGGGTCGCTCCGGCGGACGGCTGGGCGGAGGTGGCGGCGGCCGTCGAGGGGGAGGTCTTCCCGGCGGCGGCGGGCTTGCCGGAGCCGCCGTTCAGCAGCAGGGTCGCGGCCGCGCCCGCGCCGAGCACCAGGACGGCGGCGACGGCCGCGATGAGCACGGCCGGACGGCGGGACCGCTTGCCTGCGGGCGGTCGCGGCGGGGGCGGCGCGGACTGGGGAGGCGAGGCGGGCGGCGCGGGCGGCGTCGCGAACGGGGTGGGCGGCAGGACGACGTGCGGCCCTTGCTGGGACTCGGCGCGCATGCTGGTCGGCGCGGTGGGCGCTTCGGCCACCATGTGCGCGGGGGCCGGGCCGACCGGGGTGCCGTGGTCGGGCGTCGGGGCGGTGGACGACGCGGCGGCGGCCCCCGCGACCGCCGGTCCGGGCGGCGGCTGCTCGGACGGGACCGCCTGCTCCGCGCCGAACTGCTCGGTCCAGGGCGCTTCGCCGCCCTGCGGGACGCGGTGCGGCTCGGTGCGGCCCTCGGGGTCGGGGCCGGTCGGCGGCGGAGGCACCGGGGTCGGCTTGGCGAGGTCGGTCACGGTGGCGGGCGGGCCGTCGTCCTGCCCGGCCGGAGCCGGACGGTCGACGATGGTGACCTCGACCTCGTCGTCCCGGCGGTCGTCATCGCGCGGCGCGTCGACGACGGTGCCGTCGGTCCCGCTCCCCTGCGGCTCCGCCGGAGGCGTGCGCCCGGGAAGGCGGAACTCGGTGGTGCTCATGTGGTCCGGGGGCACGTACCCGGGGTCCTCGCCGCTCAACTCGTCACCTTCTCCACCGCCGGCTCCACTGCCGGTCTCACCAGAGTCCGACGGCCGGCGCGCCGTTCCGGTTCGGCCCGGAGCGCGGTCAACCGGCCGGGGCCGGTTCCAGGCCCCGGCGGGCGGCCTGCCGCTGGTGCCGGTCGAGCATGACGGTGATCAGCTCGATCGCGTCGGGGGTGGTGGCGTCCGGCGCGCCGCTCAGCCAGCGGCTGGCCTCGGCCAGCAGCTCGGCGGCGGTGTCGGGCGCGGCGGGCAGCCGCTGGTCGGCCAGCCGGCCCAGCACGTCGCCCAGCCGCAGCGCCGCGTCGGCGCGCCCGGCCTCGGCGGCCTCGCGGTACCACTCGGCGGCGCGGTCCAGGTCCCCGTCGCGCTCGTAGAGGTCGCCCAGCCCGAAGGCGACGTCGGACCACGGCCCGTCCGCGCGGGCTCCCGGGACCTCCGGGCACCAGGGTCGCACAGGCATGAGATCACTCCGGCTCGGGACGAGGAGAACGGCGCGCGGGTTCCGCACACGGCCGCGGCTACACATGGTGGCGGTCACACGTGATCTCCGCCACCGCTTTGGCCAGGTTTGCCGACTTTTCTTCGCACCGGTCCGGCTACCGTCAGCGACGAACCGTTCCGTGGTGCCAGCACGGGCCGTGCGGCGGCCGGTCGATAGGGTCGGGTGCAGTCGTCCGTACAGCTGTCTGCTCAGTCGTCTCGCAAGGGGGTGCGACGGTGTCCGTCGTCAAGATCAATGTGCTCACGGTGCCCGAGGGCATGGGATCCGAACTGGAGAAGCGGTTCGCGGGCCGCGCCGGGCTGGTCGACTCCGCCGAGGGGTTCGAGGGCTTCCAGCTGCTGCGTCCGGTGGAGGGCTTCGACCGCTACCTGGTCGTCACCCAGTGGCGCGGCGAGGAGGACTTCCAGCGCTGGACCGAGAGCCAGGCGTTCCAGCGCGGCCACGCCCAGGCCGCCAAGGACGCCGAGGCCCGGCAGGGGCACGGGGAGGGCCAGGGTCATGGCCACGGCCATGGGCACGGCGGGCCGGTCTCCTCCGCCGCCGAGGTCTGGGGCTTCGAGATCGTCCAGACCGCCGAGCCCAAGGGCTGACACGGCGCGAGACGGCCGCCGGAGGGTCTCCGGCGGCCGTCGTCGTGTCCGGCGTCAGGACGCGACCAGGTCCTGGTAGTCGGGGTGCTTGTCGATCCAGCCCTTGATGAACGGGCACTGCGGCACGGCCTTCGCCCCCTTGGCGCGGACGTCGTCCAGCGCGCCGCGCGCCAGGGCGCCGCCGACGCCCTTGCCCTCGTAGGCGGAGTCCACCTCGGTGTGGGTGAAGACGAGCGTGTCGCCCTCGGTCTCATATTCGGCGAATCCCGCCAGCTCGCCGTCCACGCGAATCTCGTAGCGGCTCTGGTCGGCGTTGTCGGTGACCTTCGTGTCCATGAACCGATCATGCCCGGCGCAGGGCGCGATGAACTCCGGCAGGGCGACCGCCCTGATCAGCCCGCCTCGTAGCCCGCGTGCAGCAGGCAGTAGCTGACCGCCTCCTCCAGCGCCTGCCAGGACGCGGCGATGACGTTGTCCTCCACGCCGACGGTGCCCCACTCGCGCTCGCCGTCGCTGGACTCGATCAGCACCCGGGTCCGCGCGCTGGTGCCGTGCGAACCCTCCAGGATGCGGACCTTGTAGTCCACCAGCTCCATCCGGGCCAGCTCGGGGTAGAGCCGCTCCAGGGCGGTGCGCAGCGCGTTGTCCAGCGCGTTGACCGGGCCGTTGCCCTCGCCGGTGGCGATGATGCGCTCGCCCTTGGTGTGCAGCTTGACGGTGGCCTCGCTGACCATGACGCCGTCGGCGCGGCGCTCGACGATGGTGCGCCAGGACTCGACCTCGAAGTGCCGCTGCCGGACGCCGGTCAGCTCCTCGCGCAGCAGCAGCTCGAAGGAGGCGTCGGCGGCCTCGAAGGTGTGGCCGGTGTTCTCCAGCTCCTTCACCCGGTCCACCACCTGCCGGGCCTTGTCGCCCGACAGGTCGTAGCCCAGCTCGCGGCCCTTCAGCTCGACCGAGGCGCGCCCGGCCATGCTGGACACCAGCATCCGCATGTCGTTGCCGACGGCGGCCGGGTCGATGTGCTGGTAGAGGTTGGGGTCCACCTTGATCGCCGAGGCGTGCAGCCCGGCCTTGTGCGCGAACGCCGACAGGCCCACGTAGGGCTGCTGCGAGCCGGGCGCGACGTTGGTGACCTCGGAGACCGCGTGCGCGATGCGGGTCATCTGGGCGAGCTGCCGGTCGCTGACCAGGTCCATGCCGCGCTTGAGCTGGAGGTTGCCGACCACCGTGAACAGGTTGGCGTTGCCGCTGCGCTCGCCGTACCCGTTGGCGCAGCCCTGCACGTGGGTGGCGCCCGCCTTCACGGCGGCCAGGGTGTTGGCGACCGCGCAGCCGGAGTCGTCGTGGCAGTGGATGCCGACGCGGGCGCCGACGCCGACCACGTCGTGCACGACGTCGGCCAGCTCGTCGGGCAACATCCCGCCGTTGGTGTCGCACAGGGCGATGACGTCGGCCCCGGCCTCGGCGGCGGTGCGCACGACCTCCAGCGCGTAGGCGCGGTTGGCGGCGTGACCGTCGAAGAAGTGCTCGGCGTCCAGGAAGACGCGTTGGCCCTCCGCACGCAGGTGGGAGACCGTGTCGCGGATCATCGCGAGGTTCTCCGCCAGCGTCGTGCGGAGGGCCAGCTCGACGTGCCGGTCGTGACTCTTGGCGACCAGGGTCACGACGGGCGCGCCCGAGTCGCGCAGGGCGGCCACCTGGGGGTCGTCGGCGGCCTTCGCACCGGCCCGGCGGGTCGCGCCGAACGCGGTGAGCTGCGCGTGCCTCAGGTCCAGCTCGGTCCGAGCGAGCCTGAAGAACTCGGTGTCCTTGGGGTTGGCGCCCGGCCACCCGCCCTCGATGAAGCCGACGCCGAGGTCGTCCAGGTGCCGCGCGATCGCGAGCTTGTCGGCGACGGTGAGGTTGAGCCCCTCCTGCTGTGAGCCGTCGCGCAGCGTGGTGTCGTAGACGTGGAAGGCGTCGCCCTGCATCTGCTTCCCCCTAGGGATGTGGGCCGGGTGGTGATCATGGCGTCCGGAGAAACAAAAAGACCCCTCACGGACGTGAGAGGTCTGCGCGCCGGCGGTGTTCCGTCAGTGGCCGGCGCGCCAGCCGATAATCAGGAGGCTGTGGCGCATGATGACGGAAGTCTGCCACAGCCGTCTCGTATTCGTCACATCGCGTCTCGCCTGTTGAGACGCGAGGGACCGGCCGCCCGGCCCGTGGGGGCATGCCGGGCGGCCGGGACGGGCTCAGATGATCTTGTGGACCCAGCCGTAGGGGTCGGGCCGGGAGCCGGACTGGATGCCCAGCAGCTCGGCGCGCAGCTTCATCGAGATCTCGCCGGGCTCGCCGTCGCCGATGCGCCACTCCCGGTCGGGGCCCCTGACCGCGCCGACCGGGCTGATGATGGCGGCGGTGCCGCAGCCGAACACCTCGCTGATCTCGCCGGACTCGCAGCCCGCCTGCCACTCCTCGATGCTGATCTTGCCCTCCTCGACCGGGATGCCGAGGTCGGGGGCGAGCTTGAGCATGGAGTCGCGGGTGATGCCCGCCAGCAGCGTGCCGGTGAGCGCCGGGGTCAGCAGGCGCGCTTCGGAACCGGAGCCGTAGACGAACATCAGGTTCATCGACCCCACCTCCTCGACCCAGCGGTGCTCGACGGCGTCCAGCCAGACGACCTGGTCGCAGCCCTGCGCGACGGCCTCGGCCTGCCCGGCGAACGAGGCGGCGTAGTTGCCGCCGGTCTTGGCCTCGCCGGTGCCGCCGGGCGCGGCGCGGGTGTAGTTCTGCGACAACCAGACGGTGACCGGCTTGATGCCGCGCGGGTAGTAGCTGCCCGACGGCGAGGCGATCACCATGAACAGGTACTCCTGGGACGGCTGGTTGACGCCGAGCACCCGGGAGGTCGCGAACATGAACGGGCGCAGGTAGAGGCTGTAGCCGGGCGTGCCGGGCACCCAGTCCCGGTCGGTGCGGACCAGGACCTCCAGCGCCTGGACGAACAGCTCCTCGGGGATCTCCGGCATCGCCATGCGCCGGGCCGAGCGGTTCATCCGGGCGGCGTTCATGTAGGGGCGGAAGGACACGATCGAGCCGTCGTCCTGGCGGTAGGCCTTGAGGCCCTCGAACAGCTCCTGCGCGTAGTGCAGGACCTGGCTGGCCGGGTCGAGCGGGATCGGCCCGTACGGCTGGAGCCGGGCGTCGTGCCAGCCCTTCTCCGCGGAGTACCGGATGGTGACCATGTGGTCGGTGAAGTGCTGCCCCCAGCCGGGGTTCGCCAGGATCGCCTCGCGGTCGGCGGCCGGCGTCGGCCGCTCGTTCGGCGTGACCTCGAAGTCCAGGGTGTTGCTGCTCATCGCGGTTTCCTCTCGCGGATCGCCGGCGCGGCCCCGTTGCCGCACGGCATTCCTTAGTCCCTATTGTCGTACTTCGTCTAGACCCACTCCTCGTCCACGGCGCGCATGACGAAACCGGGCGCGCCGCGAGGCACGCCCGGAGTGTCCTGCTCTACAGGTGGCGCGCCGCTAGCCGGATACTCGCTTGGCGATGGCGTCGCCGATCTGGGCGGTGGAGCGCGCGCCCTGCCCGCGCCGCTCGGCCAGGTCGTCGGAGACGGCCTGCTCGACGCGGCGGGCGGCGGCGTCCGCGCCCAGGTGGTCCAGCAGCATGGCGACCGACAGGATCGTGGCGGTCGGGTCGGCCTTGCCCTGCCCGGCGATGTCGGGGGCGCTGCCGTGCACCGGCTCGAACATCGAGGGCGCGGCGCCGGCCGGGTTGAGGTTGCCGGAGGCGGCCAGGCCGATGCCCCCGGCGATCGCGGCGCCGATGTCGGTGATGATGTCGCCGAACAGGTTGTCGGTGACGATCACGTCGAAGCGCTGCGGCTGGTTGACGAAGAACATGGTGGCCGCGTCGACGTGCACGTAGTCCGTGGTGACCTCGGGGAACTCCGCGCCGACCTGCTTGAGGACCCGCTGGTAGAGCTCGCCCGCGTAGGTGAGGACGTTGTCCTTGTGGACCAGCGTCAGCTTCTTGCGGGCGCGCTTGGCGGCGACCTCGTAGGCGTAGCGCACGACCCGCTCGACGCCGAAGGCGGTGTTGACGCTCTCCTGGGTGGCGATCTCGTGCGGGGTGCCCTTGCGCAGCACGCCGCCGGTGCCCGCGTACAGGCTCTCGGTGCCCTCGCGGACCACGACCATGTCGATGTCGGCGGGCTTGATCCCGGCCAGCGGGGTGGTGACGCCCGGGAACAGCTTCACCGGGCGCAGGTTGACGTAGTGGTCCAGCTCGAACCGGGCGCGCAGCAGCAGCCCGCGCTCCAGGGTGCCGCTGGGGACGCTCGGGTCGCCGATCGCGCCGAGCAGGATGGCGTCGTGGCCGCGCAGCTCCGCCAGCACCGAGTCCGGCAGCGTCTCGCCCGTGCGGTGCCAGCGCGCCGCGCCCAGGTCGTAGGGGGTCTGCTCGAACGCCAGGTCGAAGGCGGGGGCGACGGCCTGGAGGACCTTCAGCCCCTCGGCGACGACCTCGGGGCCGATCCCGTCACCGGGGATGACCGCGAGGCGGATGCTGCGGGAAGCCATGCGCGCACTCTACCGCAACCGTCTCAGTTCGTGAGCATTGGTCTCAGCCATCGAGACGGGGGTCTCGCCCGGCGCGGGCGCGCGACTTGACGGCGGAGGCAGGCAAAGGGGACGCTCTGGGCGACAAGTTAACAATCGAGGCGGCAGTGCGCAGGAACCTGGTGCGATTCCAGGACGGTCCCGCCACTGTGACCGGGGAGTCTCCCCCGCACGCGACCACGGCCGTGGCACGGCTGGAAGGTCGGAGGGAGACGGCGATCCGGGAGTCAGGACACTCACCTGCCGTCCTCCCATCACCGGGGCGAGTGAACCCCGTGAGGAGAGCATGACATGGCGCAGTCCGCCGTTCCCTCGTCGTCGGCACGCCCGGCGCCGGTGCGCGTCCCCGTCCGCGACATCCTGCCCTGGGCGGTGTTCGCCGCGGTGCTCGGCGTGGTGCTGATCTACTTCGTCGGCGCGGAGCAGGGCGCCACCTCGTTGTTCGGCGGCACCTGGGTGCACGAGTTCACCCACGACGGCCGGCACCTGCTCGGCTTCCCCTGCCACTAGAGCGGCGGTCGAACCACCATCATGATGAGATCACTGCTGGTCCGGGGCATGCTCGCCGGGCTGGCCGCCGCGGCGGTTGCGTTGCTGATCGCCTGGATCTACGGCGAGCCCCAGGTCGGGCACGCCATCTCCTTCGAGGAGTCGCAGGCCGCCGCCGAGCACGCCCACCACGCGGCCGGAGCCGCCGCCGAGGCACCGGAGGAGGAGGTGGTCAGCCGCACCACGCAGAAGACCACCGGCCTGATCACCGCGCTCGGCTTCTACGGCGTGGCGGTCGGCGGGCTGTTCGCCATCGCGTTCGCGTTCGCCTACGGGCGGCTCGGCGCGCTGGGCGCCCGCGCCACGGCCGCGCTGGTCGCGCTGGCCGGGTTCGTCGCCGTCGAGCTGGTGCCGTTCCTGAAGTACCCGGCCACTCCCCCGGCGGTCGGCAACCCCGACACCATCGGCAGCCGCACCGCGCTGTACTTCGGCATGGTCGCGCTGGGCGTCCTCGCCACCGCCGCCGCGGTCATCGTGGGGCGGCGGCTGACGCCGAAGCTGGGACTGTGGAACGCCTCGATCGTCTCCACGGTCGGCTTCGCCGTCGTGCTGGGCGTCGTGTACCGGCTGACGCCCAAGCCGGACGCGGTCGCCGACGGGTTCCCCGCCACGGTCCTGTGGGACTTCCGGCTCGCCTCGCTCGGCCTCCAGGTCGCCCTGTGGGCCACGCTGGGCCTGCTGTTCGGCTACCTGACCGAGCGGGCCTTCGAGAAGCAGCGGGCCAAGCCCGAACCGGTGAACGCCTGACCGTTCCCGACCCGGACCCGCGCAGGTGACCTCCTGCGCGGGTTCAGTGTTTCCGGAGGCCGCAGTCGCCGCACATCTCGCCGCCGGGCGGCACGCGGTAGTACAGGCAGCAGCTCCGCCGCACGAACCCGGCCCGGCCGAACGAGCCGGTGCCCAGCAGCGGTTCGCGGAGCAGCAGGTCGTCGATGAGGGCGCGGACGGGCGCGGCCAGCTCGGGGCGGGCCGTCGCGGCGTGGACGGTGCCCACCAGCGCGGACGCGACGTTGCCCCACATCAGGCCGTCGGCGAGGCGGGCCACCTCGCGCATGGCCTCGCGCAGCGGCCGCAGATGGCCGTCCACGACGGTGCGGTGGAGCAGCGCGGCACCATCGCGGGTACGGCCGCCGGTATGCCAGCCCGTGGGCTCGGCCAGCCTCAGGGAGATCGACGCGCCGGGCACCCAGCGCCAGTGCAGCGTGGACAGGTTGGGCACGACGCCGAGCGCCGCCGCCGCGACCGCCGGGGACCACACGCGCGCGGCCAGGCCCTGGAACAGGATCGAGGCCCCCACGCGCGGCTCGCCGGTGCCGAGGCCCTCGGCGTACCGCTCGGCCATCCCGCGCAACTGCGCAGCGTCGATCTCCGGCATCGGCCGCCACGCCGGGTCGGCGGCCTCGGCCGGATCGGTGGAGAGGGTGAAGAACGGGCCCAGCGCCGCGACCTCGCGCAACACCCCGGCGACGTCCGTTCCGGCGGCTGTTCCGGCAGTCGTGCGAGCAGTCGTGCGGGCGGGCTCGGTTCTCACCCGGCCCAGGCTACTTGCCCGAGCTGCCCCCGTTGTCGCGGCGGTCCAGGGCGGTCTGGAGGGCGCGCGCCGCCTCCTCCTGGGAGTCGTCGGCGGGCACGGCGAAGGTCGTGTCGTTGTTCATGGGATGCGCTCCATGGTCGCAGGGACGCCGCCGTGGGGACGGCGGCGCGGATGGCGTTGTCGGGCCGCCCTCCGGGAGCGCCGTGGTTCACACGGCCCGCCGGCCGGCCCGCGCGGCTGCGAAGGGTCACTACGAAGCGCCGCTCGGCTACCAGTCACGGTACCTTCGGGTTCGCCGGGTGTCCCGAGCGGTGGCCGAACTTCCCACATGGTGAGACAGTCAACGCGTTGAGCTGCGGAAACGCGGAACGCCGCGTCCCCAGGATCGGGGACGCGGCGCTCGCGGTGTCGCGGTGGGGGCTCAGGCCTCCAGGTCCACCCGGCGGCCGGCGTCGGCGCCGACCTCGGCGCAGATGGCGTCCACCAGCTGGGTCGGGATCGCCGAGTCGACGGTCAGCGCGATCAGCGCCTTGCCGCCCTTGACGTCCCGGCCGACCTGCATGCTGGCGATGTTGACGCCCGCGTCGCCCAGCAGCTTGCCGACGGTGCCGACGATGCCGGGCCGGTCGGTGTAGGCGAAGAAGCCCATGTGCGCGGTGGGCACCAGCTCCATGTCGTAGCCGTTGACCTCGATGATGCGCTCGATGTGCTTGGGCCCGGTCAGGGTGCCCGACACCGAGACCACGGTGCCGTCGCCCATGGTGCCGCGCACCTGCACGACGTTGCGCCAGTCGGGGCTGTCCTCGGTGGTGGTGAGGGTGACCTCGACGCCGCGGTCGCGGGCCAGCAGCGGGGCGTTGACGAAGGTCACCGCCTCCTCGGTCACGTCCACGAACACGCCCTTGAGCGCGGCCAGCTCCAGCACCTTGACGTCGTGCTCGGCGATCTCGCCGCGCACCACCACGTCGAAGCGCACCGGCACGCCGCCGGCCAGCGCGGTGAAGATGCGGCCGAGCTTCTCGGCCAGCGGCAGGCCCGGCTTGACGTCCTCGGCGACCGCGCCGCCCTGGACGTTGACGGCGTCGGGCACGAACTCGCCCGACAGCGCCAGCTTCACCGAGCGGGCGACCTGGGTGCCGGCCTTCTCCTGCGCCTCGTGGGTGCTGGCGCCCAGGTGCGGGGTGACCACGACGTTGTCGTGGTGGAACAGCGGGCTGTCGGTGCACGGCTCGGTGGAGAACACGTCGATGCCGGCGCCGGCCACGCGGCCGTCCTTGAGGGCGAGGTCGAGCGCGGCCTCGTCCACGATGCCGCCGCGCGCGGCGTTGACGATCCGCACGCTGGGCTTGACCTCGTGCAGCTCCTTGTCGCCGATGAGGCCGAGGGTCTCGGGCGTCTTGGGCAGGTGCACGGTGATGAAGTCGCTGCCCTGCAGCAGCTCGTCGAGGGTGACGAGCTTGACGCCGAGCTGGGCGGCGCGGGCGGCCTGCACGTACGGGTCGTAGGCGACCACGTTCATGTCGAAGGCGGCCAGACGCTGGGCGACCAGCACGCCGATGCGGCCGAGGCCGAGGACGCCGACGGTCTTGCCCTGGAGCTCGACGCCGGTGTACTTGGAGCGCTTCCACTCGCCCTGCTTGAGGGCGGCGTGGCCCTGCGGCACGTTGCGCGCGGTGGCCAGCAGCAGCGCGACGGCGTGCTCGGCGGCGGTGACGATGTTGGAGGTGGGCGCGTTGACGACCATGACGCCGGCCTTGGTGGCGGCCTCGACGTCGACGTTGTCCAGGCCGACGCCCGCGCGGGCGACCACGCGCAGCTTGCGGGCGTGCTGGAACACCTCGGCGTTGACCTTGGTGGCGCTGCGGACGATCAGCGCGTCGACGTCTTCGACGGCGGGCAGCAGCGCGGCGCGGTCGGCGCCGTCGACGTGCCGGACCTCGAAGTCGGATTCGAGGACGGCGATGCCGGCCGGGGAGAGTTCTTCTGCGACGAGGACGACGGGCTTGCTCAAGGAACAGTCCTTCGGAACGTAGGTGCGGTGCGGGTTGCCGTGAATGCGCGAGTCCACCTCGTCGTGTCCCCCGCCTGCGCCCGAGTCTATCCCTCCCGGGGCCGCCGCTTCGCGAGCGAGGCGACACACCCCGGAACGAGCCGAATGTCACCTGGAGGGCTCTTTGCCAGGTAAGAGACCCCGTGCAAGGCTCCGGCCCGTTCCCGGGGGGCGGGAACGGGCCGGAGCGGTGGGGGGTGCGGGACACCAGAGGAGGGGGCGCCCCGCACCCGGGCGGGGAGCGGCCGCTAGTGGCCGGGGCCCTTGGCGGGCCTGCCCGGCGTGAACAGCCAGGTCCGGAAGACCTGGTCAAGGCGCTCGCCGGAGACGCGCTCGGCGTGTGCGACGAACTCCTCGATGGTGGCGGTGCCGTTCCGCTTGGCGGCGGTCCAGGACCTCACGATGCGGAAGAAGTCCCGGTCGCCCACGGCGGCGCGCAGGGCGTGGACGGCCAGCGCGCCGCGGTCGTAGACCGCGCCGTGGAACTGGTTGGCCGCGCCGGGGTCGCCCGGCTTGACCTGCCAGAACTTGTCGCCCGCGGCGTACTGGGCGTAGGTGCGGTCGGCCCACTTCTGGGCGCTGTCGCCGCCGTGCTGCTCCGACCAGAGCCACTCGGCGTAGGAGGCGAAGCCCTCGTTCAGCCAGATGTCGCGCCAGGTGCGCAGCGAGACGCTGTCGCCGAACCACTGGTGGGCCAGCTCGTGCACGACCACGTCCACGTTGGGGCCCTTGCGGAAGAACGCCGGGCTGTAGAACGGGCGGGTCTGGGTCTCCAGCGCGAACCCGGCCTTGACGTTGGGCACGTAGCCGCCCAGCGCGTCGAACGGATAGGGGCCGAACACCTTGCTGCCCCACTGCACGACCTCGGCGCTGCGCTCCAGGCTCTGCTGGGCGTTCTTGCGCACGTCGGCGGGCAGGTCGCGGCTGTAGGCGTTGACGACCGGCAGGCCGTTGGGCGCGCGCGAGGTGGTGACGTCGAACTTGCCCACCGCGAGCGTGGCGAGGTAGCTGGCCTGCGGCCGGTGCTCGCGCCAGTCGTAGCGGGTCCAGCCGCCCGCGCGGCGCGTCCCGGTGGCGCGGCCGTTGCTGACGGCCTGGTAGCCGTCGGGGACGGTGACCGACACGTCGTAGGTGGCCTTGTCGGTGGGGTGGTCGTTGCTGGGGAACCACCACCAGGCGCTCTCGGGCTCGTTGGCGGCGACCGCACCGCCGTCCGGGGAGCGGTGCCAGCTGGTGATGCCGCTGACCTTGACCTGGCCGGGCGTGTCGCCGTAGGTGACCACGGTGGTGACGCGCTGGCCCTTGCGCAGCGGCCGGGCGGGGGTGATGACCAGCTCGTGCGCGCTCGCGGTGCGGAAGGCGGCGCGGCGGCCGTTGACGGTGACGCCGGTGACCTTGAGGCCGAAGTCCAGGTTGAAGCTGGTCAGGGCCTGGGTGGTGCGGGCGGTGACGGTGGCGGTGCCGTCGAGCCGGTCGGTGGCGGGCTGGTACTTCAGCTTCAGGCCGTAGTGGGAGACGTCGTAGCCGCCGTTGCCGTATTCGGGATAGTAGGGGTCGCCTACGCCGGACGAGCCGGGGCCCGCGTGCGGGGGTGCGGCCTGTGCCGCGCCGGTGAGCGCGCCGCCGGCCAGGACGACGGCGGCGCTCACGGCCACGCCTGCGGAACGGGTCGCGATCCGCGTGCTGGTGTTGCCCAATGCGCTCAGCTCCTTGGGGGAGGGAGGGATTGGAGAGTTAACCTACTGGAAAAGTATGAAATAAACAGGCAACACGCCCGTGACGGCGCTCACACGGGCCGCCCGGCACCGCTCGGGGCTCAGGCCGCGTTCGGCTCCTCGGGCTCGGGCAGGGCGGCCAGCACGGCGGCGACCCGGTCGGCGTCGGCCACCTCCACGTGCGGCACGTCCACGAACACCCGCAGCGGCCCCGCCGACAGCCCCAGCCCCTCGGCGACTTCCATCTGGACGCCGCGCAGCGGGATGTAGGACAGGTAGGCCCGGTAGACGTTCTGCGAGCGGAACATCGCCGTCATGATCAGCCGGTAGCCGCGGATGCGGAACGACAGCGCGGCCAGGCACGGCACGGTGTCGGCCGCCTCCCCCGGCACCGTCAGCGAGATCCACGCGCTGGTGGTCCAGGGCCGGGCGCGCAGCAGGTCGGCGACCCAGCGCAGCTGGTCCACCCCGTGCAGGTCGCGCAGCCGGACGCCGTACTCCCCCGGCCGCTCCCGGCGCGTGCGCTCGCGCGACCAGCGGGCCAGCCGGGCGCGGTCGCCGTACCGCTGGAGCAGGGGGTCCTCCCAGCTCAGCGAGGAGATCTCGAACAGGATCGGCGGGCCCTCGATGATCGGGCCGCGGTCCTCCAGACCGGCCTCGCCGGCGGTCCAGACGTGGCGCAGCAGGGCCGCCCACGCCAGCCCGCAGGTCTCCCAGCGGCGGACGGCCCGATCGGCGGTCGCCATGTCACGACTCCCCGCCATTTTCCGCCCCGGAGTCCGCATTGCGGAGCGGGGAATTACCTGCCAGGGGGAATGCGCTCCCGGAAACCAATTGCGGCCCCGGTGTCCTGTCGGGCCCCCGGCTCCCGTGAAGTTGATGGACATTCATCTCTTCCGCCCCACCGCCGCCGCGGCACGGGTCACCGGCGGGTTTTCGCTGGTGCGCCGGGGATCACCACCGCTGATGCGACTTTTACCCAAGTATCGGACAAAGAATGCCAAAGCGATAGGGCAATTCTCGGTCGTGACCACCTAGTGGACGGATCATCCAAATCGGCGCGCCGAAAGTGGCGGCCGCCGCCGCGCCCGTCACCAGGGATCGGGAACGTCCCGGTGCAGCACCACATAACCCGAACCCCGGAACACCTCGCGGTACCCCTGGTCGCGCAGCGTCTCCACTCGCTGACGCTGCTCGCCGAGGTCGCGGAACGGGAACGTCCACGCCCCCACGTCGGCCACCACCCACGGCGCGCGGCGCGGCTCGCGGTCCCACAGCAACACCCGCGCCCGCCCCGACAGGGCGGGCCCGACGGAGTTGGCCGACTCCACCAGCGCGCCGTCGGGGACCAGCGCGGCGGCGCGGGCGGCGGCCCGGCCGCGCTCGTCCGTCCCGTAGAAGGAGGGCCGGGCGAGGTCGCCGAGCGCGAAGAACGGCACCGTCGCCATCGTCGCCAGCAGGACCACGCCCAGCGCCCCGGTGACCGCCGGGACGGGCGCGCGGCGGCCCGCCGCGCGGCGCAGCCGGTCCGGGAGGCCGCGCGGGGAGGAGCCACGCGGGGACGGGCCGCCCCGGGACGGGCCGCGCAGGCGCGGGGCGAGCAGCCGGTGCAGCCGGAGCGCGCCGTCCACCGACGCCATGACCAGCACCGCGATCAGGAACGCGTTGTAGTGGTACTTGGGCTCCCACCAGTTGGCGAACCGGTCGGCCAGCATCCGCTCGGCCAGCAGCGGCACGGCGGTGAGGGTCAGCGGGGAGGCCAGCGGCAACAACAGCAGCGGCAGCAGCAGGACCGCCAGCGTGGTGAGCTTCATCGGCGGCGTGCCCAGCGCGACCAGCGCGTCCCAGGGGTGGGTCAGCAGGTGCACGGCGACGTCGGGCATGTCCCGGCCGAGCGACCCGTAGGCCCAGTAGTAGTCGTTGTCGCCGCCGAACGCCGCGATCAGCACCTTCGACGACACCCACGTGGCGGCCAGGCCCACCGCCACGTACCCGGCGGCCCGGCGGCGCTCGCCGCGCCGGGTCAGCAGGTACAGGCCGAAGCCGACCAGCAGCAGGCCCATGTCCTCCTTGACCAGCAGCAGGCCGGACGCGGCGAGCGCGGCCTGCCACCGGCGGCCCGCGTCGTGCCGCTCCACCATGAGCGCCGACAACACCGGGACGAAGGCGACCTCGTGGAAGTCGAAGGCCAGCGCCTCGGCGACCGGCCACGACAGCGCGTAGGCCCCGGCCGCGCAGTGGGCGGCGCGCGGGCCGGCATGGCGGGCGGTGTAGGCCCAGATCGGCACGATCGCCAGCGCGAACAGCACCGCCTGCGCCACCAGCAGCGTCTCCGGGCCGTCGTGCAGCCGGTAGAAGGGGGCGAGCACGGCCAGGATCGGCGAGAAGTGGTCGCCGAGGATGGAGAAGTCCGGCCCGAAGCCGTTGTGCACACCCTTGACCATCGCGATCGGCGGGTCGAGGCGGCTGTAGGAACGGACCGCCTGGTCGAAGATCACCAGATCGTAGGTGCTGGCCCGGAACCGCCACAGCCGCACCAGCGAGTAGGTCGCGTAGACCGCCGCCGCGAGCACGACCGCCAGGCCCAGGCCCACCGGCGCGCGCCGGGACCTCCGGGGGGACGACGACGGGGCCCGCTCGGTCTTCCGCTCCACCGCTACCGCCTCAGCCACGCGCCAGGAGGCTACCAGCCTCCCGGCACACGCCCGATCCACCCGCCCAACGGCACGCCGGGCGGATGGACCGAGTGGATGAACCGAGCAGGCAGACCGAGCAGGACGCCCAGGCGCGTGGACCAGGCGCGTGGACCGGACGGGCAGGGCAGGCGGACCGGGCGGACGGGCAGGGCAGGCGGACCGGGCGGACGGGCAGGGCGGACAGATTGGGTGGGTCGGGCAGAGGGGTCGGGCCGGGCGGGTCAGGCGGCCGTCCGGCGTGCCAGCGGCAGCCGCGACCGGGTGAACAGCCCCGCCGCCGCCATCGCGACCAGCGGCACCACGATCCCGATCAGGCTGAGCGTGGTCCACGGGATGTCCACAATCACGCCGTGCGCCAGGCCGGCCGACTGCTCGCCCGGTGGAACGGTCTCGGGGGTGGTGAGCGGGCGCGCCACCGCGATGCCCGGCACCAGCCCGGCCGCGATGCCGAGCCAGCAGCCGAGGACGGCGATGAACCCGGCCTGGCCCATCATCAGCAGCCGCCGGGTGCGCGGGCGCGCGCCGATCGCGGCGAGGGTCGCGAGGTCGGGCCGGGAGTCGGCGGCCGACAGGCCGGTGGCGATCAGGGAGCCGCCGAGCGCCAGCACCGCGCCCGCCAGCGCCATCAGCAGCAGGGGCAGGGTGTTGGAGCTGGTGAAACCGCGCTCGACGTAGATCGCGTCGAGCACCCCTTCCGCTCCCCCGGGGGCTCCGGCGAGGCGCTCGGCCAGCCGGTCCTGCTCGTCCCTGGTGATCCGGTGGTCGGCGCGGTCCACGCCGAACCCCCTGGTCTGCAGGGGCAGCCCGAAGCGGGCGGCGACGCGCGGCGGCACCAGCGCGCCCACGTGCGCGTCGGCGCGGACGGCGACCGCCGGGACGCCGGTGACGGCGCGCAGCTTCTTGAGCCGGTCGTTCTCGTAGACGCTGACATCGACGTCGATCGTGTTCCCGGCCGGCGGCGGCGCGCCGAACAGCACGACCTTGCCCGCCGCCAGCGCGCCGGTCACCTCCGGCACGTCCCGGCCGAGCAGCAGCCGCGCCTCGCGCGCCCCGCCGACCACGTTGTCGGCGACGCCGTCGTCCGCGTGGGCGGGGAAGGAGGCCAGCGGGCACGGCGTCGGGCTCAGGCAGGAGGAGTCCGGGCCGGGCAGGCCGCGCAGCGGGACCGCCGGGACGCCGGGCAGCTCGCGCGCCAGCGCCTGCCGGACGCCGTCCTCCCGGCCGTCCTGCGCGCGCAGCAGCGCCGACCCGTCGGGCAGCCGCGGCCGGTACTCGACCCGGTTCTGCGCGAAGTCGCTGGCCGCGCCGATCGCCAGCACGGTGAGCCCGGCGACCGCCGTCATGATCGCGGCGACGGCGGGGGCGGCCCGGCCCCGGTTGCGCGCGCCGTCGCGGACCGCCAGGCGCAGCGGCAGCGGCAGCGCCCCGGCGGCGCGCCCGGCCAGGCCGACCACCCACGGGCCGACCATGACGCAGCCGATGATGATCGCGACGGTGCCGAAGGCCGCGCCGTACTCCCGCCACCACCGCACCCCGACCAGGCTGAGCGCCATCCCCGCCGCGATCAGCAGGCCACCGGCGATCGGCCAGCCCCGGCGGGCGGGCGCGCGGTCGCGGCGGCCCGCCAGCGCGGCCACCACGTCCATCCGCGCCGCCTGGAGCGCCGGGGCGAGCGCGGCGAGCACGCCGCTGCCCGCGCCGAGCAGCATCGTCGCCGCCAGCAGCCCCCAGGGCACCTCGAACGGGCCGAACGGCTCGGCCGTCCGCGGGTTCAGCGTCCACGCGGCGAGCCCGGCCGCCGCGATCCCGCCCGCCGTGCCGAGCAGGGCCGCGGCGCCGCCGATGACCACGCCGCTCGCCAGCACCACCGCGCGCAGGTGCGGCGCGTCGCCGCCGACGGCCGCGACCAGCGCGAGCTGGCGGCGCTGGCGGCGCAGCCCCACCGCGAACGCCGGGCCGGCCAGCAGCACGATCTCCAGCACGATCATCGCGACGGCCATGGCCACGACGGCGACGCCGGACGCGTCCGTGCCGCCGCCCCGCGAGGAGGGCTCGCCGGGCGGCGGGTCGAGGACCACCGCACGCGACAGGGCGGTGATCCCCTCGGCGTTGAGCCCCTTGACGTCGGACCAGGTCACCGGCTTGCCCGCCGCCAGCAGCCACTGCGGCCGGTCGGCCTGCCGGGCGGGCAGCGCGCCGGGCAGGAGGAGGGCGGTGGCCTCCTTGGGGGCGCGTGGCGCGGCCACGAACCCGACCAGCTTCTTGGCCGTGCCGTCCCGGCCCACCCGCACCGGCGCGCCCAGCCGGAACCCGCCCTTCTCGAACACCGGCCCGAGCGCGATCTCGTCGGGCGCGGCGGGCAGCCGCCCCTTCCTGACCTCGAACATGCCGCGCAGCAGCGGGTCGCGCGCGTCGGTCTCGGTCACCTCGGCCTGGCGGGAGCCGCGTGGCGTGCGCACGGCCTCCTTCCGGACGCCGATCGGGACCAGGCGGGCGGACGGCCCGAACCGGGCGGCGGCCTCGCGCTGGATCTCCGGCGTCGTCCAGGGGCGCTCGTCGCCGCCGGGCCCTGCCTCCCCCTCCCGGAAGAAGGTGGCGCCGTCGTCGTCGGGCAGCTGGTTGACGGGTGTCCGGGCGGTGCCGGTGAGCCGCGCGTCGGCCCGGCCGATCTCGTACGGCAGCGCCTCGCGCGGCGTCCACTCGCCGGTCCGCAGCAGCACCGCCATCGTGCTGACCACCAGCACCGGCAGGCCGATCATGGCCAGCACCAGCGCGGTGCGGCCCCTGGAGCGGCGCGCGTCGCGCCAGGCGATCCGGTACGCCGCCCTCATGCCGCTCACCGGGCCTCCAGCAGCGTCTCGGGGCCGGGGCGCGGGCCGGTGCCGTCCACCATGCGGCCGTCGCGCAGGAAGACCACGCGGTCGGCCCAGGCGGCGTGCCGGGACTCGTGGGTGACCATCAGGCAGGCCGCGCCCGCGTCGCAGCGGCCCCGCAGGATCCGCATGACCTCCTCGCCGGTGTGGCTGTCCAGCGCGCCGGTGGGCTCGTCGGCCAGCACCAGCCGCCGGTCCCCCGCCAGCGCGCGGGCGATGGCCACCCGCTGCTGCTGGCCGCCCGACATGTCCTCGGGGAAACGGTCGGCCAGCTCGGGGACGCCGACCTCGGCGAGCGCGTGCACGGCCTCGCGCCGGGCCTGGCGGGCGCGCACGCCGTCCAGCTCGCGCGGCAGCATGACGTTCTCGGCGGCCGTCAGGCTGGGGATCAGGTTGAGGTCCTGGAAGACGTAGCCGATCCGCTGGCGGCGCATCCGGGCGACGCCCGCGCGCGGCAGCGCGCCGAGGTCGACGCCCTCGACCAGCACCTGCCCGGAGGTGGGGGTGTCCAGGCCCCCGGCCAGCGTCAGCAGGGTGGATTTTCCCGAGCCCGACGGGCCCATGACCGCGACGAACTCGCCGGGGTCGAGCCGCAGGCTGAAGTCGCGCAGCGCGTGCACCAGGCCCGCGCCGGAGCCGTGGTCGCGCGCGACCCGGTCCATGATCAGGACGCTCATCGGCGCGCCTCCTCGTCGTCGGGGGCGGCGGCCTGGGCGGGATCGGAAGCCGGGGCGGGCTCCGCCGCCGGGAGCGGGCCCAGGCGCGCCAGGTAGCTCTCGCAGTGGTCCAGCCAGCGCACCTCGGCCTCGGCCTGGAAGATCATCGATTCGAGGACCAGCCGCCAGGCGCGGTCGCCGGCGTCGGCCGGGGCGGCGGGCGCGTCGCGCTTGAGGCGGGTGAGGTCCTGCAACGAGCGCAGCGTGGCGGTGCGCTGGGTCTGCACGACCCGGCCGACGTCCACGCCGGGCGCGGTGACGGCCATCGCCAGCTTGATCGCCAGCTCGTCGCGGGGCCGGTCGGCGCGGGCGACGGGCGTGGCGAACCAGCGCCGCACCTCCGCCTCCCCGGCCGGGGTGACGCGGTAGACGAGGCGGCCCTCGTCGTCGGCGCCGACCCGGACGACCAGCTCGTCGCGCTCCAGCCGCGACAGCGTGGAGTACACCTGCCCGATGTTGAGCGGCCAGGTCGCGCCCGTGGCGGTCTCGAACTCGGCGCGCAGCTGGTAGCCGTAGCGAGGGCCGTGGGAGAGGAGGGCCAGGAGGCCGTGACGGATGGACATGGATACCAAGTATGCATACCGAGTATCCCCTTGGCAATACTCAGTATGTACGCGCCGCGACGCGTCACCGTGTTTCACTGTGCGCGATCAGCCCGGGGCCTACCGTGAAAAGCCCCGCCGACCTGGAGAACCCCCGTGACCTCGGACTGCACCGTCAGCGTCCTGCGCGACGTCCTCCGCGTGTACGACCACCGCTTCCTGGACCTGGGCCGCGCGCAACGCGACCGCCTGGTGGACGGCACCCGCCGCGTCCTCGGCGACGGCGGCCTGAGCGACGCCGCGCGCGCCGCCCTCCCCGCCTCCTACCGGCTGCGGGCGTTCTGCATCCAGAACGGGCTGCGCGAGGAGCTGGAACGCCTCATCCGCGACGAGGTGCGCGGCAGCCCGGCGGGCGCCGTCGTGGTCGGCGGCCGCGTCTACGCCCTGTACCCCTACCTGCGCGGCGTCCCCCGCCAGGACGCCGACATCACCGCCGAGGTCGGCGTCGAGCACCGGCTGGACGCGGTGTGCTGGCAGAACAAGCGCGAGGTGCGCGTCCGCGGGCTCGCGCGCCTGGAACGCATCGAGACGCACCGCACGGCGGTGGACGTCGTGCTGCGCGAGCGGCGGAGCAGGACCGAGCACCGCATCGCCGCCGAGCCGTGCGAGGACGGCTTCGAGGCCGTCGCCGACATGGACGTGCCGGGGCCGGGCCGCTGGGACGTGTACGTGGCGGCCACCGCCCTCGGGGTGACGCGCGAGGCGCGCTTCGGCACCGTGCGCGGCCCGAGGCTGAGGACCGAGCCGCAGTCCAGGACGCTCGGCTCCGGCGACGAGGCGACCGTCTACCTCACCAAGGGCGGGCACCTGGCGGTGCTGGTGCGGGGCGCGGTCAGGCCCGCGCCGTTGCGCACCAAGATCCGGCGGCGGCTGGTGCGCTGAAACGGCCGCCGGCCGGGTGGTGGAACACGACCGCCGCGCCCGGAAGGCTCCGGGCGCGGCGGTCGTCGGGACGGGACCGGCTCAGTCGTTCAGCCAGCTCATCATCGGGCGCAGCGCGCCGCCGGTCTTCTCGATCGGGTGCTCGGCCAGCTCCTGGCGGTACTTGCCGAACTGCACCTGGCCGCCCTCGAACTCGGCCACCAGCTCCTTGGCGAACTCGCCGGACTGGATCTCGGCCAGGATGCGCTTCATCTCCGCCTTGGTCTCGGCGTTGATGACGCGCGGGCCGCGGGTGTAGCCGCCGTACTCGGCGGTGTCGGACACCGACCAGTACATCTTGGAGATGCCGCCCTCGTACATGAGGTCCACGATCAGCTTCAGCTCGTGCAGGCACTCGAAGTAGGCGACCTCGGGCTGGTAGCCCGCCTCGGTCAGCACCTCGAAGCCGGTCTTGACCAGCTCGGCGGCGCCGCCGCACAACACGGCCTGCTCGCCGAACAGGTCGGTCTCGGTCTCCTCGGTGAAGGTGGTCCTGATGCCGCCCGCGCGCAGGCCGCCGATGGCCTTGGCGTAGGACAGCGCCAGCGGCCAGGCGTTGCCCGACGGGTCCTTCTCCACCGCCACGATCACCGGCACGCCGCGGCCGGCGGCGAACTGGCGGCGCACCAGGTGGCCCGGCCCCTTGGGCGCGACCATGGCCACGTCCACGCCCTCCGGCGGCTCGATGAGGCCGTAGCGGATGTTCAGGCCGTGGCCGAAGAACAGCGCGTCGCCCTCGACCAGCGCGGGCTTGATGTCGTTCTCGTAGATCCCGCGCTGGAGGTGGTCCGGCGCCAGGATCATGATCAGGTCGGCCTCCTCGGCCGCCTCGGCCGGGGTCAGCACGCGCAGGCCCTCGGCCTCGGCCTTCTCCCGGCTCTTGGAGCCCTCGGGCAGGCCGATGCGGACGTCCACACCGGAGTCGCGCAGGGACAGGGCGTGCGCGTGGCCCTGGCTGCCGTACCCGATGACCGCGACGTGCCGGCCCTGGATGATGCTCAGGTCCGCGTCGTTGTCATAAAACATCTCGGCCACTGTGCTGTTGCCTTTCTCTCGGTACGGGTCGCCCGTGGCCCGCGCGCGGTGGCGCGGGCCCGGCGCCGTGTCTGTGGGTGTAGGCGGGTGCGCCGGGTCAGGCGCTGCGTTCGATGGCGCGCAGCGAGCGGTCGGTGATGGAGCGCGCGCCGCGCCCGATGGCCACCATGCCCGACTGCACCAGCTCCTTGATGCCGAACGGCTCCAGGATGCGGATGAACGCGTCCAGCTTGTCGCGGTTGCCGGTGATCTCGATGGTCACCGCGTCCGGCGCGACGTCCACGACCTTGGCGCGGAACAGCTGCACGGTCTCCAGCACCTGGGACCGGGTGTCGGCGTCGGCGCGCACCTTCACCAGCAGCAGCTCGCGCTGCACCGACTGCGTCGTGTCCAGCTCCACGATCTTCAGGACGTTGATCAGCTTGTTGAGCTGCTTGGTGACCTGCTCCAGCGGGAGCTCCTCGACGTTCACCACGATCGTCATCCGGGAGATCTCCGGGTGCTCGGTGGTGCCCACGGCCAGCGACTCGATGTTGAACCCGCGCCGGGAGAACAGGGCCGCGACCCGCGCCAGGATGCCCGGCTTGTTCTCCACCAGCACTGACAGGGTGTGCAGGCTCATCGTCAGTCTCCGTTCTCCCAGTCGGGGGCGAGGTCGCGCGCGATCTTGATGTCGTCGTTGCCGGTGCCGGCGGCGACCATGGGCCACACCATCGCGTCCTGGTGCACCACGAAGTCGATCACCACGGGGGCGTCGTCGATCTCCATGGCCTTGGCGATGACCGCGTCCAGGTCCTCGGCGTTGTCGCAGCGCAGCCCCACGCAGCCGTGCGCGTCGGCGAGCTTGACGAAGTCGGGGATGTACTTGGCGTCGGCGGCGGCGCCCTTCAGCCGGGTATTGGAGTAGCGCTCGTTGTAGAACAGCGTCTGCCACTGCCGGACCATGCCGAGGTTGCCGTTGTTGATGACCGCGATCTTGACGGGGATGCCCTCGATCGCGCAGGTGGCCAGCTCCTGGTTGGTCATCTGGAAGCAGCCGTCGCCGTCGATGGCCCACACCTGGGTGCCGGGCGCGCCGACCTTGGCGCCCATCGCGGCCGGGACGGCGTAGCCCATGGTGCCCGCGCCGCCGGAGTTGAGGAAGGCGCCGGGCCGCTCGTACTTGATGAACTGCGCGGTCCACATCTGGTGCTGGCCGACGCCCGCCACGTAGTAGGCGTCCGGGCCGACCAGCCTGCCGATGCGCTCGATGACCTGCTGCGGCGACAACGAGCCGTCCGAGGGCTCGTCGTAGCCCAGCGGGTAGGTCTCGCGCCAGGCGTTGAGCTGGCGCCACCAGTCGGCGTAGTCGCCCTTGCGGCCGGCGTCGTGCTCGGCCTGCACCGCCACGATCAGGTCGGCGATGACCTCGCGCGCGTCGCCGACGATCGGGACGTCGGCGTGCCGGTTCTTGGAGATCTCGGCCGGGTCGATGTCGGCGTGCACGACCTTGGCGTGCGGCGCGAACCCGTCGAGCTTGCCGGTGACCCGGTCGTCGAAGCGCGCGCCCAGGGTGACCAGCAGGTCGGCCTTCTGGAGCGCGCCGACCGCGCCGACGCTGCCGTGCATGCCGGGCATGCCCATGTGCTGGGGGTGGCTGTCGGGCAGCGCGCCCTTGGCCATCAGGGTGGTGACGACCGGCGCGCCGGTCAGCTCGGTCAGCACCTTCAGCTCGGCCGCCGCGCCCGCCTTGATGACGCCGCCGCCGACGTACAGCACCGGCCGCTCGGCCTCGACGATCAGCTTGGCGGCCTCGCGGACCTGCTTGGAGTGCGGCCGGGTGACCGGGCGGTAGCCGGGCAGCTGCATCTGGACCGGCCACTGGAAGCCGAAGGTGGCCTGCAGCGCGTCCTTGGAGATGTCCACCAGGACCGGGCCGGGCCGGCCGGTCGAGGCGATGTGGAACGCCTCCACGATCGTGCGCGCGATGTCCTCGGCCCGCGTGACCAGGAAGTTGTGCTTGGTGATCGGCATCGTGATGCCCGCGATGTCGGCTTCCTGGAAGGCGTCGGTGCCGATGGAGGCGCTGGCCACCTGCCCGGTGATCGCCACGATCGGCACCGAGTCCATGTAGGCGTCGGAGATCGGGGTGACCAGGTTGGTGGCGCCCGGCCCGCTGGTGGCCATGCACACGCCGACCTTGCCGGTGACCATCGCGTAGCCCTGCGCGGCGTGCCCGGCGCCCTGCTCGTGGCGGACCAGGATGTGGCGGACCTTCTCCGAGTCGAAGAGCGGGTCGTACGCGGGGAGGATCGCTCCTCCGGGAATGCCGAACACCGTGTCGACGCCGACGTTCTCCAGGGCGCGGACCAGCGCTTGGGCTCCCGTCATCTGTTCGGTCGTCATGTTCCAGTTTCCTTGGGGAGAAGTCTGTGCTCCTGGGAACGGGTGATCGTTCGAAGGTCACACGGCCAACAAAAAACCCCCGCCGCCGGATGGCGGTCGAGGGGCGCGCGCAGGTGGAAAGACTTGATCAGCCTGCGCGCCGACCAAGTACTACGAGGATGATGGAGCTGTTCTGCACGGTGCCCACTTTCGCCGACTTCCCGCCGCTGGTCAAATCCGTGGACATATCGTCTCACAGTTCGAGACGGCGCCGGTTCGGACGGCGGGTCAGCCCGCGGGCAGCGCCGAGCCCTCCAGCGGCAGCGGGGACGGGCCCTGCGCGCCGTCGCGGGGGCCCAGGTTGGTGCGCACCAGCGACTCCACCCGGCCCGCCGCCATCGGCCGCGCCACCAGGTAGCCCTGGCCGCGCGGGCACTCCATCTCGCGCAGCAGCTCCAGCTGCTCGGGGCGCTCGATGCCCTCGGCCACCACGGTGAGGCCGAGGTCGCGGCCCAGCCGCACGATGGTGCGGGTGAGCAGGGTGAGGGTCTCGTCGCGGCCGAGGCCCGCCACGAACGACGGGTCGATCTTGATGATGTCCACCGGGAGCTGGCCGAGGTAGGCGAGCGAGGCGTAGCCGGTGCCGAAGTCGTCGATGGCCAGGCGCACGCCGAGGTCGCGCAGCGCCGACAACCGCCGCGCGTTCTGCCCGCCGTCCTCGACCAGCACCTCCTCGCGCACCTCCAGGGTGAGCGCGTGCGGCGGCAGGCCGGTGTCGGCGAGCGCCGCCGCGACCGACTCGACGAAGCGCGGCGCGGCGATCTGCCGGGCGGTGAAGTTGACCGACAACGTCACCTCCCAGGCGTCGGCGCGCCAGCGGGCCACCTCGCGGCACGCCTCGCGCAGCACCCAGTCGCCCAGCGGGATCATCAGGCCGGACTCCTCGGCGGGCCCGATGAACTCCTCCGGCGGCACCGCCTCGGTGCCGCGCCACCAGCGCACCAGCGCCTCCACGCCGGTCACCCGGGAGGTCGCCAGCTCCACCACCGGCTGGAACTCCACCGCGAACTGCTCCTCGGCGAGCGCCCGTTGCAGGTCGCTGCCGAGCTCCAGGCGGCGCACGACGTCGGCGTGCATGTGCGGGGCGAACACCTCGACGCGGCCGCCGCCCAGCTCCTTGGCGCGGGCCATGGCCAGGTCGCCGTTGCGGATCAGGTCGGCGGCGCTGCGGCGGACCCGGCGCGCGCCGTCGCGCGGGGAGTCGGGGGCCTCGTCGCCGGGGAAGGCGATGCCGACGCTGGCGGACAGCACGATGCCCTTGCTGCCGACCCGGTAGGGGTCGGCCGACAGCACGCGCAGCAGGCGCTCGGCCAGCTCGACGGCGGTCTGGGAGTCGCGGCCGCCCTGCGGCTCCTCGGGGAGCTGCACCAGCACGGCGAACTCGTCGCCGCCCCAGCGGGCCACGGTGTCGTCGGCCTGCACGGTGGCGCGCAGCCGCCGGGCGGCCTGGGCCAGCACCTGGTCGCCGGCGGCGTGCCCGGCCGAGTCGTTGACGGCGGTGAAGCCGTCCAGGTCGACGAACAGCACCGCGACGCGGCCGCCGCCCTGCCGGATCAGCACCTCGCGGGTGCGCTCCTCGAAGTAGGCGCGGTTGGGCAGGCCGGTCAGGCCGTCGTGGAAGGTCAGGTGCGCGACCTGGCGCTGGAGGGCGGCCTGCTCGCTGAGGTCGCGGGTGGTGATCAGCAGGCGGCCGGGGGCCTCGCCGGTGCCGCTGTAGCGCGACACGGTGGACTCGGTGGGCAGCCAGGTGCCGTCGGCGGCGCGGACGCGGCAGGCCACCCGCAGGGTGTCCAGGCCCGTGTCGAAGCCGGGGTCGGCGAGGTCGCCGGCGTCGTCGTCCAGGAAGTCGGCGAACACGCCCTGCACGCGGGGCAGGTCCTCGGGGTGGATGATCTCGCCGAGGGGGCGGCCCAGCAGCTCGTCGGCGCTGTAGCGGTAGGTGCGCAGCGCGCCCTGGCTGGCGTACTGGACGACCGCGTCCAGATCGCAGATCAGCACCGCGTCGTTGATGCTCTCCGACAGCGCGCGGAAGTGGTCCTCGCCGGTGTCGACGGCGCGGCGCAGCGCGGCGTTCTCGTGCAGCAGGCCCGCCAGCCGCACCAGCAGCACCACCGTGGCCGACCCGGCGACCAGGGTGACCACCGGCTCCAGGCCGTGCGAGGCGGTCAGCGACTGCCCGGCCACGAACACCGCGGCCGCGGCGGCGACCGCGGCGGTGGTGATGCCGGGGCCGATCATGCGGCCGTGGCCCTGGTCGCCGTCGGCGTCGTCGGCCTCGTCCTCGGGGCGCGGCGCGGTCCACGGCACCAGCAGCAGGAGCAGCAGGCCGCCCAGGCGCAGGATGTCGGCGGGGTCGTCGGCGGGCGCGCCGCCGCGCAGCCGGACCACGGTGGTCACCACGTCGGCGGCGGCGAAGGCCACCAGCGCGCCGTAGCCCATCCAGGCGGGCCGCCGGTGCCCGCGCCCGGCGCCCAGCGCGAACGGCAGCGCGCCGCAGACCAGCACGATGTCGATCAGCGGGTAGAGCAGCTCCAGCAGGAATTCCAGGGTGGTCTCGCCGGACTGCTGGTACAGGTTGCCGAACAGCCCGACCCAGCCCAGGACGAACAGCGCGCAGGCGCAGACGTAGGTGTCGGCGGCGTATCTCAGCCAGGTGCGGGCGTCGCGGGACGGCCTGATCGGCACGACCAGGCCCACCACCAGCGCGACCACGGCCGCGACGTAGAACAGGTCGGTGACCGAGAGCGACAGCGCGCTGCGGCTCAGCACCGAGGCGGTGAACGCCGAGCCGACCGCGCCGACCGTCCAGCAGGCGGCGGCGATGCCGTACCAGCGCCAGGAGGCGCGCCACAACGTGCCGCCGGAGCCGTCGGCCGCGCCCTCGGGCCGCCGGGAGGCCGGCAGCAGGGAGGCGGCGGCCGCGCCCGCGGCGGCGGCCTCGGCCCAGGCGATGAAGGCGGTGCCGCCCCAGCCCAGCAGCGAGCCCACCGCGTAGAGCAACCCGACGATCGCGACCGTGCCCACCGGCACCGCCCGTCGCGGCAGCCGCCTGGCGTTCTCGCCGCTCATCGCGCCGTGTCCCTTTCTGCCCAGCGGAGCGTCCGTGCTCCACGCGGACGCCGCATCACGTCCCGGATATCGGCCCGTCCATCCCACCCGGCGCATGGATAACGCCCGGCACCTGTCGGATCGTGCCCCGCGCCGGATGAGCGCCGGGGCCGCGACGAGCACCTCGGCTGCGCCGGTGCTCGGTCAGCGACGTTGCTGCAGTGCGGGATCACCGTGATGTTCAATGTACGTTCCGTAGGTCACGGAGCGATTGAGGCTGGGCGTCCTCCCGGCGACAAAGCTCGGGCCAGGCGATCGCGACGGGGCGTAACGAAGCATAGCCGGTGCGTACCCGGCGTGAACGGCGGCCGGACGTGGCCGTTGTGCGGCGGGACCGGGTTGTGCCTTGATGGCCCTATGCGCCGCGCCCTCGCCCTAGCGACCGCCGTGACCCTGCTGGCCTCCGGCGCGTGCAGCGCCGAACCGGAGAGCGCGGCCCCGGCGACTTCGCCCCCGCCCCCACCGTCCCCGGCCGCCAAGGGCGGCCTGGGCGAGCCGCGAGTGCTGGTGAAGGGACGGCAGGTCACGTGGGGTCTGGCGTTCCTGCCGGGCGGGGACGCGCTGATGACCGAGCGGCGGAGCGCGCTGCTGCTGCGGGTCTCCCCCAGCGGCAAGGTGACGGAACTGGGCAGGGTGCCCGGCGTGGCGCCCCACGGCGAGGGCGGCCTGCTGGGCGTGGCGGTCTCGCCTTCCTACGACTCGGACAAGAACGTCTACGTCTACTTCACGGCGGCGTCCGACAACCGGATCGCCCGCGTCCGCTACGAGGGCGGCGCGTCGTTCGGCAGGCCCGAGGTCCTGGCGACGGGCATCCCGAAGGCCGTGAACCACAACGGCGGCCGCCTGGCGTTCGGCCCGGACGGCATGTTGTACGCCAGCACAGGCGACGCGGCGCAGCAGGGCAACTCCCAGGACCGCCAGTCCCTGGGCGGCAAGATCCTGCGCCTGACGCCGGACGGGAAACCGGCCCCCGGCAACCCGTTCAAGACGCGGGTCTGGACCTGGGGCCACCGCAACGTGCAGGGCCTGGCCTGGGACGAGGCCAAGCGGATGTACGCCACCGAGTTCGGCCAGGACCGCTTCGACGAGATCAACCACATCGTGAAGGGCCGCAACTACGGCTGGCCGCTGGTGGAGGGCATGGCCCCGAGCAACGGCGAGTTCACACAACCTCTGCTCACCTGGGCGACGAGCGAGGCGTCCCCGTCGGGCCTGGCCTACGCGAACGGCTCGCTGTGGGCGGCGGCGCTGCGGGGCCGCCGCCTGTGGCAGATCCCCCTGAACGAGGGCAAGGTCGGCAGGCCGGTCGCCCACTTCCAGGGCAGGTTCGGCCGCATCCGCTCGGCCACGCCGACACCCGACGGCAAAGCGATGTGGCTGACCACCGACAACGGGGAAGATGACGGAGTGATCGTGGTTCCCCTGACGTGAGGCCGTTCCCATGCGCAGACACTGGCTCATCGGCGTGACCCTGCTGGCGGCGGCCTGCTCGTCCAACGCCGAAGGAGAGCCCACAACACCGCCTCCGCTGCCGTCCACGTCGTCGGCGGCCCTGGGCGAACCACGCGAACTGGCGAAGAACCTGAGCATCCCGTGGGCGATCGACTTTCTGCCGAACAAAGAGGCCCTGGTAACAGAACGCGAAAGCGCACGTCTCCTGAGGGTCACGCCGCAAGGCCAGGTCACCCCGATCGGCAGGGTGCCGGGCGTGCAACCCGGCGGCGAGGGCGGCCTGATGGGCGTGGCGGTCTCCCCGACCTACGCCGAGGACCACCTGATCTACCTGCACTTCACCGCGGCCGATGACAACCGCGTGGTGCGCTTCCGCCTGGACGACGCCCTGACCGCCCCGCACCCGATCGTGACGGGCATCCCGAAGGGCGGCAACCACAACGGCGGCCGCATCGCGTTCGGGCCGGACAAGTACCTCTACATAGCGACGGGCGAAACGGGCGAACCCGAACGCGCCCAGAACCGCGACGACCTGGGCGGCAAGATCCTGCGCGTGACCCCCGACGGGAAACCGGCCCCCGGCAACCCGTTCAACACGCGGATCTGGAGCTGGGGCCACCGCAACGTGCAGGGCCTGGCCTGGGACGACGCCAAGAACCTGTACGCCACCGAGTTCGGCCAGAACCGCTACGACGAGATCAACCTGATCACCAAGGGCGCCAACTACGGCTGGCCCGACGTGGAGGGCACCTCCGACGACGAGAAGTTCACCAACCCGCTGCTGACCTGGGCGACCAGCGAGGCGTCCCCGTCGGGCCTGGCCTACGCGAACGGCTCCCTGTGGGCGGCGGGCCTGCGCGGCGAACGCCTGTGGCAGGTCCCGGTCCAGGACGGCAAGGCGGGCAAACCGGTCCCCCACCTGGAGAACCGCTACGGCCGCCTGCGCGCGGCGGTCCGAGCCCCCGACGGCACCCTGTGGATCACGACGAGCAACAAGGACGGCCGAGGCGACCCGAAACCGGACGACGACAAAATCATCGTCCTCCCCCTGAAATAGCGCGCGCCCCGAGGCGGGAGGCCCCGGGGCGGCGCTTTCCCGGGTCAGGAGGCGCCGAGTTTTTCCAGGATCAGTTCGCGGGCACGGCCCGCGTCGGCCTGGCCTCGGCTCGCCTTCATCACCGCGCCGACCAGGGCGCCCGCGGCGGCGACGCGGCCGGCGCGGATCTTGTCGGCCACGTCGGCGTTGTCGGCGATCACCTGGTCGATGATGGCGGCCAGGGCGCCGTCGTCGCTGACGACCTTCAGGCCGCGGGCGGCCACCACCTCGTCGGGGGCGCCCTCACCGGCCAGGACGCCCTCGAACACCTTGCGGGCGAGCTTGTCGTTCAGCTCCCTGGCGTCGACCATCGCCTGGACGCGGGCCACCTGCTCGGGGGTGATCGGCAGTTCGGCCAGCTCCACGCCCTGCTCGGTGGCGCGGCGCGACAGCTCGTTCATCCACCACTTGCGGGCGGCCGGAGCGGCGGCCCCCGCCTTGATCGTGTCCTCGATCAGCTCGACCGCGCCCGCGTTCACCGCGTCGCGCAGTTCCAGCTCGGAGAGGTTCCACTCCTGCTGGACGCGCTTGCGGCGGGCGGCGGGCAGCTCCGGCAGGGTCGCGCGCAGCTCCTCCACCCACTCGCGGGACGGGGCCATCGGCACCAGGTCCGGCTCGGGGAAGTAGCGGTAGTCCTGCGCCTCTTCCTTGCTGCGGCCGCTGGTGGTGGTGCCGGTGTTCTCGTGGAAGTGGCGGGTCTCCTGGACGATCCGGCCGCCCGAGTCCAGCACGGCGGCCTGGCGCTCGATCTCCGAGCGGACCGCGCGCTCCACCGAGCGCAGCGAGTTCACGTTCTTGGTCTCGGTGCGGGTGCCCCACTCGGCCGCGCCGCGCGGCATCAGCGAGACGTTCACGTCGCAGCGCATCGAGCCCTGCTCCATGCGCACGTCCGAGACGCCGAGGGAGCGCACCAGCTCGCGCAGCTCGGTCGCGTAGGCGCGGGCCACCAGCGGGGCCTTGTCACCGGTCGCGGTGATCGGCTTGGTGACGATCTCCACCAGCGGGATGCCCGCCCGGTTGTAGTCCACCAGCGAGTGGTCGGCGCCCTGGATGCGGCCGGTCGCGCCGCCCACGTGCTGCGACTTGCCGGTGTCCTCCTCCATGTGCACGCGCTCGATCTCGATCCGGTAGGTCTCGCCCTCGACCTCGACGTCCAGGTGGCCGTCGACGCACAGGGGCTCGTCGTACTGGGAGATCTGGTAGTCCTTCGGCATGTCCGGATAGAAGTAGTTCTTCCGGGCGAACCGGCACCACTCGACGATGTCGCAGTTCAGCGCCAGGCCGATCTTGATGATGCCCTCGATCGCGGCGTGGTTGGTGACCGGCAGCGAGCCGGGCAGGCCGAGGCACACCGGGCAGACCTGCGTGTTGGGCGCGGCGCCGAAGGCGGTCGGGCAGCCGCAGAACATCTTGGAGTTCGTGCCCAGCTCGATGTGGGTCTCGATGCCCAGCACCGGCTCGAACTTCGCCAGCGCCTGCTCGAACTTCATGACGGTCGGGGTGCTCACTTGGCCTCCAGTTCGGGGGCCTGGGCCAGCAGCGGGCCGCCCCAGCGGTCTTCCAGGGCCCGCTCCACGGCGGCGCCGACGCGGTAGACGCGGTCGTCGCCGAGGACCGGGGCCATGATCTGGAGGCCGACCGGCAGGCCGTCCTCGTCGGCCAGGCCGCACGGCACCGAGATCGCGGCGTTGCCCGTCATGTTCGACGGGATCGTGCACAGGTCGGCCAGGTACATGGCCATCGGGTCGTCGGCGCGCTCGCCGATCGGGAACGCGGTGGTCGGCGTGGTCGGCGAGACCAGCACGTCCACCTGCTCGAACGCGGCGTCGAAGTCGCGCGAGATCAGCGTGCGGACCTGCTGCGCCTTGCCGTAGTAGGCGTCGTAGTAGCCCGACGACAGCGCGTAGGTGCCCAGCATGATGCGGCGCTTCACCTCGGGGCCGAACCCGGCGGCGCGGGTCAGCGCCATGACCTCCTCGGCGCTGCGCGAACCGTCGTCGCCGACGCGCAGCCCGTACCGCATCGCGTCGAAGCGGGCCAGGTTGGACGACGCCTCCGACGGCGCGATCAGGTAGTAGGCCGGCATCGCGTAGCCGAAGTTCGGGCACGACACCTCGACGACCTTGGCGCCCAGCGACTCCAGCAGCTCGACCGCCTCGTTGAAGCGGGCCAGCACGCCGGGCTGGTAGCCCTCGCCGCCGAACTCCTTGACGACGCCGACGGTCATCCCGGCGACGTCGGCGCGGCGCGCGGCCTCCACCACCGGCGGGACCGGCCGGTCGACGGAGGTGGAGTCCATCGGGTCGTGGCCGGAGAACGCCTCGTGCAGCAGCGCCGCGTCCAGCACGTTGCGGGCGAACGGGCCCGGGGTGTCCAGGCTGGAGGCGAACGCGATCAGCCCGTAGCGGGACGAGCCGCCGTAGGTGGGCTTGGCGCCGACGATGCCGGTGACGGCGGCGGGCTGCCGGATGGAGCCGCCGGTGTCGGTGCCGGTGGACAGCGGCGCCTCGTAGGCGGCGACGGCGGCCGAGGAGCCGCCGGACGAGCCGCCCGGGATGCGCGCCAGGTCCCACGGGTTGCGGGTGGGGCCGTAGGCGCTGTTCTCGGTGGAGGAGCCCATCGCGAACTCGTCCATGTTGGTCTTGCCGAGGATGACCAGCCCGGCCTTGCGCAGGCGGGCGGTGACGGTCGCGTCGTACGGCGGCCGCCAGCCCTCAAGGATCTTGGAACCGGCGGTGGTCGGCATGTCGGCGGTGGTGAACACGTCCTTGTGCGCGACCGGGACCCCGGCCAGCGGGCCGAGCTCCTCGCCGGCGGCGCGGCGCCCGTCCACGGCGCGGGCCTGCGCGAGCACGCCCTCGGCGTCCACGTGCAGGAAGGCGTGCACCTCGCCGTCCACGGCCGCGACGCGGTCGAGGTGGGCCTGCGCGACCTCGGCGGCCGAGGTCTCGCCCGCGGCGATCAGCGCGCCCAGCTCGGCGGCGCTCTTCTTGACCAGCTCGCTCATCAGGCCTCCTCGTCCAGGATCCGCGGTACCCGGAAGCGCTGCTCCTCGGCGGCCGGGGCCCCCGACAGGGCCTGCTCGGGCGTGAGGGACGGCCGGACCTCGTCGGCCCGGTACACGTTGGTCAGCGGCAGCGCGTGCGAGGTCGGCGGGATGTCCTCCGCCGCGACCTCCTGCACCCGCGCGACGGCGGAGATGATCTGGTCGAGCTGGGCGGCGAGATGATCGAGCTCATCGTCGCCGAGCGCCAGCCGGGACAGCCGGGCGAGGTGGGCCACCTCGTCTCGGGTGATCGCGGGCATGTGGGAAACCGTTTCTGAGATCGAGTGGGTTCGGCACCATCCTAGGGGCCCGTGCGGCGGCGGCCGACCGGTTTACGCAGGCATGATCCCCCTGGCCCGGCCCCCGCGCGGGGCGCGGCGGACCGGCCCTGGACCGGCCGCCGGGACGGTGCCGCCGCGCCGATCCGTTTCGACGCGGTCTGAGGGGAACTGTTGTCTCGTACGTCCGGGACGACGAGAGGAGATCGCCGTGACCATCGGCGGCAGCATCGCACTGATCATCATTGGCGCGATCCTGGCTTACGCGGTCGAGTTCGACATCAGCGGCCTGGACATCCGGCTGGTCGGGGTGATCCTGATGGTCGGCGGCCTGATCGGGCTGGTGATCGGCATCGTGCGGATCGTCAGCACGCGGCGGCGCGGGGTGCCCCCGGCCGTGCCCCCGACGACCGTGCGCGAGGAGTACTACGAGGAGCCCCGCACCCGGCGTCCGGGTTACTAGGCGGCGGGTTCGGGGGCCCGCTCCATCCGGCGGCGCAGCCAGTCGGTGGCGGTGGCGGCGTCCATGGGCCGGCCGAAGTGCCAGCCCTGGGCGGCGTCGCAGCCCATCTCGCGCAGCCGCGCGGCGGTGGCGCCGTCCTCCACGCCCTCGGCGACCGAGCGCAGGCCCATGGTCCGCACCAGGTCGATGATGGAGCGCACGATCACCGCGTCGTCGGGGTCGGTGGTGAGCCGGCGCACGAACGAGGAGTCGATCTTGATCTCCTCGACCGGCAGCCGCTTGAGCCGCACCAGCGAGGAGTAGCCGGTGCCGAAGTCGTCCAGGCTGAGCGGGATGCCGAGTTCGGCGAGCGCGCCCACGGTCTCGGAGGCGTAGGCCGGCTCGTTCATCAGGATGCGCTCGGTGATCTCCAGCTGGAGGGCGGCGGCGGGCAGGTCGCGGGCGCGCAGGCCGTTCTCGATCGTCTCGGTGAGCCCGGCGTCCAGCAGGTCGCGGCCCGAGGCGTTCACCGCGACCTGGACGGTGAGGTCCTCGCGCCACCACGCGGCGGTCTGCGCCAGCGCGGCGTCCACCACGTGGTGGGTGATCGAGCGCATCAGGTAGGTCTGCTCGGCGATCGACAGGAACGCGGCCGGTTCCAGCACGCCCTTGTCGGGGTGCCGCCAGCGCAGCAGCGCCTCCATGCCCACCAGCTGGCCGTCGTGCAGGGCGATCTTGGGCTGGTAGAACAGCTCCAGCTCGCCCCGGTCGATGGCGCGCCGCAGGTCGCCGAGCATGCTGAGCCGCGCCGGGGAGTTGCGGTCCTTGCCGGGCGAGTAGACCTCCACGCCGTTGCGGCTCTCCTTGGCGTTGTACATCGCCACGTCGGAGCGCTGGAGCAGCAGGTCGAAGTCGGGGGCGTGGTCGGGGAACAGCGCGATCCCGACGCTGGCCTCCAGGTCGAAGGTCATGCCGTCCAGGCGGACTGGCTCGCTGAGCGCGGCGCGCAGCCGGACGGCGACCTCGCGGGCGGCGGCCTCGTCGCGGACGGCGGGCAGCAGCACCGCGAACTCGTCGCCGCCGAGCCGGGCGACCAGGTCGCCGGGGCGCACGCTGTGGGTGAGGCGGTGCGCGACCAGTTGCAGCAGCCGGTCGCCGGTGGCGTGCCCGAGGGTGTCGTTGACCTCCTTGAACCGGTCGAGGTCGAGCAGGAACAGCCCGGCGCGCTGGCGCGGCTCCTCGGGGGCGCGGCGGCGGGCGCCGATCCGGCCGGGGCCGCGCGCGGGCCGCGTGCCGCTGGGGCGGCGCGGGGCGCGGCGGGTGCCGAGCGCCGAGCGGACCTCGTTCAGCGCTTCCTCGGTGCGCACCGTCAGCAGCTTGCGGTTGGGCAGCCCGGTCAGGCCGTCGTGCAGCGCCTGGTGCTCGCGCCGCACCGACACCGAGGCGTTGAGGTAGACCGCGATGAACGGCAGCACGATCAGCGGGACGAACGCCGCCGAGCGGTCCATCGCCACCACCATCAGCGGGGCCAGGCCGAGCAGCGCCAGGTGCACCAGCACCTGGTAGCCGAGGTCCCAGCGCAGCGCCTTCAGCAGCGGGACGCGTTCGTGCAGCGCGATCGCGGTGGCGACCAGCGTGTCGTTGCACAGGAAGTAGGCCGCCCCGGCCAGCGCGATGACCGGCAGGTCGGGGCCGCCGGGCACCCAGGTGGCGGTGGGCGCGGGGTGGTGCCCGAACAGGCCCAGCACCAGCCAGGCCGCGCCCAGGCTGAGGGTGTACTGCGCCACGTTGAAGGCGATGCGGTGCGGGGCCCGCCCCCACAAGATGCCGCAGGTGACCAGCGCGACGGCGCGCAGCACCACGGCGATCGGCAGCCCGGCGTACAGCAGCGCGGCGAACGAGAACGTGGTGGAGGTGCTGGCCCCGCTGTTCTCGGTGGAGCCGGGGGTGATGATCGGCCGCAGCTCGCCGGCCACGATCAGCACGCCGAGGATCCAGAACAGCGGGTCGCCGGCGAGGGCGTCCACGTCGGGGCCGGTCAGCAGCCCGGCCGGCGCCGCGACACACGCCGCGACGCCGAGCAGCGTGACGACGACGAAGTAGCTCCACAGCGGGGAGCCCCGGCGCGGCATCGTGTTCCGCGTGTTGTTCGGGTCCTTCATCACCATCTCGGGGGGTTCGGGGGACCTGTGATGACTGGGAGGGTACGACCTTCGCTCAACTTCGCGAAACCGATTGCGTACGTTCCGTTATGCCCCATCGCGCACGGCCCGCAACCTGTGGGTGACTCTACCGTACCGTTGGGTAACTTTACGCTGGTGAACGGCCCGGCGAGCACACCCCGTCATGACTCCGCGCGCAGGGTTACGTTTTTGGCCGCATCTGGCCCGTCGGCGAGCAACACGCCGAATCCGCCCTCGTCCAGGATCGGCACGCCCAGCTTGACCGCCTTGTCGTATTTCGACCCTGGACTGTCGCCGACGACCACAAAACCCGTCTTCTTCGACACCGAACCGGACACCTTGCCGCCCAGCCGCTGCACCGCCTCGGTCGCCGAGTCGCGGCTGAACCCCTCCATCGACCCGGTGATGACCACGCTGACGCCCTCCAGCGGCCGCGGCCCGCCGGCGCCCTCGTCGGCCATCCGCACCCCGGCCTCGGCCCACTTGCGGACGATCTCCTGGTGCCAGTCCACCTCGAACCACCGCTTGATGGAGGCGGCGATCGTGGGGCCGACACCGTCGACGGCGGCCAGCTCTTCTTCGGTGGCGGCGCGGATGGCGTCGACCGAGCCCATCTCGCGGGCCAGGTCCTGCGCGGCGGCCGGGCCGACGTGCCGGATCGACAACGCGACCAGCACCCGCCACAGCGGCTGCCTCTTGGCCTTCTCCAGCTCCTCGAACAGGACCTCGACGGTCTTCTTCGGCTCGCCCTCCTTGTTGGCGAAGAAGGTGACGACCTTCTCCTCGCCGGTCTTCTCGTCGATGCGCGGCAGGCCGGTGCGCTGCTCGCGCACCACCGAGCGGATCGGCAGGAGCTGCTCGACGGTCAGGTGGAACAGGTCGCCCTCGTTGCGGACCGGCGGCTCGCTGGGCTCCAGCGGCTGGGTGAGCGCCGTCGCCGCCACGTAGCCGAGCGCCTCGATGTCGAGCGCCTTGCGGCTGGCCAGGAAGAACACCCGCTCGCGGAGCTGCGCGGGGCAGAACTGCGCGTTGGGGCAGCGGATGTCGGCGTCGCCCTCCTTCTCGTAGGCCAGCTCGGTGCCGCACTCGGGGCAGTGCGTCGGCATCGCGAACTCGCGCTCGGAGCCGTCGCGCAGGTCGGCCACCGGGGCGACGATCTCGGGGATGACGTCCCCGGCCTTGCGCAGCACGACGGTGTCGCCGATCAGCACGCCCTTGCGCCTGACCTCGCTCGCGTTGTGCAGCGTGGCGTAGGCGACCACCGACCCGGCCACCTTGATCGGCTCCATCACGCCGTAGGGGGTGACGCGCCCGGTGCGGCCGACGCCGACCTTGATGTCGAGGAGCTTGGTGTTGACCTCCTCGGGCGGGTACTTCCACGCGATCGCCCAGCGCGGCGCGCGCGAGGTGGAGCCCAGCCGCCGCTGGAGGGGGAACTGGTCGACCTTCACCACCACGCCGTCGATCTCGTACGCGGTGTCGTGCCGGTGCTCGCCGTGGTGGGCGATGTACTCGCGCACCGCGTCCAGCCCGCCGACGACCTTGTACCGGTCGCTGACCGGCAGGCCCCAGCTGCCCATGATCTCGTACGCCTCGGACTGGCTGCCGGGCCGCTTGGCGCCGCCCTTCCACACCCCGAAGCCGTGCACCAGCATGCTCAGCGGGCGCTGCGCGGTGACGCGGGGGTCCTTCTGCCGCAACGATCCGGCGGCGGCGTTGCGCGGGTTGGCGAACGGCTGCTTGCCCGCCTCCGCCTGCGCGGCGTTGACCTGCTCGAAGCCCTCGACGGGCAGGAACACCTCGCCGCGCACCTCCAGCACCTCCGGCCACCCCTCCCCCGCGAGCTGGGTGGGGATCGCGTCGATGGTGCGGACGTTGAGCGTGACGTCCTCGCCGGTGCGGCCGTCGCCGCGCGTGACCCCGCGCACCAGGCGGCCGTTCTCGTAGACCAGCGCGATGGCCAGCCCGTCGATCTTCAGTTCGCACAGGTAGCCGGCGACCTCGCCGACCTCCTTGACCACGCGCTCGTCCCAGGCGGCCAGCTCGTCGCCGTCCATCGCGTTGTCCAGGCTCTGCATGCGCTCCAGGTGCCGGACGGTCGCGAAGTCGGTGGTGATCGGCGCGCCGACCTTCTGCGAGGGCGAGTCGGGGGTGACCAGCGTCGGGTGCTCGTCCTCCAGCGCCTGCAGCTCGCGCATCGCCCGGTCGTACTCGGCGTCGCTGAGCGTCGGCTGGTCGAGCACGTAGTAGCGGTAGCTCGCCTCGTCGAGCTTGTCGGCCAGCTCCTTGTGCCGCTTCGCCGCCTGGGTGGGGACGTCCTCGCTCGTGGTCATGGCCCCATTCTCGCCCGAGCCACCGACATTACGGCCCTCGGCGCGCCTCCCGACCGGCGACTACTCCGCCGCTTCGTGCAGCATCCGCGCGGTGTCGCGGCAGCGCTTCAGGGCGGTCCGGACGTACCGGGGCGAGGCTCCGGCAAGCCCGCAGGACGGGGTGATGACGACCTGCCGGGCGAGCTGCGTGGCCGGGAATCCGAACCGACGCCAGAACGCCCGGACGGGCGCGCCGGTGGCCTCCAGCGACGGGAGGGCGGTGTCGGTTCCGGGCACCGCGCCGAGGAAGAGGCCGATCCCGGCGTCGATCGCCTCCCCCACCGCGTCGTCGTCGCGCGTCGGGATCAGGCCGAGATCGACCGAGATCCCCTTCGCGCCCGCGCCGCGCAGCAGCGCGAACGGGACGTTCGGCGCGCAGCAGTGCACGACCGGGAAGACGTCGCCGGCCTGCTCGATCACCTGCCGCAGCGTGTTCTCGGCGATCGGCGCCTCGATGGCGCGCAGCCGCGAGAAGCCGCTGGCAGTGGGGACGCTTCCGGCCAGCACGGCGGGCAGCGCGGGCTCGTCGATCTGGAGCAGCAGCTGCGCGCGCGGCAGCCGCCGCCGCACGTCGGCGACGTGCCGCGCCACGCCCTCGGCGAGCGAGGCGGTGAGGTCCCGCACCGCGCCCGGGTCCTTCAGCGCGCGCTGGCCGCCGCGCAGCTCGATGGTGGACGCCAGCGTCCACGGCCCGGCGACCTGGATCTTGAACGGGCCGTCGTGCCCCCCGGCCAGCTCCTCCAGCACGTCCAGGTCGCGCGCCATCAGGTCGAGCGCCCGCCGGGTGTCGCGGCCGGGCCGGTCGGAGAACCGCCAGCCCGACGGCTCCACGTGCACCGGCAACTCCACCAGGAGCCCGGCGGTCCGGCCGGTCAGGTCGGCGCCGGGGCCCCTGGCGGGCAGTTCGGGCAGGTGCGGCAGCTCGGGCAGTTCACCGAGCACGATCCGCAGCGCCTCGGCGGGGTCGTCCCCCGGATAGGACCCGACACCGGTCGCGGTCCCCGTCCCCCACGGAAAATCCATCACGCCCGAGACCCTATCCAGCCTGATCAGCTGGTGATGAGCGCGGCCATCCGGTCGAGGCGCGCCAGCGTCGCGTCCTCGGGCTCGGTCGGCAGGTTGAACAGGATGCGGTCCACCCCGGCCGCCGCGACCTCGGCGACGATCTCGGCCTTGGGCACCACGCCGAACAGGCTGACCGGCACGTGCCGCCCCGCCCGCTCGCGCAGCTCGGCGATCTGCCCGGCCAGCTCGTCGGTGCCGCGCCCGTGGATCGGCATCCAGGCGTCGCCGAACTCCACGACCCGGTCGAAGGTGGTCGGCCCCGAGCCGCCGACCAGCACCGGCGGGTGCGGGTCCTGCACCGGCTTGGGGTAGGAGAACACCGGGTCGAAGTCCACGAACTCGCCGTGGAACTCGGCCTCCTCCGCCGTCCACAACTCCTTGACCGCCAGCACCCGCTCGCGCAGCAGCCGCATCCGCGTCTTCGGCTCGGTGCCGTGGTTGCGCATCTCCTCGCGGTTCCAGCCAGCACCGATGCCCAGCTCGGCACGCCCGCCGGAGATCAGGTCCAGCGAGGCGACCTCCTTGGCCAGCACGATCGGGTCGCGCTGGATGACCAGCGCGATGCCGGTGCCGACGCGGAGCCGCTCGGTGGCGGTGGCGGCCGCGCTCAGCGCCACGAACGGGTCGAGCGTCCGGTAGTAGTGGCGCGGCAGCTCGTCGCCACCGGGCCACGGGGACTCGCGCTTGACCGGGATGTGGGTGTGCTCGGCGAGGAACAGCGCGCCGAACCCGCGTTCCTCCAGGGCGCGACCGAGGGCCGCCGGGCCGATCCCGTCATCGGTCACGAACGTCGAGACGCCGAACTCCATGGCAACTCCTCGCTATAGGGGTACGCACGGTATCGGCGCGCGGCGGGCCGCGATTATTCCCCGCGCACCCCGGTCAGACGCCGACCCGCGCGGCCTCGGCGATCGTCGCCGACCCCAGCACCCGGTCCCCCACGTACAACACGGCCGCCTGACCTGCGGCGACGCCCTTGGCGGGCCGGTCCAGCCGGATGCGCAGCAGGTCGCCCGACAGCTCGGCGACGCAGTCGTGCACCTCGCCGTGCGCGCGCAGCTGCACCTGGCAGCCGATCGCCCCGGCGGGCGGCTCGCCCAGCCACACCGGCCGCTCGGCGGTGATCTCGGCGACGTCCAGGGCCTCGCGCGGCCCGACGGTGACGGTGTTGCTGACCGGCGAGATGTCCAGCACGTAGCGGGGCTTGCCGTCGGGCGCGGGACGGCCGAGCCGCAGCCCCTTGCGCTGCCCGATGGTGTAGCCGTAGGCGCCCTCGTGCTCGCCGACCTGGTTGCCGTCGGTGTCGACGATCGGCCCGGGGGCCGCGCCGAGCCGCTCGGCCAGGAACGCCTGGGTGTCGCCGTCGGCGATGAAGCAGATGTCGTGGCTGTCGGGCTTGGCGGCGACCTGGATGCCGCGCCGGGCCGCCTCGGCGCGGATGTCGGCCTTGGTGGTGTCGCCGAGCGGGAACAGGGCGTGCGCGAGCTGCTCGGGCGTGCAGACCGCCAGCACGTAGGACTGGTCCTTGCCGTAGTCGACGCCGCGCCGCAGGGTGGTGCCGTCCCACTGCGCGTAGTGGCCGGTGCAGACCGCGTCGAAGCCCAGCGCCCGCGCCCGGTCCAGCAGCGCCTCGAACTTGATCTTCTCGTTGCAGCGCAGGCACGGGTTGGGGGTGCGCCCGGCGGCGTACTCGCTGACGAAGTCCTCCACCACGTCCTGGTGGAAGCGCTCGGCGAGGTCCCACACGTAGAAGGGGATGCCGATCACGTCGGCGGCGCGGCGCGCGTCCCGGGAGTCCTCCAGGGTGCAGCAGCCGCGCGCGCCGGTGCGGTAGGACTGGGGGTTGCTGGACAGGGCCATGTGGACGCCGGTGACGTCGTGCCCGGCCTCGGCGGCTCGGGCGGCGGCCACGGCGGAGTCGACGCCGCCCGACATGGCGGCCAGTACGCGCAGAGTCATAGTCCTCCCAGCGTATATTCCGCGTACGATAACCCCGCTATGGGAATCTTCCGCCGCCCGCGCGAGGCGTCCGCCGCCACCGCCGTCCCCGCCATCACCGACTTCTGGGAGTGGTGGGCGCAGGCCCGCCCCGCGGTCGAGTCGGCGCTGAACGCCGAGTCCGACGGCGAGGACGCGCCCGCCGACGGGCTGCCCACCGAGCTGGTGGAGGAGCTGACCGCCCGGGTGCACCGCATCCACCCCGACCTCCAGTGGGAGATCGGCGGCGCGGAGGAGAACGCGCCGACGCTGACGGTGTCCGGCGCGGGCGACCCCGGGCTGCGCGGCCTGGCCGAGCGCTGGTACCGCGCCGCCCCGCGCGGCGCGGCGGCGGGCGGCTGGCGGTTCCACCCGGCGCGGCAGGCCGACCCGGAGATGCTGGGCCAGCACCTGGTGCTGGGCGACCACGAGTTCGACCTCGACTACGTGAAGCTGGGGATGCGCGCCGACGCGGCGCAGGCGCGGGTGCACGTCAGCGCCTACCACCCCGACTTTCTGTTCGTGTCCGAGGAGCAGCAGCTCCAGGTCGCGCTGCACGTGCTGGACTGGGCGCTGGGCGAGGACGACGTGGCGCGCTGGATCGGCGAGGTGTCCATCGCGATGGAGCCGCCGATGGACGCGCTGCCCCCGGCGCTGCTGGCCACGGTGGTCGAGCAGATCGCCGAGCCGTTCGAGGAGTCGTCCTGGCTGACCGGCGAGGGCCGCACCCCGCGCGGCCACCCGTCCCGGCTGGAGGTGCGCTTCCCGCTGCACCGGCAGGACCACCCGCTGCACGACCTGCACGTGTCGATCAGCCTGCCCTACGCCAGCGCCAACCCCGACCGGCTGCCGGTCGAGCCGTCGTCGGGCGCGCTGCGCAAGTTCGAGAAGAAGCTGGAGTCGCTGGGCGCGGGCGCGGTGCTGGCGGCCAAGGAGACCGGCGACGGGCTGCGCGTCTACCACCTGTACGCCGACCCCGACTCCCCGGTGGTCGCCAAGCTCGACCAGCTCGCCGCCGTGTGGCCGGAGGGCAAGGCCAAGGTCGCCTCGGCCGCCGACCCGGGCTGGCGCGTGCTCGCGCCCTACCTGCCCTGAAAACGTGACCGGCCCGCCCCTGGAAGGGACGGGCCGGGAAAAGCGAGAGGGTCAGCGCACGGCCTCGACCTTGCGCCAGCGCGCCTCGCAGAAGCAGTAGGCGCCGAACAGCACCAGCCCCACCGCGACGGCGACCAGCAGCCACGGGCCCGCGGGCGTGCCGGCGAACTCGCGCAGCGTGCCGTCCAGGCCCTTGGCCTTGCCGGCGTCGAAGGTGATCGCGGCGTGCGCCAGGAAGACGCCGACGCCGCCGAACACCAGGCCGCGCGCGGCCCCGCCCAGCGCGCCGAGGATCTTCACGACCTTCAGGGTGTGCGCGCTCATCTGGCCGGTGCGCAGCTTCTCCAGGAACTTGCGGCGCAACGAGCCGACGACGTTGGCGACGCCCCAGCCGACGAAGCCGAGGCCGATCGCCAGCACCAGCCAGCGGCCGCCGGGCTCGCCCATCGCCTTGGCGGTGAAGGACTTGGACTGGCTGTCGCTGGAGGTGCTGCCCTGGCCCATCACGAACATCAGGATCGCGACGCAGCCGGCGGTGTAGAAAACGCCGCGGGCCAGCGAGGCCAGCCGCTTGGTGGCCTTGTGGCCGTCGGGCAGCGGCTGCCCGTAGACCGCCTCGGTGTAGCGCCACAGCGCCAGCCCGGCGAAGCCCAGCACCAGCACCCACAACATGACCGTGCCGCCGGGCTTGTCGGCGACGCTCTGGAGCGCGCCGCTCTTGTCGGCCTCCTTGCCGCCCCCGCCGCCGCCCAGCCCGATCTGCACCGCCAGCAGGCCGATCAGCAGGTAGATCACACCGCGCGCCGCGAGCCCGACCCGGGTGAGCTTGTGGAACCACGGGTGTCCCGCCGCCTGCCGGCCCATGCGTTTGGCGCTGCCGCCCGCCACGTTGGAAGCCATGTCCTTCGCCCTCTCTGCCAAAGTCGGCAGGCTTGTGCCCGCCAGCGAAAGGGTCAAACTCCGACAAAGCGCGAGGTCGGGGCGGCGGGCCCCGAGATCGTTCCCGGCGCGTTCCTAGGTGAGCCCCGCCCGGCGGGCGCGCTCGACCACCGGGCCGATGGCGTCGGCGAGGGCGGTGACGTCGGCCTCGGTGGAGGTGTGGCCGAGGGTGAAGCGCAGCGAGCCGCGCGCGCGGCCGGGGTCGGCGCCCATCGCCAGCAGGACGTGGCTGGGCTGGGACACCCCGGCCGAGCACGCCGAGCCGGTGGAGCAGGCGATGCCGCGCGCGTCCAGCAACATCAGCAGGGCGTCGCCCTCGCAGCCGGGGAAGGAGAAGTGCGCGTTGCCGGGCAGCCGGTCGTCCGGGTCGCCGTTGAGGACGGCGTCGGGCACCGCGGCCCGCACCTCGGTGATCAGCCGGTCGCGCAGCCGGGCCAGGCGGCGGGCCTCCTCCGCGCGGCGCTCCCCCGACAGCCGGACGGCGGTGGCGAACCCGGCGATGGCCGGGGTGTCGAGCGTGCCCGAGCGCACGTCGCGCTCCTGGCCGCCGCCGTGCAGGACCGGGACGGGGTCGGTGCCGCGCGCCAGCAGCAGCGCGCCGACGCCGAGCGGGCCGCCGAGCTTGTGGCCGCTGACGGTGAGGGCGTGCGCGCCGGTGGCGGCGAAGTCGACCGGCAGGTGCGCGGCGGCCTGGACGGCGTCGGTGTGGAACGGGACGCCGTGCTCGCGCGCGAGGGCGGCCAGCTCGTCGACCGGCTGGACGGTGCCCACCTCGTTGTTGGCCGTCATCACGGTGACCAGCGCCACGTCCTCGCCGCCGCCGGGGCCGAGCGCGGCCCGCAGCGTCTCGGGGCGGACGCGGCCCAGCTCGTCGCAGGGCAGCCACTCCACCAGCGCGCCCTCATGGTCGCCGAGCCACTGCACCGCGTCCAGCACCGCGTGGTGCTCGACGGCCGAGGCCAGCACGCGGACGCGGGCGGGGTCGGCGGCGCGGCGGGCCCAGTACAGGCCCTTGACCGCCAGGTTGTCGGCCTCGGTGCCGCCGGAGGTGAACACCACCTCGCTGGGCCGGGCGCCGAAGGTCTCGGCGATGATCTCGCGGGACTCCTCCACCACCCGGCGGGCGCGCCGGCCGGCGGCGTGCAGCGACGAGGGGTTGCCGAGGGCGGCCAGCTCCGCCGTCATCGCGGCGATGGCCTCCGGCAGCATCGGGGTGGTCGCCGCATGGTCGAGGTAGGTCACCACGCCGACAACATTATCCGCGCCCGGCGGCCGCCCGGCCGGGGACCGGGCCGCAGCGGGTAAGCGGGCGCTGACCAGGGAATACCCTCAAGATCATCTTGCTTACTGTACCGTCCGGTCGGTACAGTAAAGGAATCATGAAGAACGCCCTGCTCGACGCCGCCGAGTCCCTGCTCTCCGAGCACGGGACCCAGGCGCTCACCCTGGCCGCGGTCGCCGACCGCGCCGGCGTCAGCAAGGGCGGGCTGCTCTACCACTTCAGCGGCAAGGAGGCCCTCGTCCGGGCGCTGGTCGCCCGGGTCATCGAGGAGTTCGACGGCCTGGTGGCCTCCTTCGACGACGGCTCCCCCGGCTCCTACAGCCGGGCCTACGTCGAGGCGACCTTCGAGGTCCTCACCGGCGAGGCCCGCAACTACCGGCGCTGGTCGGCCATCACGGCCGCCGCCACCGACCCCGAGCTGGCCGAACCGCTGAACCAGGCCATGGCGCGCTGGCACAAGCGGCCCTGCGGCGAGGACCCCGACCCGGTGGCCGCCATGGTGGTCCGGCTGGCGGCCGAGGGCCTGTGGGAAGTGGTGAGCCACGCCCCCGAGCTCTACGGCCCCGCCGAGCTCGACGCGCTCAAACAGCGGCTGCTCGGCCTGCTGGAGAGCTGACCCCCGGCGTCACCGGCCGCCGTCCGCCCGCGTAGGGCCTGGAGCGTTCCACGACGCCCTCTCCCGCCACCGCACGCCCCCGTGCGGTCACCGACGCCCCACGCGCCCCGCGCGTGCCGTCACCCCCTGCATGTGGATCCGGGGCCGCGCCCCGCCCGAGACGAGAAAGAGGTGAACAATGTTGTTCCGCGCCCGGCTGGGAACCTTCCTGACCTTCGCCCTGGCAGGTCTGCTCTGTGGTGTGTGGGTGGCGCGCATGCCCGCCCTGGCCGAGAAGTTCCACACCAGTGAGAGCGACGTCGGCATCGTCGTCCTCGTCTGGGGCCTCGGCGCGGTCGTCGCCATGCAGGGGCTGCGCGCGGTCATGAACCGCTACGGCAGCCGTCCGGTGCTGCGCGTGGCGCTGCCGCTGACGGCGCTGACCTACGTCGGCGTCGCGCTGGCCCCGACCTACGGGCTGCTGCTGCTCGCGGTGGCGCTGTTCGGCATGGCCTTCGGCATCACCGACATCGCGATGAACGCGCAGGGCAGCGTGGTCGAGCACGCCTACCGGCGGTCGATCATGAGCAGCATGCACGCCGGGTGGTGCGTGGGCGCGATGAGCGGCGGCCTGTTCGGCGTGCTCACCGCCGCGCTGGGCTTGGGCTTCACCGGTGCCGTGCTGATCGCCGCGGTCGTGTCGCTGCCGATCGGGCTGGCGCTCGGCCGCACCTACCTGCCCGACCCGGCCGCCCCGGCGGCGTCGGCGGACGGGCGGCGCGCCAAGATGCCCGCCGCCGTGTACCTGATCGGCGTGCTGGCGTTCATCGCGTTCATGGCCGAGGGTTCGATCGCCGACTGGAGCGGCCTGCTGCTGCACGACGAGCTGGGCGCGACCCAGGCCGTGGCGGCGCTGGGCTACCCGATGTTCGAGCTGGCCATGCTGATCGGCCGCGTCTTCGGCGACCGGCTGCGGATGCGCCTCGGCACCCGGCGGCTGCTGACCGGCGCGGGTGTCGGCACCGCGCTGGGCATGCTGGTGGTCGTGCTGGCCCCGGCCGCGCCGGTGGCCATCGCCGGGTTCTTCCTGACCGGCCTGGTGGTCTGCACCGTCGTGCCGACCACGATCTCGCTGGCGGGCACCGCCGCGCCGGGGCAGCCCGCGGCGGCCGTCGCGCAGGTCGGCGCGATGGGCTACGGCGGCCTGCTGCTGGGGCCGGTCGTGGTGGGCTTCCTGTCGGACGCCACCTCGCTGCGCCTGGGCGTCGGCGTGGTCGTCGTGCTGGCGCTGCTGATCGCCGTGGGGGCGCGCTTCGTGCCGCTGGGCCGGGGCGACATGGCCGGTGACGCTGCCGACGGCCCGTTCGCGGACGACGTCTCGGCGCACTCCAGCGAGGCGGCCGTGGCCGGTGCCGAGATGCCCGAGCACGCCGGCGAGCGGCCCACCGTCGCCGCCTGACCCATGTCACCGGGCCGTCGCGGCCCACCGTCCTCCGCGCGGAGTTCGATATAACGCCTATGTCGATCTCCGGCGGAGGGCGTGGCATGACCGAGTGGCGGGTTCCCGGGTACACCGAGCTGAAGGTGCTCGGCGAGGGCGCGCAGGGCCGGGTCGTCCTGGCCCGGCACGACGCCTCCGGCAAGAACGCCGCGATCAAGTACCTGGGCGCGCGGCTGGCCCGGGACGCGGACTTCCGCGAGCGTTTCCGGGGCGAGGCCGAGCTGCTGCGGCGGCTGCGCAACCCCTACGTGGCCGGGATCTTCGGCTTGGTGGAGACGGCCGGGGGCGCGGCCATCGTCATGGAGGCGGTGGACGGCGCGTCCCTCAAGGCGGTGCTGGCCGAACGCGGCGCGCTGGCCGCCGAGGCGGCGCTCGCGGTGCTGAAAGGCTCGCTGCTGGGCCTCGCCGCCGCGCACGACCTCGGCATCGTGCACCGCGACTACAAGCCCGCCAACGTGATCGTGCGGGGCGACGGGCTCAGCAAGCTCATCGACTTCGGCATCGCGGTGGACGCGGGCGCGGCCGACCGGTCCGGCACGCCCGTCTACATGGCCCCCGAGCAGTGGCGCGCCGAGCCCGCCTCCCCCGCCACCGACGTGTACGCCGCGACCTGCGTGTTCTTCGAGTGCGTGACCGGTCGCCGCCCTTACGCCGCCGACGACCGGGCGGCGCTGATGCACAGCCACCTGGCCGCGCCGATCCCGGCCGAAGCGCTGCCCGAGCCGCTGCGGCCGCTGGTGGAGCAGGGCCTCGCCAAGAACCCGTGGGACCGGCCGCCGGGCGCGGCGGCGTTCGTGTCCGAACTGGAGGCCGTCGCGACCGCCGCCTACGGCCGGGACTGGGAGGCCGCGGGCGTGCGGGCGCTGGCCGGGGCCGCCGCCGCGCTGGCGATGGCGTTCCCGCTGACGGCGCTGGGCATGGGCGGGGCCGGGGCGAGTGCCGGGGGTGCTGGAGCCGCCGCCGGGACGTCCGGGACGGCCGTCGCCGCGAGCGGCAAGGGCGTCCTCGGGGTGCTCGGCACCAAGGGCGCGGTGGCCGTCGCGGGCGGCGCGGTCGCGGTGACCGCCGCTGGGGGCGCGGCCGTCTACGTCGCGGCGGACGACGGCCCGTCACGGCCCCGGCGGCCCGCGCCGCTGTCGTTCGCGCTGGCCGGGGTGAACGAGACCTCCGGCACGCCGGCGCTCACCGTCAACGGGCAGGTCGCCACCGTCAAGGGCGGCGACCCCGCGCTCGCCCGGCGCATCAACGCCGCGCTGCGGAGCCCTGTGGACGATCGCGCGCAGGCGTACCGGAAGGCGCTGGTCGACTTCAACGCCGAGGCGTCGTCCTCGTCGGTCAGGCCGACCGTCCTGCTGCGCACCTCGCGTTACCTGTCGGTCCAGTACGACATCAGGCTGAACTCCAGGACGGTTTCGCACTCGTCCTGGAGCCGCGTCCGGACCGTCACCGTCGATCTCACGACCGGGCAGCCCCTCAAGGCGGCGCAGCTCTTCACCCCCGCCGGGCTGTCGGGCAAGGGGCTGGACGCGCTGGCCGCCCAGATCCGCGAGCTGGCGTCCCCGACCAGGAGCTGCCTGACCCAGCGCCCCATCAGGCCCAAGGCCGCCCAGATCCAGGGGAAGGAGGGCTATCTCGACGTCGCGCTGACGCCCCGGAACCTGGTGGCGCTGGTGGACACCCCGGGTTTCGGCTTCGAGATGGCCTGCGGCCAGACCCGGATCGAGATCCCCTACTCCGCGCTGCCGGGCCTGGTCGCGCCCGAGCTGGTCAAGGCGGCTGGGAGCACGCCGTCGCCGACGCGGTCGTGACCCCTCAGCCGAGCCGCGCCAGAACGGTCTGGACGACCTTGACGGCTTCGGCCTTCGCGACGGGGTAGGCGAAGTAGCGGCCCTTCAGCAGCCTGCCCTGGGGGCGGTAGCCGTCGGCCCCGCCCCAGCGCACGTCGATGATGATGTTGGCCCGGCGGACCTTCAGCTTCGCGCCGCCCAGCCAGTAGCTCTTGGCGCTCGCCTCGGTCGGTCCCTTGACGATCGGGGCGGCGTACTTGGTGGCGTAGCCCTCGTCACCGAGGCCGGTCAGGCGCTCCCGGCTCAGGTCGAACCCCTCGTCGTTCGCGATGTCCTCCCCCACCGTCTTCCAGAAGAAGGCCATGGTCCGCTGCGCGTCCGCGACGTCCGACCTGCGCTCGACCTGGATGTCCAGGGTGCGGCCGTTGGAGAGGGTCAGCCGTTCCCATTCGCAGACGCGCGTCGAGGCGCTGTAGGTGTTGGGTTCGGCCTTGATGCCCTTCACCTTGGCGGGCAGCGCGGGCGCGGCCGCCTGGCAGGGGTCCGGGAGGGCGTTGATGACGGGTGCCGCCGCGCTGGGACTGCCGGGGGCGCTGGGACTGCCGGGGCCAGGGGAGAAGGGCGGGGCGCTGCTGGTGCCCGACGAGCGGTCGTCCTTGAGGCCCTTCTTGAGGGCGGTCTTCAGGACGCGGAAGCCCAGGAACAGCGCGATCACCAGGACCACGCTCAGGATGCCCGCGACGGCGCGGCGGCCCTGGTTCGGCTGGGCGGGCGGGGTGGCCATCGGGGGCTGGAAGGCCGGTTGCGGCGCGCCCATGGGCGGGCCCAGCGGCGGTGCGCCGCCGGGCGGGCCGTAGGGGGCCGGAGGCGGGGCCGTGCCCGGCGCGGGCGGCGGCGCGGCGAAGCCCTGCGGCAGCGGAGGCGGCCCTGCGGGCTGCGGTTGGGGTTGTGGCTGCGGGTCGGGGGTGGCCGGGGTCTGGCCGGTGATGACCTTCACCGCCGCCTCCTTGGCCTCCTCGGAGACCTCGGGCACCCGGTAGCCGCGGGCGCGGATGTGGGCGAGCAGCTCCGGGTCGGGCGAGAGGCCGTGCACGCGCAGGTAGTAGCCGGTCCCGCCGGGCCAGATCCAGGTGCCGTCGGTGTGGAAGCTCATCGGCACGTCGGCGGGGCGCGCCGGGTCCAGCCGGTCCTCGTCGAACCCGCGCGCCGACAGCACGATGGGGGCCTGGCCCAGGTAGTTGCCCAGCGGGGTGCGCTCGGCGTCGGGCACCGGCGGGCGCCGGACGATCGGCTCGCCGCCGGGCGTCATGCCGTCGAACAGCCGCGCCTCCCGGAGCGCGGGCGGCCCGCCGGGCGCGCCCGGCTGCCCGTGTTGCTGCCCGTGTTGCTGCCCGTGCGGCTGGCCCTCGTGCTGCCCGAACGGCGGCGCGGGCGGCTGCCCGAACGGCTGGACCGGCGGCGGCGCGGGCGCATGCCCCCACGGGGGCGGGACGGGCAGGTCGGGCGGGGGCGGCTGCGACAAGGGGGCGAATCCTCTCGCCTGGAGACGGTTCGCGGTGAATTGTAGGGGCCACCGGAACGCGGAACGCCCCGCTCCGGCCAGCCGCAGGCCGGGAGCGGGGCGTTCCGGTGAGGAACCAGGCGCCTACTTGCGCTTGGTGATCTCCTCGGTGAGCTGCGGCGCGACCTGGAACAGGTCGCCGACCACGCCGTAGTCGACCAGCTCGAAGATGGGCGCCTCGGCGTCCTTGTTGATCGCGACGATCGTCTTCGAGGTCTGCATGCCGGCCCGGTGCTGGATGGCGCCGGAGATGCCGACCGCGATGTAGAGCTGCGGCGACACCGTCTTGCCGGTCTGGCCGACCTGGAACTGGTGCGGGTACCACCCGGCGTCGGTCGCGGCGCGCGAGGCGCCGACGGCCGCGCCGAGCGAGTCGGCCAGGCCCTCGATCAGCTTGAAGTTCTCCGCGCCGCCCACGCCGCGGCCGCCGGAGACCACGATCGCGGCCTCGGTGAGGTCGGGGCGCTCGCCCTTCTCCTCGATGACCTTCTCGGTGATCTTGGCGGCCTTGTCGGTGTCCGACAGGGTCACCGTGACCTGCTCCTCGGCCGGGGTCGCCGGAGCGGCCTCGGGGGCGATGGAGTTCGGGCGGACCGCGATGACCGGGGTGCCGGTCTTGACCTTGGCGTGCGCGATGATGCCGCCACCGAAGATCGAGTGCTCGGCGACGAAGCCGTCGGCCACGTCCACCACGTCGGTCAGCACACCGGAGCCGATCTTGACCGCCAGGCGGCCCGCGATCTCCTTGCCCTCGCCGGTGGCCGACACCAGCACCGCGCCCGGCGACTTCTCGCCGACCAGCTGGGCCAGCAGCGCGGCCCGCGGGGCGACGACGTAGGAGGTGAGCTCCTCGTCGGCGGCCACGTAGACCTTCTGCGCGCCGTACTCGGCCAGCTTGTCCTTGGCGCCCTCGTAACCGGGACCCACCCAGACGGCGGCGGCCTCGCCGAGCCGGTTGGCCAGCGTCAGCAGTTCGAGGGCGACCTTCTTGATCTCACCGTCGACGTGATCGACGAGGACGAGAATCTCAGCCATTGTTCCTAATCCCCTTCCTCGCTCAGACGAACTTCTTCGACGCGAGGAACTCGGCGACCTTCACGCCGCCGTCGCCCTCGTCGGTGACGATCTGGCCCTGCGCGCGCGGCGGCGCCTCGGCGAAGTCCACGACCTCGGTCGCGGCGGCCGCCAGGCCGACCTGCGCGGCGTCGATGCCGGCGTCGGCGACGCCCAGCGTCTCCACCGGCTTCTTCTTGGCCGCCATGATCCCCTTGAAGGAGGGGTAGCGGGGCTCGTTGATCTTCTCGACCACGCTGACCACGGCCGGCAGGGTCGCCTCGACCCGGTCGTAGCCGTAGTCGGTCTGCCGCTGGATCTTGATCGACTGACCGTCGATCTCGACCTTGTTGGCCAGCGACAGCTGCGGCACGCCGAGGCGCTCGGCCAGCATCGCCGCGAGCACGCCGGTGCGCGCGTCGGTGGACTCCGAGCCCAGCACCACCAGGTCGAAGCCGGTGCGGCCGAGGACCTGCTGGAGGGCGTAGGAGGTCTGCAGCGCGTCGGAGCCGGCGAGGGCGTCGTCGAGCACGTGCACGGCCTTGTCGGCGCCCATGGCCAGGGCCTTGCGGATGGACTCGGTGGCCTTGCCGGGACCCATGGTCAGGACGGTCACCTCGCCGCCCTGGGCCTCCTTGATGCGCAGCCCCTCTTCGATGGCGTACTCATCGAGTTCGTTGATGACACCGTCCGCCGCAGCGCGGTCGAGCGTGCTGTCGTCGGACTTCAGCTTGCGCGGGCTCTCCGTGTCGGGAACCTGCTTCACGAGGACGACGATGTTCATGGCCGTCGGCCGACCTCCCTGCACTCAGTTTCGCCGCGGGGGTACGCGGTCAGAGGAACGCCGCCCATGGCGGAGCGACGCGGGTTGTGCACTTCGCAGGCACAGCCTGCCAAACCCCCGAACGAGCTTCGACTCCGGGGTCGGCCCAGCCGTACAGTCCTGATGTTACCCATGGGTAGCACCATGGCAAATCCCACGAAGTGAGACCTTACCCACGTGGCGGCGAGGGTTCGCGGCCGAGGAGCTCCAGCGCGGTCAGTGCAGGGCGCTCTGGAGGCGGATCAGCGCGTTGGCCAGGGTGCTCTGCAACCCGTACAGCGGGGAGAAGCTGGGCGTCAGCGACATCGCGCCCACGATCGCCAGGAACGCCAGCAGGCCGAGCCCGATCCCGGCGGCGGCGATCCAGCGCGGCACGTCGGCGACGGCCATGAAGGCGCGTTCGAGCTGGCGGCGCGGGCCGCGGACGCCCGGGGCCGCCCACAACACGACCGTGCCGGTGCCCGCCCCGAACGCGCAGGCGCTCAGCGCGTCCACCTGGAGCCGCAGCAGCGACAGCGCCGCGAGCGCCAGCGGCACGGCCGCGGTGAAGAACGCCGCGTAGGGCAAGGTCACCGCCGTGCGGCCGAGGGCCAGCAGGCGGCCCCGGACGGAGGTCTCCCCCGCCACGCGCAGCAGCGCGACCGCGCCGATCGACAACAGCGGGCCCACGACCGGGATCATGATCGAGACCCCGGCGGCGATCACCACGACCAGCACCGACAACAACCGGGACCAGCCCTGCGCGACCGCCAGCTCGTGGGCGCGCTCCTCGTCGGTCCAGGCGTCGTTCTCGTCGCTCTCGTCGGCCTCACCGGCGTCCCCGGCCTTCTCCGGAGGCGGGACGGCCTCGGCGGGCACCGGGCGCGGCGCGGGGACGGGCGCGGGCCCGAGGTCCAGCTCGGCGACGGCGGCGGCCAGCTCGGCGGCCGACGGGCGCCCGCCTGGGTCCGGCGCGGTCGCCGCGCGCAGCAGCGGCACCAGCGGCTCGGGCGGCGCGCCGCCGTCGCTGGTGGCGGCGAAGGTCACCGTGGCGGCCCAGGCGTGCACGTCGTCCGCGCCGTCGCCGGGCTCGACGCCGAAGTCCACGATGACCGGCGCGCCGTCCACCATCCGCACGGTGCCGGGCGACAGCGCGCCGTGCGTCAGGCCCACGCGGTGGATCGCGGCCAGCCCCTTGGCGAGGCCGATCGCCAGCGCGCGGAGGGCGGCCCCGCGCAGCGCGCCGTGCTCGGCCAGGTGTTCCGACAGCGGGCGGCCCGGCACCAGGCGGGACACCACGTAGGGCGGGTCGGCGTCGGGCGAGCCGTCCAGGACGTCCACCACGTAAGGGCTGAGCACCTGTTTCATGCGCTCGACGTCCAGGCGCGCGCCGGGCCGCGCCGCCCCGGCGGGCAACGTCCGGATCGCCACGTCGCCGGACTCCCCGGCGGCGCGGTAGGCGACGCCCGGACCGCCTTCCAGCCTGCTCAGCAGGCGGTAGGGGCCGATGTTCTCCTGGTGGCCGATGTCCCTGCTCATAGGGTTCGCCACCCTATCGACACCGGGCCACCGGAGATCGGTCCCGCGCTCAGGAATAGCCGAGACGCCGCAGTTCGGTCTCCATCGTGGCGAGGAAACCGTCGACCTCGCCGCGGTCGTAGGTCTCGCGCAGCCGCCGCACGGTGAAGGTCTGGCCGCGGACGTCGTCGGCGCCGACCACCTGGCCGAGGTCGCGGTGCTCGCCCGACAGCCAGATGCGGATCTGCGCGACGAAGGCGTCGACCTCGGCCGGGTCGTAGCCCTCCTTGAACCGCACGCGGGTGAAGTGCGTGGCGTCCAGCATCGCCAGCGCGCGGCGCACGTCGGCGACCCGCGCGGGCGGCAGCGCGCGGCCCGCCATCAGCTCGCGCGCGTGCGCGGCGTACAGCTGCGCGGCGCGGATGATCTCGGCGAGGCGGGGGCCGTTGGCGGGCACGCCGGTGCCGGTCTGGGCGTCGCGGATCGCGCGTCCGGCGGCCTCCAGGGCGCGCCCGGCGTATCCGGCGGCGTGCGGGGCCCAGTCGCCGCCCAACGCGTGCGCGCGTGCGGCGGCGGCCAGTTCCCGCTTGGCGTCGCCGAGGGAGACCTCGATGACCGACACCGTGAGGTGGAACCCGGCCTTGGCGAACGCGGCGCGCCCGCCCGCCACCAGCTGGTCGCGGCCGGGCGGCTGGGCGGGCGGCTCGGGCTTGGGCGGCAGGGGCGGCTTGGGCTCCTCGGGGCGGCGCAGGCTGAGGCGGGGCGCGATCGTGCCGGGGTTGGCGAAGCGGGCGGCCAGCTCGGCGGCGCTCGGCCGCGCGCCGGGGTCGCGTTGCAGGGCCTCCTCCAGCACCTCGCGCAGATCGCCCTCGATGCCGTCCAGGTCGGGCGGCACGCCGTCCAGGACATGGCGGACGTAGGCGGCGGGGCTGGTGGCCTCGTAGGCGCGCCGCCCGGTGGCGGCGTAGGCGACGGTCGCGGCCCAGGCGAACACGTCGGCGGGCGGCCCGACCTGCGCGTCCTCCAGCGCCTCGGGGGCGACGTAGCCGGGGGTGCCGATGGGGCCGCGGGTCAGCCGGTCGGCGCCGGTCAGATAGGCGATGCCGAAGTCGATGACGATCGGCTCCCCGGCGACGAGCATCACGTTGCCGGGGTTGATGTCGCGGTGCACGCTCTGCGCGGCGTGCACCGCCGCCAGCGCCCCGGCGAGGCCCCCGGCGAGCTTCAGCACGCCCTCGCGCGGCAGCGGGCCCCGGCCCTTGACGGCCTCCAGCAGCGAGGTGCCCTCGACGTAGCGGGTGACGATGTAGGGCGGGTCGCCGTCCACGGCCGCGTCCACCAGCTCCACCACGTGGCGGCTGCGGATGCGGCGCATCGCCTCCACCTCGCGGCGCAGCCGTTCCTTGGCCTTGAACTCGGCGGGCAGGAACGGGTGCAGCGTCTTGATCGCGACCATGCGGCCGTCGTCGGCGCGGGCCAGGAACACCTCGCCCATGCCGCCCCGGCCGAGCCGTTGCAGCGGCCGGTAGGGGCCGATCGGGGCCAGCGGGCGGGCGCGGGCGGGCATGCGGGCAGGTGTGGCGTCGGCGGCCGGGCCGGTCTGCGGACCTGTCTGCAGGCCGGTTTGAGGGCCCGTCTGCGGGCCCGTCGGGGAACCGCTGAACTGACCGCTGTGCGGGCCGGTGCCGCCCGAGACCGTGCGCATCCCCAGCGAGTCGGGGCGCAGCGCGCGCAGCTGCCGCACCAGCGCCTCCGCGCCGGGGCGCGCGGCCGGGTCGGACGCCAGCGCCGCCGCCAGCACCGGGCGCAGCTCCTCGGAAATGTCCGACAGGTCGTGGTCGCCGCGGATGATGCGGACGCAGACCGCCGCGTCGTTGGGCGCGTCGTACAGGTCGCGGCCGGTGGCGGCGTAGGCGACCAGCGCGGCCCAGGCGAACACGTCGGCGGGCGGGCCCGCGTCGTCGCCCTCCAGCAGCTCGGGCGCCAGGTAGCGCCAGGTGCCCGAGCGGCCGCCGCCGTGGGTCAGCCGGGTGTCGTCCACGCCCTGGGAGATGCCGAAGTCGATGACGACCGGCTCGCCGTTCTCCAGCAGCACGTTGCCGGGCTTGATGTCGCGGTGCACCACCCCGGCCCGGTGGATCGCCTCCAGCGCCTCGGCGGTGCCGAGCGCCACCCGCCACAGCGCCGTCCCGGCCAGCGGGCCGGTGTCGCCGACGACCTCCAGCAGCGGCGGGCCCTCCACGAACCGGGTGACGATGTAGGGCACCGGGGCCTCGACGTCGAACTCCAGGATCTCGGCGACCCGCCGGGCCCGCACCCGGCGCATCGTCTCCACCTCGCGGCGCAGCCGGACGCGCGCGTCGCCCTCGTCCACCAGGTGGGGGTGCAGGGTCTTGACCGCCACGAACCGGCCCTCGGGCGCGATCGCGCGGAACACCCGGCCCATGCCGCCCGCGCCGACCAGCGCGACCGGCCGGTAGGGGCCGATCGCGTCGGGCGGCCCGTCCTCGCCGGGCGGCGCGGCGGCCGTGGCGGGGTCGGGACGGTGCCAGGTCCCGTCAGAGGAACGGGACCCGGGAGACGAGGTCGCGGACATCGGTGCGCAGGTCCTCAAGGCTCTGGCTCATGCCGGTGAGCGGCGTGGTGTTGGGCGGCTGCCGTTGCGACAGCACTACCAGGACGGCGGCGAACACGGCGAGGATCAGCGCGCCCGCCATGGCCGCCTCGGCGCGCGGCAGCACCGCGCCCCACAGGCGGGCCATCTGCCGGCGCGGCGCCCCGCTGCCGGGCGCCAGGCACAGCAGCACGATGACCAGCATCGCGGTGTAGGCGATGGCCTTGGAGGCGGTCAGGTCCGGCGCGGCGAACATGAACACCCCCAGCGCGATCATCGCGGCGAGCGCGCAGAGCGCCGCCAGCATGACGGTGACCATCGCCGCGCCCGGCAGGTGCAGCGGCGACGTGAACGCGGCCGCCACCGCGTCGCCGGTGCGCGGGCCACGGCGGGTGCGCTTGCTCTCCATCCCCTTGGCGGCCTTGTCGCCCATCCGCAACACCAGCACGCCGACGACGGTGACGCCGACCGCCAGCATCGGCGCGATGTTGGCGAAGCCGAGCAGCGCCACCAGCACCAGCAGGCTCAGCACCCGGTACCAGCCGTAGGGCTTGGGCCGGTCGGGCTTGTCCTGGCGGGGCCGGTCGCGGCGGGTGGCCTCGCCGGTGGGGTCGGATCGGGTGCCGGGGCCGTAGGGGTCGTAGGGCGCGGGCTGCCGCTCCTGCGTGGCGGGCGGCGGCGGGCGGTCCTGGTAGGGCTGCGGCGCGTAGGCGGCGGGCTGGCGCTGGTCGTACGACGGGGGCCGCTCGTACGGGCGCGATTCGTACGGCTGCGGGCGCTCGTACGGCCGCGACTCGTAGGGGGCGGGCGCGGGCGGCGGCACCGGCGGCGGGGCCGCCGGTGGTAGCAGGCCCTTGAAGTCCTTGGGCTGCGCCGGGACGGGCGCGGGCATCGGCACGGCGGCGCTCCCGGCCGGGCTGGGCGGCGGGCCCGGCGGCGGCGCGGTGGGCAGGTGGGAGGGCATGCCGAACGACCGGGAGTGGTCGGGCGAGGTCTCTTCGAGGTCCGGACCGGCGTCGGCGCGGGTGGCGTGCTCGTCGAAGGGTTCGCCGTAGGGCGCGCCGACCTGCTCGTCGACCATGGTCTGGTCGGTGATGGTCGCCTCCATGTGGAGGCGCCGGGCCAGCTGCACCAGGTGCACGGCGGTGGGGCGCTCGGCGGGGTTGCGGGCCATCGCCGAGCGCAGCAGCGGCAGCAGCGCCTCGGGCGTGCCCGCCAGGTCCGGGGTGTTCTGCATGATCTTGTAGAAGATCGACTCGAAGGTGCCCGAGCCGAACGGCGGCCGCCCGGTCGCGGCGTAGCCGAGGGTGCCCGCCCAGGCGTGCACGTCCGAGGGCGGCCCGGCCTCCTCGCCCTCGATGATCTCGGGGGCCAGGTAGCCGGGGGTGCCGATCACCATGCCGGTGGCGGTCAGCCGGGTGGCGTCGGCGGCCTGCGCGATGCCGAAGTCGATCACGATCGGCTCGCCGTCCACCAGCATCACGTTGCCGGGCTTCAGGTCGCGGTGCACGATGCCCGCGCCGTGGATCGCCGACAGCGCCGAGGCGAGGCCCACCGCCAGGCGCTGCAGCCCGGTCGCGTAGATCGGGCCGGACTCCTCGACGATCTCCTCCAACGTGCGGCCCGGCACGTACTGGGTGACGATGTAGGGCCGGTCGGCGGTGACGTCGGCGTCCAGGATCTCGGCCACGTGCGGGCTGTGCACGCGCCGCATCGAGTCGACCTCGCGGGCCAGCCGGCGGCGCGCGGTCGCGTCCCCGGCCACCGCCGGACGCAGCACCTTGATCGCGACGTTGCGGCCCTCGGCGTCGGCGCCCAGGTGCACCACGCCCATGCCGCCCTCGCCGAGGGTGCGGAGCACGCGGTAGTGGCCGATCATGTCCTGGCCGATGTCATCCCCGGACGTGGCAACCCCCTTCATCGTTTACGAAACCCTACCCTCGCGGGCGGGGCCCGGCCGATCACCGGGAGCGCGCCGCCCTCGCGGACGCCCGCGCGGGAGCCCCGTGCCGGGCCGCCCATCAGGCGAGCAGTGCCCGGGACCGGCCGCTGCTCACCCCCGTCCAGTCGGCGAGGGCCCCGGCGAACCAGCGGGCCGCCGGGCGGCGGGCCGGGTCGCGGTCCAGGCCGCGCCGCAGCAGCGCGGCCAGCGGCTCCGGCGCGCCCTCCAGGTCGGCCTGCCCGCGCAGGATACGGAAGCAGACCCCGTGCAGGGACCCCCGGCCGAACGGCGGGCGGCCGGTCGCCGCGTACGCCAGCGTCGCGGCCCAGGCGTACACGTCGGAGGCGGTGGTGGCGGCCCCGCCCTCGATCAGCTCGGGCGCCAGGTAGGCCGGGGTGCCGATGACCATGCCGCGCCGGGTGAGCTGCTCGGCCCCGGCCTCCCGGGCGATGCCGAAGTCGATCAGGGTGGGCCGGTCGCCGAGCACGATCACGTTGCCGGGCGACACGTCGCGGTGCAGCACCCCGGCGTCGTGCACGTCGGCGAGGCCCAGCGCCATCCCGCGCGCCAGGCGCAGCAGCCGCTCGCGGCGCGGCGGCCCGTAGTCGGCCACCAGGTCGCCCAGCGAGCAGCCGGGCACGTACTGCATGACCACGTAGGGCCGCTCCCCGTCGAGCCGCCCGTCCAGCAGCCGCGCCACGTGCCCGCTGCGCACCCGTGCCTGCGCCGCCATCTCCTGCGCCAGGCGCTGGCGCGCCTCCGGCTCGGCGACGAACTCCTCCTGGAGCTCCTTGACCGCCACCTCGCGGCCGAAGGAGTCCATGGCCAGGTGCACCACGGCCGTGCTCCCCCGGCCGATCTCGTCGAGCAAGCGGTACCCGCCCAGTCGCCGATGCTTCCCCATAGCCCCTATGACGCCGGAAAGGGTGCCTTCGTTCCGGGAAATACGGCTACGGAACGGTCACGGGGGACGCGCGCTCAGTTCGCGCGGGCGGCCTGGCGGGCGCGGCGCTCCTCGCGGCGGGTCTCGAACTTGGTGGCGGCGGCGTCGAGCTGCGCCATGAACTCGGCCAGCTCGTCGCGGGCCTTGGCGCCGTCGCCGGTGAAGTCGTCGCGGTCGAAGACCTTCCACTTGCGCAGGCACGGGGTGAGCACGTCGTCGTGGTGCAGCCGCAGGTCGTAGATGCCCGCGTTGGCGATCACGACGGACTTGCGCAGGAAGCCGTCGATGCTGTGGCCGGGCATCTGGAAGTCCTTGACGACCTCGGTGATCGCCCGCATCGTCTCGTTGGGCGCCAGGTCCAGCGAGGCCGCGATGAGGTTGCGGTAGAAGATCATGTGGAGGTTCTCGTCCTTGGCGACGCGGGTGAGCATCTGCTCGCAGATCGGGTCGCCGGACGCCTTGCCGGTGTTGCGGTGCGCCACGCGGGTGGCCAGCTCCTGGAAGGAGACGTAGGCGTTGCCGTGCAGGAACGCGCTGCCGTGCGCGGCCTCGTAGCCGGTCTCCATGTGCTTCATCCGGGCCCGCTCCAGCGCGATCGGGTCCACGGCGCGGGTGACGGTGAGGTAGTCGCGGATGACGATGCCGTGCCGGTTCTCCTCGGCCGTCCACCGGTTGACCCAGGTGCCCCACGCGCCGTCGCGGCCGAACACGTCGGCGATGGCGCGGTGGTAGCCGGGCAGGTTGTCCTCGGTCAGCAGGTTGACGATCAGCGACTCGCGGGCCTCGGCGCCGAGCTTGGAGTCGCCGGGCTCCCAGCCGTCGCCGCCCAGCGGGCCGTCGAAGTCGCGGCCCTGGCCCCACGGCACGTACTGGTGCGGGAACCACTCGTCGGCGGTGGTCAGGTGCCGGTTGAGTTCCTTCTCCACGATCGGCTCGAGTTCGAGCATGAGACCGGTCTGGAACTTCTCCTCGGACGTGACGGACATGCTGATCCTTCGCTGGACGACGGGTGGGGCCTGCCGGGGGGAGCGCCGCCGCGCCCCCCGGAGGGCGTGGACGCGGCAGGGCGCGACAGAAACCTACTGAAGCGTAGGTTCAAGATTCGCGTTCGGTGTGACGTACGTCAAGACACCGCCGTCACAATCAACCCGCGTCTTTCTTTGTAGGGAAGCGTGAAACGCCGTTGGTCACCCGTCGCTCACTGGCTGTCGGCGGCCTGCTGCCACATGCGGTTGGCGGCGGCCCGCAGCACCGTCCTCGGCATGATCTTCAACGCGGGCAGCGCGGCCTTGTACTGCGCGCCCGGCACGCACAGCGCGCGCCCGGCCGACACCGCGTCCAGGCCCGCGCGGGCGACGTCGGCGCGGCGCAGCCACAGCAGGTTGGCCGCGCCGTCGTCCTCGGTGCGGGTGAAACCGGGGCACAGCGCGGTGACGTGCACGCCCCGCCCGGCGACCTCGGCGTGCAGGCTCTCGGAGAAGGCGGCGACGTACGCCTTGGTCGCGCCGTAGGTGGCGCTGCCGGGCGAGGGCGCGAACCCGGCCATCGACGCGACGTTCAGCACCCCGCCGCGGCGGCGCACGAGCATGCCGGGCAGCGCGGCGTGGGTGAGGCGCATCAGGGCGGTGACGTTCAGCTCGATCTCCCTGAGCTGGTCGTCGAGGTCGAGGTCGGCGAACGCGCCGAACGCGCCGTAGCCCGCGTTGTTGACCAGCAGCTCGACCGGCTCGGCGCGCAGCCGCTCCTCCACCTCGCCGCGCTGGGCCGGGTCGGTGAGGTCGGCGGCGACCACCTCCACCGCCACCCGGTACCGCTCGACCAGCTCGCGGGCCAGGCCGTCCAGCAGCGCGGCGCGGCGCGCCACGATCACCAGGTCGGCGCCGCGGGCGGCCAGCAGCCGGGCGAAGCTCTCGCCGATGCCGCTGGAGGCGCCGGTCACGAGCGCGGTTCGGTACGCCTGTCGCATGGCGGCCGATCGTAGCGGTCCAAGCGCTCGTTTGACCCGATAAGACACGGGTAGCCCGGGACGCGACCGAGGAGGGACAGTGCCCGGTTACCTTGGGGAAGCGGCCCGTAACCCGTTCGTACTGAAGATCTCGATGCTGGCGGCGCTCGGCGGCCTGCTGTTCGGCTACGACACCGGCGTGATCTCCGGCGCGCTGCTGTACATCAAGGACGATCTGCACGCGGGCTCGCTCGCCCAGTCGTGGATCGTGGCGGGCCTGCTGGCGGGCGCGGTGTTCGGGGCGCTGGCGGGCGGGCGGCTGGCCGACCGGATCAGCCGCCGCTGGACGCTGCTGATCGCGGGCGTCGTCTACGTGGTGGCGGCGCTGGCGGCGGCGGTCGCGCAGAACGCCGGCCAGCTCGTGGCGGCCCGGGTGGTGCTCGGGCTGGCGGTCGGCGCGGCGTCGGCGGTGGTGCCGCTCTACATCGCCGAGCACACCCCGCCCAGGATCCGCGGCGGCACCGTCTCCTACAACCAGCTGATGATCACCATCGGCATCCTGGTCGCCTACCTGACCAACTTCGCGCTGCGGAACGTGGACGGCGGCTGGCGCTGGATGCTGGGGATCGGCGCGGCCCCGGGCGTGGTGCTCGTGCTGGCCATGCTGGTGGTGCCCTACAGCCCGCGCTGGCTGATGATGCGGGGCCGCCGCGACGAGGCCCGCGCGGTGCTGGAGCGCACCCGGCGCGGCGAGGACGTCGAGGCCGAGCTCGACGAGATCGAGGGCGTGGTGTCGCAGGAGCGGCGGCACTCCTGGCGCGAGCTGGCGAGCCCCCGGCTGCGCCCGATGATGGTGGTCGGGCTGGGCCTGGCGATCATCCAGCAGATCGTCGGCGTCAACACCGTCATCTACTTCTCCCCCACCATCCTCACCTACACCGGGCTGAAGGCCGACGACGCGATCGCGCAGGCCCTCACCGTCGGGATCACCAACGTGGTGTTCACGGTGCTGGCGATCCTGCTGCTGGACCGGGTCGGCCGCCGCACCCTGCTGATCGCCGGGACCGCCGGGCTGACGGCGGCGCTGGCGCTGCTGGCGGCGTTCTTCGGGTTCGGCTGGCAGCAGGAGGCCCCGTGGCTGGCGCTGGCGGCGCTGGTGTTGTTCATCGCCTCGTTCGCGGTCGGGCTCGGCCCGGTGTTCTGGCTGATGATCTCCGAGATCTTCCCGCTGGCGGTGCGCGGCCCGGCGATGGCGGTGTGCAGCCTCGCCAACTGGGCAGCGAACTTCCTGGTGTCGTACTACTTCCTCCAGCTCGTGGACGCCATCGGCCGCGCCTGGACGTTCTGGTTGTACGCGGGGCTGGCGGTGGCGGGCATCGTGTTCTTCGTCGCGCGCGTCCCCGAGACGCGCAACCGCACGCTGGAGGAGATCGAGCGCGAGCTGAGCGGCGACGCCGACGCGCCGCCCGCCCGGCCCCACCCCGCCTGATCCCTACGCGACGTGCGGTTCGCCGCCCATCGCGACCCCGACCGGCGGCAACATCGACGCCGGGTCGCCGCCGCCGAACCACAACCCGATGACGAACGCGGCGGTGGCCTCCAGCTGACCCGCGCGCGCGAGGCCGCCGCCGTTCAGCGGCTCGCAGTCCAGATCCCGCACCAGCTGCTCCACGGCCGCGACCGCCGCCGCGTCGTCGCCGCACAGCGGGACGCCGAGCGGCCGCCCGTCCGGCTGCGGCGGCGTCGTCCGCCAGATGCCCTCGTGGCAGACGTTGAACGCCTTCACCACGTGCGCGCCCGGCGCGGCGGCGGCGCACCGCTCGGCGGCCGAGGGGCCGCCCGCCGTCAGCAGTGCCATCTCCGGCGGGACGACGGGGTTGGTGCAGTCGATCAGCGTCCGTCCGGCGGGCACGGCCGCCTCCCGCAACACCTCCTCCGCCACCGCGAACGGCACCGCCAGCAGCACCGCGTCCCCGAACGCGGCCGCCTCGCGCAGCGTGCCCGCCGTCGCGCCGATCTTCCCGGCGAGCGCGGCGGCCTTCTCCGGCGACCGCGCGCCGACCGTCACCTCGTGCCCCGCCGCTACCCACCGGCCCGCCAGTGCCTCGGCCATGTTCCCCGCGCCGAGCGTCCCGATCCGCATCCTGTCCTCCTTGAGTCGGTACGGTCGGACGCTAGGCGTTCCGTTAGGCACCTCCCGGTGCGCATCGAAAGGGGCAGGATGGCCGAGATGTTCATCGCCGACTGCCCGGCGCGGCTGGGGTTCGACCTGCTGGCCGGCACCTGGACCAGCGTGGTGCTGTACGCGCTGCGCGACGGCCCGCTGCGCCCCGGCGAGCTGCGCGCCCGGATCGGCGGCGTCAGCCCCAAGGTGCTCACCGAGACGTTGCGCCGCCTGGAGGCCAACGGCCTGGTGGAGCGGCACCGCTACGCCGAGGCCCCGCCGCGCGTGGAGTACGGGCTGACCGAGCCGGGCCGCGGCCTGCTGGAACCCATCCTGGCGCTGGGCCGCTGGACCGAGCGCTACGGCGAGCAGGTGCTGACCGCGCAGGAGCGCACCGAAGCCGGTTGAGAAAACCGTGAAGACGGGCGGGCCCGGCGGGAGACAACCGGGCGACCATCCCGACGCCCGAAGGACGCCCCCCATGACCCCTGTCCCGCGCACCGCATGACGGCCGCGCTCCACCGCGACGCGCCGCCGGACGAGCTGGACGACGCCGAGCTGATCCGCCTGTCGGGCGACGACCCCGAACGGTTCGCGGCGCTGTTCGACCGGTACGCCCGCCAGATCCACCACTACGCCGCGCGGCGGCTCGGCACGCAGGCCGCCGACGACATCATGGCCGAGACGTTCCTGACCGCCTTCCGCCGCCGCGCCACCTACGACCGGACCCGCCCGCTGGCGCGCCCCTGGTTGTACGGGATCGCCTCCACGCTGATCGCCCGGCACCGCCGCGACGAGGAGCGCCACTACCGCGCGCTGCGCCGCACCGGCCTGGACCCGCTGCCCGAGCCGATGGCCGAGACGGTGGTGTCGCGGGTGGCCGCCGAGCAGGACGAGCGCCGGATGGCCGGAGTGCTGGCCAAGCTGCCCGCCGGAGACCGTGACGTGTTGCTGCTGGTCGCCTGGGGCGGCCTGTCCTACGAGGAGGTCGCCGAGGCCCTGTCGGTGCCCGCGGGGACGGTCGCGTCCCGCCTCAGCCGTGCCCGCCGCAAGTTGAAGGCCGCCCTGGGCGGCGCCCAGGAGGACTGATGGACGAGTTGAAGAGCTTGCAGACGATGCGCGCGGACGTCCCGGAGGTGACGCCGGAGGCCGAGCGCGCGGCACGGTTGCGGCTGCTGGCGGCCGACGCGCGGCCCGAGCCGTCGCGGCGGTTCCGGCCGTCGCGGACGGTGTGGCGGCTGGGCGCGGTCGGCGTCGTGGCCGCCGGGACGCTGGCGGCGGTGACGGTGCTGCCGAGTGGCGGCGGGTCCGATCAGCCGGGCGGCAAGGACGCCGCGCCGCGTCTGCTGGCCGTCGCCAACGCCACCGAGCTGGGCGAACGCGCCGCCCACCGCGTCGAGACCGACCCCGGCCCGGTCGCCGGGCCGCACCAGTGGACCTACCTGCGCCGCGCCCTCGCCCAGCCCTCCGCCCGCTCGGCCGTCGTGTCCGCCGACCGGCTGCTGCGCGACGAGCTGTGGTTCAAGCTCGACGGCAAGCGGCTCACCGTCTCCCATGGAAAGGGCCCTTCCCGGCGCTACGGCGGCATCGGCGGCTGGCCGCAGCCGGGCCGCTACACCGCGACCGACCCGGCGGGGCTGCGGCGGCAGTTGGAGGCCGCCGTCCGAGCGGAGAAGCGCGAAGGGCACGAGGTGGAGCGCCGGGCGCACCGGAACGGCGCGCCCTCCCCGGCACCGATCACCCCGCCCACGCCCGCCGACGTCTTCATGCAGGTCCAGTCGCTGATGGACCTGTCCGCGCCGTCGCCCCGCCTCCAGGCCGCGCTATACCGGCTGCTGCCGACGCTGCCCGGCGTCGGGCTGCGGCGCGACGCGGCGGACGTCACCGGCCGCAGGGGGGTGGCGTTCGCGATCGCCACCCAGGGCGGCCGCACCCGCTCGGAGATCATCTTGGACGAGCGCACCTATCGCTACCTGGGGTTCCGGCGGGTGGTGACACGGTCCTTCACCGAGAAGGAGCTGCTGAGGCGAGGCGAGGAGGGCGGGACCGGCGAGCGCTTCGCGCCGGGCGCGCTGCTGGACTGGACGGCGCAGCTCGCCAAGGGTGTGGTGGAGCGGCCCGGCGCCCGCCCCTAGCTTTCCCCGCCGAACCTTTCCGTTCGCACCCGCCGCGCCTCCCGGACAACGGCCGCCCCGGCCTTTACGATCAAGCCGCAGTCCCCGAGGCCCGGCGGGTGTCCCCACAATGCGAGTCGAAGAACGGATCGGTCCCTACCGCGTCCTGGAGGAACTCGGCGTCGGCGGCATGGGCGAGGTCAGCCTGGCGCTGGACCCGCGCGGCCGGGCCGTGGCCGTCAAGGTGCTGCACCCGGCCATCGCCCGCGACGACATCGCCCGCAAGCGCCTGGAGCGCGAGGTCGCGACCATGCGGCTGGTGCGCGGCCCGCACGTCGCCGAGGTCCTGGACGCCGACTTCACCGCCCGCCGCCCCTACCTGGTGACCCGCTACGCGCAGGGCCGCACGCTGGAGGAGGTGGTCCGGGGGCGCGGCCCGCTGCGCGGCGCGGCGCTCACCCGGGTGGTGCGGGGGCTCGCCCGGTCGCTCACCGCCATCCACGGCGCGCAGATCGTGCACCGCGACCTCAAGCCCGCCAACGTGATCCTGGTGGACGGCGAGCCCGTCGTGATCGACTTCGGGCTCGCGCACGTGCTGGACGCCACCCGGCTGACGCTGACCGGCACCGCCATCGGCACCCCCGGCTACCTGGCCCCGGAGATCCTGGACGGGCACCGCGCCACGCCCGCCTCCGACGTGTTCTCGTGGGCGGCGACGGTGGTGTTCGCCGCGACGGGCCGCTCGCCGTTCGGGTCGGGGCCGCCCGAGGCGGTGTTCTCGCGGGTGCTGCGCGGCCGTCCGGACCTGACGGGGGTGCCGCGCGACCTGGTGCCGATCCTGCGGGCGGCGCTGTCGCGGGACGCCCGGCGGCGTCCGCAGACCGCCGACCTGCCCGGCGGCGCGAACCCGATCCCGGTTCCGGCACCGGCCCCGCCGCCCCCGAGCCCGCCCGTCGCGCGGCCTGCCAGACCTGCCGCTCTCCCAGAACCCGCCGCCACACCTGGCCTAAGCCTGGCGAGGCCGCTGGCCGTCACGGCGCTGCCCGCCGCCTGCCTGGCCGTGCCGATGCTCGCGGCGGCCGCCTGCCTGGGGTGGTGCCTGTTCGCGTACGCGCGCGACGCGTGGCAGCGGATGCGGGCGCGGCTGTCCGGCGACCGGGACGTCTCCCGGCGCGCGCGGCTCGCCGCCCTCGTCGCGGTGCCGCTGGAGGTGGCGGTGCGGCTGGTGATCCTGGCGGGCGTCGTCGCGTTCGGCTACGCGGCGCTGTTCGCGGTGTTGCAGATGACGGCGCTGGCGGACCGCGTCACGCTGCCGTTCGGGCTGCTGGCCGGGGCCGCGATCGCGGTGCGCGGCCGCTACGACTCCTCGGCGCGGCTGCTGGAGCGGGTCGGGGTGCCCGTCCTGGCGGCGTTGCTGCTGGCCGCCGTGGCGGTCGCGGCCCCCGACCCGTCCTGGTGGCCGCTCAGCGGCCGTTGAAGACGGCCTTGCCGGGGCCCTCCTCCACGAAGCTCTTCATGCCGCCCTTCTGGTCCTCGGTGGCGAACAGCGCGGCGAACTGCACGCGCTCGATCTCCAGGCCGGTCGCCAGGTCCACCTCAAGGCCGCTGTCGATCGCCTGCTTGGCGGCGCGCAGCGCCAGCGCGGGGCCGCTCGCGAACGACGCCGCCCACGTGCGGGCCTCGGCGTAGACGTCGGCGTCCGGCACGACCCGGTCCACCAGGCCGATCGCCAGCGCCTCGGCGGCCTTGACGTGCCGCCCCGAGAAGATCAGGTCCTTGGCGCGGGCCGGGCCGACCAGCCGGGCCAGCCGCTGGGTGCCGCCCGCGCCGGGGATGATGCCGAGCTGGATCTCCGGCTGCCCGACCTTCGCGCCCTCGCCCGCCACCCGCAGGTCGGCCGTCAGCGCGACCTCCAGGCCGCCGCCCAGCGCGTACCCGGTGATCGCCGCGATGACCGGCTTGGGGATGGCGGCCAGCGCCTTGGTGAAGTCCTGGAGCAGCCGCGAGGGGCCCGCCGACATGTCGGCGTAGGACATCGGGGCCATCTCCTTGATGTCGGCCCCGGCGGCGAAGACGCGCTCGCCGCCGTACAGCACGACCGCGCCGACCCCGTCGTCCGCCGACACCTGCGCGGCGGCCTCGATCAGCTCGCGCTGCACCTGCGCGTTGAGCGCGTTCATCTTGGGCCGGTCCAGCCGGATCGTCGCGACCCGGTCCTCGACCTCGACACGCACGAACTCGCCCACGGACGCCTCCACCTCTACCCGGGATCAATCGACACCCCGACCCTAATCGCCCCGTCCCGCCCGTCCGACGCCGACTGTCGGTCCCCGCTGGTAGCTTCGTGCACCGGCCGTATCCGCACGTCCGGGGGACCTTCATGCTCGTCGCGCACGCCACCTGGCACGGCGGAGCCCTCTGCCTGTGGGCCGAACGCACCGGCCGGCCCGAATCCTCGGGCGACCGGCACCCGTTCGCCACCCGCGACTTCACCGGCACCTCCTACGAGCCGCTGGTGCGGGGCGCGTTCCGGGTCGAGCTGACCATGGCGCTGCCCACCGTCGGCGACGCGCCCGTCCCCTCCCCCGAACTCGACTCCAAACCGCACGACACGCCGCACCTGCGCGACTGGACCGTCCCCGCCCTGGTCCTGGAGCCGCTCCCCACGATGGCCCTGCTCCAGGCCGCCGAGCACAGCGGCGACGTCATCCCCGGCACCGACCTGCGCTACCTGTGCCTGCTGGCCGACGAGGCGGTCCACCTCACCGGGCGCGGCCACGTCCTGCCCGCCCTGATGCGCGAGGACGGCGACCTGGTGGCGCGCTGGCGGCCGGTGTTCGACGATCCCGACCGCTTCGGCGACCTGGTCCGCGCCATGCCCGCCGCCTGCCGCGCCGCCGACGGCGGCCGCCCCGCCGCCGAGGTGCTGCGCGAGGCCCTGTCCGGCCTGGTCGACACCGCCGTGCGCGGCGTCGTCCCGCACCCCCTGCTGCCCGCGCGCACCGGCAAGACGCCCGACCGGCTGCCGCTGCCCGAACGCTGGGTCGAGGCGCTGACCGGCCACAACGCCCAGGTGGCCCGCGAGCCCCGCGACGACCCCGACGACCTGATCGCCGAGCTGGACGCCTGGGCCGCCGCCGTGCGCCGCCCGTCCGGCCCGCTGCGCGTCTGCTTCCGCCTCGCCGAGCCGGGCGCCGCCGAACTCGACTACGGCCAGGCCACCGTCGAGCAGCCCGAGGACGGCTCCTGGCGCGTCGAGTTCGCGCTGCAGGGCGTGGACGACCCGAGCCTCTACGTCCCCGCGTCCCTGATCTGGGCGGGCGAGGCCACCTCCATCGAGGACGCCTCCGACACCCTGCTGGCGGGCCTCGGCCGCGCCCTGCGCCTGTTCCCCGACCTGGCCAAGGCCCTGGACGGCCCCGCCCCGCAGGACCTCGCCCTCGACACCGCCGGGGCGTTCCGCTTCCTGCGCCAGGCCGCGCCGATGCTGGCCGCCGCGGGCTTCGGCGTCCTGCTGCCCACCTGGGCGGGCAAGGCCAAGCTCGGCATGAAGCTCACCACCCGCGCCGACCCCGATGAGGGCGGCGGCGCGGCGGCCTCCTCCGGCTTCGACCTGTCGGGCCTGGTCAAGTTCCGCTGGGACCTCGCTCTCGGCGAGGAGGAGATCGACGAGGCCGAGCTGGAGGAGCTGGCCCGCCTCAAGACCCCGCTGGTGCGGCTGCGCGGCCAGTGGGTCGAGCTGGACCAGGAGCAGCTCGACGCGGCCCTCGACTTCCTGCGCCACCCGCGCACCGGCACGATGACGGCCGCCCAGGCGATCCGCGCCATCATCCACGCGGGCGAGGAGAGCCTGCCCCTGACCGGCGTCGACGCCGACGGCGCCTTCGGCGACCTGCTGTCCGGCCAGGCCGACCGCCGCCTCGCGCCGGTGCCGACGCCCGACGGCGTGGAGGCCGCGCTGCGGCCCTACCAGCAGCGCGGGCTGGCCTGGCTCGTGTTCATGGACGACCTGGGGCTCGGCGGCCTGCTCGCGGACGATATGGGACTCGGTAAGACAATTACGACATTGTCCCTTTTTATGCACGAACGCCGCGAAGGACGCACTCCCGCCCCGACCTTGGCGATCCTGCCGATGTCGCTGGTGGGGAACTGGCAGCGGGAGGCCGCCAGGTTCACGCCCAAGCTCCGCGTGTACGTCCACCACGGCACCGGGCGGCATCGCGGGGAGGACCTGGTCGCGGCCGTGGGGCGGGCCGATCTCGTGCTGACCACCTACGGCACGGCGGCGCGCGACGCGGCCGTGCTCGCGGGCATCGAGTGGGGGCGGGTCGTCTGCGACGAGGCGCAGGCGCTGAAGAACAGCGGGACGCGGCAGGCCCAGGCGGTGCGGTCGATCCCGGCGCGGACGCGGATCGCGCTGACGGGCACGCCGGTGGAGAACCACCTCACCGAGCTGTGGTCGATCATGGAGTTCGCCAACCCGGGGTTGCTCGGGCCAAGGGCGGCGTTTCGCGAGCGGTTCGCGGTGCCGATCGAGAAGGACGGCGACGAGCAGGCGGCGCTGGCGCTGAAACGCGCGACGCAACCGTTCGTCCTGCGCCGTCTGAAGACCGACCGGAGCATCATCACCGACCTGCCGGAGAAGCAGGAGATCAAGACCTACTGCAACCTGACCGCCGAGCAGGCGTCGCTCTACCGGGCCACGGTGGACGACATGCTGGCGCAGATCGCCGAGGCCGACGAGAAGCAGCGGCGCGGGCTGATCCTGGCGACGATGGCCAAGCTCAAGCAGGTCTGCAACCATCCGGCGCAGCTGCTGAAGGACGGGTCGCGGCTGGCGGGCCGGTCGGGGAAGCTGGAGCGGCTGGAGGAGATCTGCGCCGAGGTCGTCGAGCAGGGCGAGAAGGCGCTGGTGTTCACCCAGTACGCCGAGTTCGGGTCGATGTTGCAGCCGTACCTGGCGGCGAAGCTGGAGCGGCCGGTGTTGTGGCTGCACGGCGGCACCTCCAAGCAGGGGCGCGACGAGCTGGTGCAGCGGTTCCAGCACGATCCCGATCCGGCGGTGTTCCTGCTGTCGCTGAAGGCGGCGGGCACGGGGCTGACGCTGACGGCCGCCAACCACGTCGTGCACCTGGACCGCTGGTGGAACCCGGCGGTCGAGGACCAGGCCACCGACCGGGCGTTCCGCATCGGGCAGACCCGGAACGTGCAGGTCCGCAAGTTCATCTGCGTGGGCACGATGGAGGAGCGCGTCGACGAGATGATCGAGCGCAAGAAGGCCCTGGCCGAGTCGATCGTGGGCACCGGCGAGGAGTGGCTGACCGGGCTGTCGGTGGCCGAGCTGCGCGACGTGTTGTGGCTGGCCCCCGAGGCGGTGAGCGGCTGATGGCGGGCTGGTGGTCGCGGCGGCTGCTGACGCCGGTGGAGTCGTTCGCGGGGTCGGCGACGCTGGCGCGGGGCCGCACCTACTCGGTGGACGGGTTGCGGATCGGCGCGTACGAGGTGACGGCGCGGGTGCGCGGCGCGGGCACCGGGCCGTACGAGGTGGCGCTCGGCATCGACGCGATCGCGCCGGAGGGCTGGCTGGCGATCGAGGCGGAGCTGGCGGGCCGCGCGGTGTACCGGGCGCGGCTGCTGGCCGGGGAGCTGCCGCCGGAGGTCGAGCTGGTGTTCGCCGAGTTCGGGGTGTCGCTGTTCCCCCGGTCGGTGGGCGACCTGCACGCGATGTGCTCGTGCCCGGACTGGGGCGACCTGTGCGAACACGCGGCGGCGGCGCTGCACGCGCTGGGCGCGGCGTTCGACGACGACCCGTTCCTGGTGCTGGAGTGGAACGGCCGCACCCGCGACGAACTGCTGCGAGCACTACGCCGGGCCCCAGCGGCCGAGGCAGCGCCGGAGGAGGCCGAAGAACCGCTGACGGCCGAGGGCTTCTGGGCCCCGCCGACGGGCCTGGCACGGCTGCGCGAGCGACGCCCCACTCCCCCAGTGCCACCCGGCTTCCTACTGCGAGTGGCGGTGCCCCCACCGGTAAAGGTGCGACGACGCGACCTGGCGGCAGTACTGGAACCCGCCTACGAGGCACTGACCCCCGAAGCCCACGAGGAAGACTGACATGCCCGAACTAACGCCGCCGACCGCAACCGTCCAGGAATCCTTCCTGCTCGCGATGAAGGAGTTCCAGGCCGAGGGACGCGGGCGAGACGAGTCCAGCATGTTGTGCCGGGAGATCCGCCGCTACGGCCCGGCGTGGGACACCCCCGAGGGCTTCGCGCGTTACGTGCGCGACCTGCGGGCGGACGCGCTGGAGGAGACGCCGCGCCCGGAGGGCCGGGTGCCCGCCACGTCGTTGTGGTGGGTGGACGGCCCCGAGTACCTGGGACGGCTGGCGATCCGGCACCGGCTCACCCCGTGGCTGCTCGACGTGGGCGGCCACATCGGCTACGACGTGCGCCCGTCGGCGCGGCGGCGCGGGCACGCCAGCGCGATGTTGCGGGCCTCGCTGCCGACCGTGCACGCCCTGGGCATCGACCCGGTATTGGTGACGTGCGACCACGACAACGTGGGCTCCCGGAAGACCATCGAGAACTGCGGGGGCGTCCTGGAGGACAGGCGCGGCGAGAAGCTCCGCTTCTGGGTGCCGACGGGCTGAGCCTGCACGCAAGCGGGGAGGATCATGGAACGGGTTCTGGTGGCGGGTGTTTCGGGGGCCGGCAAGACCACGCTCGCGACCCGTCTCGCCGCTCGCTACGGCCTGCCCCGGTACGAGTTGGACGCGCTGCACCACGGGCCGGGCTGGGAGCCGCGTCCGACGTTCGTCACCGAAGTGACCGCCTTTAGCGCCACTGGCCGCTGGGTGACCGAGGACCAGTATCACGGCAAGCTCGGTGACCTGCTGTGGGAGCGCGCCGACACCGTCGTCTGGCTCGATCTGCCGCGCCGCACGGTCATGGCCCGGGTGTTGCGCCGCTCGGTGTCGCGCGCGGTCACCGGCCGGGAACTCTGGAACGGCAACCGTGAGCGGTGGCGCGACTGGCTGCGCGCCGACCATCCCGTCCGCTGGGCCTGGACGCAGCACGCGCGCAAGCGCGCCGCGACCGCCGCGCTCGCCGCCCGCCATCCCGGCGTGCGCGTCGTCCGCGTCACCGGCGCGCGGCGGCTGCGCGATCTGGCGTGGTTGGAGCACGACGCGTGGACGACCTCTTCCACGTGATGGCGACGGCGTCGAGCTGCTCGTCCCGGAGATGGGGCTCAGCGGAGCGTCCCGCGTTCAGTCGTAGTGCAGGCCGGTGCAGCCCACCTCCCCCGCGATGGTCGCGCACACCCCGAGCAAGCCCACGATCTCAGTGAAGTCGTCGGTGGTGAACGACGTCGCGCGCGTCCCGGCCTGCTTCACGCCCGGGACCACCGCGACCGACTGCGCGATCGCGGTGGAGCTCCACTCGATCTCCAGCGTGTAGGGGGCCGCCACCGTCCCGTGCCGCCAGCCGTCCGGCGCGGCCAGCGCCCGCGCCGCCCCCTCGTAGATCATCTGCTGGGCGCGGGGCGGCGGCACCAGCGCGGCGGCGTACCGGTCGCTGCCCTGTTTCACCGCCACGGTCGCGACGCCGCCGAGCGCCTCGCGCGCCTCCGCGCAGGCCGCCGCGTCCCCGGCGACCAGCCCGACCGGCACGCCCAGCGTCGCGGCGTAGGCGGCCATCAGCCGGATCTCCCCGGCGATCTCGCCGTTGAGCCGCACGTTGTAGATCTCCCGGCCCATCCACGTGTGGTTGAGCACGCCGTCGGGCACGCCCGCCCGCGCGTGGTAGCCGACGTACAGCGCCACGTCGAAGGTGCCGTCCAGCCCCTCGGCCATGCGCATCGGCTTGTAGGGGCCGCGCACCAGCGTGCAGCGCGGGTCGATCAGGTCGGCGCGCAGGTTCCGGCCGCCGCCGTGCGAGTCGGTGACGACGACCTCGGCCGCCCCGGCGTCGAACGCGGCCCGGATCGCGGCGTTGGCGTCGCCGGTCATCAGCTCGCAGCCGCGCTCGTAGCCCCGGCCGCCCGCGCGCATCTCCTCGGCGTCGGTGAGTCCGGAGACGCCTTCCATGTCCACTGAGACGAAAACTTTCATGCCACCCGATAATGCCCGGCTTCGGACGCAACGTTCCGGGCCGTCTCGGCGGTAGTAGTCCGCGAGCGACACGACGAGGAGCGTGCATGACGGACGGCAAGGCGGACGGGCCCGACTTCGGGGAGTACACCGCGCAGCGGTCGGCGCGGCTGCTGCGCACCGCCTACCTGCTGTGCCGGGACTGGGCGACCGCCGAGGACCTGGTGCAGACCGCGCTGACCAAGGCGTGGCTGGCGTGGCGGCGGATCGGCGCCGATCCCGATCCCTACGTGTACCGGATCCTGGTCAACACGCACGCCTCCTGGTGGCGGCGGCGCTGGCGCGCCGAGGTGCCGACCGGGCAGTTGCCCGACCGGCCCGCTCCCGCGGCGGCCGGCGCGGAGCACCGCGAGGTCCTGTGGGAGGCGCTGGCCAGGCTGGGACGGCGGGAGCGCGCGGCGGTCGTGCTGCGCTACTTCGCCGACCTGGAGCACGCCGCCATCGCCGAGATCCTGGGCTGCTCGCCGGTGACGGTGCGCAGCCAGATCAGCCGGGCGCTGGCCAAGCTGCGCGTCGATCCGTCGCTCGCCCCCGTGCGAAAGGAGAGCTGAGCGGTGCCGTACAGCGAGCAGGAGTTGCGCGAGACGCTGGCCGAACACGGCGGCGCGCCGTCCCCGCGGGACGGTCTCGCCGCGCGGGCCGAGGCGGGCGGTCGCCGGGTGCGCCGTCGCCGCCGCGCGGCCGCCGTGACGGTGACGGCCGCGGCCGTCGCCGCCGCCGTGGTCGTGCCCCAGGCGCTTCCCGGGCAGGGGACGACGTCCCATCTGTCCGACTCGCAGACGCCGGCCGGGGCCCGGGAACGAGGCGGGGACGTCGAATCCGCGCGCGTGGTGCTCGGGACGGTGGTGCGCCTCGCGCCCCTCCCCGCCGCCCACGACGCGCGACCGAGCGCCTTCCCCGACAGGGCGCTGGTGGAGGTCCGCGTCACCCGGACGCTCCGGGGCGGCGGAAGCGCGGGCGAGACCATCGCCGTCGGCACCGGCCCGACCACGTCGATCGAGAAGATCCGCCGGCTGCTCCCGGCGGGGACGTCGGTGCTGGCGTTCCTCGACCGGGCGCGGGACGTGACCGGCAAGGGGCAGAGCGACGCGTCCGGGCGGCCCCTGTGGTCCCCCGGGTCGAGGGGCTTGATCCTCGCGAACGAGAAGGGCTCTCCCCCGGGCTCGGCCCTCGCGCTTTCGGGACCGAGGACGCAGGCCAGGAAGTCCGTTCACGTCACCTCCGGGCTCAGGCTGTCGGTCCTCTGCACCCCTCGCCTCGACGGCGACGCCCTCGTGGAACTGGGCTGCCGGGACCTGACGCCCGCCCAGAGCACGAAGGTGAACCGCGCCTGCCCCGGCCTCACCGGGAGGATCGCCCGCATGACGGCCCTGTCGGCCGACGATCTGCGCTGTCTCGGCTCGGTGCTGGCCTAGGACGCCGCCGCCGGGGTGGCACGATTCGGACACGGCTCTTATCGCGGGCATGTTCCCCGGTCTAGGGTGACCGTGATCTTGGAGGTCGCCGTGCGCCGGATGTTCGCCCTGGGTTGTGCCGTACTGGCCGCCGTCCCGCTCGCCTCGCCCGCCCAGGCCGCGCCACGGCGGGCGGTGCCGCAGAAGGCGGGCACGGTGGTGTCGGTGACGCCGCTGCCCGCGAACCTGTGGTTGCCGGGCAGCGGCGCGGCGCACCGCGTCGTCTACAGCTCCACCGGTCCCGGCGGCAAACCCGCGCTGAGCAGCGGCGCGATCTTCGTGCCCAAGGGGACGCCGCCGCGCGGCGGCTGGCCGGTCGTGTCGTGGACGCACGGCACGGTCGGCCTCGGCGACGCCTGCGCGCCGTCCACCGCCGGGCGGTCCGAGCGCGACGTCACCTACCTCACCCAGTGGATGGCGCGCGGCTACGCCATCGTGTCCAGCGACTACGTGGGCCTCGGCACGCCGGGCGTGCACCCCTACCTGGACGGCCGCACCGCCGCCTACTCGGCCGCCGACATCGTGCGCGCCGCCCGCTCGGTCAACCGGTCGCTGGCCGCCAAGTGGGTCGCGATCGGCCAGTCGCAGGGCGGCCACGCGGCGCTGTTCACCGCCGCGCTCGCCCCCAAGTACGCGCCCGACCTGGACTTCCGGGGCGCGGTGGCGACCGGCCCGCCCTCCAACCTGGAGAGCATGGTGGCGCTGGCCGGGCCGTACATCCCCGACCTGCCGCTGCCGGACCTGACCGCCTACACGGCCTACATCCTGGCGGGCGTCCGGGCGGCCCGGCCGGGTCTCGACCTGGACAGGTATCTGACGCCGCTCGGCAAGCAGGTCGTGGCCGACGCGGAGAACCTCTGCTATGCCGACATGGTGAACCGCACCAAGGGTGTCGGGATCGGCAAGCTGCTCAACCGGTCGTTGTTCGACGCGCGCTTCTTCCAGGAACTGCGCAACGTGCTGGAGGTGCCGCTGACCGGCTACGGCAAGCCGTTCTACATCGCGCAGGGCATGGTGGACACCACCGTGCCGATCCCGCTGACCCTCAAGCTGGTCGCCGACCTCAAGCTCCGCCGCGCGCCGCTGACGTTCAAGGCGTACGCGGGCGCCGACCACAGCGGCACGATGGCCGCCTCCCTGCCCGACACCACCAAGTTCGTCGCGGGCCTGTTCAAGAACTAAGGCACCCAACGACCCCAGCCGTCGCGCGAGTGACTAACTGTCCGGGCGGGGCAAAGCCGGAGGCGAGCCCCGCCCGGACAGATCGCGAAGCGATGTGGCACTCGCCAAGCGCTGGTCAGCGGGGCGAGCCGCCAGGCGAGTCCCGTTGGGCCAGAGCTCCGATAAACACGGCTCGGACGGCGAAGCCGCCTTCGGGCCGTGGCCCCGCCGTCAGCTCGCCGCCCAGGGCGGTGACGCGTTCGCGCATCCCGCGCAGGCCGGTGCCGCTCCCGGCGGTCGCCTCGCCCAGCGGCGCGCCGTCGTCCTCCACCTCCACGATCACCGTGTCGCCCGCGCGGCGCACGCGCACCAGCGCGGTGGCGGCGTCGGAGTGGCGGGTGATGTTGGTCAGCGACTCCTGAACGACGCGGTAGGCGGCCAGGTCGGCGTCGGCGGACAGGCCGGACGGCGGGGCCGCGCCGTCCTGCTCCACCCGCACCGCGAGACCCGCCGCGATCGCGCCCGAGGCCAGGTCGCCGAGCCGGGCGAGGCCCGCCGCCGGAGCCGGGTCCTCCTCGTCCACCTGGCGCAACACGCCGAGCGTGGCGCGCAGCTCGCGCAACGTCTCCTTGCTCGCCCCCTTGATCGCGGTGAGCGCGGACTCGGCGGCCGACGGGTCGCGGTGCAGGCCGTGCAGCGCGGCGGCGGCCTGCACGTTGATCAGCGAGATGTGGTGGCCGAGCACGTCGTGCAGGTCGCGGGCGATGCGCAGCCGCTCCTCGGTCACCTGCCGCCGGGCCGCCTCGGCGCGGCCCCGCTCGGCCTCGGCCAGCCGCCGCTCGGCCTCGCGCAGGTAGGCGCGGCGGTTGTGCATGACCGCGCCGACCGCCACCACCGCGACCAGCCACCCGGCCAGCAGGTACAACCCGGCGTCCTCCAGGTGGTTGACGCCGGTGTGCTCCTCGCCGTAGTAGGTGCCCGCCACCGCGATCAGGCCGAGCAGCGCGGCCACGGCCAGCCGCCCGGCCGCCGCGACGCTGTAGAGCGCGATCACGTAGGCCACCGCCAGCGGCCCGTCCGGCTCGGACAGCGGGTAGTAGACCGTGCAGGTCAGGCCGGTGAACAGCCCCACGGCCACCGGACGGTCGCGCCGCCAGACCAGCGCCGCGCACGTCACCACCGTCAGCAGCACGCCGACGGCCGGGGAGGAGGAGCTGCCGTAGCGGGCGTCCGACGGTATGGCGAACGTGCTGGCCAGCACGAACACCAGCAGCCCGGCGGCGAGCGCGGCGTCGGCGGCGCGGCCGTGCAGCAGGCGGAGCGGGGGGTTCCGGAAACGCACGCGCCCATCCTGCCAGCAGAACGATCTCTTGCATCCCTGCGACGAGATGTAGTACACCTACTATCAGCGAAAGCAGGGCTACAGCGAAAAGTCGGACGCCCGCTACAAGGGGGAACCATGACAGACCCGGCCATCCGGACCCGCGACCTGCGCATGCGCTACGGCCGCGCCGAGGTCCTGCGCGGGGTCGACCTGGACGTCCCGGCGGGCGGGGTGTTCGCGCTGCTCGGCCCCAACGGCGCGGGCAAGACCACCACGATCGAGATCCTGGAGGGCTTCCGCCGCCGCTCCTCCGGCGAGGTCGCGGTGCTGGGCGCCGACCCCGACGAGGGCGGCGCGGCCTGGCGGGCGCGGCTCGGCATCGTGCTCCAGGACTGGCGCGACCACCCGCGCTGGAAGGTGCGGCAGCTCCTGGCCCACCTCGCCGAGTTCCATCCGCGCCCGCACGACCCCGACGAACTGCTCGCCGCCCTCGGCCTGACCGAGCAGGCGGGCAAGACGATCCGCGACCTGTCGGGCGGGCAGCGCCGCCGCCTCGACGTCGCGCTCGGCCTGGTCGGCCGCCCCGAGCTGCTGTTCCTGGACGAGCCCACCACCGGCTTCGACCCGCGCGCCCGCCGCGAGTTCCACGACCTGATCGAGCGCCTCGCCCGCGAGGACGGCATGACGATCCTGCTCACCACCCACGACCTCGCCGAGGCCGAACGGCTCGCCGACCGCATCGCGATCCTGGCGGGCTGCCGGGTCGCCGTCACCGGCACGCCCCGCGACCTGGCGGCGTTCGCGCGCGCCGGGTCGCGGGTGCGCTGGACCGAGGACGGCGCACCCCGCGAGGCCCGTACCCCCGACCCGTCCGCGCTGGTGTGGGAGCTGCACCGCCGCTTCGGCGGCCCGGTGCCGGGCCTGGAGGTGCACCGCCCGTCGCTGGAGGAGAGCTACCTCGACCTGACCCGCACCGCCGACGACACCGAGCCCGTCAAAGCGGCGGCATGAGCGCCCCGACCACCCGAGAGAGGCCCAGCGTGAACACCACCGTCCTCAGGACCGGCCTGCGCCGGGGACGCACCGAGTACCTCCAGTTCGCCCGCGACCGCCGCGAGCTGCTGACCGGCCCCGTCGGCGCGGTGGTGATGCTGGTGGCGCTCGTCGGCTGGCAGGGCCACGGCACGGTCCCCGGCACCGGCGCGTCCAAGGCCGTGCTGATGACCGCCAGGTTCGTCGCCTACTGCGTGTTCTCGGCGGCCCTGATGAACCTCGCGCTCGGCATCACCGCCGACCGCGAGGAGGGCGCGCTCCTGCGGCTGCGCGCCCTGCCCGGCGGCATGACCGCCTACCTGGTCGGCCGCACGGTCTCGGTGCTGGGGCAGATCGCCACCTACGTCGTGCTGATGCTGGCGGCCGGGCTCGCGTTCACCGAGCTGACCCTGCCCACCGCGCCGGGCGACTGGCTCACCCTGGCCTGGGTGCTGGCGCTCGGCACCCTGTCGGTCGCGCCGATCGGCGCGGCGCTGGGCGCGGTGGTGCGCGACGCCCGCAACGCCGCCGCCGCGCTGTCGCTGGCCATGATGGGCCTGATGGTGATCTCGGGCGTGCTGTTCCCGATCACCGCGCTGCCGCAGCCGGCGCAGTGGGTCGCGCAGGCGTTCCCGCTGTACTGGCAGGGCCTCGGCCTGCGGTCGGTGTTCCTGCCCGACTCGATGCTGGCCGCCGAGATCGGCGGGAGCTGGCGGTTGTGGGAGGCCGCCGGGGTGATGTCGTTGTGGGCGGTGGCCGGGCTGCTGCTCGCGCCGTGGCTGCTCCAGCGCATGACGCGCCGCGAGTCCGGCTCCCGGCTGGCCGAGCGGCGGCGGCACAGCGCCGTCCGGCGCGCGTACTGATTCCGGGAGACTGTGCCGGTGTCCTCCGACAAAGAACACGTCCACAACCGGATCGCGGTGCTGCGCGCCGAGCGCGGCATCTCCCGCCGCGAGCTGGCGACGGCCCTGGACGTCCACTACCAGACCGTCGGTTACCTCGAACGGGGCGAGTACAGCCCCAGCCTCCACCTCGCCCTGCGCATCGCCGAGTACTTCGAGGTGCCGGTGGAGGTCGTCTTCTCGCTGCGGCCGTTCCCCCGCCTCGGCAGCACCGCTTGAGCACCACCCGAAGGAGATCGTCCCGATGAAGCCCCGCAACGCGCGGGAGGCCAAGCAGCTCCGTCGCATCGAGGAGAGCCGCCTGCCCGCCGAGTCCTTCACCCGGCACCACCGCCGCCGCCTCGCCGCGACGGCGGGCGCCTGCCTGGCACTGCTGTGGGCGAACGCGGGCGTGTCGCTGGCGCTGGCCCCCAGCGACGCCGCGATGTACACCAACTTCGCGGTGCTGGCCGTCATCCTGCCGGTCGGGCTGTGGGCCTACGGCAGGATCATCGTCACCACCCGCGGCACCGTGGGCCTGCCCGCGCACCTGCTGGACGAGCGGCAGGCCGCCGAGCGGATCAACGCCCACGGCACCGCGCACCGCGCCACGCTCGTGCTGCTCCTGCTCTGTCTCGCCGCCGTCATGAGCCTGATGCCGGGCGAGGGCTACACCGAGCGGCTGCCGGGCGCGGCGGCGGTCCTGCTGTTCGTCGCGCTGATCGCCACGGTGGCGGCGCTGCCCGCGCTGATCATCGCCTGGCGGCTCCCCGACGCGCCGCCCGACGACGAGGACGACGAGCACGAGCACGGCGAGGGCTGAGCCCGGGGGAGCCGCCCTCGGCTCCCCCGGGCCCGCCCGTCAGCGCAGGTCGCCGTTCGTCATCCCGTGCGGCGCGGGCGGCAGCGCGACCAGGCCCATCTCGGCCCGGCCCGCCAGCCCCGCGTGGTGCGGCACCACGCGGACGCTGTAGCCGAACGCCCCGCTGCGCGTCAGCGGGATCTCTCCCACGTAGCGCCGCCGGCCGTCCTCCACCGGCTCGCCGCCGGTCAGCTCCAGGTAGGACGGCTCGACCAGCGCGTCGGCGTCGTCGACCCGGCCGTAGACGGCCTCCACCGTCACGTCGGCCGGGTCCAGGCCGCCCAGGTCGACCACCACCCGCACCGGCAGGCCCGTCCCGACGTGCGGGCTCTCCTCGCCCGACGACTCCACGTGCTCGACCGCCACCCCCGGCCACGCCTTCACGACGCGCTGCTTCCACGCCGCGAGCGCGCGGGCGCCCGAGTGCGAGTCGGCGGCCATCGCGCGGCCCGACACGGCGGCCGGGACGTAGTAGTCCTCCACGTAGTCGCGCAACATCCGGTTGGCCAGCACCTTCGGGCCGAGCGTGGCGATGGTGTGCTTGACCATCTCCAGCCAGCGGCGCGGCAGGCCGGAGGAGTCGCGGTCGTAGAAGGTGACCGCGACGTGCTCGCCGACCAGCTCGTAGAGCGCGGCGGCCTCCAGCGCGTCGCGGCGGTCGGGCGCGGCCAGGCCGTCGGCGGACGGGACGTCCCAGCCGTTCTGGCCGTCGGCCCACTCGTCCCACCAGCCGTCGCGGATCGACAGGTTGAGCCCGCCGTTCAGCGCCGCCTTCATGCCCGAGGTGCCGCACGCCTCCAGCGGGCGCAGCGGGTTGTTCATCCACACGTCGCAGCCCTGCACCAGCGACTGGCCGAGCGCCATGTCGTAGTCGGGCAGGAACACGATGCGGTGCCGCACGTCCTCGCCGTCGGCGAACCGCACGATGTCCTGGATCAGGCGCTTGCCGCCCTCGTCGGCGGGGTGCGCCTTCCCGGCGATGACGATCTGCACCGGCCGCTCGGGGTCCAGCAGCAGCGCGCGCAGCCGCTCGGGGTCGCGCATCATCAGCGTCAGCCGCTTGTAGGACGGCACCCGGCGCGCGAACCCGATGGTCAGCACGTCGGGGTCGAGCGCGTCGTCGATCCAGGCGATCTCGGCGGCGCTCGCGCCGCGCTGCCGCCACGACTCGCGCAGGCGGCGGCGCGCCTCGTGCACCAGGCGTTCGCGCAGCTCGCGGCGCACCCGCCAGATCTCGTGCTCGGGGACGCCGCGCACCCCGTCCCAGCCGTGCCCCGACTCCAGCACCGACGGCACCTCGCGGGCGGCCAGGTCGAGGATCTCGCGGGCCACCCAGGTGCCCGCGTGCACGCCGTTGGTGATCGACCCGACCGGCACCTCGGCGGTGTCGAAGCCGCCCCACAGGCCGCCGAACATCTCCCGGCTGACGGCGCCGTGCAGCTTGGAGACGCCGTTCACGCGCTGCGCGAGGCGCATCCCCATGACCGCCATGTTGAACACGGTCGGATCGCCGTCGGGGTAGGTCTCGGCGCCCAGGTCGAGCACGCGCTCGACCGGGACCTCGGCCTCCTCGTTCGCGCCGCCGAAGTACTTGTGGACCAGCTCGCGGGGGAAGCGGTCGATGCCCGCCGGGACGGGCGTGTGCGTGGTGAACACCGTGGACGCGCGGGTGGCCTCCAGCGCCTCGTCGAAGCTGAGGCCCTCCTCCGAGATCAGCTCGCGGATGCGCTCCAGGCCGAGGAACCCGGCGTGCCCCTCGTTGGTGTGGAACACCTCCGGCGCGGGGTGGCCGGTGATGCGGCAGTAGGCGCGGATGGCCCGCACCCCGCCGATGCCGAGCAACATCTCCTGGAGGAGCCGGTGGTCGCCGCCGCCGCCGTACAGGCGGTCGGTGATGTCGCGGGCGGCCTGGTCGTTGTCCTCGACGTCGGAGTCCAGCAGCAGTTGCGGCACCCGGCCGACGCGCACCAGCCACACCTGGGCGTGCAGGTCGTGGCCCTGCGGCAGGCCGATGGCCACCCGCACCGGCGTGCCGTCGGGCTCGCGCAGCAGCGTCAGCGGCAGGCCGTTGGGGTCGATCGGCGGGTAGCGCTCCAGCTGCCACCCGTCGGGCGACAACGACTGGGCGAAGTAGCCGTGCCGGTACAGCAGGCCGACGCCGACGATCGGCACGCCCATGTCGCTGGCGGTCTTGAGGTGGTCGCCCGCCAGGATGCCGAGGCCGCCGGAGTACTGCGGCAGCGCGGCGGTGATCCCGTACTCGGGCGAGAAGTAGGCGATGGCCGCCGGGGCGCCCGGCCGCGACTGGTACCAGCGGTCGGCCGTCAGGTACTCGCGCAGCTCCTCGACGGCGTCCTGGAGGCGGCGCAGGAAGCGACGGTCGTGGGCGAGCTGGTCCAGCCGCTCGGGGGCGACCTCGCCCAGCAGCCGCACCGGGTCGTGCCCGACGGCCTCCCACAGCGCCGGGTCCACCGCCCGGAACAGGTCCAGCGTCTCGTGGTGCCAGGACCAGCGCAGGTTGAGGATGAGTTCTTCGAGTGGGCGTAGGGGTTCGGGAAGGACGGTACGTACGGTGAGTCGTCGAATTGCCTTCACGCACCGCCACGTTATGCGTTGATCACGGTGATTCGCGAGTCCGGCGAGGAGAACATCACCTCACGGACCGGTCCGCCCCCGCTCGCCGCCCTTGCCCCGACACCCGTCCCAGCACCGCGATGACCAGCGACGCGACCGCCGCTCCGACGGCCACGCCAGCGGAGTTGTAGAGCCAGTCACCGGGGTCGCACTCGCGGCCCGGGTCCAGCGCCTGGAGGAACTCCACCCCCACGAAGCCGAGCGCGAGCACGGCGGGCGCGGCGAGGGCGCGGCGCGTCGCCAGCACGGCCAGGAAGCCGCACGGCACCCACAACGCCACGTTCATCACGTCCTCCAGGCCCCGCGTGCCGAAGATCTCGACCGACCGGACGACGTCGGTGGCCGGATCGGCCGCGCAGTGCGCCATCCGGCCGCCCGCCCCCGGGCCCACGCGCATCGGCAGCGTCATCGACAACACCAGCCCCGTCCACACCAGCAGCGCCAGCGTCGGCAGCCGCGCCCACCCGGTGCGGCGCACCAGCGGCCGCCACACCGCGAGGACGGCCGCCGCGACGGTCACCGTCCACAACGCCAGCGCCCGCAGCGCCTCGATCGGCACATGATCCGGCACGTCTGGAAAGACGGTCGGGCGGCCCGCCGGGTTCGCCGCGAGGTGTCCGCAACCGGCCTCACCGGCGGCGTTCCGAGCGGGGCGGTAGTGATGTGTGGCGCAAAGTTAGGTCCCCCTACGAGGCGGTAAGGGGCCGATCGGGGGCATGGACGGTTTTGGAAATCACGAGCGGGTAGGGGATGGCGCATGCGGATCGAGTCCAATACGTCCCAGAAGACGGATCTGACCACACTTGGCCGCATTCCCATCCTCGACGTGGCGCCGCGCGTCGAGTGCGGCGCGTGGCCCGCCAAGGCCGTGGTGGGCGAGACCTTCCAGATCAGCGCCACCGTGTTCCGCGAGGGCCACGAGATGCTCGGCGCGGCCGCCGTGCTCCGCGACCCCGACGGGCGCGAGCTGCCCCCGGCCCGGATGACCGAGATCGCCAAGGGTCTCGACCGGCTCGCCGCCGAGGTCACGCCGACGGCGGCGGGCGTGTGGCACTACCGCGTCGAGGCGTGGGGCGATCCGGTCGCGCACTGGCGGCACGACACCGAGATCAAGATCCCGCGCGGCCAGGACGTGGAGCTGATGTTCGCCGAGGGCGCGCTGCTGTTCGAGCGCGCCGCCGCCGGGCTGCCCGCCAAGGACCAGCCGGTGTTCGCCCGGCTGGCCGCCACGCTCGCCGATCGGACCGTTCCCACCGAGACCCGGCTGGCCGCCGCCCAGGCCCCCGACGTGCTGGACCTGGAAGAGCGCTACCCGCTGCGCGACCTGCTCACCGTCACCGAGTGGCAGCCCGTCCAGGTGCACCGCGAGCGCGCGCTGTACGGGTCGTGGTACGAGTTCTTCCCGCGTTCGGAGGGCGCGCAGATCGACCCCCTGGGGCGGCGCGGCCCGATGTCGGGAACGTTCCGCACCGCGATGAAGCGGCTGCCCGCCGTCGTCGAGATGGGCTTCGACGTCGTGTACCTGCCGCCGATCCACCCCATCGGCCGCACCTTCCGCAAGGGCCCCAACAACACCCTGGACGCCGGGCCCTACGACCCCGGCTCGCCGTGGGCGATCGGCTCGCCCGAGGGCGGGCACGACGCCGTCCACCCCGACCTCGGCACCATCGAGGACTTCGACGCGTTCGTCGCCTACGCCAACGACCTCGGCCTGGAGGTCGCGCTCGACTTCGCGCTCCAGTGCTCGCCCGACCACCCGTGGGTCGCCGAGCACCCCGAGTGGTTCACCACCCGCGCCGACGGCTCCATCGCCTACGCCGAGAACCCGCCCAAGAAGTACCAGGACATCTACCCGCTCAACTTCGACAACGACCCCGAGGGCGTCTACGCCGAGATCCTGCGGGTGTTGCGGCACTGGATGGACCACGGCGTGCGGATCTTCCGGGTGGACAACCCGCACACCAAGCCGGTGCCGTTCTGGGAGCGGCTGCTGGCCGAGGTCGCCCGCACCGACCCCGACGTGTTGTTCCTCGCCGAGGCGTTCACCCGGCCCGCGATGATGCACACCCTGGCCAAGATCGGCTTCCACCAGTCCTACACCTACTTCACCTGGAAGAACGCCCGGCACGAGATCGAGGGCTACTTCCAGGAGCTGGCCGGGGACGCCGCGACCCACATGCGGCCCAACGTCTTCGTCAACACCCCCGACATCCTCAACGAGTACCTGGTGCACGGCGGCCGGCCCGCCTTCGAGATCCGGGCCGTGCTGGCCGCGCTGCTGTCGCCGACCTGGGGCGTCTACTCCGGGTACGAGCTGATCGAGAACACCCCCGTCCGGCCCGGCAGTGAGGAGTACCGCGACTCCGAGAAGTACCAGCTCAGGCCGCGCGACTGGGAGGCCGCCGAGGGCGGGGGCCGCAGCATCGCCCCGCTCATCGCGCGGCTGAACGCGCTGCGGCGGGCGCATCCGGCGTTGCAGCGGCTGCGCAACCTGCGGTTCCACCACATCGACCAGGACGAGTTCGTGTGCTTCTCGAAGAAGCTGCTGGACGACGTCGTGATCGCGGTGGTGAACCTCAACCCCCATCAGGCCCGCGAGGCGACCGTCCACCTCGACCTGCACGCCCTCGGTCTGGAGCACGACGCCGAGTTCGCCGTCACCGACGAGCTGTCCGGCGAGACCTACACCTGGCGGCAGGCCAACTACGTGCGCCTCGACCCCCACCACCAGCCTGCCCACATCTTCACGCTCCGGAGAACAACGAGTTGAGCAATCCGCGACAGCCCTCAGCTCCCCATGAGGGGACTCCCCGATCCCCCCGCCGTCCCGAGACCGGCGCCCCGCAGACCGACGCCCCCGTGACCTCCGACCCCTTCGGCCCCGGACGCGCGCCCGCCGACCCCACCCCGGCCGACTCCGCGCCCGGCCCCGGCCGCGCCGCCCCCGACCTGCCCAGCGCCTCCGCCGAGCGCAGCCGACGCGAGAACGAGCCGCGCTCGATCACCGAGTCGCGCGAGTCGCACGCGCTGCGCCCCGCCGCGGGCGGCGCCCCCTCGGCGCCCTCCGACCGGGCGCACGACCCGTCGCTGACCCCGCCGGGCGTGGTGCCGGGCGACGAGCCCGCGCACGAGATCCCCTCGGACGCGCTGCCCGCCCAGCACGACCCCATCCCCGACGGCTTCGACCCCGCGACCCCGCGCGACCCGCACTGGTTCAAGACCGCGGTGTTCTACGAGGTGTCGGTGCGCGGCTTCGCCGACTCCAACGGCGACGGCTACGGCGACCTGCGCGGCCTGATCAGCCGGCTGGACCACCTGAGCTGGCTCGGCGTCGACTGCCTGTGGCTGCTGCCGATCTACCACTCCCCGCTGAAGGACGGCGGGTACGACATCAGCGACTACACCAAGATCCTTCCGGAGTTCGGCGAGCTGGGCGACTTCGTGGAGCTGATCGAGGAGGCGCACGCGCGCGGCATCCGCGTCATCGCCGACCTGGTCATGAACCACACCAGCGACCAGCACCCGTGGTTCCTGGCCTCGCAGTCCGACCCCGACGGGCCGTTCGGCGACTTCTACATGTGGTCCGACACCGACGACCGCTACCCCGAGGCGCGGATCATCTTCGTCGACACCGAGACGTCCAACTGGCAGTACGACCCGGTGCGCGGCCAGTACTACTGGCACCGGTTCTTCTCCCACCAGCCCGACCTCAACTTCGACAACCCCGACGTGCAGGACGCGATGCTGGAGGTCCTGCGCTTCTGGCTGGACCTCGGCATCGACGGCTTCCGGCTGGACGCGGTGCCCTACCTGTACGCGCGCGACGGCACCAACTGCGAGAACCTGCCCGAGACGCACGCCTACCTCAAGCGGGTGCGCGCCGAGGTCGACCGCCTCTACCCCGACCGGGTGATGCTGGCCGAGGCCAACCAGTGGCCGGCCGACGTGGTCGACTACTTCGGCGACCCGGCCGCCGGCGGCGACGAGTGCCACATGGCCTTCCACTTCCCGGTGATGCCGCGCATCTTCATGGCGGTGCGGCGCGAGCAGCGCTACCCCATCTCCGAGATCATGGCGCAGACCCCCAAGATCCCCGAGAACTGCCAGTGGGGCATCTTCCTGCGCAACCACGACGAGCTCACGTTGGAGATGGTCACCGACGAGGAGCGCGACTACATGTACTCCGAGTACGCCAAGGACCCCCGGATGAAGGCCAACATCGGGATCCGGCGGCGGCTCGCGCCCCTGCTCGACAACGACCGCAACCAGCTGGAGCTGTTCACCGCCCTGCTGATGTCGCTGCCCGGCTCGCCGGTCCTCTACTACGGCGACGAGATCGGCATGGGCGACAACATCTGGCTGGGCGACCGCGACGCCGTCCGCACCCCGATGCAGTGGACGCCCGACCGCAACGCCGGGTTCTCCCGCTGCGACCCGGCCCGGCTCTACCTGCCGGTCATCATGGACCCGATCTACGGGTACCAGGGCGTCAACGTGGAGGCGCAGAAGGACAACCCCGGCTCGTTGCTGCACTGGACCCGCAAGATGATCGAGATCCGGCAGCGGCACCCGGTGTTCGGCGTCGGCGAGTACGTGGAGCTGTCGGCGTCCAACCCCAGCGTGCTGGCGTTCGTCCGCGAGCTGGGCGAGGGCGAGCAGTGGGGCGGGATGGACACCATCCTGTGCGTCAACAACCTGTCGCGCTTCCCCCAGCCCGTCGAGCTGGACCTGCGGCGCTTCCGCGGCTCCACCCCCATCGAGTGCATGGGCGGGGTGCAGTTCCCGGCGATCGGCGAGCTGCCGTACCTGCTGACCCTGCCCGGCCACGGCTTCTACTGGTTCCTGCTTCCGCCGCCCCCCGAGGACTCCGGTGACGAGGTGATCTGACCGTGCGGCAGCCCGACCGCCCCGCAACGTCCGCCCCCGTGGCACCCGCCCCACCGGTGCCCGCCCCCTCCCCACCGTCCGATCCCCCGCGGACCGACGGGTCGCTCGCGGCGCTGCTGCGGGAGTGGCTGCCGCGGCAACGCTGGTTCGCCGGGAAGGACCGGCCGATCGACGAGTTGTCGATCGGCACCGCCACCGAACTCCTGCCGGGCGAGCCCGGCCTGCGCCACCTGGTGCTGGACGTCCGGCAGGGCGGCGACCTGGACCACTACCAGGTGCTGCTCGGCGTGCGGCGGCACCTGCCCGACCGGCTGCGGTCCGGGGAGATCGGCCGGGTCGCGGGCGGCGGCGCGGCCGGGCACGTCTACGACGCGGCGTACGACCCCGAGCTGACCCGGCTGCTGCTGGCGGCGATGGCCGACGGCGCGACGGCGGGACCGCTGCGGTTCCGGCACGCGCCCGGCAGCAGCATCGACCCGACGCTCGGCGGGCTGCCCCTGTCGGCCGAGCAGAGCAACACCTCGATCATTTTCGGCGCCGACCACATCTGCAAGCTGTTCCGCCGCCTGTCGCCCGGCGTCAGCCCCGACCTGGAGGTGAATCTCGCGCTGTCGCGGCAGGGCAGCGCGCACGTCCCCGCCGTGCACGGCTGGATCGAGCTGGAACCCGGCGACGGCGGCGAGCCGATGACGCTGGCGCTGCTGTCGGAGTACCTGCGCAGCGCCAGCGACGGCTGGCAGCTCGCGCTCACCAGCGTGCGCGACTGGTTCGCCCACCCCCTGCCGCCGGGGCCGGTCACGGCCGAGGACGCCGGCGGCGCGGGCGGCGACTTCGCGGGCGAGGCCGAGCGGCTGGGCGCGGCCACCGCCGCCGTGCACCGCGACCTGGCGGCGGCGTTCGGGACCACCGAGGTCCCCGCGTGCGAGATCCGCGAGCTGGCGGCGTCGATGCGGCGCCAGCTCGACGACGTCGCCGGGACGGTGCCCGAGCTGGCCCCGTACGCCGGGGCGATCGGCGCGACGTTCGACGAGCTGGCCGCCACCGCCGGGCCGCTGCCGTTCCAGCGGGTGCACGGCGACTACCACCTGGGGCAGGTGCTGCGCACCGACACCGGGTGGATGTTGCTGGACTTCGAGGGCGAGCCCGCGCGCACGGCCACCGAGCGGCGCGCGTCCTCCCACCCGCTGCGCGACGTGGCGGGCATGTTGCGCTCGTTCGAGTACGCGGCGCGGTTCCTGCTGGCCGGTGAGGAGAACGTGCCGCCGGAGACCGCGCGGGGGCTGGAGGCTCGCGCGCACGCGTGGGCGGCCCGCAACCGGGCGGCGTTCTGCCGTGGCTATGCCGAGGCGGGGGGTGCGGACCCCGAGCGGTACACGGTGCTGATGCGGGCGCTGGAATTCGACAAAGCGGTCTACGAAATCCGTTATGAGGCACGGAACCGGCCGTCGTGGTTGCCGGTCCCGCTCCGTTCCCTGGCGCATCTGGCGTCCGAATGAAGGGGCGGGTAAGCCGCCTTCGAGATCATTCCAACGCCATTGAATGATCTTATGTGAACCGCCGTTCCCGGCCCGGGAACGGCGGTTCTTGATCATTTCCAGGAGACGTGCGCGGCCCCACCCGTCCCACCCATCTCCGCGAACCCCCGCAAAACGGCCGGGCAAAGTCCCAGGCCAGTGGCCGCATCCGGCCACCCCTCAGTCCGAACAATGCGGCTTTTCGTCCTTTATGACCGGGCACGCGGACCGTGACCAGTCCCTTACCGGCAGGAGCCGTACCAGGTGCGTAGGGATGCCTGCGCAACTTTGCGGAGCCGTCCGCGCAATAGTCCCAACATGATGGGCGGACCCGACATCTAACCGGGATAAGACATCGACCACTTACGGGGACTCCCATGTCATCTCCTGATTCCTCCGTGCGCGTCACCGGTGCGAAGAGGGCGGCCTCCCTCCCGCGCCCCGGCAACCTGCTCAACGTCTCGGGTCACGCCCGCCGCTGGCCGACCGTCACCGCCGTCATCCCGACCCTCAACGAGGCCGCCAACCTCCGATGGCTCATGCCGCGGCTCGCCGCCGTGGACGAGATCGTGATCGTCGACGGGGAGTCCACCGACGGCACGGTGGAGACCGTGCTGGCGGTGCGCCCGGACGCGAAGATCATCGTCGAGCCGCCCACCGGCAAGGGCAGCGCCATGCGGACGGGGATGGCCGCGGCGACCTCGGAGATGATCGTCATGCTGGACGCCGACGGCAGCATGGACCCCGCCGAGTTCGACTCGTTCCTGGCGCTGCTGTGCCGCGGCTACGACTTCGTCAAGGGCACCCGGTACGGCTGCGGGGGCGGCTCGGACGACCTGACCGGCCTGCGGCGGCTCGGCAACTCGGCGCTCACCGGCTTCGCCAACCGTCTCTACCGGCAGAACTGGTCCGACCTCTGCTACGGCTACGTCGCGATGCGCCGCGACGCGGTCGAGAGGTTGCGGCTGGAGTCCACCGGCTTCGAGATCGAGACCGAGATGTGCGTCAACGCGGTCCGCGCCGGGCTGCGGATCGCCGAGGTGGCCAGCCACGAGACCGAGCGCCGCTTCGGCGAGTCCAACCTCAACACCTGGCGCGACGGCTGGCGCGTCCTGCGCACGATGGTGCGGCTGCGCTTCAAGGGCGCCCTGGAGCCCCTCCCCGAGCAGCAGTCCGCCCCCACCCTCTCCACCGCCCACACCGGCCCGGTGGACCCGGTGCGCCTGACCTGGCGGTCGGCCGCTTTCAGCAGGACCGGCACCGAGTGAGAGTCCACGTCGTCCGCCCGGCCGACCTCGGTGCCGCCGAGGTCGAGCGGTGGCGCGAGTTGCAGGGTTCCCATCCCGATCTGGGCAACCCGTTCCTGGCGCCCGAGTTCGTGCTCGGGGTCGCGCGGTTCCGGGACGACGTCCGGGTCGCGGTGCTGGAGGACGGGCCGCGCGTCGCGGGCTTCTTCCCCTACCAGCGCGGGCCGCTGGGCATCGGTCACCCGGTCGGGTTCGGCCTGACCGACCTCCAGGGCATGATCGCCCCGCCCGGCCTGCGGTTCGACGCGCGCGCCCTGCTGCGCGCCTGCGGGCTGAGCGTGTGGGACTTCGACCACCTGCTGGCCGACCAGGCCGCCTTCGTCCCGTTCCACGCCGTGCGGCGCGTGGAGCCGGTGATGGAGCTGGCCGAGGGGTTCGAGGCGTTCGAGGCGCACATGAAGAAGGCCGCCCCCAAGACCCACAAGACCATCCGCTACAAGGAGCGCAAGCTCGGCCGCGACGTCGGGGAGCTGCGGTACGAGTTCGCCTCCGCCGACGCCGCCGACCTGCGGCGGCTCATGGCCTGGAAGTCCGACCAGTACAACCGCACGGGCCGCACCGACCGGTTCGCGCGGCCGTGGATCGTCAAGCTGGTACGGCACTTCCACGAGACCGGCTTCGGCGTGCTGAGCGTGTTGTGGGCGGGCGACGAGCCGGTGTCGACGCACTTCGGGCTGCGCAACGGGCCCGTCATGGCGGGCTGGTTCCCCGCCTACGACACCCGGTTCGGCCGGTACTCCCCCGGCATGATCGGGCATCTGCGGCTGGCCCGGGGATGCGCCGAGAACGGCGTCGCCGAGATCGCGATGGGGCGCGGCGGCAAGGAGTTCAAGGAGGGCTTCAAGGGCCGCGAGATCCCCATCGCCGAGGGCCGGGTAGCGCGGCCGACGCCCGGCGCGGGCCTGCACTGGGCGCGCACCGAGCCGCTCAACCGGGCGCGCGGCGCGGTGCTCGACAACCCCGTGCTGTACCGCCGGGCCGACCGGGTCCTCAAGGCGTACGCTCGGCTGAGGAGGCGGGCGACATGAGCACCCTGGCCATCTCCGTCGTGATCTGCGCCTACACCGAGCGGCGGTGGGACGACGTGCACGCCGCCGTCGCGTCGGTGCGCGCCCAGCGGCACGCCCCCGAAGAGATCATCGTGGTGGTCGACCACAACCCGGCGCTGCACGACCGGCTCCGGCGCTCGCTCGCCGACGTCACCGTGGTGCAGAACCGCGAGAACCGCGGCCTGTCGGGCGGCAAGAACACCGGCGTCGCGGTCGCGCGCGGCGACGTGGTCGCCTTCCTCGACGACGACGCGGTCGCCGCGCCCGGCTGGCTGGCGGCGTTCGCCGGGCACTACGGCGACCCGGCCGTCGCCGGGGTCGGCGGCCTGACGTTGCCGATGTGGCCGGGCTCCACGCCCTCCAGCGCGCTGGTCGGCACGCCGGTGCCGGAGACCACCGGCACGCGGCCCGGCTGGTTCCCCGAGGAGTTCGACTGGACGGTGGGCTGCACCTACCGGGGCATGGCGCCGGGCCCGGTGCGCAACCTGATGGGCGGCAACGCCTCGTTCCGGCGCGAGATGTTCCCGCTGGCGGGCGGCTTCGACTCCGGGATCGGGCGCGGCTTCCACAAACGGCCGCTGGGCTGCGAGGAGACCGAGTTCTGCATCCGGCTGCGGCAGCGCAGCCCCGGGTCGGAGCTGGTGTTCGACGACCGGGCCGTCATCTGGCACCGGGTGCCCGCCGAGCGCGCGCGCTTCGCCTACTTCCGGCAGCGCTGCTACGCCGAGGGGTTGTCCAAGGCGCTGGTCACCCAGAGCGTCGGCAGTCAGGACGGCCTGGCCAGCGAGCGCGCGCACGCCTTGAAGACGTTGCCGCGCGGCGCGCTGCACGGGGTGGGCGCGGCGTTCCGGGGCGATCCGGCCGGGCTGGGCCGGGCGGGGGCCATCACGGTGGGCCTGGCCTGGACGGCGTGGGGCTACGCGGTCGGCGTGCAGGGCGCGCGCCGCCGGTCGCGGCGCGCGCAGGCCGAAGTCGTCGCGAGGAGCGTCGACGGCGGCGACGGAGCGGCGTGAGCGCCCGCCCACGTCCAGACGGCGAACGGAGGTGAGTCGATGAACGCGCACGTCCCCGTGCTGATGTACCACTCGATCAAGGCGCGGCCACCGCGCGGGACGGCGGCCCTCGCGGTCTCCCCCGGCGCGTTCGCCGACCAGATGGCGCTGCTGGCCGAGCGGGGGTTCACGCCCGTCCCGTTCTCGGCGCTGGGCGGCCCCGGCCTGCCCGGCAAGCCGATCGTCATCACCTTCGACGACGGGTACGCCGACTTCCACGAGCACGCCCTGCCGGTGCTGGAGCGGCACGGCTTCCCCGCGACGGTGTTCGTCACCACCGGCTGGCTCGCCGACGCCGGGCCCGACGCGGCCGGGCGTCCCCTCGACACGATGATGGCCTGGTCGCAGGTCCGCGAGGCCGCCGCGCACGGCGTCGAGGTCGGCGGGCACAGCCACAGCCACCCTCAGCTCGACCAGCTCGGCGACGCCGCGCTGCGCGAGGAACTGATCCGCAACAAGGGGCTGCTGGAAGAACGGTTGGGCGGCCCGGTCACCACGATGGCCTATCCCTTCGGTTACTCCAGCGCGCGCGTGCGGCGTGCGGTGCGCGCCGCCGGGTACGACAGCGCCTGCGCGGTCGCCAACCGGCTCGCTCCTGCGCCGGACGGCGGTGCCGCGCGGGCCGACGTGCTGGCGATCCCCCGCCTCACCGTCCGCATGTCGACCTCGCTCGCCACGTTCGGTCGCGTCGCGGACGGAAGGGGCGTCCCCCTGGTCTTCCTCAAGGACCACCTCCTCACCCGGGGCTACGCGGTGGTGCGCCGCGCCCGGTACGGGGCCCGCAGGGCGGCGCGCCGTGTCTGACCAGGTCCCCGTCACCGCCGCGCCCGACCCGTCGCCGGAGAGCGCGCCGGGCTGGTTGCGGCGCGAGCTGTCCAACCCGCTGTTCCGCAACGCCTACGCGCTGATGCTGAACGGCGGCGTCACCACGCTGCTGGGCGCGGCGTTCTGGTTGTCGGGCCCGGCCTTCTACGAGCCCGCCGACCTCGGCCGCAACACCGCCGTCAACCAGGCGATCATGTTCGTCGGCGGCATCACGATGCTGAACTTCCTGCTCATCCGGTTCATCCCGGAGACCGCGCGGCACACCCGGGCGCTGGTGCTGGCCTGCTACGCGCTGGGCACCGTCGCCGCCGCGCTGGTCGGGGCGGCGTTCCTGGTGACGCTGGAGGTCTGGGGCGCGGGCTGGGACAACTTCGACCAGTTGCACGGCCTCGGCCCCGGGCTGGTGTTCGTCACGATGGCGATCGCGTGGAACCTGTGGAACGCCATGGAGGGCACCTTCACCGGCCTGCGGGACGCGGGATGGGTGCCGGTCGTCAACACCGTGTGGTCGCTGATCCGGCTGGGGCTGCTGGTGGCGCTGGCGGGGGCGTTCCCGCACAACGGCATCGTGCTGGCCTGGTACGTGCCGGTGATGGTGCTGCTCGTCCCGGTCAACCTCCTGCTCTTCGGGCGGCTGATCCCCGGGCACCGGCGCGCCAACGAGGGGCGCGGCCACCGCTCCACCCGCCGCGAGATCGCCGCCTACCTGCGCACCGGCTACCTGGGCGGCGCGTTCCAGTTCGCCACCGTGAGCCTGGTCCCGATGGTGGTGGCGGCCTACCTGACGCCCACGACCTACGCCTACTTCCAGATGGCGTGGGTGCCGGGCATGATGCTCGACCTGCTGGCGCTGACGCTCTCGTTCTCGCTGACGGTCGAGGGCTCCTTCGACCGCGACCGGCTGGCCGAGTCCACCCGGGCCGCGCTGCGCCGCACGGTGCTGCTGATGGCGCCGGTCACCGTCGTGGTGATCGTCGCGGCGCCGTTCGCGCTGGAGGTCTACCGGCACGAGTACGCCACCGGCGCGCCCCTGTTGCAGGTGCTGGCGCTGGCGGTGCTGCCCAAGGCCGTCATCGAGCTGTACATCGGCGCGCTGCGCGTGCTGAACCGCACCCGGCTGATCGCCGTCCTCCAGGGCGTGCGGCTGGCGGGGGTGCTCGGCCTGGTCGTCGTGCTGATCGACCCGGCCCACCTGTTCACCATCGGCGTGGCCGTCGTCGCGGTCAACGTCGTGGTCGCGCTGGCGATCCTGCCGGGGCTGCGCCGGATCGTCCGGCCGCCCGCCCCGGATGTGGCCGCGGGCGGACCTTCCACGACCGGCGCGGGGCGGGATATCAGTTGAGCGTGACCGTTCGTCGGACCGAGCAGCCCGAGGGGCCGCCGGAGGGGCGCCCCGAGCCCGTCCCGCCCGGCTACCCCGACGTGGGCCGGCCCGTCCTGCTCGGCATCGGGGCGCTGCTGGCGGCGGGCCTGGCGCTGTTCTGGCTGCCCCTGCGCTCGGTCGACCTGGAGGCGATGACCGGGCACGGCCTGATCGGCGTGCTGCCGGTGGCGACGCTGCTGGGCGCGCTGCTGCTGGTGCTGACGTTCATGCTGACGCTGGCGCTGCCGCGCCCGCACCGGCTGCTGCTGTCGGCGCAGGTGCTGATGCTGGTGCTGGCGCTGCACGGCGTCACGCTGGCGCTGGAGCCGGTCGCGCGCTTCCCCACCGCCTGGCAGACCGCCGGGTTCATCGAGTACCTGACCCGCACCGGGACCGTCAGCTGGGACCTGGACGCCCGGTTCTCCACGCCCGGCTTCTTCGCCTTCATCGCGTTCGTGGTGAAGGCCGCCGGGCAGAACGACCTGGAACCGCTGCTGCGCTGGGCACCGCCGGTCACCAACCTGCTCTACCTGGTCCCGTACGTGCTGATCCTGCGGGTGTTGCGGGCGACGTGGCGCGCCAAGTGGTTCGCCGCCTGGATCTTCATCGCCGCCAACTGGGTCGGCCAGGACTACCTGTCCCCGCAGGCGTTCGCGTACCTGCTGTTCCTGTTCTTCGTGGCGATCCTGGTCAACTGGTTCCGCCACCACGACGAGACCACCCAGCGGGCCGGGCGGCGGCGCAGCGCCGAGACGCGCGAGCGCACCGGCCCGTTCTGGCGGGTCTACGCCTGGCTGTTCGGCGCGAAGGACCCCGGCGAGCTGCCCGCGCCCAAGGTGTCGGTGCGCGAGCAGTCGATCCTGCTGGTGCTGCTGTTCGTGCTGATCCTGGTCGGCACCGCCGCCCACCAGCTCACCCCGTTCCTGATGACGGCCTCCTGCGCGGGGCTGGTGCTGGTGCGCCGGTGCAGCCTGCGCGGGCTGCCGTTCGTCGCCGGGATCGTGTACGCGGCGTGGATCAGCTTCATGACCGTGGGCTACTGGGCGGGCCGCAAGGGCGAGCTGTTCGGCGGCCTCGGCAAGGTGTTCACCAACATCCAGCAGAGCACCGGCGGCCGCATCGGGCAGCAGTCCGGCGACATCAAGGACATCCAGCAGCTCCGCATCCTGATCGCGGCGGCCGTGGTGGGGCTGGCGGTCGCGGGGCTGCTGCGGCGGCGCTCGCGCGGCATCGACGACCGGGTGGCGCTGGTGCTGCTGCTGGTGCCGTTCTCCTCGTTCGGCCTCCAGAACTACGGCGGCGAGGTCGGCCTGCGCATCTACTTCTTCATGCTGCCGGCCGCGTGCCTGCTGATCTCCTACCTGTTCTTCCCCGCCCCGTTCGACGCGCCGCGCGTGCGCGACCCGAAGGTGCGGCTGCGCCTCGGCCGGCTGCGCACCGGGCCGCGGCGGCACTGGCCCGCGGTGGCCGCCGCGTCGATCTTCGCGGTGCTGCTGGCGGGCGGGTTCCTGTCGGTGCGCTACGGCAACGAGAAGTACGAGCAGGTCAGGCCCAGCGACGTGCGCGCCTTCGACGTCATGCTGAAGAACCACGACGGCGTGGTGGGCGTGGTGTGGCTGAGCGCCGAGAACCCCGAGCTGACCGGCGGCACGCCCGTCATGCCGTGGTCGTACCGGGGCTGGGAGCGGTTCAACCGCACCGCCGTCATCGCCAACCGGACCAACCCCGCCGACCTGTCGCAGATCATCCAGACGCTCCGCAACCAGGGGCCGGGCGGCTTCTTCGTCACCACGCGCAGCCACGAGGACTTCCAGGTGTTGTCGGCGGGGCTGGCGCAGGACTACGGCGCGCGGATGCGCGCGGCGCTGGCCGCCTCGCCGCTGATCCAGACCGTCTACGCCGACCGCGACGCGGCGGTCTACAAGCTGAAGGACCCGCCCGCCAACCCCGTGCTGCCGGTGCCCAAGCCCGCCGGGCTCGGGATGCGGTCCTCGCCGTGGACCCCGGCGGGCATGGTCTACCTGCCGGTGCTGCTGGGCGTGCTGCTGGCCCGCGAGTTGCGGCGGTTGCGGCTGCCGCCGGGCGAGCTGCGCCGGTTGCGGCCGATGACGGTGCTGGCGATGCCGCTGTTCGTCAGCGTCGTCGCGGTCATCATCGAGAGGTTCGTGATCATCCAATGACGGTGCTGCTGGCGACGCTGCTGTTCGCCGTGCCGGGCGCGGCGTTCTGGACGCTGCTGGGCGGGCTGGACCCGGTGGGGCGGCTGGCGGTCGCCGTCGTCGGGAGCATCACGGTGGTGGCGGGGTCGGCGCAGGTGATGCTGATGGCGGGCGCGTGGTCGCCGGGCACCGGCCTGGTCGCCGTGCTGGTGCTCAGCGGCCTGCTGGCGGGCCTCGGCCGGGTGCACCGCCGCGGGCGGCCCCCGGCCCCGCTCGTGCCGCCGCCGCGGCGTCCGGCGGCCGGCGCGAACACGACGCGCCAGGACATCCCCGCGCGCCGCCGCGAGGACGACGAGGAGGACTGGCTCTACCAGGAGTGACCGCTCCTAAAGATCGATGCCGTAGTCCAGCACCACCCGGTCGGCCGGGATGACGATGTCGCGGCACACCTCCATGATCCGCGCGCCGGAGATCATCCGGCGGGTCACGGCGAACACCGGCACGCCGCCGCCCATGCGCAACGTCTCGGCCTCCTCCGGCGTGGGCATCCGGGCGGTGACGGCCTCCTCGACGCGGGTCGGCGGGTGGCCGAGGAAGCTGAGCTGGGCCAGCGTGCCGCCGGGCCAGGGCTCGCGCGCGGGGTCGGCGACGGGGGTGTCGCCGACCACCTCCCACGGCAGGTAGTTGACCGAGATCTGCTGCGGCTCGCCGCGCGCGTAGAACACGAAGCGGCGGCGCAGCAGCTCGGTGCCGGTGGGCAGCTCGAACAGGGTGGCCAGTTCCGGCCCGGCGCGGGTGCGGCTGAACTGCTTGTCCAGCCGGTACTCGCGCCAGGAGATGCGCTGGTCGCGGGTGAAGGTGGTGGCCAGCGGCGACCCGGCGGGCGGCGCACCGGCCCGGACGTCGCCCTGCGCGCCACCGGGCATGCCGCCTGGCACACCACCGGACACGCTGCCGGGCGCGCCGCCTGGCACGCCGGTCGGCGCGCTGGCTGAGGTGCCGCCCTGGCCCTCACCCTGAGCCCCACCTCGGGTTTCCCCCTGGTCCCCGGGTTGTGCCTCGGGGCGGGTGAAGGCGCGGTAGCGGTCCATCGCCACCCGGCGCACCGGTGGCACGACCCGCACCACCGTGCCGCCGCCGCGGCGGGTCTCCACCAGGCCCTCGCCCCTGAGCTGGGCGATGGCCTGCCGGACGACGATCTCGGAGACACCGTGGGCCGCGCTCAGCTCCGCCATCGTCGGCAGCCGGGAACCCGGCGGTTGCGCGCCGCCGCGGATCTGCTCGCGCAGGGTGTCGGCAATGCGCAGGTAGGCCGGACGGTCCGGCACCGGCGTCACCCCCTTTCGTCCCGCCCCGTCACTTCCGCCTCTCCGCTCCTCCCTGGCGCTATCTCCGGAGAGACGGTCCGCTTACGGACAGCTTGACACTTCTTTGACCGAGTAAGACTTTTGTATACAGAAGAGCCGCCTCGGGGAAAGGACGACCTTGATGGGCGACTTCGAGGATCTGAAGACGGCCATCGAGCGGGAGTTCCCCGGCTGGCTGGTGTGGCGCAGCGACGCCGGCCGCTGGTACGCCACCCGCAGCGGCGACCTCACCGACGCCCAGCTCCAGGCCGGTTACGCGATGACGGTGGCCGCCGACGACTCCGCCGGGCTGCGCGCGCTGCTGCTCGACCAGCGCCGCCGCGACGACGAGGGCCGGTGACCGGGCGCGCGGGCGCCGGTGGCCGCGGCGCCGTGCGGCCCGGTCCCCCGACGGGGGCGGACCGGGTCCGGACGGTCCGGGGCGTCAGGTACCTCTGGCGCTGAGGTGACACAGGAATGGAGTCCTGGTGGGTGGGGTCGGTGTCACCCCCGGGGCCAGCTGGACGTGACCGCACGGTCGGTGCGATTCGGCGCGACCCCCCAGAAGTCGGGCCGCCCGTGCGGTCGCCATCCGCCGCGTCCCTCGCGGCCGGAACCCGGAGCCGCCACGGACGCTGACCCATTCCGGCCGCGGCCGAGCCACGGGCCGGTGGCCTGGCGATTGTCCGCACAGGTAAGGGAGTTGTGACGGTCCGGCGCGCGGTGGACCCGAACCAGCGCCTCCCCCATGGCGTTCTAACCAATGTGCCGAACCGGCACGGCACGCCCCCCGGCCCTCCCCTTGGAGGACTCCTTGGAAGTCCAGCAGCGGAACGAGACGAGCCGCATGGCGCTGTTCCGCAACCGGCAGGGACGCCACGGACGCCCCCGGCGGCGCCTGTTCCTGGTCGCCCTCGGCGCGGCGCTGGCCGGGGTGCTGGCCGCCACCGTCGCCATCGCGGTGACGGGCTGGCGGCCCGGCGGCGGCGCGACCGTCGGGAAGCCCGCCAAGGTCGCCAGCGAGGTCGGCGCGGGTGCGCCCAAGGACTGGCCCGCGTGGGGCTTCACCCACACCCAGAACACCGTGGACCGCGAGCGCGGCCCGCAGCAGACGCTCGCCGAGCTGGCGCGGCAGCCCATGCCGCAGGTGACACCGATCATGGGATGGGGCGTGGACAACCCGATGCCCCGGCCCGGCGAGTACAACTGGTCGTCGCTGGACCGCCGCATCGACGTGATCCGCCAGACCAGGGGCACGCCGGTGGTCACCCTGTGCTGCGGGCCGGACTGGATGAAGGGCGGCGAGGCGGGCAAGACCGACTGGTCGCGGCTGGAGACGGCGCTGGAGCCCGAGCACTTCGACGACTACGCCAAGCTGGCCGCCGAGGTAGCCAAGCGTTACCCGGACGTCAAGTACTACACCGTCTGGAACGAGTTCAAGGGCTTCTGGAACCCGTCCGGCAACCGCTGGGACTACGAGGGCTACACCAAGCTCTACAACGAGGTCTACACCGCGCTGAAGAAGGTGGACTCCGACATCAAGGTCGGCGGCCCCTACATGGTCATGAACAGCAACGCCCCAGGCAGGGCCGACGGTCCGCCGTCGGAGCTGTCGGGTTCCTGGGGCAGCATGGACCAGCGCAATCTCGACGCCGTCAAGTACTGGTACGAGCACAAGAAGGGCGCCGACTTCATCGCGGTCGACGGGCACGCCATGCCCGTGCAGCGCGAGGTGAAGACGGACGAGTTCCAGGTGCTGACCAAGTTCTCCGACGTCACCCGCTGGTTGCGCGGCCTCGACCCGCGCCTGCCGGTCTGGTGGGCCGAGTGGTACGTCGAGCCGGTGCCCTCGGACTGGACCGACGAGCGGCGCGGCGCGGTGCACGCCGCGGCGATGATGGAGTTCGTGCGCGGCGGCGCGGCCAGCGCGTTCTACTGGAGCCCGCAGACCGCCACCAGCGCCGACTGCGCGGGCTGCCTGTGGTCGGGCGGCGGCGCGCCCACCCCGACGCTGGCCAACCTCCAGAACTTCGAGCGCTGGTTCCCGCCCGGCACCAAGCTGCTGGACGTCAGGGCCGACGACCCGTCCGTGCGGGTCCTGGCACAGAGCCGCCAGATGGTCGCGGTCAACACCCGGGCGACGGCGGCGCGCACGCGGATCGAGGGCCAGGGCATCGACCTGGGCCCCTACGAGGTCCGCTGGATCGCCCGCTGACCCCGTCCACCCCCCGAACGAGCCAGACCGAGCTAGACGAGGAGAGCGCATGGCCCAGGGCACCGCGCCGCCCGCCGACGCGGCGGGGACCGGCATCGACGTGGTGGACATGGCGTTCTGGAACCGTCCCCCGCACGAGCGCCTGGCCGACTTCGCCCGGCTGCGCGAGCGCGGCGCGCCGGTCTACTTCGCCGAGCCGCGCGTGCCGTTCGTGCGGTCCGGCAAGGGTTTCTACGCGCTGGTGCGGCACGCCGACGTGGTCACCGCCAGCCGCAACGCCAAGGTGTTCTCCAGCGAGCCGGCCGCCACCTCGCCCGAGCCGCCGCCGTGGCTGGCGAAGGTGTTCGGCACCCCCATGATCAACATGGACGATCCCGAGCACGCCCGGTTGCGCCGCATCGTGTTCCGCGCGTTCACGCCCAAGATGCTCGCGACCATCGAGGACGAGGTGCGCGCCATCGCCGCCCGCGTGCTCGACCGGGTGGAGAAGGACGGGCCGGGCGACTTCGTCGCGCAGGTCGCCGCGCCGTTCCAGCTCGCGGTCATCTGCGCGATGATGGGCATCCCGGAGAAGGCCCGCCCGTACGTGTTGTCGCGGGTGGACGCCATGACCGAGTACTCGGGCGTGCGCGGCTCGCTGGCGAACCCGCGCACGTTGCGGCTGCTGGCCGGGAACCTCAAGGCGATCGTGGACCTGCACCGGTTCGTGGCGAGACTGGGCGAGGCGCGCCGCGCCGCCCCCCGCGAGGACCTGGTGTCGGCGCTGGTCAACGCCAACCCCGACGGGGAGCGCCTGTCGGTGGCCGAGCTGGGCTCGTTCTTCGACCTGCTGCTGGTGGCGGGCAACGAGACCACCCGCAACACCCTCACCCACGGCCTGAAGCTCTTCACCGACCACCCCGGCCAGCGCGACCTGCTGCTGGCCGACTACGACGCGCGGATCGGCGGCACGATCGAGGAGCTGGTGCGGTACGTGTCGCCGATCATGCAGTTCCGCCGCACGCTGACCCGCGACTTCGAGCTGGGCGGCCGCGCCCTCAAGGCGGGCGACAAGGTCGTGCTGTTCTACGGGGCCGCCAACCGCGACCCCGAGGTGTTCCCCGACCCCGACACCTTCGACGTCACGCGCTCGCCCAACCCGCACGTCGCGTTCGGCGGCCCCGGCCCGCACCTGTGCCTGGGCGCCAACCTGGCCCGCATGGAACTGAAGATCATGTTCCGGGAGCTGTTCACCCGGCTGCCGGGCCTGCGCGCCACCGGCGACCCGACGTACCTGCTGTCGAACTTCGACAACGGCATCACCCGCCTGCCCTTCACCTACGACCGCTGACCCGACCGGCCCTGGGGGGTTTTCCATGCACGTGACCGTGGTCCGGCCGCGCGAGCTGGGCGAGGCCGAGCTCAGCGCGTGGCGGAAGATGCAGAACGACCGGCCCCGGCTCGCCAACCCGTTCATGTCGGCGGGCTACGCGCGGGCCGTGGACCAGGTGATCGACGGCGCGCGCGTGGCGGTGTTGTCGGAGCGGCCGGGCGGCGACGTCACCGGCTTCTTCCCGTTCGAGCTGACCGGCCGCCGCAGCGCCGCCGCGATCGGCGGCTGGTTGTCCCTCGGCCAGGGCCTGGTGCACGCGCCGGGCCTGGACCTGGACGCGCGCGAGCTGCTGCGCGCGTGCGGGCTGGCGGCGTGGGGGTTCGGCACGCTGCTGCCGGGCCAGCCGTGGTTCGAGCCGTACGTGGGCAAACGCCTGGACTCGGCGGTGATCGACCTGACCGGCGGCTTCGACGCCTACACCGCCTCGCTGAAGGCCAAGGGCTCCAAGGTCGTCAAGCAGACCCGCTACAAGGAGCGCAAGCTCGGCCGCGACGTCGGCGAGGTGCGCTTCGAGTTCGACGTGCGGGACGACGCGTCGCTGGCGCTGGTGCGGCGCTGGAAGTCCGACCAGTACCGGGCGATGGGCCGCGCCGACCGGTTCGCCAAGCCGTGGGTGGTGGACCTGGTCGACCGGCTGCACGCCACCCACGAGGACGCCTTCGCGGGCAGCCTGTCGATGCTCTACGCCGACGGCCGCCCGGTCGCCGGGCATTTCGGCCTGCGCAGCGCGCGCACGCTGGTGACGTGGTTCCCGGTGTACGACCCCGAGTTCGCGAAGTACTCCCCCGGTCTGGTGCTGCACCTGCACATGGCCGAGCAGGCGGCGGCACTGGGCGTGCAGGAGATCGACATGGGCCCGGCGGTCGGCTGGCGCTACAAGCAGGAGTTGCAGAACCACTCCTTCCCCGTCGCCGAAGGCGTCGTGCGGACCCGCAGTGCGGCGGGCGCGGCGCACTGGATGCGGCACGAGCCCGTCACGCGGGCGCGCGAGACCGTCCTGAACAACCCCCGGCTCTACGCGATGGCCGACCGCACGATGCGCCGCTACGGCCAGTGGCGCTCCCGCCGGTCCGACACGGGCCCGCCACCCGCGAAAACGCGCCGCCACCTGGGCCTCGGCCTGCTCCCGGCGGGGGCGGAATCCCTGCCCGAGAGCGCCGCCACCTTCTGCCTGTTCTGACCGTCCCAGGGGAAAGACTCCCGAAACGTCTCCTCCGGTGAAGTGACAGACGCCGATCTCCGGGCACGGATAGGGAGGTCCGAACCCCCCTGGACGAGGAGGCCATGCCCCCATGGCACGAGTGACGCGCGCGGAGATCGACCAGCTCGTCAGCGGCGACCACCACGATCCACACGCCGTTCTGGGCGCTCATCCGGGGCGCGGCGGGGTGACGATCAGAGCGTTGCGCCCCCTCGCGCAGCGGGTGGAGGTGGTCCTGCCGGACGGCGACCGCAAGCGGCTGCGGCACGTCCACGAGGGCGTGTTCGGCGGCACGTTGCCCGCCGGGACGTCCCTGGCCGGAACCGGCCGCGACGACGCCCCGCAGGCCGTCCCCGACTACCGGCTCGCGGTCACCTACGACGACGGCGTCGAACTGATCCAGGATGACCCCTACCGCCACCTGCCCACGCTGGGCGAGCTGGACATGCACCTGATCAGCGAGGGGCGGCACGAAGAGTTGTGGCGGGCGCTGGGCGCGCGGGTGCGCTCCTACGCGTCGGCGTTCGGCCCGGTCAACGGCACGGCGTTCTCGGTGTGGGCACCGACCGCGCGCGGCGTGCGCGTGGTCGGCGACTTCAACCACTGGGACGGCCGGGCGCACCCGATGCGGGCGCTGGGCTCCACCGGCGTGTGGGAACTCTTCATCCCAGAAGTAGCCGACGGCGCCTGCTACAAGTTCCAGATCCTGGGCGCCGACGGCGTGTGGCGCACCAAGGCCGACCCGATGGCGCAGGCGACCGAGATCCCGCCCGCGACCGCGTCGAAGGTGTTCACCTCCGCCTACGAGTGGGCCGACGGCGACTGGATGGACCGCCGCAAGGGCCGCCAGTGGGTGCACGAGCCGATGAGCGTCTACGAGGTGCACCTCGGCTCGTGGCGGCCGGGCCTCGGCTACCGCGAGCTGGCCGACGAGCTGACCGCCTACGTGCGCGACATGGGGTTCACGCACGTGGAGTTCCTGCCGGTCGCCGAGCACCCCTACGGCCCGTCGTGGGGCTACCAGGTGACCTCCTACTACGCGCCGACCTCCCGGTTCGGCGACCCCGACGACTTCCGGCTGCTGGTGGACCGGCTGCACCAGGCGGGCATCGGCGTGATCGTCGACTGGGTCCCGGCGCACTTCCCCAAGGACGAGTGGGCGCTCGCGCGCTTCGACGGCACCGCCCTGTACGAGCACGAGGACCCCGCGCGCGGCGAGCACCCCGACTGGGGCACGCTGGTGTTCAACTTCGGCCGCGCCGAGGTGCGCAACTTCCTGGTGGCGAACGCGTCCTACTGGCTGGAGGAGTTCCACGTCGACGGGCTGCGCGTGGACGCGGTCGCCTCGATGTTGTACCTGGACTACTCCCGCGACGAGGGGCAGTGGACGCCCAACATCTACGGCGGCCGGGAGAACCTGGAGGCGATCTCGTTCCTCCAGGAGATGAACGCGACCGTTTACAAGCGCTCGCCCGGCATCATCACGATCGCCGAGGAATCCACGGCCTGGCCCGGCGTGACCCGCCCGACGCACCTCGGCGGCCTGGGCTTTGGCTTCAAGTGGAACATGGGCTGGATGCACGACACGCTCGGCTACTTCCAGCACGAGCCGGTGTTCCGCAACTACCACCACGGCGAGCTGACCTTCTCGCTGGTGTACGCGTTCTCGGAGAACTACGTGCTGCCGCTGTCGCACGACGAGGTGGTGCACCTGAAGGGCTCGCTGCTGGGCAAGATGCCCGGCGACGAGTGGAACCGGTTCGCGGGCCTGCGCGCGCTGCTGGCCTACATGTGGTCGCACCCGGGCAAGCAACTGCTGTTCATGGGCGGGGAGTTCGGGCAGGGCGGCGAGTGGGCCGAGTCGCGTCCGCTGGACTGGTGGCTGCTGGACGACTCCGCCGAGGGCGCGGGGCACACGGGCGTGCAGCGCCTGGTGCGCGACCTGAACGGCCTGTACCGCGCCGAGCCCGCGCTGTGGGGACTGGACAACGACCCGCAGGGCTTCGAGTGGATCGACGCCAACGACGCGGCGGGCAACGTGCTGTCGTTCCTGCGCCACGGGACCGAGCGGCCGGACGGGACGCGCCCGGTGATGGCGTGCGTGGTGAACTTCTCCGGCTCGCCGCACGAGGACTACCGCGTCGGCCTGCCGCACGCGGGCGGCTGGCGGGAGGCCCTCAACACCGACGCCTACGACTACGGCGGCAGCGGCGTGGGGAACATGGGCCGGGTGGAGGCGACCGCCGAGCCCCACCACGCGATGCCCGCGTCGGCGGTCATGCGGATCCCGCCGCTGGGCGCGGTCTGGCTGGTCCCGGAGGAACCAGGCGAGGCCAAGACCTGAGAAACGAAGACACCGGCGCGCGAATAGGGTGACCGGATGCCGTCACAACGTCTCCAGGTCATGTCGTCGCGCTTCGCGGTCGAGCACCAGCCGCACGCCACCTTCCCCGAGGACGACGAGTGGATCGCGCTGGTGCGCGCGCCCGAGGGACTGACCGTGGTGCGGGAGGCCCCGCCGTTCGGGACGATGCGGCGCTACGCGGGCTTCTACGGCGACCCGCACGGCCTCGACGTGCCGGGAATGCTGGCGGCGATCGTGGGACCGCTGGCCGACGCGGGCCTCTCGGTGTTCGCGGTCTCGACCTACCACGCCGACCTGGTGCTGGTGGACGAGGAGACCCTGGAGGAGGCGTCGGCCGTCCTGACCCGCGCAGGGCACCGAATCGTCACAACCGCCTAGCGGCCGCGGCGGGGCAGGCGTTCCAGGAGCCAGCGCGGGCCGATGACCGACGCTCCGGCCGCCTCGCAGCGGGCGCGCAGTTCGCGGTCGGCGGTCACCACCAGGTGCACCGCGTCGGGCTCGGCGTGCCCGGCCAGCTCGGCGATCAGATCGTCGCCGCTGCCGGGCGCGGCGACGACCCGCACTCCATTGGCGGGCTGGTCGGCGACCCGGCGGGCCGCGCCCTCCACCACCAGCACGGTGTCGGGGTAGGCCAGTTCGTAGGGCACCAGGCCGTCGGGCAGGCCGGTGACGCCCTCGTTCAGGGTGGCGAGGTCGTCGCGGAGCCGGGCGTTGGCCCCCGCGCGGTCCTTCCACCAGCCGTCGGCGCGGGCGCCCACCACGTTGGCGGAGTCGACGATCAGCACCAGCCGCGTCAGGCTCGCGCGCAGCGCGGGCCAGGAACGCGCGAACGGCGCGAACAAGCGCCGGTCGGCGACCTGGTCGACCGGCACCCACTCGGCCTTGCGCGTCTCCCGCGACGCGGGCCCGACCTGCGGCATCCGGTCCATCGACCCCAGCACCGAGGTGAACGACCAGTCGCCGTGGTCCTCGGTGCGGGCACCGTGCAGCACCACCCCGGCCGGGTCGAGCGTGGACTCCTCGACGGTCTCGCGCAGCGCGCCCGCGACCGGGTCCTCACCGCCGAGCAGGCCGCCGCTGAACATGCCCCACGTCCCCGCGCCGTGGCACCACCAGTTGCGCTGCTGGAGCAGCACCCGCTTGACGCCGTCGCCGGGGTCGCGATGGAAGACCATCAGCCCCGCCGCGCCGTTCCTGCCCCAGTGCACGTGCCCCTGGGAACAGCGTGCCCAGCCGTCGCCGTCTGCCATGGGGCGACGATATCCGCTCGCTGATCAAAGTACGGTGGGGACAGGTCGGGGGGCCCGAACACGACGACGGAGGACCGCGCATGGCGGCCGCGCTGCCCCTGGAGCCCGACGACCCGCCCGCGATCGGCGGCTACCGGCTGTCCGGGCGGCTCGGCGAGGGCGGCCAGGGCGTGGTCTACCTGGGCGAGGGCGCCGCCGGGGAGCGCGTGGCGGTCAAGGTGCTGAAGACCGCCGACCGGGCGGCGCGGGCCCGGTTCGCGCGGGAGATGGCGGCGGCGCGGCGGGTCGCGCCGTTCTGCACGGCGGCGGTCCTGGACTCCTCGGCGGACGCGCCGCTGCCGTACGTGGTCAGCGAGTTCGTGGACGGCCCGTCGTTGCAGCAGCGGGTGGCCGAGCGCGGCCCGCTGCGCGGCGGCGACCTGGAGCGTCTGGCCGTCAACACCGCGAGCGCGCTGGCGGCCATCCACGGCGCGGGCATCGTGCACCGCGACCTGAAGCCCGCCAACGTGCTGCTCGGGCCGGACGGCCCGCGGGTGGTGGACTTCGGCATCGCCCGCGCCATCGACGCCGAGACCCACACCCAGCTGGTCGGCACGCCGTCGTACTTCGCGCCCGAGTGGCTGGCGGGGCATCCGCCCACGGCGGCCTCGGACGTGTTCGCGTGGGCGGGCACGATGGTGTTCGCGGCGACGGGACGGCCGCCGTTCGGCCGCGCCGACGGCCTTGCGGCGATCATGCACCGCATCGCCCACGAGCCGCCCGACCTCACCGGCGTGCCGCCGTCCCTGCACGGGCTGCTGGCCACGTGCCTGGACAAGGACCCGGCGCGGCGGCCGACCGCGCGCGACCTGATGGTGCGGCTGGTGGACCCGAACGGCCCGGACTCGCACCCCGCGCCTCCGGGCGGCGTGATGGCGGGCCCGCCGGCCCCACCGCCGGGCGGCCCGGCGTTCCCGCCTCCGGACGGTCCCGGCACGAACCCGTCAGGTCCGCCCCGGGAGCCGTCCGCGCCGCGCAAGGGACGCGGAGCGCTGCTCGGAGCGGGCGCGGTCTTAGCGGTCGCCCTCATCGCCGGGGGGACGTGGGCGATCACGAACGCCCTGAACGGCGACACCCCACCACCGAACACCGTCAGGACGACCGGCGCCCCGCCCCCGTCCGGCTCGTCCTCGCCTTCGCCCTCCCAGGCGGGCACGACCTCGTCCGGTACCGGCGCGCCCGCCGCCTTCGCCGGGACGTGGCGCGGCACCGTCACCCAGCCGCCCGGCCTCGGCTCGCCCAGCGGCAGCAGCAGCGACGTGACGATCACCCTCCGCTCCGACGAGTCCGGCGGTGAGGCCGTCTACAAGGCGTGGGGCTGCACCGACACGCTCCAGATCACCAGCGCCTCCCCCACCGAGCTGAACATCCTGGAGACGCCCAAGGACTCCCAGGGCACCGCCGGATTCTGCATCGGCGGCGACATCACCCTGAAACTGGTGGACGGCGACACGCTGTCCTACCGGTCCGAGGGCTTCGGCAGCACCACCGGCACGTTGGAGAAGTCCTCGTGACCAAGGGCACACCGGAGCGCCCGCCGCCTCCGAATACCATTCGGTGAGTTGTCACCGGACCGGGAGCACCAGTTGAGCGTCGAGGCCCTGCCTGCCAATCAGCCTGCCGACCAGAGCGCCGAGCAGGCCGCCGACCTGTGGAACACCCTGTCGGGGGCCGAGCTGATCCAGGCGATCGGCGACGGCCGCTTCCCCGAGGTCTCGGACGTGGCCGTGCACATCGGCCAGCGGATCACCACCGCCGAGCCCGGCCGCGTCGAGATCGCCTGGACGCCCGCCGAGAAGCTCTGCAACCCCGGCGGCACCGTGCACGGCGGCTACATCGCCACCATCCTCGACAACGCGGTCTGCCTGGCCGCCGCCAGCACCGGCGAGCTGTTCACGCCGATGCTCACCCTCAACCTGAACATCGACTACCTGCGCGCGGTGTTCGCCGGGCAGGACTACACCGTCACCGGCACGTGCGTGCACCCCGGCCGCACCCGGATGTTCTCCACCGCCGTGATCACCGACGCCGAGGGCCGTCCGGTGGCGCAGGCCTCGGCGAGCGTGGTCCCGAACCGGGCCTTCGCGCGCTGACCGCTTAGGCTGGGGTCATGGTCGATCCCGGACAGGTCATCAACGTGATCAAGCACGCCCGCGACCGGCGCACCGCGCCGCTGGTGCTGGAGCTGGACCTCACCGACGGGCTCGTGGAGACACCGCCGGCCGACCCCCTGTCGGCGCTGTTGTCGATGCGCCGCACCCACCTGCACGACGTGCTGGAGGGCCTGCGCCGGGCCCGCTCGGACCGCCGGGTGCGCGCCGTCGTCGTCAAGATCACCAGTGGGCTCGGGCTGGCGCAGGCGCAGGAGCTGCGCGAGGCGGTGCTCGCGCTGCGCGAGGCGGGCAAGCGCACCGTGGCGTGGGCCGAGACGTTCGGCGAGGGCGGGCGCGGCACCGTGCCGTACTACCTGGCCACCGCGTTCGAGACGGTCTGGCTCCAGCCGACCGGCGAGCTGGGGCTGACCGGCGTCGCGATGGAGGAGCCGTTCCTCGCCGGGGCGCTGGAGAAGGCGGGCGTGCAGCCGCGCTTCGCCAAGCGCCACGAGTACAAGACCATGGCCAACACGTTCATGGAGCGGGCCTACACGCCCGAGCACCACGAGTCGTCGCAGCGGCTGGTCGACTCGCTCGGCGAGCAGATCGCCGAGGGCGTCGCGCAGGCGCGCGGCCTGGACGCCGCCCGCGTCCGCGAGCTGATCGACCGGGGCCCGCTGCTGGCGCCCGAGGCGCTGGAGACCGGCCTGGTCGACCGGCTCGGCTACCGCGACGAGGTGTACGCCGACCTGCGCGAGCAGGCGGGCCCGGACGCGCAGCTCCGCTACGTCTCCCGCTACAACCGCTCGCACGGCCTGGCCAAGCGGCTGCCGCAGCCGGGCAAGCAGGACGCCGTCGCGCTGGTCAACGGGCAGGGCGCGATCCGGCTCGGCCGCAGCGGGCGCGGCGGCCCGCTGCCCGGCCAGGGCCCGGCGATGGGCTCCGACACCATCGCCGCCGCGATCCGCTCGGCCGTCAAGGACGACCGGGTGCGGGCGATCGTGTTCCGGGTGAACAGTCCCGGCGGGTCGGCGGTGGCCTCCGACGTGATCTGGCGCGAGGTGCTGCTCGCGCGCAAGGCGGGCAAGCCCGTGGTGGTCTCGATGGGCAACGTGGCTGCGTCCGGCGGCTACTACGTGGCGATGGGCGCCGACACGATCGTGGCGCAGCCCGGCACCATCACCGGCTCGATCGGCGTGGTGGTCGGCAAGCCCGTCATCAACGGGCTGCTGGAGCGCGCGGGCATCGGCATGGGGCACGTCGCCGACGGCGAGCACGCCCGCATGTTCAGCCTGACCGAGGACTTCAGCGATTCCGAGTGGGAGCGCGTCAACGCCTCCCTCGACCGCATCTACGACGACTTCACCGGCAAGGTCGCCGAGGGCCGGGGCCTGTCGCGCGAGCGCGTCCACGAGCTGGCCCGGGGCCGGGTCTGGACGGGCGCGGACGCGCGGGTCAACGGCCTGGTGGACGAGCTGGGCGGCCTGGACCTGGCGCTGGAGCTGGCCCGCAAGAAGGCGGGCCTGGCCGCCGACGCGCCGGTGCGGGCGTTCCCGCACGCGACGCCGTTCGACCGGCTGCGCCCGCCGGAGTCCAGCGAGGACCGCACCGCCGCGACGGCCCGCTTCGACGGCTGGGGCTCGCTGAGCGGCGTCGCGGCCCGCCTGGGGCTGCCCTCCGCCGGTCCGCTGACCCTGCCCGGCTCCTGGGAGATCCGCTGAACACGCTGGACTTCACCGAGGCGGTCGCGGGCTTCGCGACCGGGGTGGTGGTGCTGACGGTGCGCGACGGCCGCGACGACCTCGGCACCACCGTCACCTCGTTCATGTCGGTGTCGCTGGAGCCGCCGATGGTGCTGGCGGGCGTGGCGTCCTCGTCGTACCTGGCCGAGGTGCTGGACCGGCAGGACCGGTGGGCGGCGACCGTGCTCAGCGGCGACCAACGGGCGCTGGCGGGCCGGTTCGCGGCCGAGGGCCGGCCCAGCGCGCGGCTGCTGCTGGCGAGCGAGCCGCACCACCGGGGCGGGCTGTCGGACGCGCTGATCCCGGATGAGGGCCTGGCGGCGCTGGAGTGCGAGACGCGGCAGCGCATCCAGGCGGGCGACCACCACCTGTACGTGGCCGAGGTGCGGGCGGCCGACTACATCGCGCGCCGCCGCACCCCGCTCATCAGGGTGGGCCGCCGCTACCTGTAGCGACGGCCCTCTCCGGCACGCTCTCCCCCCGCGCGGGGGCTAGTCTGCGCGGCGCTCGGCGAGGTCGCGGGGCAGGCGCTCCAGGAGCGTGCGCAGGTCGTCGGCGTGCTCCTCCTCCTGGGCGAGCAGCTCCTTGAACACCTGGCTGGTGGTGGGGTCCTTGTCGCCCAGCCACTGGATGATCTCGGTGTAGGCCGCGACCGCGATGCGCTCGGCGACCAGATCCTCCTTGATCATCTCGACCAGGTCGAGGCTGTCGCCGTACTCGGCGTGCGAGCGGGCGGTGAGCGTGTCGGGGTTGAAGTCGGGCTCGCCGCCGAGCTGGGCGATGCGCTCGGCGAGCTTGTCGGCGTGCTCCTGCTCCTCGCGCGCGTGCTCGGCGAACTCGGCGACGACCGCCTCGGAGTGGATGCCGGTGGCGGTGTAGTAGTGCCGCTTGTAGCGCAGCACGCACACCAGCTCGGTGGCGAGCGCCTCGTTGCAGACCTGGATGACCCGGTCGAGGTCGGCGCCGTAGGCGTCGGTGACGGGTCCCTTCTCCATCTCCTGCCGGGCGCGCTCGCGCAGCGTCTTCACATCGGTCAGGAACTCGGCCATCAATGCCTCCCCAGTGCGGTTGCGTGCAGGGAGGCATGTACCCATCAGACGGTTTTCACACCCGGACGCCGCCCTTCCATACGGCCGCCACCTGCGGAACTCCGGGCCGGTAGGCGAGATGGACGTGGGAGGGGGCGTCGAGCACGAGAACGTCGGCCCGCGCGCCCTCTCCCAGCCGTCCGACGTCGGTGCGGCGCAGGGCGCGGGCGCCTCCGGCGGTGGCGGCCCAGACGGCCTCGGCGGGGGTCATGCGCATGTCCCGGACGGCGACGGCGACGCAGAAGGCCATGCTGGAGCTGTAGCAGGAGCCGGGGTTGCAGTCGCTGGCGAGGGCGACGGAGGCTCCGGCGTCCAGCAGCCGCCGGGCGTCGGGGTAGGGCTGCCTGGTGGAGAACTCGACGCCCGGCAAAAGAGTGGCGACGGTCTCGGAGGAAGCCAAAGCGTCCACATCGGCATCGCTCAAAAAAGTGCAGTGATCAGCAGAGGCGGCCCCCAGCTCGACCGCCAACTGCACGCCCGGCCCCTCCCCCAGTTGGTTGGCGTGGATGCGAGGCATGAGCCCGGCCTTGACCCCGGCCTCCAGAACCTCGCGGGCCTGCCCCTCATCAAAGGCCCCGCGCTCACAGAAGACATCGACCCACCGGGCGTGGGGCGCACAGGCAGCGAGCATCTCGCCAGAAACGAGTTGCACGTACCCCGGGGCGTCCTCGGCGAACTCGGGCGGCACAACGTGCGCCCCAAGGAAGGTGACCTCATCCACCTCCTCAGAGGCGATGCGGACCGCGCGCTCCTCCTGCTCGACGGTGAGCCCGTACCCGGACTTGCACTCCACGGTGGTGGTGCCCTGCCGGGCCATCTCCCCGACGAGCCGCCGGACGTTGGCGCGCAGCTCGTCGTCGGAGGCGTCGCGGGTACGGGCGACGGTCGTGCGGATGCCCCCGGCCTTGTAGGGCTGCCCGCTCATCCGGGCGGCGAACTCCTCGGCCCGCTCGCCCGCGAACACCAGGTGGGCGTGCGAGTCCACGAAGCCGGGCAGGACGGCGCGCCCTTCGGCGTCGAAGACCTCGTCGGCCGCGGGCGCGTCCCGATCGTCACCGGCCCAGACGACGTTCCCGCCGTCCAGGACGAGCGCGGCGTCACGCCGGACGCCGAGCAGGCCGTCCCCGGCACCGGGCTCGTTGGTGACCAATTCGCCGATGTTCCTGATGAGAGTGCTCACGCTCCCAGGATGGCACCCGCCCGCTTCCGCGATCTCCCGCGCCCTACGGCCTCCGTCTCGTATCCGAGACCCCGACGTGATCGCTATTGTCGGTGCCGGAGGCGAGCAGGCGCCTGGTGGCCCTCACGGTCTTCAAAACCGATGGTCCCGAGCATCTCGGGACGGCGGGTTCGATTCCCGTTCGCCTCCGCCATCCGCCGTCACCGCGAGGTGCTCGGCGAGGAAGTCGATCTGGTCGGCGACGATCCGGTCGACCAGCGGCGGGTGGTAGACGGTGAAGTGGTCGGCGTCGTAGTGCCGCAGGACGCCGCGCGGCGCGGCGGCCGCGACTTTCACCGCGATCTGCGGGTCGATGAGGTTCTCCCGGTCGCTCTGGCACACCAGCAGCGGGCAGCGGACCCGGGACGCGCTGGCCGAGGCGTTGTAGAACAACATCTCCAGCCCGGCGGCGGCCGCCACGCGGTTGTCGAACCGGTAGCCCGGCGGGCAGACCGACTCCCAGCCCTCCAGCGCGCCCGGCTGGTTGACGAACGCGAGCTCGCCGGGACGGCCGACGAGCGGCACGTAGCGGCGCGGCCGTCCGAGCGCGGCGCGCAGCACGTCGGAGACGATCGGCGCGGTGAAGCGGACCAGGTGGCCGAGCCCGGTGCGGGTCGCGATGGCGCGGCCGTTGAGGACCGGGCACTGCACGACCGCCGCCGCCAGCTCCGGATGACGGGCGGCCGCGGCGACCACGTGGCTGGCGCCGAACGACGTCCCCCACAGCGCGACCCGGCCGGCGTCGAGTTCCGGCCGCGACCGGGCGAAGGCGAGGGCCGCGTCGATGTCGCGGGCGTAGCGGCGCGGGCTGACGAGCTGCCGGGGCTGCCCGCCGGACTCCCCGAGGTGCCGGAAGTCGAAGGCGAGGACCGCCAGCCCGGCGGCCGAGAACCGCTGCTCGTACTGGTCGAGCATCATCTCGTGCGTCGCGCCGCCGCCGTGCACCAGCACGACGGCGGGGTGGGGGCCGGGCCGGTCGGGGAGCGTCAGCCAGGCGGCGACGCGGTCGCCGCCGGAGGTGAAGGAGGTGCGCGTGGTCATGGAACCCCTCTTTCAAGTACGATGTACGTGTTCAGGGAGAGTTAAACACGTACCTCGTACGTAAACAAGGAGGAGTTTCATGCCCGCGCCCCGGAAGTTCAGCCGCGAGCAGTTGCAGGCCGCCGCGCTCGCGCTGGTGGACGAGGGCGGTCTCAGCGCGCTCACCATGCGCAGCCTGGCCGCGCGCCTGAAGACGGGGCCGATGACGATCTACAACTACGTGGACGGCCGCGAGGGTCTCGAAGAACTCGTCACCGAGGCCGTCATGGCCCAGGCGACCTGGGACGATGCTCCGTCCGACGACTGGCGTCACCGGGTGCGCACCATCGCCGAGGCGATGTGGCGCACGGCCCGCGCCCACCCCGCGACCATCCCGCTGATCCTCACCCGGCGCGGCCTGGATCCCGGCACGCTCCGGCCCGCCGAAGCCCTGCTGGAAGCGTTGGCCGCGAGCGGACGGACGGGCACCGACCTGCTGGTGGCGTTCCGCGTCGTGCAGGGCTTCGTCATGGGTCTCGCCCAAGCCGAGCTCACCGGGGACGCGCAGTCGGCCCCGGACCGCATGACGGCGCTGCCCCAGGCCGACTTCCCGCACCTGATCGAGCTGGCGCACGCGGCGGGCAAGAGCGACCCGGAACAGGAGTTCTACACCGGAATGCAAATCATCATCGCCGGGCTGGACGCCGCCCGCCCCTGACGGGTGCCGCCCCCGCGCCCCGGGTAGGAAGATCGCATACGGCGGGGGCGACGTTCGGGGGGACGTGCGGCATGTACTACAGCAGCGGCAACTACGAGGCGTTCGCGCGGCCGCGCAAGCCCAAGGGGGCCGACGACAAGACGGCCTGGTTCGTCGGCGCGGGCCTGTCCTCGCTGGCCGGGGCCGCCTTCCTCATCCGCGACGGGCACATGGACCCCGCGAAGATCACCGTCCTGGAGCGGCTGGAGCTGCCCGGCGGGGCGCTGGACGGCATCAAGGAGCCGAAGAAGGGCTTCGTCGTGCGCGGCGGCCGGGAGATGGAGGACCACTTCGAGTGCCTGTGGGACCTGTTCCGCTCGGTGCCCTCCATCGAGGTGGAGGGGGCCAGCGTCCTGGACGAGTTCTACTGGCTGAACAAGGACGACCCGAACTACTCCCTCCAGCGCGTCACGGAAAAGCAGGGCCAGGACGCCCACACCGACGGGTTGTTCACGCTCAGCGAGAAGGCGCAGAAGGACATCGTCAAGGTCTTCCTCGCCACCCGCGAGGAAATGGAGGGCAAGCGCATTGACGAGGTCTTCGGCGAGGACTTCCTGATGAGCAACTTCTGGCTCTACTGGCGCACGATGTTCGCGTTCGAGGAGTGGCACAGCGCGCTGGAGATGAAGCTGTACCTGCACCGCTTCATCCACCACATCGGTGGCCTGCCGGACTTCTCGGCGCTGAAGTTCACCCGGTACAACCAGTACGAGTCGCTGGTGCTGCCGCTGTACACGTGGCTGCTGGACCAGGGCGTGACCTTCCACTTCGCGACCGAGGTCGTGGACGTGGACTTCGTGGCGCGGCCCGAACGCAAGCAGGCGACGCGCCTGAGCTGGATCCGGGAGGGCGTCGAAGGCGGCGTTGACCTGGGCCCCGACGACCTGCTGTTCATGACGATCGGCTCGCTGACCGAGAACTCCGACAACGGCGACCACCACACCCCCGCCCAGCTCAACGAGGGCCCGGCCCCGGCCTGGGACCTGTGGCGGCGGATCGCGGCCAAGGACCCCTCGTTCGGCCACCCGGACGTCTTCGGGGCGCACATCCCCGAGACGAAATGGGAGTCGGCGACCGTCACGACCCTGGACAAGCGCATCCCGAAGCACATCCAGCGGATCTGCAAGCGCGACCCGTTCAGCGGCCGGGTGGTGACCGGCGGGATCGTCACCGTCCGCGACTCAAGCTGGCTGCTGAGCTGGACGGTCAACCGGCAGCCGCACTTCAAGCAGCAGTCGAAGGACGAGATCGTCGTCTGGCTGTACTCGCTGTTCGTGGACGTGCCCGGCGACTACGTGAACAAGCCGATGCAGGAGTGCACCGGCGAGGAGATCACCCAGGAGTGGCTGTACCACCTGGGCGTCCCGGCCGAGGAGATCCCGGAGCTGGCCGCGTCGGGGGCCAAGTGCGTGCCGGTGATGATGCCGTACGTGACGGCGTTCTTCATGCCGCGCCATGCGGGCGACCGTCCCGACGTGGTGCCGGAGAACGCGGTGAACTTCGCGTTCATCGGCCAGTTCGCCGAGACGAGCCGCGACTGCATCTTCACCACGGAGTACTCGGTGCGGACGGCGATGGAGGCGGCCTACCAACTGCTCGACATCGAGCGCGGAGTACCAGAAGTGTTCAACTCGACCTACGACGTGCGGAAACTGCTGGCGGCGACGAGCCGGTTGCGCGACGGCGAAGAGTTGGACCTGCCGGGCCCGGAGTTCGTCCGCCGCCGCCTGCTGCGCAAGCTCGAAGACACCGAGGTCGGGGAGCTGCTGGCGGAGTACAAGCTCCTAGGCTGAGTCGTCGGCCAGGTTGAGCCGGGCCAGCCGCTCCCGAAAGACGTAGCGGAGCACAACCTTCAACGCCGCCACACAAGGCAGCGCGACGACCGCACCCACAAATCCACCAACAGCCACACCGAACAAAGCACTGATGAACACCGTCACCGGCGACAACGCCACCGCCCGAGCGAACACCTTGGGCGCGATCAGGTAGTTCTCGACGTGCTGATAAATGAAGAAGAACACGATCGCGGCGATCGCCAGTCCGAGCGACTGGGTGAGCACGACCAACGTGGCGATGACCGCGCCAAGCGTGGCACCGATCTGCGGAATGGCGTCGCACACACCCACCACGACGGCCAGCAGCGACGGGTAAGGCGCACCGGTGAGCTTGAGGAAGGCGTAAGCGGACACCCCAGCCAGCCCCGAGACACACAACTGCCCGGTGACATAGCCGCCGATCTTCCCCAGCGACTCATGCGCGACGTCCACACGCTCCGGATCGTTCAGCACACGCTCGACCCGCCCCAAAATACGAGGCCAAGCCAGCAGAAAGTAGACCATCAGAACAAGCGAGGCCCCCGCCAGCACCAGCCCCGACACGAAGGACCCAAGCACCCCGGCCAGCTTCCCGGCCGACCCACTAAGCAACCCAGGCAACTTGCCAAGAAACGACTGAACCGACTTCTGAACATCCTGCCGGTGCAGAAAAGCACCAAGCGGATCATCAGTAGAAGTAACCCGCCCAACCAAATCCGGCAGGGCCCGACCAAGCTGCGCCAACTCAGCAACAGCAGGCCGCAACACGATAACGAGAATCGCAATGAAAACAGCGAGCAACACCAACAACAGAACCAGCACGGCCAGCCCCCGCCGAGGCACTACCCGCTGAATCCACTTCACAACAGGATCGAGCCCAGCAGCAAGGAACAGCCCAAGAAAGACCGCCAGACAAACAGTGCGGGCCAGCCAAAGCGCGGCCACCAGGGCAACGACCGCGAGAACCACCAGCGTGACGGCCGCGTAATGCCTCAGCGGCGGCCGCTCCACCCGGACGACCGCAGCCCCGCCACTCTCCCCACCCGCCACTACCGCTCCCCCAGAACACGCCCACCACCGACCACCCGCCTCATACCCGTGAGTGATCAAGAAGAACCGCAACGTGACACGTAGCAGCGGTCAGCGCCTATGGCCGTTTTCGCCATATTTCGGGTGCATGATCTGATGGCATGAAACTGATCACGCTCGGCAAGCCGGTCGATATCGCGGCAGTCTTTCCCGAGCTGGCCGAGTTCGCGCGCACGACGGTGCGCCTCCATCCCCGCTGGGGCGAGCCGACCGCGTGGGACAGCTCTCTGGGCGGGCCATTGTTGTGGCCGGCCGACGAGGCGTGGCCGCACTGCACCGACCATCAAGCGCATGAGCGGTCGGGGTACACCGAAACCGAGCCGGTTCCGTTGGTTGCGGTGCTCCAGCTATACGCCCACGACGTTCCCGAGCTGCCCTTTCCCAACGGCACCGACATCTGCCAGGTCCTGTGGTGCCCCTTCGTCCACCAGCCAGGGCTAGTTCCCCGCGTGGAGCTGCACTGGCGCAGCGAGGTCGCCGTCACCGCACCGCTGGAAGCGGCACCCGACCCCGTCCCGGCGAGCAGCGGCAACTACCTGCCCGCGACGTGCCTGCTCCACCCTGAGCGCGTCACGGAATACCCCTATCCCGGCGATCCGCTACCACCCGAACTGCTCGAACGGATCTGGGAGGGGGACGGCCCGTGGTCCTACCAGCACCACCTGTCGGTGGCACCGGGCACCAAGGTCGGCGGGTGGGTGTCCTTCGCCCAGGATCCGTCCTGGCCCGACTGCGCGTACGGCCACCCGATGGACCATCTGCTCACCATCGCCAGCCGGGAGAGCGACGGCGAATCCTGGAAGACCTGGACACCGGTCGAAGAGGAAGCCCTCGCCGAGGTCGAAGCCTCGCCGATCCCGACCCACGACCGCACCGACCTGCTGTACCGCCCCGGCCATCCTTCCGAACTGATGATCGGCGACGCGGGATCGTTGTACGTGTTCGTCTGCACGACCTGCCCGGACACCCCGATCATCGCCTGGAGCGACTCCTGACGACGTCCTGACCTGCGGCCCGGCCGCGTAGGGTCAGCGCGGGGTGAGGCGGACGATGGGGTATTCGCGCTCGGACTTGCTCTGGTACTTGGCGATGCGGGGCTGGGCGGCGGCGATGCGCTGCCACGCCTGCTCGCGCTCCGCGCCCTCCAGACGGTGGGGCGTCACCGGGGCGGCCTCACTGCCGGGCAGCTCGATGGACGCCCGGTCGGGGTGTGCCATCAGGTTGACGTACCAGTCGGGGTGCTGGCTGCCGCCGCCCGACGCGATGACCAGGCGGCCGTCCTCGCTGTCGCCGAACCAGGCCACGGGCGTCTCCCGTCGCTGGCCGCTGCGCCGGCCGACGGTGTTGAGGATCAGCACGTCCATGCCCATGAAGGTGCCGCGCCCGCGCCGGACCTTGCGGCTCATGCGGGCGTTCATCTTCTGCTGCATCCACCGCGAGAAGGCACCAGGGGTGCCGGGCTTGCGCTTGTCGTTCTTACTCGCCTGCTGCTCCTGCGCCATGACCGTCTCCTTGTCAGTACGTTCGCGACACCGCTCGGTGCCATGACGAACACGCTAGGAGCGGCCCCGCCGCCGACGCTTCTCGAATCCTGACCGCTTGGCCGTCAGGAGCCGAGTACGCGCTGCCGGAGTTCGGAGTTCCACTCCACGTACTCGATCTCAGCGCCGCCCACGTGACGGGCGTAGAGGAAACGGCCGGTCGCACTCGACGCCTCCGGGGTGGTGATCTCGGCGCCTTCCGCGTCCAGGGCCGCTCGCAGCGCGTCGAGATCGGAGACGACCACCGTGGCAGAAGCGTGCGTGTACCGCGCCCGCTGTTCGGCGGGGCCTGCGATCACCAGGAAGTCCCCGACGGCGGCAAGTTCGATGCCTTCGAAGGCGAAGCGCAGGTCCGCCGGTCGTCCGACCAGTTGCTCCAACGGCGGCAGCGTCGCGTCGAGGTCATCGGCCCACAGCCGCGCATAGGTCTTGAGGATCACCGCATGCTCCCAGGTTGTGCCGTCACGTTCTCTCGGTGCCCGACTCACCGTAGGGAAGTAACCTCCGAGCTTGAAGAATGCACTTTCAGGTAAGAGAGGCACCCGACAGTGACCGACAGACCCATGCGCGATCCCGCCGATGAGGACCTGACCCGCGTCGACTCGCTGGCCCACGAGATCTTCGCCGGTATCGCCAACAAGTGGGCGCTGCTGATCGTCAACGTCCTGGGCAAGGACACCCTGCGCTTCACCGAGCTGCACACTCGCATCGACGGCATCAGCCACAAGATGCTCACCCAGACACTGCGGCACCTGGAACGCGACGGCCTGGTGGACAGGTTCGTCCACGCACAGATCCCGCCACGCGTGGACTACCACCTCACCACGGCGGGCCAGGAACTACGCGCCACGGTCAACGGCATCTGCGGCTGGACGCGCCGACACCTGGACCACGTCGAAGCCGCCCGCAACCGCTTCGACGCGGGACAGTAAGTCAGGGATGACCGCGCAGGCAAGGTAAGCAGCCCCGCTACAGGTGCTTGATGACGTTCGCAAAGCACCGGAAGTCTTCGCCGTTCACAAGGCGGGACGCCCGACCTGCTCCGGCGAAGACGCATCGCTGCACGTCCCCTTCATCTCAGCACGCTCACGCGCCCGTGCTCTGCTCGTTCAACAGGTACCTGGCCAGGATCACGTCACCGATCTGGCGGGTTTCCGCGAGGCGCATCCGCCGCTTCGAGTCGTGAGGGAAGGCGCCGGTTCCAACGAAGCGCGGAGCCGTGGAGTCTCCGACGAAGAAGGGCGCGATGACGAGCTGTAGTTCGTCGGCCAGGCCCTCGGTGAGGAACTGAGTGTGGATGGTGCCGCCGCCTTCGACCATCAGCCGCCGGATTCCACGTGCGGCCAGATCGTCCAGGACGCGCGTGAGATCGATGCTGTCACCGGCGCTGATGACGGTGGCGACGTCTTGGAGCTGTTCCCGACACTTGTCGGCTGTTGCGTCGGCGCAGTAGACGAGCTTGTCGATGGCACCTTCGGTGAAGAACTTGGCGCCGGGGTCGAGATCGCCCCGTGCGCTGAGCGTGACCTTGACGGGGCTCTCGGGAAGTCCCCGCGCGGTTCGTTCGGCACGGCGCTCGGACGAGCGCACCAGCAAGCGCGGGTTGTCCTGGCGGATGGTGTTCGCACCGACCAGGATCGCATCGCAGGTGGCCCGGACTTCGTCCACGCGATCGAAGTCCTCGTCGTTGGACAGCAGGAGGCGCTCTTGGGTCGCGTCGTCGATGTAGCCGTCAATCGACGCCGCGCACGACAGCAGGACATAAGGGCGTTCAGTCATCGGGGCCTCCGTGATGCAAGGTGATAAGTCGTTCGGTCGTCTGAGCGAAGCTCTCCGCCGGGTCGTCTCGTGCGTCCAACTCGGCGAAGTCGTCGTCGGTCAGCCACGCTCGCAGTCGCATATCGTCGCGGGCTTGGCGGTAGAAGCGTCTTGCCGAGCCCCCGCTGGCTGGTAGTGGCAGGACCCTCTTGCCCATCGTCAGCGCGAGGTCGATCTCAATCTGGGTACCGGTGCCGCCACCGACCACCAGGACGAAGCCTGCGTTCTGGACCACGTTCCGGTGTCCGAACAGGCCGTGGGCGAACGCGATGCCGGGCGGTCGGTAGTGGTCGGCGAGATAGGTGACGACCTCGATACCGACGCCCACCGGCCCGTGAACGATCTTGTAGCCACGTCGCAGCGCCAGGCGCGCAAGGCAGCCAACGGCCGCATCAATCACGGTCGCATCGGTATCGGGCGCTCGGCTACCGGAGATGGCAACGCACGGCACCCGCTCACCACCGCGGACTCCCTCGGCGCGCTGTGGGGAACCTGCCGGTGTCGTTCCTGCGATGGGTGAACTGGCGGGCGCGAGTCCCAGTAAGAGCCGGGCGTGGTCGGGAAGGCAGAGCCCATCGGCGATGCGGGCGAGGACCTCGATGTCGGAGACGCGCCCCTGCCGTGCACCACGCACCCAATTGGAGATGTCAGAACGGTCGTGTTGGACGAGCAACGCCAACTGTGTCTGGGTGCAGTTGGGAAAGGCCGTCAGGAAGATCGTGAACAGACGCCCGACATCGCGCCGACCGAGCGCATCCTGGACGTCTTCGCGACGCCAGAATCCCTCGGGCACCGTTCCAGCATCGAAAACCTTGCGCCTGGTCACGTCGCTGGCTTCCCATCGGACGAGTCGTCCCCCGCGGCGAGGTTAGCCCACCGGGGCCGCTCTCGCAGGAGCAGCCGGTTACATCAGGCCGTGGACTCATTCCACAGGTCTGCGCCACGGCATCGTTCACTTCCCGAGTCGCTCCAAGCCGCGCATCGTGCTGCCATCGCCTCCGCATCGAGCAGGGGCGAACGAAGGGAGTCATGTCATGGGCGAGAACGCCGACGAGGGCCTGGTGGTGGCCGTGGAGACGATCGTGGCGGCGCGCGGCCGCGCGTCCCAGCCGTCCGACGGCGGTGGCAGCGGCAAGTCCGACCTCAACGACGGCTGATCACCGATCATGATCGATGTGATCGACCGGGTCTTGGGCGGGGAGAACTTCCTCGCCCAGGACCTGGGCCGCACCCAGCGCCGGTTCGTCGCCCCCGACTCCGAGCGCGACCGCTTCGCCGATCTGCTCACCTGGCCGGCACTGAACGAACTCCTCAACACCCACCGGCTGGAGCCGCCGCGCCTGCGCTTGTCGCGAGGCGGCGAGGTCATACCGCCAGAGACCTACAGCGAACAGCGCATCTATCGGCGCATGGCGAGCTGGAACGCCCCGCTGCCGCACCTGGTGGCTGCGCAACTCCGTGACGGCGCGACGCTGGTGCTGGACGCGGTCGAGGAGATGCACCCACCCATCCGCGACATGGTCGGCCGCATGGAGCAGCACCTGCGTACCGGCGTACAGGTCAACGTCTACGCCTCATGGACGGCTCAGGAAGGCTTCGGCGTCCACTGGGACGACCACGACGTCATCGTCCTGCAGATTGCCGGTGCCAAGCGGTGGCGGATCTATGGCCCCACCCGGACCGCTCCCCTCTACCGCGACGTCGCCTTCGACGAGGAGGCCCCCTCCCAGCCGATCGAGGATTTCGTCCTACGCGCCGGGGACGCCCTGCACGTGCCGCGGGGCTGGTGGCACGCCGCCGCGGCCTCCACCGGCGAGCCTTCTCTGCACCTCACCTGCGGCTTGGGCACGCATAGCGGCGTGGACCTGCTGTCCTGGCTGGTCGACGACCTACGCGTCAACGACGCCCTCCGAGCCGATCTCCCCCGTTTCGCCGACGAAACCCAGCAGGGCGCGTGGCGAGACGAGATGACCAAACTCCTGGCCGATCGCCTGGCCGCGCCGGACGTCATCGCCGCCTACCTGTCGGCGCGGGACGCCGCGCACAGAACACGAGGAGGCTTCTCACTACCCCACGCCGTTAACGACCAGCGGTCCGCTGAGCCGAGCCTCACGGTGAAGCTGACCGCATCACGAGCGGCCCTTCGCCACGGCGATCAAACGGTGATCCTTGAGGCCGTCGGCCAGCGATGGACCTTCGACATGCGCGTCCGTCCTCTGCTGGAGCAGATCCTCACCGGGCGGCCTCACGTCCTCGGCGAACTCGCCGCTTCCAGTGGCATCACCGTGCGGCAGGCGGGCATCATCGTGGACCTGCTGTTGAAGGGCGGCGTGCTCGCGGTGGAAGCGCCGTGACCGCGCAGCTCGGTTTGGGCACCTACCGCTGCCGTGACGTGACGGCCGCAGCACAGGCGGCCGTCACGGCAGGCGTCGGCGTCATCGACACCGCCCCCGTCTACGCGGCCGGGACCGCCCAACGCCAGCTCGGCCCGCTGCTGCGTCACCACCCCGACGTGCGTGTGACAACCAAGATCGGCCACATGACGACCGCCCAAGCCGAGGACGCCCGCAAGGCCAACGCCATCACCGCCCACGAGGCCGCCCGGCGCCACTGCATCAGCCCGCGCTACATCGTCCACCAGCTCGCCGCCAACCGCGCCGAGCTCTGCCGCGAACGTCTGGACCTGGTGTACCTGCACAACCCCGAGCACCACGCCAACGGCGACCGCGCGCAGCTGCTCACCCGGCTCACCGCATCATTCGAGGTGTTCGAGCAGGCCGCCCACGCCGGCCACATCACCGGCTATGGAGTCGCCACCTGGATCGGGCTGTCCAGCCGCGCCTTCACCATCACCGACCTGATCACCGCAGCACGGGCCGCCGCGGGCGGCTCCGGCATCCACCTGCGCGCCGTCCAGTTTCCGGTCAACCTCGTCCAGCTAAGAGCGACAGCCGAGGCCCTGCACGGCCGCGGTCCCATCATCCACGCCGAACAAGTGGGTCTGGAGGTGTGGGCGTCAGCGCCTCTGCACGGCGGCGAACTCGTCGGCATGGTCAACGGCGAACTCGCCGCTGCGATCGACGCGCGCTTGTCCCCGGTCCAAGCCGCGCTCGCGGTCGTGGGTTCCACCCCAGGTCTCACAGGTGCGTTCCTGTCCGCCTCGACTGCGGCACACTGGAACGAAGCCCTCAGCGCGTTCGCTCAGCCGCCCTTGTCACCTGAGCATCTGGAAGCCGTCTGCCGTGTTCTCCGAGCCCACTGACCAAGCCGTCCGCGAGCGCATGCACCGCGCTTTCAACCGGGCTGCCGCACAACTGAAGGCCACCGCCTCCACTACGCCGCGCGCCTGGGGGCACAGCGGCCGGACACTCGGTGGTCCCGTCGCCACCCAGGCCTACCCCGCCTGGCTTCGCATCTTGCAAAGCCCCGACGGCAAGCAAGGCGGCAAGCTGTGGACCGGCACCGAGCAGGCCAACACCATCCTGCCCGCCGACGTGCCTCACCCCTGCCTGCTCGCCCGCATCGACTGGACACGGGACGGGTTCGCCTACCGCGCCGAACTCAGCGAATATGTCGCGACGGCCACCTGCTCCGATAACCCCGCCCTGCCCGAGGAGACCGTCTTGTCCGCCGTCTGGTGGACACGACTACGCCGTGCCATCGACACGATCGGCGCACTCCCCCTGCCGCCCGGACGCGCACCCGTCGTCACCCAGGACTACATCCATCGCGCCATCCCCCGTTACCTCGGCGCGGCCGGGATCGACACCAGTGACATCGACACCACCGTCCGCCGCTGGAGCCTCGCCCACGGCGACCTGCACTGGGCCAACCTCACCGCACCCGACCTCGTCCTTTTAGACTGGGAAGGCTTCGGCCCCGCCCCCTACGGCTTCGACGCCGCCCACCTGCACGCTTACACCCTCACCGCGCCCAAGGCCGCCGCCCACCTTCGCACCACGCTCGTCCACATCCTTGAGCGTCCCGAAGCGCGCTTGGCCGAACTCACTGTCGCCGCGATGATCCTCCAGGCTGCCGACCGCGACCCCGTCCACGCCCGCCTCGCCCCGCTCGTCATCGACCGCATCCGCGCCCATACCGAACAGTGACGGCCACACGGCGGTCCTTATATGGAGATGCTCTCGCTCTTCCTACGACTCTTGGGTCATCGTCGAGTTCCAGATCAGGGAGTACGCGCAGGCGAGGCAAGCAGCCCCACTACGGGTGCTTGATGACGTTCGCAAAGCACCGGAAGTCCTCGCCGTTCACAAGGTGGGCGGCACATCGTCACGCATGATCGCTCCCCGGCCCGAGGAAGCGCAGAAGTGCCGCGCATTTGTAGCGAAATGGTGTAAGACGCAGGGATTCGCCGAAAATGCGACGGATGACGCGTGCACCATCGCGTCCGAGCTGGTCGCCAACGTGGTCACGCACACGCGCAACGGCGGCGTCATCCGCCTCTACCTCTCCGAAGCCGGGCCCGTCATCGAGGTGTGGGACAACTCGCCGGAGCCGCCCATCGTCCAGCCGCTCGACCTCAGCAGCAACTCCGGACGCGGCATGGCGATCGTCGCCGCCCTCGCCGCTACCTGGGGCACCAACCCCCTCGCGTCCGGCGGCAAGTGCGTATGGGCGGTCCTCCGTGACTGACGAGGAACGATCGCGAACGGCCGCCATGCTTGATCTCGCGCACTCCATCCGCCACTCCCCCAGCTTGCGCAGCCTGGTGGACGTGCGCGAGGAGTCCCCGTTCGTCCTTATCGAGAATCCTCGGGCTTGAGGACCGCACGGCCGCGTCACCGTGCGCGCGACCGGGTCTGCCGTGATCAGCGCGTCCTCGGCCGATGGGCTGCTGGAATGCCTGGCCAGCGCGGACGCGGACGCCGTTCAGCACGCAGCCGCGCGGCTGACGGCAAAGCCGCTGTGATGGTGGGGCGCTGTCAGAGCTCCAGGTCCTTCAACAAAGCCGCCGCCGACGCCGACCAGGTGTTCTGAGCAGCCAGTTCGCGGCGCAACTCCTCCGCTTTCGTGAAAGCGGGCTTCACGTAGCGCAGGACGCCGTCCATCGCACGCGCCCACACTTCCACGTCCACCTTGTTCTCCTTGGCCACCGGCACGACCAGATCGGCAATCTTATCCGGGCGGTCCCGGAACAGCTCGGCCAGCAGTTCACCCAAGCCGCTCTGGTCGCTGACCAGCACCGGCGTCCCCGCGATGATTGCCTCCAGCCCGACCAGCCCGAACCCCTCCGCCTTCGACGGCATCACCACCAGCGCGGCCTGCTTCAGATCATCGGCCAGCCGCTCGGTGTCGGACGTGTAGAGACGCGGCACGATGTTGAGGCGGGAGTTGTTCGCCCATTTGCACAACTGGTCGTACTGTTCGGCCGCCTTGTCGGCCGGGATGCCCCGGACAACCAGCTCGATGGGGAGCCGACCCGCCGCGTGCCGCCACTCGGCTACCTTGCCCGCCGCCTCGGCCGCCAGGCCCACGCCCTTGAGGTCGCTGTCCTCGGTGCGTCCCACCAGCAGGATCTTCAAGGGACTGCCGTTGGGGTGACGGCGCTTCCGCGCATCCTCCAGATCGAACCCGGGATCGAAGCGCAACGGATCGGGATCGTCGTTGTCCGTCAGGTAACCGCGAACCCGTCCGTGTAGCCGGGGCCCCACCGCCACGGCACGATATGACGTCCGCCCCAGCTTCGTTTCGATCCGCATCCGTGTCTCGACGGTCTCGGCGGCGTCGTCCTTCCGCTCCTCGCCCAGCTTGTGCCACTCGATCTCGTCGGGGGCCATGTGCACGAAGTGCAGCCGCCGAGCATCCGGAAAGTGGTCCTCCGCCTGGACGAACGCGGCCGGGCCGGTGATGCGGCCGTGGCCTATCACCAGGTCCGGCGTCAGACCCTCCAAGTCGGGACGGCGGAACAGGCTGCTCACCCCTTCAGCACCCGGAACCGGTTCACTCCAGCAGAGGGTCACGTTCACTGCGGCCGCGTCAGCCACCTCATCGGGAGTGGCGTCCAGCACCATGCAGAACACCTTCGCCCCCTCAGCCGCCAGCGCCTTGCAGAGCTGCCGGTTGAAGGTGCTCAGGCCGCCGTGCTTCGACTTCCACTCGGTCGCCACCGCCAGGACCACGCATCGGTGGTCGCCCTTGACGGCCGGGGGCGCGGGCGCGGGTGGCGCTGTCCGCGCAGCAGAGGTCGCGCTGCCCACCGTCGTCTGGATGTAGGACGCGAACTCTGGTGCGAACAGGCGCAGGCCATCACTGTCCTGCGTCACCACACCCATGTTGATCAGGCGGTTCAGCTCCGGCGTCAGGACGATGCTCCCGCTCCCGGCCGCCAGCGCGCGCAGCGCGTCCAAGCCGCCGGACGGCCAGTCCAGGTCGATGCTCTGCGCCAGCTTCGCGAAGTGAGCCTGGAACGACGTCGCCACCTTCGCGTACGCCTCGTCCACGTCCAGACGGCCCGTGGCCTGCTGCACCTCGACGACCTGCTCGCACAACATGCGCAGCAGATGAGGGTGCGGGCCCGACCGCGCCATGATCTCCTGACGCACCGACGCGAGGTCTTGGTCCTTCGCCCAGGCCAGCATCTGGTCGGTCTGCTCAGGGGTGAACATGCCAATGTGGCGGGGCGTCCCCATGACCCCTTCGAGGACCGAACCGGTGACGGCGTCGATCTCTATCTCGCCGACCGGACGGCGCGAGACTGTCACCAGGCCCACTGAGAAATCGTTGTCGGCGGCCAGGTCCAGCAGGAGTTGGAACTCCGCCAGCCGCGTCATCACCCGGGCTGCGCGGTCGAAGTCGTCCAGGACGTACAGCAGCGAGAAGTCCAGCTCGTTCACCTTCTGGAAGAAGGTCCGGGCCGCGTGGTCCAGGTCGTACCAGTCATGTGCGGCGAGCGCCTCTCGGCACGGGCCGTCGAGTCCGGCAAGCGGCGCGAACCGCATGACGGCCTGGTGGATCATCGACCGGAACACGTCCATGCCGGTGTCGTAGCGGCCCGTCGCGAGACGGATGATGCCCAGGTCATCGCGGTTCGCCTTGCCCATGGCGTGTTCGATCAGGCTCGTGCGGCCGGTGCCCCGGTGGCCCAGCAAGGACAGGTTGGAGGGACGGCCGGGGTCCTGCCAGACCGCCTCGATCCGCTCGGTCAGCTCCGGACGTTCGATGAAATGGGAGCCGGAGACCGGGCGGCCGGCCGAACGGTAGGGGTTGCCCGTGCTCATGCCGTCTCCTCATCCCCGCGCGCCCCGAAGTACCTGAGCAGCCATTCCTCGTAGAGCCCGACGGTCAGGCGGTAGCCGCCGTCCTCACGTTGGATGGCCTGGCGCGACAGCAGGTCCTCGATCAAGTCCTCCGCGATGCCGTCCGGCGCAGGTAGGCCGTCGCGGGCTGTGGCGGCGATGTCGGCCAGTACCCGGCGTCGGTCGGTCGAGCCGTACGGGTCCTCCAGATGGGCCGGGGCCTCCAGGTTGTCGAAGTGCTTGTAGTCCATGCGACCGACCATGTCCTTGGCGACCAAGGCGACGTCGGCCTCGGTGGCCAACGCCGTCCGGTCGCAGTTCATGTGCTCCACCAGCTCGAAGCAGAGCTTCTGTATATAGAACGGGTTGCCACCGGTCAGCCGGACGATCTCCGGTACGGCCCGGCCCCGGTAGTGGCCGCCCGCCTGGGCGAGCGGCTGCCGGATGAGGCGTTCGGCGTCCCGGCGCTCCAGGAACGTGACGCGCTCGGTGCCGAAGACGCCGAACGCATTGGGATCGATGCGGATCAACCGGTCCAGGTTCGCGCGTCCGACCAGCACCAGGTGGAACAGGTGGCGTTCGACGATCGCCTTGAACGCCTGCATGAACGTGGCAGGAACCAACTGTTGTTGGACCCACTCGTCCAGGTAGTGGAACTCGTCGATCAGCACGACGAACGGCCGCCGATGGGGCGCGGCTTGGCGGTACTCCTCGAACAGCCCGGCGCAGTCGTGCACCGGGTCCGGGCTGTCGATGAGGGCGTCACGGTCGAAGCCCTCGGGTAGCAGCCGGGGTCCGTTTGCGACGGCTTTCTGTGCGCCGTCCAGGATGCGCCACAACAACGAGCCGAGCAGCCGTTGCATGGGCGTTCCGGGCTCCGGCTTCAAGTCGCTGATGTTGCCCACGTCCACGACAGGGAAGCCGTCCTCCTCGCGCAGCCGCTTCTTCAACTGCACGCGGATCGACGACTTGCCCGTGCGCTTCTGCCCGTAGACCACCACTCCGGCCCCCGGTTCGGACGCCTCGCGGAACACCGCCCGGACGCGGTCCACCAGCTCGTCCCGGCCGAAGAACATGTCGGGGTCGTCCACCGGCCGTCCGTTGGCTCCCTGCCGGAACGGGTTGGTGATGGGCCCGAAGTCCTCGGGGCGGGCCACGTCGATGGGGAGCTGAGCCTCGTGTTCGGTGTCCTCGTCGCTGTAGCGGCGGCGGTAGTACAGCGTCACCGGCAGCTCGAAGGCCGTGGTCGCGTGATTGGTCAAGTCGAATCGGATCAGTGCGGTGTGCGCCGCGCCGCCCCTGATAGTGGGAGGCAGATCGACGGCCACGCCTTGTGGAACGGCCGCCGCTGGATCAGGGCGGGCCTTCAAGCGGACCGACTCCAGCGGCGCGGCTCCTTCGTCGTTGACCACGGTGATCTGCACGGTGACGGTGCCGCCGACCCGGCTGCTGGGCGTGATGGCCAGGCTCACCTGTGGCCGGGGCGGGTGGGAGGCGGCCAGTTCGCGTCGCGCCTCGCTGACGATCTCCTCGATGCGGAGGGCGACGGGTTCGGCCAGCTCGACGGCCGCAGCCGTGGGCGCGTAGCGGATGGCGTCGCGTACCGCACCGGCGATCCGTGCTGCCGTGCGCAGGGCGTCGTCGCGTTCCTCGAAGCGCCGTTCCTTGAGGTAGACGCAGAGGGCTTGGCAGGCTTTGGTCAGGTCGGGCAGGTTCCGCATCAAGGAGGCGGGGGCAACCTCGCGGTCCTGCTCCAGCAGCGCTCTCGCTTCGAGCAGGGCTTCTTCGGTGAGTTCGAGGTCCTTGAGCGGGCCCAACTCGTACACCAGACTCCGGCGATCGCGCCGCCACTGCTCGATGGCGGCGTTCCAGGCCGCGACGAGGCCCGGCCCCAGAACGTTCACGTCGAGGAAGGCGGCGACGGCCGAGGCCAGATCGCCTTCCTCGCGCACCGACCGCACGAAGACCTCGCTGACGTCCTCGTGCTGGGCGATCATGGGCAGGAGGTCGGCGAGGGTCTCATGCCCCTTGATCCGGCACAGGACGCGCACCATCCACAGGACCTCGGCGGCGAAGAGGCCGGACTCGTGTTCCGGGATCTCCGCCGCCCTGCCCGGCGTCAGCAGGCGCAGGCGGCCGACCACCTCCTCCAGCAGCCGGTCCCGTTCGGACGGCGCGGCCGACGCGCTCAACGCGACCGCCGCGCGCAGCAGGTCGAACGCGGACTCCGCGCTGCGCCCGCTCATCACCGGCAGGAGCGACAGCAGGCCGCGCGCCTGGTGCTGGCGGGCCTCGCGGGTCTGCCCCATCTCCTCGGCGAGCAGTGCCGCCGACAGGTACGCGGCGGCGTTCGCCTCGTCGTCCTCACCGGGACGCACCTTCGCCAGCGCGACCTTCACGTCCTCGCCGTCGATCCGGCGTCCGGCGTTCCTTGCCTTGGCGATGATCCGGCGGCCCTCGGCGGCGTGCTCCTCCACGAGGTAGTCGATCAGCGCGGTGTCCTGGGGCGCGCCATCGGTGATGACGACCTGGCGGGCCAGTTCGCGTTCCAGCGCGGCGCGTACCTCCGGCGAGACCTCGCGGGCGATCTCCGCGCAGGAGCGGGCCAAGCCCAGTGACCAGGGCGTACGGGCTGCCAGGCACGCTTCGATGACGGGGGTCGCGTCGGTGTCGGCCGCCCACAGCAGGATGGTCTCCCGCCACCACGGGTTCTCGATGTTCCTGGTGAGGGTCCGTGCTGTTCCACGCTCCCGGATCCAGACCGCCGCCAGATACTCCTGGAACGGGAGGTGTGCGAACGTCAGCAGTCCCGGAACCCGCTCGGCCAGCACGCCGTCGTCGCGCACCGCGTCGAGGAACTCTTCGGGAGTGGTCCACCGGTCGCTGAGCCGCTGCACGGCGGGAGCGATGATCTCCGCCGCGTGCGTGCGGGACACCTCCCGCACCTCCCGGTCCATCATCCAGAAGGCCAGCTCGCTCAGCGCCCGGCTCTTCTGGGATCTGCTGTGCCCGACCGGCTCCGGCGGGCCCTTGTCCCGGGTGAACCGGTACAGCAGGATTTCGATGATCTCCTCGTAGAGATCGGCGATGCCGTGGGGAAGCCTGTTCCGGAACTGGTCCACGTTGGCGACGAGCGTCAGCAGCAGCGGATTGGCGGCCAGCTCGGTCAGGCCGCTCTCGTCGATGCGGCAGAGCAGATCGTTCGCACGACGCTCGTCCCGCTCGCACCACATGAGCAGAAAGCGCCTGATCTGCTCGGGGCTGAGGGCGCACACCTCCAGGAGCCGCGCCCCCGGCACGGGCGTCTCGGCGTAGGCGTACGGCCGGGAGGCCAGCACCCACGCGTTGCCCGGATAGCGCTCAACCTGGGTCCGCAGCCACCGGACGATCCGGGTGCGCGCCGCTGGATGCGGAATGTCGTCGAAGCCTTCCAGCAGGAGCAGGCAGCCGCCTCTCCTGACCTGCCGGTCCAGCCATTCGGGCGCGACGTCGCCTCGGTCGAGGTGCTGCACCGAAAAACCGGGACTCCTCATCTCGTCGGAGGCCAGGACGGCGAGGGCGTTCAAATCGATCAGTATCGGCAGCCGGTGTGGACGCGCCTGTTTGGCCCGTTCGGCATGGACCAGGGCCGTATGGCGAAGCAGCGTGCTCTTGCCCGCTCCCGGCTCGCCGAGCACCACCACGATCTCGTCGTCCGCCAACGCGGACTGCAGATTCGTGCGGGGGCCCGGTCCCTGCGCGCCCACCGGCCGAAGGGCGAGGTCGATGCCGTGATCCTGCGTTTCCGCTGACAGCGTGCTCTTGATCGACAGGCTGTTGGGCGGCGGGCGCCGGAGCCGTTCCTGGAGTTGTTCGAGGTAGTCCGCCCGCGGGAACAGCCGCCGGAAGAGTCGCTGGGCCGCCTTCGACGTGGAGAACCAGCCGAGGGCCAGCGCGCCGACCACCACGCCGCCGAACAAGGCGCCGAACAGCGCGTTGTCGGTGCCGCCCGGGAAGAGCCGACTGATCACACTCAGCAGAAGGCCGCCGATCACAACCTGAAGGGTGAGGACCCGAAGGGCGGTCGGCCTCGCACGCCTCATCCGCTCCCCCTTCTACGGACGGGACCCGGCGACCGGCAGCCGTTCCCCGGAAGTCCATCCAACAGTCGCGAGCCCCTCATCGCGCCCGATTTCCGGAACGTCCCCTCCGAAGATTCCACGCCAAACCGGGCCGCACCAGCACCACCCAGAAAACTAACCACCTGGTAGGTTTTGGCTCGTCCCACCCGGCAGAGCCAAGGAGCACCCGCGTGCGAGCCGCTTTCCCCACCCCCTTCCTCTGGGGCGCCGCAGGCAGCGCCCACCAGACCGAGGGCAACAACCTCGCCAGCGACTTCTGGGCGCTGGAGAACCGTCCCGGCAGTCCCCTCCCCGAGCGCAGCGGCGACGCCTGCGACGGCTACCACCGCTGGCGCGAGGATCTCGACATCGTCCGCGACCTCGGGCTCAACGCCTACCGGTTCAGCATCGAGTGGGCCCGCGTCGAGCCCGTCGAAGGCGCCTTCTCCCAGGCCGAGCTGGCGCACTACCGGCGGCTCATCGACGGCTGCCTCGAACGCGGACTCACGCCCGTCGTCACCCTGCACCACTTCACCAGCCCGCTCTGGTTCCAGCTCGCCGGAGGCTGGCTCGCCGACGGCGCCGTGGAGCGCTTCCGCCGCTACGTCCGCGCCGTCGTCCCGATCCTCGACGGCGTCGAGTGGGTCTGCACCATCAACGAGCCCAACATGCTCGCCATGATGGCCAACGTCCTCAAGCGCCATGAGAGCGGCGAGAAGCGGCCCGAACTGGTCGCCGGGGCCCTGCCGCCGCCCGACCAGCCCACCGCGGACGCGCTCATCGCCGCCCACAAGGCCGCCCGCGAAGAGCTCGCAGGCTTCAAGTCCGGCTGGACCGTCGCCAACCAGAACTTCGAACCCGTCGACGGTGCCGACGCCCAGTGCGCCGACTGGCGTTTCTCCCGCGAGGACCAGTTCCTCGACGCCGCCGCACACGACGACTTCATCGGCGTCCAGGCCTACACCCGCGTCCAGATCGGCCCCGACGGCGCGCTGTCCGTCCCCGACGACGCCCGCCGCACCCTCACCGGCTGGGAGTTCTACCCGGCCGCCCTCGGCAACGCCGTCCGCCACACCGCCGCCCGCATCCCCGGCGTGCCCATCCTCGTCACCGAGAACGGCATCGCCACCGGCGACGACGACGAGCGCGTCGAGTACACCCGTGGCGCGCTCGCCGGCCTGCACGCCGCCATGGACGACGGGGCCGACGTGCGCGGCTACCTCCACTGGTCCCTGCTCGACAACTACGAGTGGGGTTCCTGGCACGCCACCTTCGGGCTCGTGCACGTGGACCGCACGACCTTCGCCCGCACCGTCAAGCCCAGCGCCCGCTGGTTCGGCGACGTCGCCCGCGCCGGAGCGCTGGACGTCTGAGGCCCGGCCCGCCCGCGCAACGTCGCGGGCGGGCCAGGCAGCCCGTCAGCCCTGCACGGCCGCCACCAGCTCCTCCACCGTCTCCGCGCTCAGCCCGATCCCGAACGTCCGGAACTTGATCAGCGGCGTGCCCAGCGCCATGCCCAGCAACGCCGGGGGCAAGCCGCCCCCGCCCGCCAGACCAGGCGCGCCGCGCAGCCGTTCCCGCACGATCGGGCCGCCCACCGGATGCTCCAGCCACTCCCCGAGCGTCGACATCGCGCTCAGCGGCGGCACCCATCCGTCGCCCGGCGTGCTCAGCTCCGCGCGCAGCCGGATGTCGCGCGAGGACGCCCCCACCTCCACCGTGAAGCCGCCCGGCGCGATCCGCCACCCGCCCCGCGCCACCGACCAGTGCGCGATGTCGCGTCCGGTCACCGTGAAGGACACGCGCGCGGACTCGCCCGGAGCCAGCGCCACCTTGCTGAACGCCCGCAGCTCGTGGCGAGGACGGGTCGGGCGCTCCTGGTCGAACGCGATGTAGAGCTGCACCACCTCGTCACCGGCGACGTCGCCCACGTTCGCGACCGTCAGCTCCACGTCCCAGGCGTTGTCCCCGGTCGCGCGCACGTCCAAATCCGAGTACTCAAAGCGCGTGTAGGACAGCCCATGCCCGAACGGGTACGCCACCTCCACACCAAGCGTGTCGTAGTGCCGATACCCGACGTACCGGCCTTCGCCGTAAGCCACGTGCCCGTCCGCCCCGGGAAAGTGCAGGTAGGACGGCACGTCCGCGAGCCGCATCGGGATCGTCTCCGTCAGCCGGCCCGACGGGCTGCACGCCCCCAGCAGCAGGTCCGCGATCGCCGAGCCGCCCGCCTGCCCCGGCAGCCAGCACTCCAGGATCGCCGCCGCGTCGTCCCGCCACTCGGCCACCGACACCACGCCACCGTTGGCCAGCACCACCACGACCTTGGAGCGTTCCGCCGCCACCCGGCGCAACATCCGCAGCTGCACGTCCGGCAGGTCCAGGCTTGTACGGTCGTAGCCCTCGGACTCCGCCTCGTCGGGCAGGCCCAGGAAGAGCAGCGCGACGTCGGCGGCTCCGGCCGCCTCGACCGCCTCGGCCGCCAGCGCCTCGTCGGCCTCGCCGTCCAGGCGGTATCCGGCCGCGAACGTCAGCGCCGTGTCCGGCCCCACGTCCTTCCGCAAGGCGTCCCACGCGTTGTCCAGCCGGGTCGGCACCACGTGCGAGCTGCCGTGTCCCTGGTAGCGCGGCGTCCGCGCCAGCTCGCCGATCACCGCGACGCGCTGCCGCGCCTGCGGGTCCAGGGGCAGCACATCCTCGTTTTTCAGCAGCACCGCCGACGCCCGCGCCGCCTCGCGCGCCAGCTCGTGGTGCGCCTCGACGTCCCAGTCCTCGTGCCGTTCGGCGGACGCCACGCGCGCCGCCAGCGCCCGCAGCCGGTCGGCCGCGCGCGTCACGACCGCCTCGTCCAGGCGGCCCGACCGCACCGCCGCGACGATCTCCGCGTCGGTGCCCGTCGGCGGCATCTCCAGGTCGAGGCCCGCCGCCAGCGCCGCCACCCGGTCGTTCACCGCGCCCCAGTCCGACACGACCAGCCCGTCGAAGCCCCACTCGCCGCGCAGCAGCTCGGTCAGCAGCCAGGGGTTCTCGCTCGCATAGACGCCGTTGATCCGGTTGTAGGAGCTCATCACCAGGTAGGGGGCCGCCTCGCGCACGATGTGCTCGAACGCCGGGAGGTAGATCTCGCGCAGCGTGGCCTCGTCCACGTCGGCGCTCACCCGCATCCGGTCGGTCTCCTGGTTGTTGACCGCGAAGTGCTTCACGCACGCGCCGATCCCCCGCGACTGGACGCCGGTGACGACCGCCGCGCCCATGACCCCGGTGAGGTGCGGATCCTCGGAGAAGTACTCGAAGTTGCGCCCGCACAGCGGCGAGCGCTTGATGTTCACGCCCGGCCCCAGCACCACGTCCGCGCCCAGCGCGGCCGCCTCGCGGGCCAGGGCCGCGCCCACCCGACGCGCCAGCGCCGCGTCCCAGGACGAGCCCAGCGCCACGGCCGGCGGGAAGCACGTCGCGGGCTCGCTGTGCATCAGGCCCAGCGCGTCGCCGCTGCCCTTGGTCTGCCGTCGGATGCCATGCGGGCCGTCGGTCAGGGTGAGCGACGGCACCACGTCGCGCACCGCGGCGGTGTTCCACGTCCCCGATCCGGAGGTGAGGAACGCCCGCTCCTCCAGCGTCAGGTCAGGGGTGCTGCTCTCGGTCATGCGGTACCTCGCGTTCGGTGTCGCTTGCGGGGGGCTCGAAGCGCAGGCCGAGCTGGCGCAGGAACGCGACGACCGCGGCGTGCATGTCCACCGCGTCCGGCTCCAGCAGCCACTGCGTCTGGAGGCCGTCCATCAGGCCCAGCATCTGGCGGGCGACCAGGGCCGGGTCGTGGTCCAGCGGCGGGTCGGACTGCGCGAACAGTTCGGTGAACGCGCCGGTGAGCTGCTCGCGCAGCACCCGGTAGCGGTCCACGAAGTAGCGGTGCGCGGGGTGCTCGGGGTCGACGGCCTCGCCGGAGATCTTCACGTAGAGGCCGACCAGGCCGGGCGTGCTCATGTTGCGGGAGACGAACCCGACGGTGGTGGCGAGCAGCCCCTCGGGGGTCGCGGCCTCGGGGCCGAACAGCAGCCGCGCGTCCACCTTGTCGCGGCGGCCCAGCACCTTGACCAGCAGGTCCTCCTTGCCCGGGAAGTGGTGCAGCAGGCCCGCGTGGGTGAGCCCGGCGTGCGCGGCGATGTCGCGCAACGACACCGCGTGGAAGCCCGATCGGGAGAACAACTCGGTCGCCGAGTCCAGGATGCGGGCGCGGGTGCGCTCGCCCTTGCTCAGGCGAGGTGCGGACTGCTCGGTCACGGGCCGGGCCTCTCTGCGATGTCTGGCGGATGGCGGATTCGGGCAGATGGGAGCCGCGCCGGGGCCGCCCGCGGCGCTGCGCCAACCGTACGGCCTCCGCCCGTCCGCAAGCCGCGGGCAAAACCTACCACGTGGTTAGTTCTGGCTGTATGCTCGCCGAAATCCTGCCGAGGCGGGTCGTTTTGCTCTCACATCGGAGTGAATCCATGAAGAAGACCATCAGCGGCGTCGCGCTGGCGGCGGCCTGCGCCACCGCCCTCACCGGGTGCGCGGGCGGCGGGGCCAAGGCGGGCGGCGCGGGTTCGACGCTCAGCATCGCCACGATGACGCTCCCGCAGAGCCTCGACCCGGCCGACGCCAACGGCAGCGCCCTGCCGTTCTTCCAGGCGGTGTACGACACGCTGATCAAGCGCGAGCCGGACGGCTCCTACAGCCCGATGCTGGCCACCGAGTGGAAGTACAGCGGCGACCGCACCGAGCTGAAGCTGACCCTGCGCGACGGCGTGAAGTTCGACGACGGCTCGCCGTTCGACGCCGCCGCCGTCAAGGCCAACATGGAGCGCTTCGGCAAGAAGGCGGGCGCGCAGGCCAAGACGCTCAAGGACGTCAAGTCCATCACCGCCGACGACGCCACCCACGTGACGGTGAAGCTCGCCCAGCCCAACCCCGCGATGCTCTACTACCTCAGCGACGCGGCCGGGCTGATGGCCAACCCCAAGTCCTTCACCAAGCCCGGCGACCCCCTCAAGACCAAGCCCGACGGCACCGGCCCCTACGAGCTGGACTCGGCCAAGTCCGCCATCGGCACCAAGTGGGTCTACACCCGCGCCAAGAACTACTGGGGGAGCAAGCTGCCCTACGAGGGCGTGACGATCAGCTACTTCGACAACGAGACCGCGATCGTCAACGGCGTCAAGACCGGGCAGCTCAACGCGGCCCTCCTCCAGAACGCCGACCAGCAGGCCGGGATCGAGTCCGACCCCAAGGTGAAGACGGTCAAGCAGGAGTTCGACTTCCAGGGCATGATCCTGTTCGACCGGGGCGGCGCGCTGGTCCCGGCGCTGAAGGACGCGCGCGTGCGGCAGGCGCTGAACCTCGCCATCGACCGCGCCACGATGCTCAGCAAGATCCGGCAGGGGCGCGGCACGGCCACCAGCCAGATCTTCGGCGCGAAGTCCGCCGGTTACGTGCCGGAGCTGGACACCGCCTACCCGCACGACCCGGCCAAGGCCCGCGACCTGCTCAAGCAGGCCGGGTTCGCGTCCGGCTTCACGCTCAAGCTGCCGCGCATCCAGGCCATCGTCCCCGACGCGCTCGCCTCCTCCCTCCAGACCGACCTGAACGCGATCGGCGTCAAGCTGACCTGGGACGACGTGGACGCCGGGGCCGTGCGCCGCATCTTCACCGACCGCGCCTACCCCGCGATGGTCATGAACCTGGGCCAGCCCGACGCCGACTGGATCGGCGTCGGCGACTACGTGCTGCCCGGCGTGTTCAACATGTTCGGGACCAGCGACGACACGCTGAAGAGCCTGCTGCCCAAGATCCAGGCCGCGCCGGACGGGACCGCCAAGGCCGACCTCCAGGCGCTCAACCGGCACCTGGTGGAGCAGGCGTGGTTCGTGCCGTTCTACCGGATGTCCTACCTGCACGTCTCCGACGGCACCGTGCGCGTCACGCCGCAGTCCGGCATGGCCGTGCCCGCCCTGTACAACTACGCCCCCGCCAAGTGAGGCGCGGCGGGGGCGGGCCGTCGCCCGTCCCCGCCGGGGCCGAGCACGGAAACCGAGTCACATGCTGAGCTTCGTTGCACGCAGGGTCGCCGCGGGGGTGGTGCTCCTGTTCGTGATCTCCCTGCTGTCCTATCTGCTGCTGTCGATCCCCGATCTGGACGTGGGGCGGCAACTGCTGGGGTCGAACGCGCCCCAGGCCACCGTCGACGCCAAGAACGCCGAACTCGGCCTGGACCGGCCGGTGTTCGTCCAGTACGCCGACTGGCTGGCGCACGCCGTCCGGGGCGACTTCGGCACCTCCTGGTTCACCGGCGAGAACGTGGTGCAGGCCCTGTCCACGCGGCTGCCGGTGACCGTCAGCCTGATGCTGGGCGTCACGGGCGTCACCGCCGTGTTGTCGCTGCTGCTCGGGGTGTGGGCGGGCGTGCGACGCGGGGTCGCCGACCGGGTGGTGCAGGTGCTGGGGGTGCTGGGGTACGCGCTGCCCGGCTTCCTGGTGACGCTGATCATCGTGGTGGTGTTCGCCGTCAAGCTGCGCTGGTTCCCGGCGATCGGCTACACCGACATCGCCGAGTCGGTGCCGGGCTGGTTGTCCACGATCACGCTGCCGGTGGCGTCGCTGTCGGTGGCGGGCGTGGCCGGGGTGTCGCAGCAGGTGCGCGGCGCGGTGATCGACGTGCTGCGCCGCGACTACGTGCGGACGCTGCGCGCGCGGGGGCTGCCGCCGTCGCGGGTGTTGTTCCGGCACGTGCTGCGCAACGCGGCCGCGCCCGCGCTGACGGTGCTGGGGATGCAGTTCGTCGGGCTGCTGGGGGGCGCGGTGCTGGTGGAGCAGATCTTCGGGCTGCCGGGCATCGGGAGCATGACCGTCACCTACACGACGCGGGGCGACATCCCTGTGATCATGGCGCTGGTCTCGGTCACGGTGGTCGGGGTGATCGCGGTGAACCTGCTGGTGGACGTCCTGATCGGCTGGCTGGACCCGAAGGCGAGGACCGCATGAGCGGCGACGGAGGCGGCCGTGGGAACAACGGCGGCAAGGGCGGCGGCGGGGGTAACGGGGTGTTGCGGCGGGTGTTGCGCAACCCGCTCGGGCTGGTCTCGGCGGTGGTGCTGGCCCTGATCGTGCTGGCGGTGCTGTTCGCGCCGCTGCTCAGCCCGCAGGGCCCGAACGTGGCCAGCCTGCGCGACTCGTTCGGCGGACCGACCGGCGGGCACCCGCTGGGCTTCGACTCGGCCGGGCGCGACATGGTGGCGCGGTTGTTGTACGGGGGCCGCAACACGCTGGGCGGCGCGCTGCTGGCCCTGGTGGTGGCGCTGGTGATCGGCGTGCCGTCGGGGCTGCTGGCCGGGTACCGGGGCGGCCGGTTCGACGCGGCCGCGAGCTGGGTCGTCAACCTGGTGATGGCGCTGCCCGCGATGGTGGTGCTGCTGGCCTCGCGCGCGATCCTCGGGCCCACGGTGTGGGTGCTGATGGTCGTGCTGGGCGTGCTGATCTCGCCGAGCTTCTTCCGGCTGGTGCGCGGGGTGGTCGCCGGGGTGCGGGGCGAGCTGTACGTGGACGCGGCGCGGGTCGCGGGGCTGAGCGACGCGCGGATCGTGGCGCGGCACGTGCTGATCGTGGTGCGCGCGCCGATCATCATCCAGACGGCGCTGGTGGCGGGGATCGCGATCGGGTTGCAGGCGGGGCTGGAGTTCCTGGGGGTGGGCAGCGGATCGACGCCGACGTGGGGCGCGATGCTGAACGAGGCGTTCGGGAACATCCAGCGGGCGCCGACGATGATCGTGTGGCCGGGGTTGGCGTTGGGGCTGACCAGCGCGTCGCTGGTGCTGCTGGCCAGTGCGCTGCGGGATGCGTTGGAGGATCGGGGGGCTCCTGCGGCGCGGCGGAAGGCGCGTCGCGGGGGGTCGGGACTCGTGTCGTCGGAACTTGCGTCGCCGGAGCTTGTGTCACCGGGGCTCGTGTCGTCGGAACCCGCGCCGTCTGAATCCGTGCTGTCCGAATCCGCGCCGTCGGAACCCGCGCCGTCCGGCCCCGTGTCCGGGGAGGTCGGCGAGCGGGCGGAGCTGCTGTCGGTGCGGGGGCTGCGCGTCGCCTACGACCTGGCCGACGGGACGGTGAAGGAGGTCGTGCACGGCGTGGACATCGACGTGCGCGCCGGGGAGATCGTGGGGCTGGTCGGCGAGTCGGGGTCGGGCAAGACGCAGACGGCCTTCTCGGTGCTCGGCATCCTGCCCGAGGGCGGGCGGGTCGCCGGGGGCAGCGTCACCGTCGCGGGGACCGAGATCGTCGGGCTGGACGAGCGCGCGCACCGGGCGCTGCGCGGGACCGTGGTGGCGTACGTGCCGCAGGAGCCGATGAGCAACCTGGACCCGTCGTTCACCATCGGCACCCAGCTCACCGAACCGATGCGGTACAAGCTGAAGATCTCCAGGGCGGAGGCGCGGAAGCGGGCGCTGGACCTGCTGCGGCAGGTGGAGATCACCGACCCCGAGCGGGTCTTCGCTTCCTACCCGCACCAGATCTCCGGCGGCATGGCGCAGCGGGTGCTGATCGCGGGCGCGATGTCGTGCGACCCGGACCTGCTGATCGCCGACGAGCCGACCACCGCGCTGGACGTGCTGGTGCAGGCCGAGGTGCTGGGCCTGCTGCGCCGGTTGCAGCGCGAGCGCGGGATGGGCGTGCTGCTGGTGACCCACAACCTCGGGGTGGTCGCCGACGTGTGCGACCGGGTCGCGGTGATGCACGACGGCCGGATCGTGGAGACGGGGACGGCCGAGCAGATCCTGCACGCGCCTGAGGAGCCCTACACCCGGCGGCTGCTCGGCGCGGTGCTGGACCGCGCGCCCGCGCGGGGAGCCTGGAAGGGAGAGACGGCGTGAGTGATGTCGAGAACTTGCTGGCGGTGGAGGACCTGCACGTCTCCTTCCCGGGTCGGGGCCGGGGTCGTCGGGCTGCGCGGACCGACGTGCTGAACGGGGTGTCGCTGGCGGTGCGGCCGGGCGAGACGCTGGGCCTGGTGGGCGGGTCGGGGTCGGGCAAGACGACGCTGGGCCGGGCGATCCTCGGCCTGGTGCCGGCGCGGTCCGGGACGATCACCTTCGCCGGGGAGCGCATCGACGGGGCGACGCCTCGGCGTCGGCGGACGCTGAGCCGCGACTTGCAGGTGGTGTTCCAGGACCCGTACACGTCGCTGAACCCGTCGCTGACGATCGGGGACACGCTGTCGGAACCGCTGCTGGCGCAGGGGTTGTCGCGGGCGGAGGCGCGGGGGCGGGTCGCGGGGCTGCTGGAGCGGGTGCATCTGCCGTCCGACTCGGCGGCGCGGCTGCCGCGGGAGTTCTCGGGGGGCCAGCGGCAGCGGGTGGCGATCGCGCGGGCGCTGGCGATCGGGCCGCGACTGATCGTGTGCGACGAGCCGGTGTCGGCGCTGGACCTGACCACGCAGCAGACGGTGCTGGAACTGCTGCTGGAGATCCAGGAGGGGACGGGGGTGTCGTACCTGTTCGTCTCGCATGACCTGGCGGTGGTGCGGTTCGTGAGCCATCGGGTGGCGGTGATCCACCAGGGGGTGATCGTGGAGACGGGGGACGCGGCGGAGGTGACGGAGCGACCGCAACATGTCTATACGCGGAGCTTGTTGCTGGCTGCGCCGGTGGCGGATGTGGCGGAGCAGCGGGCGCGACGGGAGGCGTTCGAGCGGGAGAGGGCGGCGGGGTAGGGCGGACAGGGGCTTGGGCGCGGGGGCGCGGCCGAGGGGAAAGGGGCGCGGTCGTTGACCGCGCCCCTTTCACTTGTTCATTTAGAAGACGTCGGCCGAGCGGTAGTAGCCGTCCAGGCCGAGGCGGCTCCACCAGTCGCCGTGCTGGGAGATGCGGGCGCGGTAGTCGTCCCACTCGGTGTCTTGGACGGTCCATGCCTTCTCCGCGATGCCGGGGAGGCGGGGCAGCAGGAGGAAGGTGAGGTCCTCGAAGCTGCGGACGGTCTCGCACCAGATGGCGGCTTCCACACCGGCGATGCGGGCGCCGTCGGGGATCTCGGTGAGGGCGTCGGGCCGCCAGGCGAACAACTCGCGGGTGGTGCGAGGCTGGTAGATGTCAGCGCCTACGCGGGTGCGCAGCTCGTTCTGGTCTTGCTGGACGGAGTCTTCGGCGTAGCGCCGGTCCAGGTACATGTGGCTGCTGGCGGAGGCGAGCACCGGGGCGTTGGCGGCGACGGCCGTGGGGACGTCATGGACTGCCTGGGCGAAGGTCTCGGCGACCTGCTCCAGGAGGGGCCAGTACTTCTCGGGGGCCTTGGCGCGGGCGGTGTCGAGATTGAACTCGTCGCCCTTGCCGATCCACGCCTGCACCAGGTCGTCGGGGGTGAGGGTGCCGGAGCGGGCGATCTCCTGCCAGCCGACGACCTTCTTGCCGGTGGCCCGGACGATCTCCAGCATGCGGGCGGCGAACTGCGCGTACAGGTCGTGCGGCATGCCGAACGCCTCGTCGCCGCCGACGTGGAGGTAGGGGCCCGGCGCGAGCCGCGCGAGCTGGCCGACGACGTCGGTGACGAAGCGGTCGACGACGTCCGCGTTGGGGTCGAGGAAGGCGATCAGCTCGTGCGCGGGCGTGACCGTGCCCTGCAACTCGGGGTAGGCACGGACGGCGGCGAGGACGTGGCCGGGCACGTCGATCTCGGGAACGACGGTGACGAAGCGGGCGGCCGCGTAGGCGACGATCTCCTGGAAGTCGGCCTGGGTGTAGTAGGGGCGGACGCCTTCGTCGGCGAGGGGCTTGCCGGGCCAGAAGGAGGGGTCGGTGAGGCGGGGCCAGCCGTCGATCTCCAGCCGCCAGGCCTGGCTGTCGCTGAGGTGGAGGTGGAGGACGTTGAACTTGTAGAGGGCGAGGAGGTCGATGACGTGCTTGACCTGGTCGACGGTGAAGAAGCGGCGGACGACGTCGAGGGAGAGGCCGCGCCAGTGCCAGGCGGGGCCGTCGGTGATGCGGAGGGCGGGGGCGGTTAGTGCGCCGTCTTGGTGGTGGAGGAGCTGGGCGAAGGTGACGGCTCCGCGGAAGAGCCCTTCGGGGGTGGCGGCGGTGATGGTGGCGCCGTTGTCGGTGACTTCTAGTTGGTAGCGCTCGCGGCCGGGGTCGCCGTCTAGGGGGTCGAGTCCTTGGGGTGGGGTGATGTCGTCTGCTGGTGGCGTGGGGGCTGGTGTTAGGACGAGGCGGAGGTCGTTGTCGTTCTCTGTGGTGAGGACGGGCTCGACGCCGTGGAGGCGGGAAAGGAGATCCGTGACGGTCGCGCCCAGCGCTTCGCCGGGTGCGGCGACGGCGATGCGGGGCCGTTCGCGCAGGTGAAGCCCGCTTCCGGGGAGAGGGACGAGGTGCTGCGGGAAGGGGACCAGGGTCGTCGAGTCGTTCACTGCGCCTCCGGAGAAGAGAAGCGGCGTTGCCGCGGTCACTCCGTTTCCTACCACATGGTAAGTAAATGTGCTGTGGTGTAGCGGGCTACACCATGGGTTCGGGAGTGGGGTCTGATGCGCTGGATGCGGTGGAGCGGGATCGTTGGGGTACAAGATTCCCGTCCTGGAAGGCCACCTGCGATGAAGCCCCTGCTCTGGACCGTGTTCGTGCTCGCTCTGGTCGTCAACGTCTCGACGAGTTTTGCCTTTGACGGGGTGACGCAGATTCTGGTCAGCGTGGCCACGGGGGTGGCGGTGATCGGGTCGGGCGTGGGCTTGTTCTTGATGCGGGAGCGGCGGTCCTGAGGGATTCCCGCGCCCCGCGCGTGACCAGCAACCCCAGCCCGCGCCCCGCACCCGACCACCGACCCCAGCCCCGCGCCCGAACATGACCAGCAACCCCGGCCACCGGGGA
>NZ_BCRO01000038.1 GCF_001552635.1 Actinomadura hibisca NBRC 15177 | reverse complement strand
CCCCCAAGCGGAAGGGCGTAGCCCTGCTGTGTTGGCTTACTGAGGCGGGGGCGCTGCCCCCACACCCCCGCCGGGCTCCGCCCTGGCCCGGCCCGCGCGGGCTCAGGTGAGGTCGTAACCGCCGGTCTTGATGTGGGTGAGGAACTCCCGCCAAGCCGGAGTGCCGAACGCGAGGACAGGGCCCGTGATGTTCTTGGAGTCACGGACCGCCACCACACGGGCTGTTCTGCTGACCTCAAGGCAGTCAGCTTCAGGAGGACCACTATGTGTGCTCTTCCGCCAAGCCCCAGCGACCTCCACACAATGCCCCTCGGGGTGACTACTGTGGCTGCTCTTCTGCCAGGCTCTGGATACCTCGACGTCGGACTCGATGTGCTGGCTCTCAGCACGGACATGCTTCGTCGGGCTGTGAGTGCTCATGCGTGGGACGCTACTCCTTCAAGAAGTTTCAGTGACTCTCCTTCGCCGAGGGCAGCGCCGAAGAGACGGTCGAAGACCTTGATGAACCTCGCCAGCTCCTCCTCGTTGTCCACGAAGAGCGAGCGTGCCAGGTGTTCGAGTACCGCCACGGTCAGCGTTCCAGGTGGCCGCAACGTCAAGAGAAGGAAGGACTCGGACAGGCCCAGATAGGCGCTCTTGGAGAAGGGCAGCACGTGAATGTGAACATGGGGCCAGTGCGCCCACTCGGCCAGTTGGCGTAGCTGTGCCTGCATGACGGAGGCGCTACCCATCTGGTGATGCAGCACGGACTCGTGAATGACCGCCATGAACTCTGGCGGGTTCGGTCCGGTGAGGACCTTCTGCCTGTCCATCCGGAAGTCCAGCAGCGCTGGAGTACGGCCGGAGTACACGGGATTCCCCACTTCGAAGAGAGCCCGTGCGTAGTCCTTGGTTTGTAGCAGGCCGGGGATGATCGTGGGGTGGAAGGCACGGACTAGCCGGGACTCGCATTCCAGACTCATGAGGTCCAGGGCAGCCGCGGAGATGCGACCTTCATAGGGGCGCTGCCATCCCTTGAGGCGGGGCTGTTGGGCCAGATGGAGCAGGGACTCGCGCAGGAGACCGTCGGAGACTTCGTAGAAGTCCAGCAGATCAGCCAGCTCATACGGTGTCACCGCCTGCGTTCCATTCTCAACCGTGCTGAACCACCCCGCCGACCTGCCATAAAGCCGACAGGCCGTGCTGAGCTTCATCCCTTTCGCTTCGCGCGCTTGGCGGAGGGCCGAACCGATCCGGCGCATCCGCACGGTGGGTTGCTTCCCGGAGGGCATCACCCCACGATGTCACGCTCGGTGGTGGTCTGGATGCGGGTAACGGGCCACTGAAGTTTCAGTCGCGGAAAACGTTCACTCGGGCACTGAACATCCCTCCGACGCCCAAACGTACAACCAGGGTGGCGGGCGACTCCGGAACGAAGGGAGCCGCCGGTGCGGGCGTCGGAGACACGGTTCGAACTACTGGTCCGGTTGGCGTGGGAGCTGCGGGCTGTCCCGGCTACCTCGCTGCTGGTCGTGCCCGGCAACGGGGAGGCTGTGCTGTGGGTGATGGGTACGCGCGGGCGGAGGGAGGCCGTGCTGGCGGTCCTCCGCGTCGACCGGTGGCTCCTCCTGTGGCGGGGGACGGAGCTCGATCCCGCCCAGATGCCGGAGGCGGCGCTCCGGATCGCGCTGGGGGTGGCGGCATGAGCGGCGTCAGCGCAGGCGGCAGCGGTGTCATCGGGGCCATCACCCTCCCGGGCGTCCGGCGCTCGGTCGGGTACGCGCGCACCTTCCTGCGCGACCTGGTTCCCCAGGACGATCCCGTTCTCGACGACCTCGTGCTCGTCGGCAGCGAGACCGTCGCCAACGCCATCACCCACACCGCCTCCGGCCACGCCGGTGGGCGCGTCACCGTCGTCCTCACCGCCGCCCCCGGCCTCTACCGGCTGGAGGTCGCCGACGACGGCGCGGCCGGCTCGCGTCCCCACGTCAAGCGCGAGAACGGCTCCGACAACGGGCGCGGCATGCGCATTGTGGACGCCCTCGCCCTGCGCTGGGGATGGCGCGAGGACGGTGACCGCACCGTCGTCTGGGCCGAGTTCCCCGGCTCCGTCCCTCCGGCCCGCTGAGGGGGCGGGCCGGAGGGACGGCCGCTCAGCGGCCCCGGTTGAACTGGCGCGTCGGCATCTGCCGCGCGTTGTGGCGCGCGTTATTGGCGCGGGCCGACGCCTTGGCGTCGAATCCCTTCCGCGCAGCCTTGTTCTTCATGGCGTCGAGAAAGGGCTTGTTGTTGTCGTTGTTGTTATTTAGGGCACGCAAAATGAAGCCACCTCCGGGCATGTCGAATTCGGCCACGTTGAAGGCCGACGAGAAAAGGGCATGAGGCGCGCAGGGGTGCGGGAGTGCGCATCGGCCCCTGTGCGCGGACGTGCAAGGTCCACGTAGGTCAGGGTGTGAGATGCGGTAGCGCCCGTGGCGCCGGAGGGATGGGAGCGGGCCGCAGCGTTGCTGCGGGCGGCTCAACCGAAGGGATCAGGACTCCATGCGGGAGATATTAGTCCGGTATGTGGGGCCGGTGTCAAGCATTATTTTCGGCCCGAATTCCGGTAGCGGTCCAGCAGTTCGAGAACCTCGTGTTTGAGGTCGCCCACGAAGTCGTCGTCATCGAGGTCGCGCACGTCCGTGCAGACCACCAGCGCGGTCACGCCGTTCGTCATCTGCTCTCCCGCCGCTTCCATCCCTGACGCTGTTCCCAGGCCGCGGCGCCGTCAGCCACGGCTCTGGTCTGCGGCTTCCCGCCCATGGCGTGAATCGTGGAGTGGGCGTCGTTGACGCCATCAGGCGCACGCGACGAGCCTTGAGGGCATGCGCCGCGTCGTCTTCGTCATCTATCCCGGCAGCGTGGACACGCACTGGAGCGCCGAGGACGAACTACAGGCGCGCGGCGACGTGACGGTGGTGCGAGACCAACGCTGGGTCGTGGACGGCAACCTCGTCACGAGCCAAGGCGTGTCAGCAGGCATCGACATGTCGCTATGGCTCATCGAGAAGCTGTACGGCCGCGAGCACTACCACCAGGTCGTGCGCTACATGCAGTACGACCCCGCCCCGCCCTACGCCACGCCCTGATCAGGACTCGGACGAGGCCGAAGCCGCGGCCTCCGCCATCAGCTCCTCCAGTTCCTTCAGCACCCGCTTGCGCGCCCGCTTCGAGATCCGGTCGATGTACAGCTTGCCGTTCAGGTGGTCCGTCTCGTGCTGGAGGCACCGCGCCAGCAGGCCCGTCCCCACCACCGTCACCGGCGCGCCCGTCGTGTCGAAGCCGTGGCAGGTCGCCTGGTCCGGGCGTGCCACCGACGCGTGCGGGCCCGGCACCGACAGGCAGCCCTCCTCGCTGTCGTCCAGGTGCCGGTGGTCCAGGTCCGGCAGTTCCAGCGTCGGGTTCACCACGACGCCCTTCTGGTGGACGCCGTCCTCGTCGGGGCAGTCGTACACGAACACCCGCAGGTCCACGCCGATCTGGTTCGCCGCCAGGCCCACGCCGTCGGCCTCGTACATGCTGGCGAACATGTCCGCCACCAGCTCGGCCAGCGCCGCGTCGAACTCCTCGACCGGGCGGCACGGCTGGTGCAGCACCGGCGTCCCCACCAGCGTGATCGGTCGTGCCTGTCCCGTCATGCGCCACCCCTCCGAAGTCTCGACAAGCATCGTAGACGGCGACGGGGCATGTCCTGTCTATACTCGCGGCTGCGGAAGGTTCACCCGCGCCGGCACGTCGGCGCGGGTGTCGCAAGAGGGAACCCGGTGCGAATCCGGGACTGCCCCGCAGCGGTGAACGGGAACGACCGCCGTCATACGCACTGACCCCCGGGTTGGGAAGCGACGGCCAGTAGGAGCGACGCAAGGCGCCCGTGAGTCCGAAGACCTGCCCTCCGCCCGCGCGCCGACCGGCGCGCGGTGGTCCACGGCCTCGCGGGACGGCCCGGACGCGGCGGAGCTCCGCCGTGCCCTCGCTCCGCGCTGCCGTGGAAATGGCCGGACGAGGGAGAACAGCCATGACCACGACCGTCCTCGGGTACCCGCGCATCGGGCCCGACCGCGAACTCAAGCGCGCCACCGAGTCCTACTGGGCCGGCCGCATCGACGCCGCCGAACTGGAGCGCGTCGCCAAGGCGCTGCGCCGCCAGGTCTGGGAGGGCCTCCGCGACGCCGGGATCGCCCAGGTCCCCTCCAACACCTTCTCGCTGTACGACCAGATGCTCGACACCACCGTCCTGCTGGACGCCGTCCCCGACCGGTTCCGGCACCTGGACGGCCTGGACGCCTACTTCGCGATGGCGCGCGGGGCCGACGGCGTCCCGGCGCTGGAGATGACCAAGTGGTTCGACACCAACTACCACTACCTGGTCCCCGAGCTGGGACCTGACACCCGGTTCCGGCTGCCCGAGCCCGGCGGCATCAAGCCGCTCGTCGAGTACCGCGAGGCGCGCGAGCTCGGCATGGAGACCCGGCCCGTGCTGATCGGCCCGCTCACCTACCTGCTGCTCGCCAAGGCCCCGCAGGGCTTCAACACCCTCGACCTGCTCAACCCGCTGCTGGAGGTCTACGCCGAGCTGCTGGAGCGGCTGGCCGGGGCGGGCGTCCAGTGGGTCCAGCTCGACGAGCCCGCGCTCGCCGCCGACCGCACCGACGCCGAACTCGGCGCGCTCCAGCACGCCTACGAGCGGCTCGGCGAGCTGACCAGCCGCCCCCGGATGCTGGTCGCCACCTACTTCGGCGACATCGGCGCGGCGCTCCCGGTGCTGGCCGACTCCAAGGCCGAGGCGATCGGGCTCGACTTCGTCGCCGGGCCCGGCAACCTGGAGGGGCTCGCGGCGGTCGGCGGGCTGCCGCGCCGCACGCTGGTCGCCGGGCTCGTGGACGGCCGCAACGTCTGGCGCGCCGACCTGCCCGCCGCCCTGTCCACGGCCGCGACGCTGATGGGCCTGGTCGGTGACGTGGTGGTCGGGTCGTCGTGCCCGCTGCTGCACGTCCCGCTCGACCTGGACGCCGAGACCGGCCTGGAGGACGGCCTGCGGGAGCGGCTGGCGTTCGCCCGGCAGAAGGTGGACGAGGTCGTGCTGATCAGCCGCGCCCTCAAGGAGGGCCGCCACGTCATCGCCGACCAGCCGTCCCGGGCCCCGCAGAACCGCGCCGCCCCCAACGAGATCGACGCGACGCGCACCGACCGCGCCGCGCGGGCCGCCGCCCAGCGCGACGCCCTCCGCCTGCCGCCCCTCGCGACCACCACCATCGGCTCATTCCCCCAGACGGCCGAGGTCCGCAAGGCCCGCGCCGACCTGCGCGCCGGGCGCATCGACACCGCCGCCTACGAGCAGGCCATGCGCGACGAGATCGACCGCGTCATCGCCCTCCAGGAGGACATCGGCCTGGACGTCCTGGTGCACGGCGAGCCCGAGCGCAACGACATGGTCCAGTACTTCGCCGAGCAGCTCGACGGGTACGCCGCCACCGAGCACGGCTGGGTCCAGTCCTACGGCACCCGCTGCGTCCGCCCGCCGATCCTGCACGGCGACGTGACGCGGCCCGCGCCCATGACCGTGCGCTGGACGACCTACGCCCAGTCGCGCACCGCCCGTCCCGTCAAGGGCATGCTGACCGGCCCGGTGACCATGCTGGCCTGGTCGTTCGTGCGCGACGACCAGCCGCTCGCCGCCACCGCCCGGCAGGTCGCGCTGGCCCTGCGCGACGAGATCGCCGACCTGGAGGCCGCCGGGGCCCGCGTCGTGCAGGTGGACGAGCCCGCGCTGCGCGAGCTGCTGCCGCTGCGCCGCGCCGACCACGACGCCTACCTGGCGTGGGCGGTCGGCGCGTTCCGGCTCGCCACCTCGGGCGTCGCCGACACCACCCAGATCCACACGCACATGTGCTACTCGGAGTTCGGCGAGATCATCGGGGCGATCGGCGCGCTGGACGCCGACGTCACCAGCGTCGAGGCCGCCCGCTCGCACATGGAGCTGGTCGCCGACCTGGAGGCCGCCGGGTACGCGGCGGGGATCGGGCCGGGTGTCTACGACATCCACTCGCCGCGCGTCCCGGCGGCCGGGGAGATGGCCACGGCGCTGCGCCGCGCGCTGGGCGTCGTCCCGCCGGACCGGTTGTGGGTCAACCCCGACTGCGGGTTGAAGACCCGTGGTTACGCCGAGACCGAGGCGGCGCTCCGCACCATGGTCGCGGCCGCGCGCGAGGTCAGGGCCTCGCTGGGCTGACGCCGGAAGGGCCCGCCCGGAGGCGGGCGGGCCCCACGGGCGGGTCAGAGGTTGCGCAGTGCCTTGCCGCCCTTTGCGCCGACGCGCGCCCACGCCGTTCAGAGGTTGCGCAGGGCCTTGCTGACCTTCGCGCCGACGCGCGCGCCCACGCCGTAGCCCGCCGCCGACACCGGCAGCGCCCCGTGCGTGGCCGCGTACGCGGCGCCGACCGGGTGCGCGACGGCGGCGGCGGTGGCCGCCGCGCCGAGACCCGCGAGCCCTGCGGCGATGCCCACGACGCCGCCGATGGCGGCGCAGGTCTCGTCCATCGACGTCTCGCACTCGGCCTGGACGGCCTTGCTGTGTTCGGCCATGTTCTCGCGGAAGCGCGCGGCCTGGAATCCGTTGACCATGACTGCCGACCTTTCTGCCGAAGGGGTCCGGGCGCGGCCTGCCGGGAGGCGAGGCCGCGCCCGGACGCCGGATGGTCCTGGGGACCGGGACGCCCCCGGCGGTCCGCACTGCCCGTCGTCCCGGTCACCTGAGCTGAATCATGCGCCGGTCAGAGGCTCCGCACAGTCACCAGTTCTGGTGATTCGTCCGGCCGCACAGGTTGAGGTCGAGGGCCAGGCGGCGGGCCGTCTGGCGTTGCGTCAGCCCGGCCGCCAGGTCGGGGAACGCCGTGCGGTACTTGGCGCGGATGTTGCGCAGGTGGGTGTTCAGGGTGTTGGCCGACATGTGGAGGGCGCGGGCGGCGGCCTCGGCGTCCAGGTCGCGGCAGCCGATCGCCACCAGCACCTCGCGCTCGCGGTCCGACAACGACAGCAGGGCACGGCGGGCCCGGTTCGCGGCGAACGCGCGGGACAGGAACCCCTGCATCCGCGCGGTGGTCAGGCCGTGCAGGGCGGCGGCCTCGGCTTCGGTGCGACCCTGCACGAAGGACTTCAGGACGTCCCGATCCACCGACGTCAACTCGCGGCCGGGCGGCAGCCGGGACGCGCGCAGGCCGCCGTAGAACAGGTCGGCCAGGGCGGACGACAGGTGCAGGCGTCCCGCCGCGACCGTCTCGATCGCCGCCGCCAGCTCCTCGGAGGGCTGCGACTTCTCGACGTAGCCGTGCGCGCCCTCCGCCACCGCCTCCAGCACCTGCCCGGCCGGAGCGTGGCCCGACAGCAGCAGCACCCGCCAGCCGAGCCCGCGCAGGTGCCGGACGGCGTCGCTCCCCGACGGCCCCACCTTCAACACCACGTCGCAGACCGCGACGCCGCCGGACGGCCCCGCCGGGCCCACGGCCGTGACGTCGGCGGCGGGCGGCAACATCCGGTGGCCGCGCGCAGCCAGGTGCGGGATCAGCCACGCCACCAGCGGTTGCACGACCATGAGGTGGTCGTCGACGAAGACGATCTGGGCCATCAGCGGCTCCACGTCATCAGGACCGAGGTGCCCCGGCCCGGCGCGGAGGTCACCTCGCACGCGGCGTCCAGCGCCCGCACCGCCGCGAACGTCTCCGCCGTGCCCCGGCCGCGCGGCGCGGTCGCGGCGTCGAAGCCCGCGCCGTGGTCCACCACCGACACCTCCAGTCGGTCGCCGTCACACTCGGCGAAGAAGTGCACCTCGACGTCGGGCCCGGCGTACTTGGCGGCATTGGCCAGCGCCTCGCGCGCCGCCGCGCACACCGCCTCGGCCAGCTCCGGCGGCGGCTCGGCCGACACGTAGAAGCGCGGTTGCACCAGCACGCCGAGGTCCACGAACGTCTCGCTCAGCTCGATCAGCCGCTTCTCGAACGGCGAGCCGGTGTCGGCGGTGCCGCGCAGCAGGTTGCGGGCCATCAGCGCGGCCCGGCGCGCCGAGCGGCGGCCCTCGGGGGCGAGGCGGTCGTCGCGCGCCATGCCATCGAGGACGGTGAGGACGCCGTCGTGCAGGCCGCTGCGCATCCGCTCCCGGTGCAGCGCCAGGTCCAGCAGGCGGCGCTGCTCGGCGGCGTCGCGCTCGGCGGCGTGCTGCTCGGCGGTGGCCCGCGCCGCGTCGCGTTCGGCGGCGCGCTGCTTGGCGGCGGCGCGGGCGGTGCGCGCCGCCAGCTCGCGCATCAGGCGCGGCACGTACAGGCCGACCAGGAACCACATGACGAAGCCCAGCAGGTCCGAGCCCAGTTTCAGCGTCAGGTGCGGGTAGACCGTCGCCGCCCAGCCGCCCCACAACGCCAGCAGCCCCAGCACCGACCGCCACCGCAACCCGAGCGCGAAGCCCAGCAGCGCCGACGACACCAGGCTGAACGGCACCACCTCGGTCATGATCTCGTTGCGCAGCCACGGCTCGGCGGCCCGCGACCCCACCACCATCAGCGCCAGGCAGAACACGTAGTCCACCGCGACCAGCACATGGTCGTCGCGCACCGAGCGGCGGCGCAGCGTGCGCCGCACGAACCAGGTCGCCTCCACCGCGCACGCAGCTGCCGCCAGCAGCGCCAGCTCCGGGTGCGCCAGCCGGTTCCAGGCCAGCAGCGGGATCAGCAGGAACGGCACCATCGCGGCCCGCAGGAACGCGATCATCTTGGCGACGCGCTCCTCGTTCCCGGCCACGATCCCGTCCGGGTCGTCGGGGACGGCGGGGACGCGCCGCCAGTCGAGCGCGGCGACGAACCCCGCCCGGCGCGAACGCGTGTGCACGGTCATCGAGACCACCTCGGCGGTGTCAGGACGGAGCGCGGTACCCCTGAGACGCCAGGGTGGTCGGGAAGGTTCGGGCCGGGCGGACGTGCGGGTTTTCGGGCGGAGCGGGAGGCCGTGGGGGCGTGGTCGATAATCGCCCGTATGCGCTTCGGGGTCCTGGGGGACACGCGGATGTGGCGCGCCGACGGCACCGACGTGCCGCTGGGCGGCCCCGCCCGCCGCGCCGCGTTTGCCCGCTACGAGGACGTGATCGGCCCGTACGCGCGCGGCTGCATCAAGTCCGGCGAGGGCGTCGGCCGCCTCATGGTCCCCGAGGGCCGGCTCATGAACTGGCTCATGAGCCGGTCCCTCAAGGTGCTGCCCTACCTGCCGTGGAAGAACATGATGGCCAAGGGGGCACGCAAGACCGCCGAAGCCGTCACGTTGCCCGCGTGAAGTTCGCCGCGATGCGCTGGGCGATGTAGTCCCCGGCCGTGATCGGCGGGTACCCGCCGCCCGGGCTCTCGATCAGCACGTCCCGGTTGGCCTGCGCGAAGAACGCGACGCTGTGGCGCGGCCCCTGGTAGTCGTCCGGGCCGGGGTTCTTCACGCGGTGGAAGTTGGACGGCAGCCGGTCGCCGCTCCAGCGCATCAGCATGTCGCCGATGTTGCAGGTGATGGCGTCGTCGGACGGCTCGATCGGCGTCCACTCCTGCTCCTGCGCCTCCCGGCCGGGGCACACCTGCAACCCGCCCTGCCCGTCGCGCTGGAACAGCAGCGTCAGGCAGTCGAAGTCGGTGTGCGCCCCGGCCCGCCACAGGTCGAGCGTGCCGCGCGCCTCCGCCGGGATCGCGAAGTAGTGCAGCAGCCGCAGCGTGCTCTGGTAGCTGGCCTGGGACGGGTCGTGCGCGCGGGTGAAGAAGTCGGCGTCGAACCCGAGCTTCTCCGCGAAGCACGACAGCAACCGCATCGCCAGCTCCCAGCACCGGCCCTCGAACGCCAGCAGCGTGTCGCGGAACCCCTCGTCCGGCCACAACCCGTCCATGTGCGGGCGGGTGACCTGGAAGGACTCCTTCTGGTCGGGGGTGCCGACCGACGGGCGGACCTGCGTCAGGCTCTCCCAGCCCGCGTTCAGGCCCGCCTTCAGCCGGTGGCGCTCCTTCACCTCGCGCGGCAGGGCGAAGAACCGCTCGGCCTCGGCGAAGGCCGCGCGGACCTCCGCCAGGTCGATGCCGTGGTTCACCACCTGGAAGAAGCCGATCTCCACGGCGGCGTCCCACAGCTCGTCGGCGATCGCGGCGCGGCGGGCGTCGAAGCCGGACAGGTCGACGCGCCGGATCTCGCGCCGGTCGGTCTCGGTGCCGGGGCCGCCCATGCGGGTCTCCCGGTCGAGTTCGGTCAGGTCGTAGGTCATTGGAGTGCGGACTCCCGCTGCTCACGAGACCACATGCACTTGTCGACGCGGGTCGGAGGGAGCCCTCGCCCGCGCCGCAATCTGGGGCTTCTGAACCGGAGATTACATGCAACCTCTGCGACGCCGACCATCCTGCGGGACGGTTGTTGCCTGCGGGATCGACGCCGTTGCGCGGGCGTTAAGAATCCCTCACGCCAGGTTCCGGCCGTGCACGATCAGCGCCCACATCAGGCAGCCGAACGAGCCGGTCGAGGCGAGGGCGCGCACGATGTTCCAGGTGACCCAGCGCGCCTCGAACGTGTCCCGCACGGCGGCCAGATCAGCGATCTTCGCGGGGTCGCCCGCCTTGGCGAGCTGGTCGTTGAGCGGCACGTTGACGCCGCTGGTGACCAGGAACATCACCAGGTACAGGACCAGGCCCGCGATCACCCACGGCAGCGCCGAGCCGCCGCCGGTGCGCCACTGGAGCGCCACCGCCGCGATCAGGAACAACAACCCGCCCATGAACATCGACATGAACACCGGGTTGAGGATCGCCACGTTGATGCGCTGCATGCCCTCGACGAGGGTGCGGTCGCTGCCCTGCTTGAAGCCCGGCATCACCGCGTAGGCGAACGCGGCGAACAGGCCCGCCATCAGGCCCGCGCTGAGCGTGGACAGCAGGAGCACGACGGTGCTGAGCGTTTTCATGCCTCAACGATCGTGCGTGCGGGGCGGCCGAACAACGGCGAAGCCTGCAACACTCGTTAATGCAGGCATTAACGATGGGGGCGCGCGTGGAACTGCGGGACATCGAGATCTTCCTGACGCTCGCCGAGGAGTTGCACTTCGGCCGCACCGCCGAGCGCCTGCACGTCTCGACCGCGCGCGTCAGCCAGGCCGTTCGGCAGCAGGAACGCCGCATCGGGGCCCCGCTGTTCGAGCGCACCAGCCGACGCGTCGCCCTCACCCCGATCGGGGAGCGGCTGCGCGACGACCTCGCCGAGGGCTACCGGATCATCCAGGACGGCATCGCGCGCGCCACCGACGCCGCGCGCCGCCCCTCCGGCACGCTGCGGCTCGGCCTGATGGGCGCGGCCGGGAACGAGATCCACGACATCGTCGCGGAGTTCCGCCGCCGCCATCCCGGCTGCGACCTGGCGCTGCGCGAGGCGCACGTCTCCGACCCGTTCGGGCCGCTGCGCACCGGCGCGATCGACGTGCAGATCCTGTGGCTGCCCGTCGCCGAGCCCGACCTGACGGTGGGGCCCGTCGTCATCACCGAGACGCTGGTGCTGGCCGTCTCGCCGGACCACCCGCTGGCCGCGCGCGCGTCGGCGTCGCTGGAGGATCTGGCGGACGGGCAGGTGTTCGGCACCGCGCACGGCGCGCCCTCCTACTACGAGGAGGCGGTCGTCCCGCGCCGGACGTCCAGCGGGCGGCCCGTCCCGCGCGGCCCGGTGGTGGAGACCGTGCAGGAGATCCTCGCGCACGTCGGCGCAGGCCACGGGACACAACCCGTCCCGGCGCACGCGGCCAAGTACTTCACCCGCCCCGACATCGCCTACGTGCCGATCCACGACTCCCCGGAACTGCGCTGGGGACTGGTGTGGCGGACGGGCGCGGAGACGCCGCTGCTGCGCGCGTTCGCGGACGTCGCCGAGGATCTGCGGCCGTCAACCGCGCGGTGAGCAGGCCGCGCGGGCCAGCGAGCCGCGGACGTCAGCCGAGCGGTGAACGGACCGCGCGCACCAGCGTGTCGATGGCGTCGCGGGTCTCGCCGTCCACCTCCACCGGACGCCGCACGCGTTCGGCGCGCTGGATGGTCAGGCCGGGCAGCGCGCCGGTGACCTTCTCCGGGGTGTGCAGGACGTCGGGATCCTGCGGGCCGCCGACGCCGTCGGTGATGTTGGTGCGGTCGTGCCCGACGAAGACCAGCACGCCGCCGGGGCGCAGCGCGGCGGCGGCCGTGCCGAGGACGGCGGCCATCTCGTCCGGCGGCAGGTGCAGGTAGGCGACGACGACCGCGTCGAACCCGTCCTCCGGCGGCGTCCACGCCGTCACGTCCGCGACGACGAACTCCACGTCGAGGGAACGCTCGGCGGCCAGCCGGCGGCCGCGCTCGACGCCGGCGGCCGAGAAGTCCACCGCCGTGACGTCCCAGCCGAGACCCGCCAGCCACAGCGCGTTGCGGCCCTCACCGGCGGCGAGGTCCAGGGCGCGGCCGGGCGGCAGGCCGCCGAACTCCTCGGCCACGAAGCGGTTGGGCTCCGCCGACCACACCATCTCCGCCGCCGCGTAGCGGGCGTCCCATCCCTGTGCGTCCACGCCCGCCATCGTAGGGGGACGTGGCCGCGATCACAGGAAGCGCCGCAGCGGCGTGATCGCGGTCTCCAGGGCGCGCTGCGGGAGCGGGCGGCGCTTCCAGCGCACCTCCTCGATCTCCTCGCTGGCCGCGAAGTCGTCGTCGAAGTCGGCGTCCAGCCGGGCGGTCAGGTCCTCGTCCATCACCGCGAGCATGACCTCCTCGTCGTGGTCGAGGGAGCGCCGGTTGAAGTTGGTGGAGCCGATCAGCGACACCGTGCCGTCCATGGTCAGGATCTTGGCGTGCATCATCGACGGCTGGTACTGCCAGATCCGCACCCCGCTCTCCAGCAGCCGCGCGTAGTGCTGCTGGCTCGCCAGCCGCGACACCCGCTTGTCGGCGTGCGGGCCGGGCACCAGGATCTCCACGGCCACGCCGCGCTCGGCGGTGCGGCAGATCAGCTCGGCGAAGAAGTCGTCGGGCGCGAAGTAGGCGGTGGCGAGCCGGACGCGCTTCTCCGCCGACTCGAACGTCACGCGCATCAGCGTCTGCATGTCCTGCCAGCCGAAGCTCGCCGAGCCCCGCACCACCTGCACCACCGACTCGCCGGCGGGCTCGTGCGAGCAGAACCGGTCGTGGTCGTCGAACAGCTCGTCGTGGCACTCGGCCCAGTTCTGCGCGAACGCCGCCGCGATCCCGTCCACGGCCGGGCCGCGCACCTCCACGTGGGTGTCGCGCCACTCGCCGGAGTTGCGCGCGTCGCCGCACCACTCCTCGGCGATGCCGACGCCGCCGGTGAACGCGGTGTGCTCGTCCACGATCAGCACCTTGCGGTGGCAGCGGTGGTTCTGCTTGAGCGGCGACAGCGCCAGCGGCTTGCGGAACCACGCCACGTGCACGCCCGCGTCGCTCATCATCGTCAGGCACTCGGAGTCGATGGGGCGGCTGCCGAACCCGTCCAGCAGCAGCCGCACCCGCACGCCCGCGCGGGCGCGGTCGGCCAGCGCCGAGGCGAAGCTGCGCGCGATGTCGCCGCGCCAGTACACGTAGGTCATCATGTCGATGGTGTGCTCGGCCGACTCGATGGCCTTGAGCATCGCCGGGAAGATGCGGTCGCCGTTGCGCAGGGGGACGACCGAGTTCCCCTCGGTCGCCGCCACGCCGATGAGCCGTTCCAGTCGCCGCCGGAACCGGTTCTCGGCGGGACTTTCGCCGGGGGCGGTGTCTTCCGCTGGAGGCGAGGAAAGCGCCACGGGATCCTCCTGACCGCTGCTTTGGATGCGCTTTGCCTACCCCTGGCGTCGGGGAACATTCCTGTGCCCCGTGTCACGAGAAGGTGTCAGGGTCGGGCACCAGGGACGGGTGTCACGGCAGGACGTCGCGGAAGGCGCGCCACAGGTCGTGCGCCGCCAGGGCCTCGGCACCGGCGTCGTGCTCCAGCAGCAGGTCCCCGACGGCGTCGCCGCCCAGCCACCGGTGCAGCGCCGGATCGTCCGGCGGATAGACGATCAGCTCGGCGATGTGGCGGACGGTGCCGGGTGTCGCGGTCCGCTCCCACAGCGCCAGGTAGCCGCCGAGGTCGCGGCCCAGCTCGCAGAGCACGTCGAGGACCTGCGCGAACGAGACCAGGCGCGGGTACTCCAGCAGCGCCGAACGCAACCACGCGTCGAAGAACCCCGCCACGGCCGCGCCCTCCTCCGGCGGCCACGCGAGACCGCACCTGGCCGCGAGCAGCCGCGCGTCGGACCACTCGTCGCGTGCCAGCAGCTCCAGCATGCGCGGCAGGTAGTGCTTGAACTCCGCCTCGCCGCCCCAGGTGTTCATCGCCCGCAGGAGGTAGGTGTCCAGGTGCGCTTCGGTGAGGTCGGGCAACGGGACGGCGCGGAGGGCGGCGACCTGCTCGGGGCGCAGGCAGTGCGCGCAGAAGTCCGCGCCGGTGGGCGTCCGGTACGCGCCGAAGACGGCGTACGCCTCAGCGACCGCCCGCTCCAGCTCCGGCGTCATGCAGCCCATCTAACGCGAAAAGGGCCGCCCTCGTGGAGGACGGCCCTTTTCAGGTGGTGCTCAGGAGTTGTACGAGGACGCCGCGGGGCGGTTGCGCGTCGAGCGGCGCGCCTGCCCGGAGCGACCGGCCTCGGCGCGGTGCGCGCCGCCGCCCTCGCCGCGACCGGCGGCGGGAGCCGC
>NZ_BCRO01000037.1 GCF_001552635.1 Actinomadura hibisca NBRC 15177 | reverse complement strand
GCCGCGACCGGCGGCGGGAGCCGCGCCGCGCGACGGGCTGTGCGCTGCGCCGCCGTTACCGCCGCCACCACCGCGACGGCGACGGCCCGACGAGCCGCCGCGCCGCGACTGCGAGCGCTCCGCCGGGGCGGCGGCCGGGGCCGCCTTCACCGGGACGGGGATCACGACCGGCTCGCCGGACGGGGTCCGCGCGCCGGTCACCGTCGCGAGCTCCGCGTCGCCGGGCCGCACGGTCGCCACCGACGGGCGGATGCCCGCGTCGGAGATCATGCGGTCGGTCTCGCGGCGCTGCTCGGGCAGCACCAGGGTGACCACCGTGCCGGACTCACCGGCGCGGGCGGTGCGGCCGCCGCGGTGCAGGTAGTCCTTGGGGTCGGTGGGCGGGTCCACGTTGAGGACCAGGTCCAGGCCGTCCACGTGGATGCCGCGCGCGGCGACGTTGGTCGCCACCAGCACCGTCACCTGGCCGTCCTTGAACTGCGCCAGCGTGCGGTCGCGCTGCGGCTGGCTCTTGCCGCCGTGCAGCGCCGCCGCCCGCACGCCCTCGCGCAGCAGCTTGCGGGCCAATCGGTCGGCGGCGTGCTTCATGCCGACGAACATGATCGTGCGGCCCTCGCGGGCGCCGATCTCGGCGGTCACCGCGAACTTGTCGGCGTCGCCGACGTGCAGCAGGTGGTGCTCCATCGTGGTGACCGCGCCCGCCGACGGGTCCACCGAGTGGGTCACCGGGTCGTCCAGGAAGCGCCGCACCAGGCGGTCGACGTTGCGGTCCAGGGTGGCGGAGAACAACATGCGCTGCCCGCCGGGGCGCACCTGCTCCAGCAGGCGCGTGACCTGCGGCAGGAAGCCCATGTCGGCCATCTGGTCGGCCTCGTCCAGCACGGTGATCTCGACCTGGGACAGGTCGCAGTCGCGCCGGTCGATCAGGTCGGCGAGCCGGCCGGGCGTCGCCACGACCACCTCGGCGCCGCGCCGCAGCGCCTGCGACTGGCGGCCGATGGACAGGCCGCCGACCACGGTCGCGGTGCGCAGCTTCACGGCGTCGGCGTACGGCTGGAGCGCGGTGGTGACCTGGGTGGCCAGCTCGCGGGTCGGGACCAGCACCAGCGCCAGCGGGCGGGTCGGCTCGGCGCGCCGCCCGGCGAGCCGGGACAACACCGCCAGGCCGAAGGCCAGCGTCTTGCCGGAGCCGGTGCGGCCGCGGCCGAGCGCGTCGCGCCCGGCGAGGGTGTTGGGGAGCGTCGCGCCCTGGATGGGGAACGGCTCGGTGACGCCCTGCGCGGTCAGCGTGGCCAGCAGCTCGCGCGGCATGCCCAGCTCGGCGAACGAGGCGACCGCGGGCAGGGCGGGGGTACGGCTCTCCGGCATCGCGAACTCGCCGCCCTGCTGGACGGGGCGCGAGGCGGAGGAGGAGCGGCCGCCGCCGGAGCGGGGCCGCGAGGAGCGCCTGCGGGCAGGCTGCGAACGAGAAGTCATCAAGGACCTTCCTCGAATGGCACGTTTCGAGGAGTGCTCCACCACCGGACCCGGCGCGCGGGAGCGGGAGGAGAGGTCACAAGAACGAGCCTGGTGATCGGTGCGCTCACCGGATGCGGGAGCGCCGGGCGCGGTCTCGGACGAGTGCGCCGGGATGGCCTCGCGGAGCGAGGCGGGGCGGGTGCGCGGCGGGCCACGACCTCAACGGGGGCCCGCCGTGCACCTACTGACCCTGGGTGGGTCAGGCGGGAACGATGTTCTCCGCCTGCGGGCCCTTCTGGCCCTGGGTGACGTCGAAGGTCACCTTCTGGCCGTCCTGGAGCTCGCGGAAGCCCTGGGTGGCGATGTTGGAGTAGTGGGCGAACACGTCGGGGCCGCCGCCGTCCTGCTCGATGAAGCCGAAGCCCTTTTCAGCGTTGAACCACTTGACGGTGCCAGTAGCGATGATGCGTCTCCTTCAGACAGCGGGTCCGCACCGTGCGGACCCGGAGCCGTCGCGATCGAGCCCAGAAAAACAAAAAGCGCCTGGGGGAAGACCGCAGGCGCACACAAGAGTCCATGGGAACCGCAACTGCCCCCTACGTTACCACGCTCGCGACGCCGAGGGCGAACACGCTGCGTGATGTGCATCACTCTGGGCGTTATCTCCCGGTCACGGGGTGGCCACAAGTCGCGGTACGCGCCCCGGATCGTCCAGGGTCAGCGCATACTGGGAATGATGAAAACTTCTCGCGCAGCCACAAAACGTCACCTGCCCACCAGCCCGTTCAAGGCTCCGGCGCCGCCTCCGCCGGTCCAGCAGTTCGAGGTGAACGACCGCGTCACGCACGACAAGTACGGCCTGGGCCTGGTCATCGGGGCCGACGCCAACGCCGTGCTGGTCGACTTCGGGCCGCAGAAGGTCCGCATCCCGTCGCCGTTCGCCAAGCTCGACAAGCTCTGATCACTTTGTGAGTCCCGCTCCGGGACCCGCGCCCCGCCGGAGGTCTTGACCCGCTCCCGGACGTCCGTCAGCGTGGACGGTCCAGACCGCGGGACCGACGGGGTGGGCACGATGCTGGCACGCGAGATCCGGGGCCTGGGCGACCTGGCGGGAACGGCGCTCCAGGCCGGCGCCGAACGGGTGCGGCAGACCCACCAGGGCATCGCCGGGCGGGTGTTCCGCGGCGTCGGGCCCTCGTCGGCACCGGTGCGGATCGTGCACGACGGGATCTCCGCCGCCGTCTACACCGGTGTGGGCGGCGCGCTGTCGGCCGGCGGCCGCACCGTCGGCGCGGTGCTCGCCGATGTCGCCGGCGACGGTTTCGCGCTGCGCGACGGCCCGCGCGGCGGGATCGTGCTGTCCCTGCTCAACGGCTGGCACGGCGACCGGCTCGACGCGGACGGCAACGGGCTGGCCCTGCCCATGTCCGTGCGCGCCCGCGGCCGCGACGTGCCCGTGGAGACCGGGGAGCTGGAGCGCGCACACCGCCCAACGACCGGGCGTCTCGCGGTGTTCCTGCACGGCCTGGTCGAGAACGAGGGCGCGTGGGCCTACAAGTCGGTGCGGCACCACGGCCGTCCCGGCGTCACCTACGGCGACCTGCTGCGCGCCGACCTCGGCTACACGCCGGTGCAGGTCCGCTACAACACGGGCCTGCGGATCTCCGCCAACGGCGGGCGGCTCGACGCGCTGCTCGCCGATCTCGTGGCGGCGTGGCCGGTGCCGGTGGAGGACCTGCTGCTCGTCGGGCACTCGATGGGCGGCCTGGTGATCCGCAGCGCGCTGGCGCAGGCGGTGGAGCGCGGCGCGGCGTGGCCGTCGGCGGTCCGCGACACCGTCACGCTCGGCACACCGCACCTCGGCGCGCCCCTGGAGCAGGGCGCGGCCGTCCTCACGCACGCCCTGAACCGCGTCGGCGAGACCCGCGCGGTCGCCGCCGTCCTCGCCGCGCGCAGCGCCGGGATCAAGGACCTGCGGCACGGCAGCCTGCTGGAGGCCGACTGGGCGGGACGGCACCCCGACGCGCTGGGCGGGCCGCCGCCGTCGGCGGTGCCGCTGCACGCGGGCGCGCGGCACTTCGTGGTGGTGGGCACGGTGACGCGCCGCCCCGGCTCGTGGTCGGGGGACCTCCTGGGCGACCTGCTGGTCCGGCCGCGCAGCGCGTGCGGCGACGACGCGGGGGAGCGGCGGTTCGACCTGCCCGGCGAGCACGTGTGCCGGGTCGCCGGGGTGCACCACTTCGACCTGCTCAACCATCCCGAGGTGTACGCGCGCATCCGCGACTGGCTGACCGACCGGCCCGCCGACGAGCCCGCGGGCGACGAGGCGACGGGCTGACCCGCGTCACTCCTGGAGCTGCGTCACTCCTGGAGCCGGGCTGCCTTGAGGGCCATGTGCAGCAGCAGCCGGTCGTCGCCGGAGTCCAGGTCGAGCCCGGTCAGGGCCTCGATGCGCGACAGCCGGTAGTAGAGCGTCTGCCGGTGCACGGTGAGGGCCGCCGCCGTGCGCTGGGCGTGCCCGGCGTGGTCGAGGTAGGTCTCGGCGGTGTGCCGGAGCGCGGCGTTGGCGGGGTCGAGCAGCGGCGCGGCGACCGGATCGCCGCCGGGCAGGGCACTGAGCAGCCGGTAGGGGCCCATGCCGTCCCAGGTGACGACCGGCCCCGCCTCAGGGACGCCACGCGCCACGCGCAACGCCGCGCGAGCCTGCGCCCACGCGTCGGGGACGTGCTCCAGCCCGCGCCGAACCTGGCTGACCCCGACGACGCCGGGGCGTCGCGCCTCAGGGGCCGGGGACCGCTCCGGCCCTTTTCGCCCGCGGTCCTTCCCGCCGCCCGGCGGAGTGGCCGCTGTAGTAGCCGCCGTGCCACCTGCCTCGATGCCTGCCTGTGCGCCTGCCTGTGCGCCTGCCTGTGCGCCCGCTTGCGTGCCTGCCCTTGAGCCTGCCTGCGTGCCTGCGGCGGGGCCTGGCGCGGGCGGGGGCGGTGCGTCCGCGTCCCGGATGCGTTCGGCGACCCGGGCGGCCTGCGACCGCGCGTCCGCGAGGTCGCGGACCGGCACCAGCAGGGCGTTCCGGTGCACCACCGCGCCCAGCGGCGCGGGCCGGGGCTCCGCCGCCACGGCCATGATCACGTAGGGGCCGGTGGCGGCCGGATGGCCCGCCAGCAGCGCCGCTCCCTCGGCGCGCTCGGCGGCCGAGTCCGCCAGCAGGCCCGCCAGCCCGCGCGCCGGGCGGCCCTGCTCGGCCAGCAGGGCCCCGGCGAGCGCGGCCAGCCGCATCGCCTCGGGCAGCCGCGGGTCGTCCGGCGCGATCTTGCCCTCGTCCAGCAACCACAGGTAGCCGTGGGTGACCCCGGCGTCGCGGGCGGGGAGGCACAACCGCGCGAGCACGCCGGTGCGCGGGTCGGCGGGGGTGCGCACGGGTCCGGCCGCGTGGGCGATCCCGAAGCCCTCGAACCAGGCGCGGACCTCGGCGGTGGAGCGGCGGCGCAGGATCGAGCCGGTGCGCACCGCGTCCAGGTCGCCTTCCTGGGCGGCGAACGCCAGCAGCCGGAAGTCCCGGTCCTCCAGCGTGGCGGGCGCGCCCAGGAGCGCCGAGACCTCGTCGGCCAGCCGCTGGAGATCGCCTTCGTACATGTGTCCAAGTATGTTCCGCCCGCTGTCGCTGGCCGGGCCCCGCACCGCGATCTAGCTTCGGAGACGTCCGAACCTGGAGGTCTCGATGCTCGGTCCCGTCCTGCTCACCGCCGCCCGCAGCGACCGGCTGCGCCGCCTGGTGTCCGCCGCCCCGGTGACCCGCCCGGTCGTGGACCGGTTCGTGGCCGGGGAGACCCTGCCCGACGCGCTGGCCGCCGTGCGCGCCCTCGCCGCCGACGGCATCGAGGTCACCCTCGACCACCTGGGCGAGGACATCACCTCCGCCGCGCAGGCCACCGCCACCCGCGACGCCTACCTGCGCCTGCTGGAGGCCCTGGCCGCCGAACGGCTCGGCCCGCGTGCCGAGGTGTCGGTGAAGCTGTCGGCGTTCGGGCAGGCGCTGCCGACGGGCGGCGAGGAACTGGCGCTGGAGGGGGCCCGGCGCGTCGCCGAGGCCGCCCGCGCCGCCGGGACCACCGTGACCCTCGACATGGAGGACCACACCACCGTGGACTCCACGCTGGGCGTCCTGGCCGAGCTGCGCCGCGAGTACCCCGAGACGGGCGCGGTGCTCCAGTCGTACCTGTTCCGCACCGAGGACGACGCCCGCGCGCTGGCCACCGGGGGCTCCCGCGTCCGGCTGGTCAAGGGCGCCTACAAGGAGCCCGCCTCGGTCGCCCACCAGGACAAGGCCGAGGTGGACCGGGCCTACGTGCGCTGCCTGAAGATCCTCATGGCGGGCGGCGGCTACCCGATGATCGGCTCGCACGACCCGCGGCTGATCACGATCGCCCAGGAGCTGGCGGTGCGGCACGGCCGCAAGCCCGGCGACTACGAGTTCCAGATGCTCTACGGCATCCGCGTGGACGAGCAGCACCGGCTGGCCGAATCCGGGCACCGGGTGCGCGCCTACATCCCCTACGGCGGCGACTGGTACGGCTACTTCATGCGCCGCCTGGCCGAGCGTCCCGCGAACCTGACGTTCTTCCTGCGCTCGTTCGTCTGAGCGCGCCCTCGGGCCCGGGGCCGGTCGCGATAACCCCTTGCGGGCCGCGACCGGCCCTGTCACCATCCGAGACATGATCGACAGAGAGGGGCGTCCCGCCCCGCGCCGTTGAGCGCCCGGGAAACGTCGCGCCGGGCGGAGCCCCGCGACGTTCCGAAGATCCTCGCACTCGGCCGCCAGGCCCTTGAGATCCGTGCCGAATGGTTGCGGCACGCGCTGAGCGTCGAGCGCGCCGACCGTCCCGCCGCCGAAGCCGCCATCGCCGGGCTGTACCGGCTGGCCGGGCAACCTCCGCCCCGCTTCGTCTGGGTGGATTCGCCCGGTGCGGCCCTGGCCGCCGCGCCCACCGACCGGCCGTTCTCGCTCAGTTCCGACGACCTGCCCGACGTCTGGCCGGTCGCCTCCCTGCTCGCCAGCATGGTCAGCACGTTCCGCGCCGACCTGGACCAGCGGGTGGGCCGCGACTGGGCCGTCCCGAGCTGGGACAGGCGCGAACCCCGGCTCATGGACGTCGAGACGGCGCTGCTGGAGGGCACGCCGCTCCGGGACGTGGTCGACCACGCCGTCCGCGACCCCCTGCGCCTGTTCGTCCGCGACCAGGTGTGCACCCCGTTGACCATGATGCTGAGGGAGCAGGCGGGGGCCTCTCCCGGCCTCGCCTGGCACGGGCAGCACGACGCCTACTGGATCGCGCACTACGACGCGCAACAACGGCTCGGCCTGGCCCATTACTCGTCCGAGCAGCGCCACCAGCTCGGGTTGTGGGCGGCGCTGGCGCGGTCGTGCGGCTGGTGGTGGCCCTACGACGAGGTGTGCGTGGTCTCCGAGCGGCCCGTCGCCGTGCACACCGAGCCGATGCCGGGCCGCACCCAGGGCGAGCACTGGCTCCACCACCCCGACGGCCCCGCCGTGCGGTACGCCGACGGCTGGAGCCTGCACTCCTGGCACGGCACCCGCGTCCCCGAATGGGTGATCACCGACCCGACGGCCGAGCGCATCGGCGGCGAGCCCAACGTCGAGGTGCGGCGCTGCGCCGTCGAGCGGATCGGCTGGGACGCCTACCTCGGCCAGGCCGGGATGCGCCTGGTGTCCAGCGCCCCCGACCCCGGTAATCCGGGCTTCGAGCTGCACCTTTACGACGTCCCGCACCAGGCGTGGGGCGGGTCCGCGCGCGTGCTGCTGGCCGTCAACGGCTCGGTGGAGCGCGACGGGGAGCGCCGCCGCTACGGCCTGAACGTCCCCGGCCACCTCGACGACCCGGTGGCGGCCGCCGCCTGGTCCTACGGCCTGTCCGGCCCCCAGTACGCCCAGCTCGCCCGACGCACATGAGAGGAGAAGCCGTGACCGTCACCCTCGCCGATCTCACCCGCCGCACCGGCCTGGACGTCCTGGACCACCTGGAGCGGGACGCCGCCGTCCCCGTCCTCGGCGGCTTGCAGGCGCAGGGCGACCTCATCGTCGTCCCGCTGCACGTCATCCAGCACGCCGTCGTCTTCCACGGCGGCGGCCCCAAATGGGCCGACGTGCCCGCCGAGGGCGTAGAGGTGCTGCGCGGGGCGGCGGGCGGCAACCCGCACACGCTGGTCGCCGACCCGGGCGTCTGCCAGTGGACGCCCTGGATCCGCGACTCGATGCGGCTCGCGCTCGGCGCGCTCCGCACCACCGGCCCGGCCTACCTGCTGCATCCCGAGCACGGCGGCAGCGGCATCGCGCCCGGCACCTACGTGATCCGCCGCCAGCGCGAGCACGGCGGCAACCGCCTGGACCGGCTGGTCGCGGACTGAGCCCGCTCATCCGGTGACACTTTCCGGGCGGCACCGGCCCGGCCCCTGCGCCCGCCGCAAAACGGGCCGGTGCCGCCACGTCCCGGAAGGTGGGAAGCGTGCAAGAAAGTCGTTACTTTCTCCATAGCGAGGCGGGCGGCCGGACCTGTAGATCATTCCCATGAGAATCCTGTCGCGGGCCGCCCTGGTGTTCGGCCTGCTGGTCGGGCTTATAGCGCCCGCCCCCCTGGCGTCGGCCGCCCCCGTGCCCGCGCCCGGCGTCCACAAGCGCACGGTCACGATGGACAACGGCTGGCAGCGCGAGTACCTGCTGAAGGTGCCCGCCGGGCGGCCCGCCGCCAAGCCCCGCCCCCTCGTGGTCGCGCTGCACGGCGGCCTGAACGACATGAACTACCTGCGCGAGACCAGCGGGCTGGACGGCGTGGCCGACCGCAACGGCTTCCTGGTCGCCTACCCCAACGGCTTCCTCGGCTCCTGGAACGCGGGCGGCTGCTGCTTCCTGGCGCGGCTGGCGGGCATCGACGACGTCGGCTTCCTGGACCGGCTGATCGCCTCGCTGGTGCGGTCCGGGCAGGCCGACCCCCGGCGGATCTACCTGACCGGCTTCTCCAACGGCGGCGGCATGGCCTACCGGTACGCGTGCGAGCGGTCCGGGACGGTCGCGGCCGTGGGCGTGGTGTCGGGCTCGCTGGCCACCCCGTGCAAGCCCGCCAAGCCCATCTCGGTGATCGCCTTCCACGGCACCGCGGACTTCTCGGTGCCCTACCAGGGCGGCGGCAACCTGGACTGGGACAACAAGAACCCGTTCCCGTCGGTCGCCCAGGTGATGGACTTCTGGCTCGGGGTCAACCTGCTCAAGCCGCTGCGCGACATCGTCCTGGACGCCCGCGACACCCTCTGCCGCGCCTCGCCCCCGGCGCGCACGACGGTGACGTTGTGCACGATCACCGACGGCGGGCACGAGTGGCCGCGCGGGACGGGCAAGGGCGTGGACGCGAGCCCGGTGATCTGGGACTTCTTCGCCCGCCACCCCAAGGCCTAGGAGGGCGAAGGGCGGGGCCGGGCCGCCTATTCGCGGGCGGCCAGGCCCTCGACCGGCGCGGTGCGCAGCGCCGCCCGCGCCGGGAGGGCCGTCGCGAGGAGGGCCAGCGCGGCGGTCGCCCCGACGATCCCGAGGTAGCCGAGCGGCGCGACGCGCGGGCTGGCCGTCCCCGTCATGCCGGAGGCGAACGCCGTGAGCGTGACCAGCGCGATCGCGGTGCCGAGCGCGGCGGCGATCAGCGTCACGGCCAGGGTCTCCCAGCGCAACATCCCGAGCACCTGGCGGCGGGTCGCCCCGGCCAGCCGCAGCAGCGACAGCTCGCGGGACCGGCCCGCCACGGCCATCGCCAAGGTGTTGACCATGGAGATGGCGGCGAACGCGACGATCAGGCCGAGCGACAGGTGGTTGACGGCGCTGCTGCTGGACTTGGCGGGCGCGGCGGCGCGCTCCACGACCGGCAGGCCCGCGCGGGTCAGCACGTCGCGCGGCACCTTCGGGGCGGCGATCAGGACCGTGCCCAGCGGGGCGTCCACGTGCGCGGCGACCAGGGAGTGCGGCAGCGTGAAGTCGCCGAAACCGAGCCCCCGCCGGTAGATCGCGATCACGGTCAGGGAGACCGGCGCGCCGTCGGCCATCGCGAACGCCACCCGGTCGCCGACCTTCCTGCCCAGCCCCTCGCGGACGGCCATCGTGCCGTCGCCGAGCCGGTCCAGCGACCCGGCCGTGACGCCGAGGTCCATGGTCCTGGCCAGCCCGGCGGGGGTGACGCCTTGGGCGCTGTAGGGGCTGTTCACGGCGCGGACGCGGGTGTGCAGGACCTCGGTGACCGCCTCGACGCCCGGGACGGCGCGGGCCTTGGCGGCGGCCGAGGCGGGCACGGCCGGGCCGAGCACGTAGTCGGCGACGTTCCCGGCGGCGGCCTGCTCCTGCGCCGCGCCCTTCATGGTGGTGTCGGAGAACAGCAGCGTGGAGGCCAGCGCGACCATCAGCGTCAGCGGCGCGATCACGGCGGCCATGCGCCGGGCACCGGCGCGCAGGTTGGCGGCGGCCAGGTCGCGGACGCCCCCGGCGGCGCGCAGCGGCAGCGTGACGACGGCGAGCAGCACGCGGGCCAGCAGCGGACCGAGCAGCGCGAGCCCGGACGTCCACAACAGCGCGGTCAGCGGCGTCAGCGGCCCGGCGGCGGGCTCGGTGTGGATCGAGGTGAGCAGGATCGTCAGCACCACCGCCGCGACCAGCGCCAGCACCCCGGCGACCAGCCGGAACGGGGAGACCCGCGCCGGGGCGAGGGCGGCCTCGCCCAGCGCCTCCACCGGCCGCAGCCGCGCCACGCGGCGGGCCGACAGGCGCGCGGCCAGCCAGGCGGCGGGCACCGTCACCGCGACGGCGGCCAGCGGCGGGAACGGGCCGATCTCCAGCGGCAGGTTGGCGGGGATGGCGTCCAGGCCGGTGAACGCGGCGTGCAGCGCCGTCCCCAGGAACAGCCCGGCGACCGCCCCGGGCACCGCCGCCAGCCCGCCGAGCAGCAGCGCCTCGCCGCCGACCAGCCGGCGGAGCTGCCGGGGCGTGGCGGCGACCGCGCGCAGCAGGGCCAGCTCGCGTTCGCGCTGCTGGACGGCCAGGCCGAACGTGCCGGTCACCGCGAGCAGCGCGACGACCAGGGAGGTGCCGCCGAGCGCCGCGCCCATGCTGACCAGCTTGACGCGGGCGCCGTCGACGCCGAGGAACTCGACGCGGCCGCGCCCGTCGCCGGTCTGGACGGTCGCGCCGGTGCCGCGCACCGCGTCCCGGACGGCCGGGGCGGCGCTCTGCGGCCAGACGCCGATCGCGGTCACCTTCCCGGCACGCACGGCGAGCTTTTTGGCCTCGTCAGGTGAGAAGTAGGTCACTGATTGGTGCGCGAGGGCCTCCCGAGTGATCCCTACCACTCGGTAGGTGCGGGTACCGGCGGGCGTGACCAGCGGAACCCCTGCTCCGACGGGGTGACCGGCGGTCGCGTCCACCACGATCTCACCGTCGGCGGCGGGCGCGCGCCCGGTCTTGATCGTGAACGGGGCCATGGCCGCCGACTCCCAGCCGTGCCCCTCGGTGCCCCCGGCGGGGAAGGAGACCTCGGTGACCACCCGCCGCACCCCCGGCACGGCGCGGATCCTGTCCGCCAGCTCCGCCGGGAGCCAGGCACGCGCGGTGTTGGGCTTGGACTTGCGCTTGGTCTCGCCGTCGCCCTTGTCCTTGACGAAGTGCGACTCGGGATCACCGGCCACCACGACCGGCGCGCCCGCGTACCGCTCGGGCTCCACCGAGCCGCGCAGGCCGGTGTCCATCAGCGTCCCGCACGCGCAGACGATCGCGGCGGCGCAGAACAGGGCGACGAACGCGCCCGCGAACGAGGCGCGGCGGTGCCGCAGCGTGCTCAAGGCGAAGGACAACATCAGGCGTAGGCCCCCAGACGGGTCATGCGGTCGGCGACACCGGCGGCGGTCGGGGCGCTCATCGTGTCCACGATCCGCCCGTCGGCCAGGTAGAGGACGGTGTCGGCGCAGGCGGCCGCCACCGGGTCGTGGGTGACCATGACGACGGTCTGGCCCAGCTCGTCCACGACGCCGCGCAGCAGCGCCAGCACGTCGCGCGCGGTCACGGTGTCGAGCGCTCCGGTCGGCTCGTCGCCGAACACGACCTCGGGCCCGGTGACCAGGGCGCGGGCGATCGCGACGCGCTGCTGCTGCCCGCCCGACAGCTCGGCGGGCCGGTGCCCGGCGCGCCCGGCCAGCCCGACGCGCTCCAGCACCTCCGCCAGCCGGGCGCGGTCGGGGCGGCTCCCGGCGAGCTTGAGCGGCAGCGCGACGTTCTGCGCGACCGTCAGCGACGGCACCAGGTTGAACGCCTGGAAGACGAACCCGACGCGCTCGCGCCGCAGCCTGGTCAGCGCCGTCTCGTTCATGCCCGACAGGTCCTGCCCGCCGAGCCGCACTACCCCGGACGTGGGCCGGTCGAGCCCCGCCGCGCAGTGCAGGAAGGTGCTCTTGCCCGAACCCGAAGGCCCCATCACGGCGGTGAACCCGCCCCTGGGCAGCCCCACCGAGACCTCCCGCAGGGCCGCGACCGCGCCCCCGCCCTTGCCGTAGACCTTGCTGACCGCGTCCAGCACCACCGCTTCGTCCATGCCTCCAGCCTGCTGACCTGCGGCGCGATCCTCCAGAGAGGCCGTCACCGGCCGCCCGTGAGATCGTCACGGGTAGGGTCGTGCCGTGATCCGGGTACTGATCGCCGAAGACCAGCACGTGGTGCGCGGCGCGCTGGTCGCGCTGCTGGACCTGGAGCCCGACCTGGAGATCGTCGCCGACGTGGCGTCGGGCCCGGACGCGGTGCGCGCGGCGCTGGCGCACCGGCCCGACGTGGCGGTCCTGGACATCGACATGCCGGGCGGCGACGGGCTGACGGCCGCCGCCGAGCTGCACGCCAAGCTGCCCGGCTGCCGTTCGCTGATGCTGACCGGGCACGGCAAGCCCGGCCACCTGCGGCGGGCGCTCGGGGCGAAGGTGGCGGGCTTCATGCTCAAGACCGCGCCGCCGGACGAGCTGGTCGCGGCGATCCGCCGCGTGGCCGCCGGGGAACGGGTGCTGGACCCGGAGCTGGCGGTGGCGGCGTGGGACCTGGCCGACGACCCGCTGACGCCGCGCGAGAAGGACGTGCTGCGGCTGACGGCGGAGGGGGCCGAGCCCGACGAGATCGCGGGACGGCTGCACCTGTCGGCGGGCACGGTCCGCAACAACCTGACGGCGATCGTGGCGAAGCTGAACGCGCGAGGCCGCACGGACGCGGTGCGGATCGCGTCAGAGGCGGGCTGGCTCTGAGCCGACCTGACGGGCGGCCGGATCGGGGCCGTCCGCCGCGTCGAGTCGCGCGGTGAGCTGGAACGAGCCGCCGCCGAGCGGGCGCGCCTCCAGGCGTCCGCCCAGCGCGGCCAGCCGCGTGGACAGGTTGCCGATGCCCGCGCCGGGCGGCTTCACCTGCGCCGGAACGCCGTCGTTGCGCACGGTCAGGCCGTCGCGCGCGACCTCGATCTCCACGCGTTCGGCGGCGCTGTGCCGCAGGACGTTCGTGACCGCCTCGCGCAGCACCGTGCTCAGCACCGCCTCGTGCTCGGGTAGGACGTCGTCGTCGCGCGTCACCTGCACCTCGATACCGGCGGCGGCCAGCACTGAGCGAGCCGACTCCAGCTCCTTGGCCAGGTCCAGGTTCGGGGCCGCGCCCGTCACCGTCTCCATGTCGGCGCGGGCCTGCTCCGCCATCGCGACGATGTCGGCCAGCTCCGCGTCGGCGCGTTCGGGCGCGACGGCGCGCAGGCGGCGGGCCAGCTCGCCTTTCAGCAGGATGGCGGCGAGAGTGTGGCCGAGCAGGTCGTGCAGGTCGCGGGCAGTGCGCAGCCGCTCCTGGACGACCGCCGCCCGCGCCAGGCCCGTCTCCGCCGCGCGCAACTCGTCGGCGAGCCGCGCCAGGCGCACCAGCCCGGACACCACCAGCCCGCTGACCAGCACGCTCACCACCGAATTCACCACGACGGGGGTGCCCTGCCCGAACGCCTGCGCCAGCACGCCCATGCTCGCCATGATCGCCACCACCAGCGGCCATGCGACGGCGGCGGGCAACCACACCAGCAGCGCGCCCGTCAGGAAGCCAGGCGTGCCGCCCCATGCCTTCCCGAACCACAACAACGGCACGTAGGCGAGCAGCGCGAGGGCCGCCAGCGCCCAGCCCCGGTGCTCGCGGGAGCGCCGCAGGGTGAGGGCGCAGCTCGCCACGAGCAGGGGGACGGCCGCCAGCGCGTGCGCGGGCGGCATCAGCAGCAGCGCCTTGACCGAGAAACCGGCCAGCACCATCGCGAGCACCAGCAGCGACAGCCGGTACTCGCCGCTGGGGCGGGGCTTGGGCGGCGGCGTGGCGCGGACCGACGCCGTCACGGTGAAACGGCCGTCGTCCTCCAGGGCCATGGCGAGGTCGCCGCCCGCCGCCGCGACGCGCCCGGCCAGGGGCGTCAGGGCCTCCGCGCCGCGCGCCGCCGTGCGCACGCCGTCGCTGGTCACGCGCAGGACGACCCGGTCGTCCCGGCCGGTCGTCTCGATCTCGCAGCGCGTCGCGGTGCCCTGCCGCACCACGTCGGTGACGGCCTCGCGCAGCACCGCCGCCAGCAGCGTGCCCGCCTGGCCGAGGGGTTCGGCGTGGCCGGTGCGGACGGTCGCGGCGATGCCGGCGGCGGCCAGCATTCCGCGCGCGGCCGCCATCTCGGGGGCCAGTGAGAGGCTGCGCAGCTCCGAGGCGGCTGCACGGGCGGTGGCCAGCGCGCGGCGCGTCGTTTCCAGCGTCGCGTCCAGATCGTCGGGGCGGGCGGCGGCGATCGTGTCCAGGCCGCGCCCGACGCCGTCGTTCAGGGCGGCGGCCATCCGCAGCCGCTCCTCCTCCACGGCCGCCATCGCCAGCGAGCGGCGCGCGGCGTGCGCCTCCTCGAACCGGTCGGCCAGGCGGCACAGGCCGTAGGACACCAGCCCGGTCAGGCCCACGGTGATCGTCATGTCGAGCGCGCCCGCCGCCGTCCCGGCCCGGCCCGCCGCGACCACGGCGGCGGCGGCCGTCGCCAGGGCCGCCATCCGCCACGCCGACCGCAGCAGCAGCGCGCCCACGACCAGGCCCAGCATCCCGACCGTGACGCCGAACCCCAGGACCGCGACACAAGCGGGCACCGCCTGGACCGGGGCCAGCCACCGGCCCCGGCACCGGCGCAGGCCCGGCAGCACGTGCGGCAGGTGCAGCGCGAGCACCGCCAGCGACAGCGGCACCACCACGGCCGCGTCGCCCGGCCCGCTGATCGCCGCGAGGAGGTAGACGCAGGTGAACGCCGCCAGCACGGCCACGGCGATCGCGCGCGCCGTGCGCGGGGCGAGCGCGGAACCGTGCGAAAGGGTCATTCCGGCCATGTTAGGCCGGGTCCGGTCAGGCGTTCACCGCGCGCAGGCCCCCGGGGCGGCGTCCGGCGAGCAGGTCGAGCGCGGCGGCCGTGGCGTCGTCGGCGGGCAGGTAGACCAGCAGGCGCTGCCCGTCGTCGGGCGGCAGCTCCAGCGCCTCGTACGACAGGCGCAACTCGCCCGCCTCCGGATGGTGGAGGCGTTGCAGGCCGGTGCGCGGCACGAACGCGGGCTGCGACTCGACCCGCTTGGAGAAGGCGGCCCCCGCGCCGATCGTCAGATCCCGGACGAGCTGCGGGACGGGCGGCTGGTCCATCGAGCAGACCTGCCGGATCCAGGACGCCATCTCGTCGGCGACGCGGTCCCAGTCGGGGTAGGCGGCGCGGGACCGGCCGTCGGTGAACACGTACCGGGCGAGGTTGGGCTCCGCGCCGTCCAGCGCGCCGACCGCCCCGAACACGCGCGCGTAGCCGCCGGTGTGCGCCAGCACGCCGGTGAGGTGATTGACGAGCACGGCGGGCGTGGGCTCCAGCGTCTCCAGCAGCGCCCGCACCGTCGGCCGCACGGCCTGCGTCACCGGCCGGGCCTTCGGACAGGGGAACAGGCTCGCGCCCTCGGCGGCGTTGGCGGCGTAGTTGAGGTGCATGCGCTCCTCCATCGACAACCGCAACGCGTCGGCGAGCGCGCCGAGGACCTGCGCGGACGGGCGGCGGTCGCGGCCCTGCTCCAGCCGGGTCAGGTACTCCACGCTGATCCCGGCGAGCGTGGCCAGCTCCGAACGGCGCAGGCCGGGCGTGCGGCGGCGCGACCCGGCGGGCAGCCCGACCTCGGCCGGGGCGACGGCCTCGCGGCGGGTGCGCAGGAACGTGCCCAGCTCGTTGTCACTGGCGAGAGTGTCGCTCACCCTGAAAACGGTAACCGCTGGGGTGGCGCTTAGCGTGGCCCCGGCAGGGCCAGTCTCAGCGCGGTCTCCCTACACACCACGCCGCCCGGCAGCGTTGCGGACATGACGACGCAGAGCACCGACACCGTTTCCGTCCCCCTCGCCGCCGGTCACTGGGCGCTGGACCCCCTGCACTCGGCGGTCGGTTTCACGATCCGCCACCTCGGGATCTCCAAGGTGCGGGGCCGCTTCGAGAAGTTCACCGCCGACCTGACGGTGGGCGAGACGCTGGACACCACCTCGGTCACCGCCACGATCGAGGTCGCCTCCATCAACACCGGCAACAACGACCGCGACGCCCACGTGCTGGCGTCCGACCTGCTGGACGTGGCGAAGCGCCCGACGCTGACCTACCGCTCGACCGCGATCGTCCCCGACGGCGAGGACTGGAAGCTGGAGGGCGAGCTGACCATCGGCGAGGTGACGCGGCCGATCACCCTGGCGCTGGAGTTCGGCGGCGTGGAGGACTTCGGCGGCACCGGCCGCCACGCGGGCTTCGAGGCGACGGGCGAGATCCGCCGCCGCGACTACGGCCTGGACTTCGCCCCCGGCCTCCTGGGCGAGGTGGTGAAGATCAGCCTGGACCTCCAGTTCATCGAACCGTCCTGACCCAACGCGCCGATTTCCCAACCCATCGCATGTGGGGTCGGACGGCACGCCGCCCGACCCCACATATCCTGCTGCGCGTGGAGGTTCTGGCCGAAGATCAGTGGCGGGCGCGGCAGGCGGCGCACCGGCGGCGCGTCGCCGCATGGATCGACCCGCACGTGGAGCGCAAGGCACGCCGCGAGGCGCACCCGGTCGAGGACTTCCTGTTCACCTACTACAGCCACCGGCCCGCCCGGCTGCGCGAATGGCACCCCGGAGCCGGGGTGCTGCTCGAAGGCGCGACCGGGTTCGGCAAGGACTACCTGGACGTCGAGGGCGGCGCGACGCTGGACACGGCGGGCCTGCTGGAACGGCGGCGCTCGTCCGTCGAGTGGATCGCGGAGCTGCTGCGCGCCACCGCGTCCCGTCCCGCGCACTTTGGCTGCTTCGGGATGCACGAGTGGGCGATGGTCTACCGGGCCGAGGAGATCCGCCACCAGGCATGGCCGCTGCGCCTGACACCGGACGAGACGGCGGCGGTCGTGGAGGAACGCGGCGTGCGATGCAGCCACTTCGACGCATTCCGGTTCTTCACGCCGAAGGCACGCCCGCTGAACGTGCTCCAGCCCACCCGCGAACGCCAGCCCGAACTGGAGCAGCCGGGCTGCCTGCACGCCAACATGGACCTGTACAAGTGGGCCTACAAACTGTCGCCGCTGGTCAGCGGAGAACTGGTGGCCGACTGCTTCGAACTGGCCCGCGACGTGCGAGCGGTGGACATGCGAGCCAGCCCGTACGACCTGAGCGCACTGGGCTATCGTCCCATCCGCATCGAGACGGCAGAGGGCCGCGCAGAGTACGCGGCCCTACAACGCGCTTTCGCGACCCGAGCCCACCCTCTACGCGAACACCTGCTCAAAGCCTGCACCCACCTCCTCAACCTCGTGCCCGCGCTCCGCCCGTGACCACAGGCCCGACCGCCGGGACAGACGTGCAACAACCTCAGCCGCCCGTACCACCTATGCCCGGCTCAGGCCGGTCAGGCGTGCCACCGCGAACTCGCCGCGCCGCTTAGGCTCCGGTCTTGGATTCCGGGACGGCGCAGGTGTCGTCGGTGCAGGTTTCGCCGGGGCCCTCCAGGAGCACCGGGCGTGACTCGTTCCATGCCTGCGTCAGGGCTTGGGCGAACAGCTCTGTCGGCTGGGCCCCCGAGACTCCGTAGCGGTTGTCCAGTACGAAGAACGGCACGCCCGTCGCGCCCATTTGCTGCGCCGCCTGCTGGTCGGACACCACCGCGTCGGCGTATTCGTCCGAGTCCAGTACCCGGGCCGTCTCTTCGGCGGGCAGGCCCGCTTCGGTCGCCACCGCCAGCAGCGAGTCGCGGTCGAACAGGGACTTCTGGTCGGTGAAGTACGCCTTGTAGAACGCCTCCAGGACCTGAGGCTGGATGTTCTTCGCCTCCGCCAGGTGCAGCAGGCGGTGAGCGTCGGCCGTGTTGCCCACCGAGCCGCCCACCAGGTTGTACGTCAGGCCGTCCTCGGCGGCGCGCGCCTCCATCTCGCGGTTCATCGACACCGCCCGCTCGCGCGGCATCCCGAACTTCGCGGCCAGCATCTCGGCCAGGTCGTGGGCCTCGCCCCGCGGCGTGCTCGGGTCCAGCTGGAACGACCGGTGCACCACCTCCACCTCGTCGCGGTGGTCGAAGGCGGCCAGCGCCTTCTCGAAGCGGCGCTTGCCGATGTAGCACCACGGACAGATCAGATCGGACCAGATCTCGACGCGCACGACACTGCCTTCCTGAAGCGGGACTTTCCGTGCAACACGCCCTGACCTGGATTGATTTCCGCCGGATGGAGATAACAGAAGGCGGACGCACAACCATCGGAAGGAGTCCGCGATGACCAGGCCGGGCAGGCTCGGCGGCGAGTCCGACGCGATCGCCATGCGCTCGGGCGCCGAGGAGCGCGACGAGGACAAGATCATCCCCAGGGACGTGCCGATCGACGACTACACCGAGCTACCGGACGGCCTCCAGGAGGTCGGCGAGGCCGAGGACCGGCCCGCCGTCGAGGACGACCCCGACAGCGAGCCGCCGGAGAAGACCGGCCCCACCGCCTAGGCGTCCAGCACGGAGGGGAGCTTGGCGAGCTGCTCGTCGTAGATGCGGGTCAGGCCGCGCGGGGCGAAGGTCCGCTCGAAGAAGCCGCCGACGCCTCCCGCGCCCTTCCACGTCGTCGTCACCTGGACGCGCGAGCCCTCGCCGGAGGGCGTCACCTTCCAGGTGGTGACCATCGACGAGTTGGCGTCGGTCTCCACCAGCGTGCTCGCGTCGGGCATGGTCACCGACAGCAGGCAGTCGCGCACCCGCTTGGAGGTGGCGGCGAGCTTCCAGTGCACGACCGTGCCCGCGCCCTGCCCGCCCTCGCGCACCTCGTACTCGCTGTAGTGCGCGGTGAGCAGCCGCGGCCGGACGGTGGTGTAGTCGGCCAGCGCCGCCAGCACCCGCTGGGGCGGGGCGGCGATCGCGGCCGTCGTGGTTGCGGTGACCTGAGCCATGGCCGCCATTCTCCCGCACCCCGCGGATGATCATGTGATCGGGCCTCGACACCGCTGTGGCCTGCGCTTTCACGCATGAGTCGGGGGGGAGCGGGGATCATCCCCGGCAGGGGACGCAGCTCGGCGAGGGGGGACCGATGCCCGGCACAGCCATGATCTTCGCACCGATACCGGTGCTGACGGTGACGATCGAGGCGCACGACGGGGGCGACGACGTGCACCTGCACGCGGGCGGCCAGGGCTTATGGCAGGGCCGGGTGCTCGCCGCGCTGGACGTGCGGGTCGTGTTGTGCGGGGTGTTCGGCGGCGAGGCCGGGCCCGCGCTGCGGCACTACATCGCCGACGAGGGCGTCGAGGTCCGCGCCGTCGAGCGGACCGGCAACAACGGCGTCTACGTGCACGACCGCCGCGACGGCGAGCGCGACACGCTGGCCGAGAACCCCGGCGACCCGCTCACCCGCCACGACCTGGACCACCTCTACAACGTCACGCTGGCCGAGGGCCTGGTCGCCGACATCAGCCTGCTGTCGGGCCCCGCCGGGCCCGGCCTGGTGCCGTCCGACGTCTACCGGCGGCTCGGCCACGACCTGCGCGCCAACGGCGGGCGCGTCGTGGTCGACCTGACCGGTGAACCGATGGCGGCCGCGCTGGAGTCGGGCGTCGACGTGCTCAAGGTCAGCCACGAGGAGCTGATCGCCGACGGCCGGGCCGAGCGCGACGAGATCCCCGACCTGGTGGTCGCCATGCACCGGCTGCGCGCGGAGGGCGCCGACACCATCGTGGTGTCGCGCGCCGCCAACCCGGTGCTGGTGATGATCGAGAAGGAGATCTTCACCGTCCCGCTGCCCAAGCTCCGCACCGCCGACCCGCGCGGCGCGGGCGACTCCATGACCGCCGGCATCGCGGCGGGCCTGGTCGGCGGCCTGGAGACGGTGGACGCGATCCGGCTCGGCGTCGCGGCGGGCGCCCTGAACGTCACCCGCCACGGCCTGGGCACCCTCGACCCCAAAGCCGCCCGCCAGCTCGCCGAGCGCGTCGAGCTCCACCCGCTCGACGCCGCCGCCGAGCCCGAGTCCACCCGCTCCCTCTCCCCGTCCGAACTGGCGGACATCACGAGGCCCACATGATCAAACGTGTCCTGATCACCAACGACGACGGCATCGACTCGCCCGGCCTGCACCACCTGGCCCGCGCCGCCCGCGACTGCGGCCTGGACGTGGTCGTCGCCGCACCGCGCGAGGAGGCGAGCGGTAGCGGCGCGGGCCTGACGGCCGTGCGGCGCGAGGGCCGCGTCGCCGCCGAGGCGCGCGAGCTGCCCGGCCTGGACGGCGTCCCGGCCTACGCGGTGGCGGCCGCGCCCGGCTACATCGCGCTGGTCGGCGTGAACGGCGCGTTCGGCGACCCGCCCGACATGGTGCTGTCCGGCATCAACCTGGGCGCCAACGCCGGGCACGCCGTGCTGCACTCGGGCACGGTCGGGGCCGTCCTGACCGCCCGCACCAACGGCGTCGCGGGCATGGCGGTGTCGCTGGACGTCGGGGAGGACCCGCGCTGGGACACCGCCGCGGCCCTCGCCGCCGAGGTCCTGGCGTCGCTGCTCCAGGTGGACGCGCCGGTCGCGGTCAACGTCAACGTCCCGAACCTGCCCTACCCGCAGGTCCGCCCGCTGCGCCTGGCCCCGCTCGCGTCCTTCGGCGCCGTCCAGACGACGATCGCCGAGCACGGGCAGGGCTTCCTGCGCACGGCCGTCGAGGCGGTGGACCCCTCCGGGGAGCCCGACAGCGACGCGGGCCTGCTCGCGCGGGGCCACGCCACGGTCACCTTCCTGGAGCCGGTCTGCCAGTCCGCCCCGCCGCGCGGCTGGCGGCCCCCGGAACCGGGAGCGGGCAGGACCTGACCGGGGCATCAGTACCCGAGCCACTCCTGCCAGCGGGGTTCGACGAGGTCGGCGAGCACGTCGTAGCCGTCCGCGCCCGGGTGCGCGCCGTCGCCCGCGCGGACCTCGTGCGTCCACACGTCGCTGCCGAGCAGCGGTCCGCGCACCGAGACGTAGGGCGCGGACGCGTCCCGGCACACCTCCGCGAAAAGCTCGTCGAGCAGGGCGGTCCGGGCGTTGTGGCCGTCGTCGTCGATCGGCGGCGGCCCGACCACCAGCGCGGGCCAGCCCTCGGTGGCCGCCTCGCCGAGCATCGTCGCCAGGTTGGCCGCCGACTCCTCCGGAGCCACGCGCGGACGCCCGTCCACGTGCATGGCGTCGTTGACCCCGAACGAGAACACGACGCGCAGGTCGTCCCCGTCGCGCAGCCGCAACCCGCACTCGGCCCGCCAGCGGGCCCGGACGTCGGCGGAGGTCTGGAGCCGCACGCCGAGATTGTAGGAGGTCAGCGGCAGTTTGGCGGCATGGGCGCGGGCGGCCAGGCGGCCCGCCCAGCCCAGGTGCCGGGGGTCGCCCACCCCGGCCACGAACGAGTCCCCGACGAAGCAGACGCGCAGATCACGAACCATGGGGATGATCTTCGCATCGGCGGCGGGCGCGCCGCCGCCCGGCCACGCTGGAAAATTCCCCGGAAACGGTGGCAACCTTCCGGGACGGCCGGGGCCTCTATCCGTCCGACGGACCGACGGAAGGGTCTCCACCGGATGGACGATGAGTTCGAGGAGTTCGTGCGCGCGCGCACTCCGGCGTTGCTGAGATCGGCCTACCTGCTGACCGGCGACCAGCATCTGGCCGAGGACCTGGTGCAGACCGCCCTCGCCCGCACCCACGGCTCCTGGCGCAGGCTGGAGCGCGCGGGCAACGCCGACGCCTACACGCGCAAGGTCATGTACCACCTCCAGGTGCGCCGGTGGCGGCGGCGCAGGTTCGCCGAGACGCCGCTGGAGCACGTGCCCGAGCAGGCCCGGAACCTGGCGGTGCCCGACGGCGGCGATCTCAGCGACGCGGGCGTGGACCTGCGCCGCGCCCTGCTGCGGCTCGCGCCCCGCCAGCGCGCGGTGCTGGTGCTGCGCTACTTCGAGGACCGCAGCGAGGCCGACGCGGCCGCGCTGCTGGGCTGCTCGATCGGAACGATCAAGAGCCAGTCCGCCAAGGGACTGGCCCGGCTGCGCGTGCTGATGGCGGCCGAACCGGAGGCACAGGGGGTGCGGCGGGCATGACCATGGACACCGAGCGACTGCGCGACGACCTGCGGGGCGTCGCCGCCGAGGCGGCCCCCGCCGACCTCTACCAGCGGGTGCTGCGCACCTCGCGGACCCGGCGCCGCCGTCGCCGGACGGCCGGGGCGCTGGTCACCGCCGCCGCAGTGGCGGTGGCCGGGTTCGGGCTGCTGCCCGGGGCGGGGGACCGCGCCGCCCCGCCGGTGCGCCCGGCCGTGCCGCCCTCGTTGACGACGGTGCAGCCGGAGAAGGGCGCGGCCCGCTTCGTGCCGCCCACCGGCACGGTGGGCAAGCGCACGTCCCTGCAACTGGTGGTGCCCGACGGGACTGTTGTCGAGCTCAGCTACCCGAAGCAGCAGAAGATCGCCGGGCTGGGGTTCGAGCCGCGCGTCCGCCTGACCTCGTCCTTCGACGACCAGTGCTGCGAGGCCACCACCCGGCTCACCGGCGCGCCCCGCCTGGTGCGGACGCTGCCCGGAGCGGACGGCAAGCCCGTCGAGATCTGGCGGGGCGTCGCGTCGTTCACCCAGGACGTGGTGGAACCCGAGAGCGGCCAGGCGCTGTTCGCGCGGTTCGGCCGCTGGTACCTGTTCATCGCCGACCAGGAGCCGGTCGGCCAGGAGTCGCGCTGGCGAGAGCTGGCCGACTTCGTCCGCGCCCTCGCCGTGCACGAGACCGCGCAGGGCTACCTGGTGGTCGGCGGCACCGGGCCGCTGCGCTTCCAGCCCGCCGACAAGGCCGACGAGATCGAGTGGATGGGCCCGGCGCTCGCCTCGCCCTCGCTGGACGAGAAGCGCCCGCGCCGAGTCCAGGTCGCGCGGGTGACGGGTTGCACCGCGAACGGGCCGATCCCCGGCACGGTCGGGTTGCCCGGCTGGCAGCTCTGCAAGGGCGGCGTGGCCGTGCGGATCAGTAGCAGCGACACCGACCAGGAATGGGTGCAGCAGATCCGCTCCGGCCTGCGCATCGAGCGCGTGGGCAAGTGAAAACGGGGCGGGCCCGAGGCCGGGCCCGCCCCGTCGTTCACGCCCGGACCAGCAGCGCCGCCAGCGCGTCGGCCGTCTCGGGGTGCCGCTCCAGCAGGGCCGACGCCGCCGTACCGCCGGGCGCTCCGCCCGTCGCCCGCCACCCGGCCTCGTAGCCGAGCAGCCCGGCCACCGCGTCGCAGGCCGCCGGATGCGCGGCCAGCAGGTCAGCGACGGGGCCGGACGCGGCGGGCGGCGCGGCCGGGGCGGCGCTCTCCGCCGCGTCCCAGGGCGCCTCCCACGCGTCCAGCGCCGCCAGCGAGCCGGGGAACGTGCGCGCCGCCTCCCGCACCAGCACCGGCACCAGCTCCCGGGCCTGCTTGCGCAGCGTGACGATCAGCTTGGGCAGCCACGGCAGCAGCACCGGGTCCGGCAACCGCCCGAACGCCTTCGACATCGTCTCCACCACGAACGGCGCGAGCCCCGACACCGACTCCAGCGCCTGCACGAACCCGCTCAGGTAGAGCGGGAACGACGGCACCGCCAGCGGGTTGTCCAGCAGCTCGTCGCAGCGCGCCCGCAACTCGGCCCGCGACATCAGCCCGAGCTGGTGGCGCGCCGCCCACAGCAGCGCGACCTTCTCCGGCGACTCCGGATGCGACTGCCGCACCGCCAGTTCGAGCTGCGCGTGGTCGCAACCCAGCGACAGCGCCAGGCCCTCCATGCCGAACAGGAAGCCCAGCATCGCGCCGACCTGCCGCACGCCGGTGTCGTCGTCCACGAACGCCTTCGGCAGCAGCGTGCAGTAGTGCGCGTACCCGGCGGTGACGAACGCCTTGACCCACGCGGGCAGCTCCGGCGACACGCCCCGGTAGTAGGCCAGCAGCCGCCGGATGCGGCGCAACACCTCCGGCGCGTCGTCCACCGTGCGCTCGGCCGACAGCAGCTCCACCGCGCGGTTGCCCAGCTCGCCCGCGAAGCGGCGGCCGTTCAGGAACAGCAGCGCGTCCTCGACGGCCTCCAGCGCGTCGGCGGCCGTCGCCTTCGGGGCCCACGCCGCGCGCCGCAGCCGCTGCTCCAAAACCTGCTCGACGGTCACGCCCTCGTAGCCCAGCTCGACCAGCGCCCGCTGGTGGCGGCCGATCGCGAGGTCCCAGCTCTCCTGGATCGAGCGCTCGCCCAGCCGCCGCGATCCCATGATCGGGCGCAGCGCGTCGGCGGGCAGCAACCGCCGCAGCACCCACAGCAGGTCAGAGCACGGCCGCAGGTCGGGATCGGCGTTCAGATCCAGCAGCGCGCGCTGGATCGTGCGCTTGTCCAGGTCGAGGCCGAGCGGTTCGAGCCGGTCCAGCACGTCGCGGGCCAGCGGTGGCAACGACTCGTAGCCGACCCGGCCGATCCGGTCGCCGCCGAGCAGGATCTCGCACAACCGCCGCACGTCGCGGCGGCCCGGCACCGAGTCCTTCTCGATGCAGGTGATCGCCGCGTCCTGGAAGTCGTACGGCGTGGGCCGCGCGCGGCCGCGCATCCCGGCCAGCAGGACCGACGTCTCGAACACCGCGATGGCGTCGGCCGTGCTCGCCAGGTAACCGTTGCGGCGGGCCAGCCGGACGATGTCCACGCTCCAGCCCAGCAGCTCGGCCTCGTCCAGGCCGTCCAGCGCGGGCGGACGCTGGAGGTACTCGGTCAGCCGGTCGGTGGTCGGCTCCGGGGCGGGCGCGGGCTTGGCCTTCGGCGCGCGCTTGGGGCCGCCCTTCTGGCCCGACAGCCGGAACGGCTTCACGCCCGTCCGCGCGAGCGCCTTGCCCCACGTCGCCGACGCGATCGACACCGACCCGGCCGCCAGCCCGAACTGCGCCTCGATCGCCGAGTGGCTGGACGGGATCAGCCCGTACTGCCAGCGCGTCTTGGTGCGCGGCGAGATCTCGTACGGCGCGTCGGAGGCGACGCCGAACTGCTCGACGCGGCTGGCGGCGTGGAACGACCCGCACACGTACAGGCAGTCGGCCGGGTCGGCGCCGGTGGCCGCCAGATGCTCGCGCATCCGCGTCCACATGTACCGCTCACGCTCCTCGTCCATGCCGGTGCGGCGGTCGTCCTCGGGCCGCAACCGCCGGAACAGGCTGCCGATCATCACCATGACCTGCCGGTAGGTGGCGTAGTCGGCGCCCGACAGCGGCTGCTCGACGTACTGGTCCCACCACTCCGACCAGTGCCGCACCTTGCCGTGGTGCAGCAGGTGCTCCTCCAGCTCGGCGAAGCGGGGCCGCAGGTCGCCGATCTCCAGGCCGACGGCGTCGCCGTGCAGCGCGGCCTCGTCGTCCTCGGGCTCCTCGGCGTCGGCGTCCGGCTTCGCCTCGTCGCCGCGCGGCTCCCACTGGAAGACGTGGTCGGACGAGCGGTCCACCGCCACCAGCTCCACGCCCGGGGTGTCCAGCGCGTACGCGACGGCCTGGTACTCCGCCGACGCCTCGGTGATCGGCGCGATCACGCTGAGCGGCCCCATCTCGGCCGGGAAGCCCTCCAGCTCCGAGGCGAACGCCTGCACCGCGACCGGCAGCCGGCAGTGCCGCAGCTCGGCCAGCAGCGGGGCCAGGTCCTCGCACAACTCCAGGTAGACGACCTTGGGCCGCTTCTCGCGCAACCGCCGCGCCATCGCCAGCGCCGAGGCGGGGGAGTGGTGGCAGACCGGGAAGATCTCCAGCTCCTCGCGCAGCGCGCGGTCCACGTCGTCGACGATGCCGGTCAGGATGCCCGGCACGGCCGACGCGCCGCCGAACGTGCCGGCCGCGCCGAGCAACTGCTCGCGGAGCGCGGCGAACGGCCCGGCCGCGCCGCTTCCGCCCGCCTCGCTTCCGCCCACTCCGCCCTCGCTCGCCCCGGGCCCGCTCACTCCGGGCCCGCTCGCCGCCGTGCTCACGTCGGATTCGCTCAAGACAGCTTCCCGATCGCCTCGCGGCCGCCCTCCAGGAACTCCGCCCAGGGCCCGTCGGAGTCCTTCTGGCTGCGCGGCTCGACCACGCCGTGCCAGAACTTGTTCAGGATCGCCAGGTCCTCGGGGTTGCGGCGGGCCAGCGACCCGACCAGCGAACCCGCCAGCGTCTGGGCGCGCAGCGTGCGGTCGCCGAAGAACTGGCTGTGCAGGATCGCGTCCTCCAGCACGCCGATCTGCTCGGCGGTGGACAGCGCCGACTCCAGCTTCTCGTCGTCGCTGGTGGCCGACGCGGCGGCGGTGCGCAGGTCGGCGAAGCTCTGGAGCAGGATGTCCAGCAGCGTCGGCGGCACGTCCAGCTCGATCGCGTGCCGGCGCATCAGCTCGGTGGTGCGGAACCGCACGATCTCGGCCTCGCTCTTCTTGCTGGTCACCACCGGGATGCGCACGAAGTTGAAGCGCCGCTTGAGCGCCGAGGACAGGTCGTTGACGCCCCGGTCGCGGCTGTTGGCCGTCGCGATGATCGAGAAGCCGGGCTGGGCGAACACGATGTTGTCGTCGTCCAGCTCGGGGATCGACACGTACTTCTCCGACAGGATCGAGATCAGCGCGTCCTGCACGTCGCTGGTGGAGCGGGTCAGCTCCTCGAACCGGCCGATCACCCCGCGCTCCATCGCCGTCATGATCGGCGAGGGGATCAGCGACTCGCGCGACTGCCCCTTGGCGATCACCTGGGAGACGTTCCAGGAGTACTTGATGTGGTCCTCGGTGGTGCCCGCGGTGCCCTGCACCACCAGCGTGGAGTTGCGGCTGATCGCCGCCGACAGCAGCTCGGCCAGCCACGACTTGCCGGTGCCCGGGTCGCCGATCAGCAGCAGCCCGCGGTCGGAGGCGAGCGTCACGATGCTGCGCTCGACGAAGCTCCGGTCGCCGAACCACTTCTGCGCGACCTCGCGGTCCAGGCCGTCGGCGCGCTCGGACCCGAGGACGAACGTGCGGACCATCTTCGGGCTGAGCCGCCAGGAGAACGGCTTGGGCCCGTCGTCGATCGACTCCAGCCAGTCCAGCTCCGCGGCGTACTTGACCTCGGCCGGGGCGCGCAACATGTCGTCGGTCATGGAAAGTCTCCTAAGCGAGGAAGTTCTTCAGCTCGAACACGAGCTTGCGGATGTGGCCGGAGATGACGGGGGTGCCCAGGTCCTTCAGCTTCTGCCGGTACCAGGGGTCGACGCTCGCCCGCCCCGAGCTGTTGACCGAGCCGACCGGGATGAACTTCGCCCCGGAGCGGTGCACGGCCTCGAAGTCGGTGATCAGCGAGCGCTCGTCGTAGAAGTCGGAGATCCACACCAGCACGGTGTTGCGCGGATCGGTGATCTTCGGGCGGGCCAGCGCCATCGCGGCGGTGCCGTCGGTGCCGCCGCCGAGCGTGGTGCGCAGCAGCACCTCGAACGGGTCGTGCACCCACGGCGTCAGGTCCAGCGCCCGGGTGTCGTAGGCGATCAGGTGCACGTCCACCCTGGGCAGCCCCGCGAAGATCGAGGCGAGGATGGTGCAGTTGACCATCGCGTCGACCATCGAGCCGGACTGGTCCACCACGACGATCAGCTTGGCGGGGGTGGTGCGGCGCACGGTGTGCTTGTAGAAGAGCCGGTCCACGTAGAGCCGCTCGTCCTCGGGGCTCCAGTTGGTGAGGTTCTTCCAGATCGTGCGGTCGATGTCGAGGTTGCGGAAGACGCGCTTGGGCGGCACCGAGCGGTCGATCGTGCCGACGCTGGTCTTCTCGACCTGGGTGCGCAGCACCTGCGCGACCTCGTCCACGAACCGGCGGATCAGCGCCTTGGCGTTGGCGAGCGCGACGCCCGACAGATTCGACTTGTCGCGCAGCAGTTGCTCGATCAGCGACATGCTGGGCGACAGCCGCTTGGCCAGCCGCGGATCGGCCAGCACCTCGCGCAGGTGCATCCGGGCGACGAGCTCGGCCTCCAGCTCCGCCAGCTCGCCCGACAGCTCGAAGCCGCGGCCCTCACCCAGGCCGCGCCCCGGACCGCCGCCGCCCTGCGCGCCACCTGGGGTGGTGCTCCAGCCGCCCCGACCTGCGCCCGCACCTTCGCCGTCGCCCTGCCCGTTTCCAGGGCCCATGCCGAGCGCCTGCATCAGGCACCGGGCGTCCTTCTGCCAGTCGGCGAGCTGGGTGGCGCTGACGTTGCCGGTGCCGGTCTGGAAGACGTTCAGCAGCAGCTTCGACACCAGCGCGGCCCGCCGCACCTGCTGCTCGGGGTCGTCGTCGGCGTTCTCCAGCAGGCCGTCGAACGCGCCGTCCAGCTCCGGGAAGCGCTGCACCAGGTTGTCCAGCGACACCCCCGGGTCGAGCAGCGCGGGCGGCAGCCCCAGGTCGTTGACGACGGCGACGCTCGCCGACTCCAGCGCGGGCTGCTCCTCGGACTCGAACAACCGGGCCAGCAGCCGCCAGTACAGGACCTGCCTGCGGTTCTCGTTGGCATCGCTCATTTGCGCAACAACCGTCCCGCCCGCTCGCGCAGCACGGCGACCGCGTCGCCGGTGCGGGCCTCGGCCTTGAGCACCTTGGGGTCGGTGGGGCCCTGTGCCCAGTCGCCGTTGTGGGCCTCGACCTCGGTGCGCTTCACTTTGCCCCGCGCGCCTAGGACCTGGAGCGACCAGCGGCCGTCCCAGCGCAGCAGCCCGATGCAGGCGGTGGACGCCGCGACCAGCTCCGGCGTGACCGAGCCGCCCGCCGGAAGCCGGTCCAGGTCGAGCGCCAGCCCGTGGCCGTGCAGCGTGAGCACGCCGTCCGCGACGCTGTAGTCCTCCAGCAGGACGGGCTCGGCGATGCGCACCGGGTGCCGGTCCAGCGGCGGCACGGCCGGGGCCGTCGCCTGGGCGAGCTGGACGCGCGCGGTGACGAACGGGTCGGTGGCGGCGCGGATCGCGGCTCCCTCCTCGGACCAGAGCAGATCGCCGCCCGCCGTCAGCGGCAGCCCGGTGACCTCGACGCAACGGTGCTCGGCCACCGCCTTCAGGAACAGCGGGTACCGGTGCAGCAGCCGCCACACGGCCGGGCCGACGATCGTGTCCACCTTCGGAGCGGCCACGCTCGTGCGCACCAGCCGGGTCGCGCCGCCGGTCTCCAGGACGGCGTGCATCACCATCTGCACGGCGGTGCCGTGCTCCTGCACCTCCACACCCAGCGGCAGCAGCCGCCCCGACACCGTTTCCGCAGGCCGCGCGGCCACCGGACGGGCCAGCAGCGCCCGCGCCCACAGGTCGGCCCAGCGCCGCGCCGGGACCACGTCCATGGTCGCGATCGGGCTTGCCGCGCGCAGTTCGGCCGCCAGGCCGTCGAGCAACATCGCGGTGCCGCGCGTGGCGGGCGCGTCCCACAGGGTCTCCAACGTCTGGTCGGCGGCCGAGACCAGCTCGTCGCCGACGCCGCGCCAGCCGGTGATCGCCAGCTCCTGCAACCACGACCGGCTCCCGGCCAGGGCGTCGCCGGACGGCGCTTGCGGCGCCGCCTCCCACGCGTCCCGCTCGCGGCCGAGCGCGCCGTCGAGGTGGGCGAGCAGCGCGTCGTGCACCGCGCCGAACACCGCCGTCCGCGCCCCGGCCAGCGCCACCAGGTGCTCCTCGGAGACCGAGCCGCTCGCGATCTTCGCGGCGGCCTCGGCCGCCGCCGGGCCGAGCGGCGAGGCGCCCAGCGCGCCCGCCAGCGCGGCGACCGCCGCGGCCTGGACGTCGTTCATGCGCGCGAGGCCGTGCACGAGCGCGTCGTCGAAGCCGTCGGCCAGCGCCAGCGCCTCTTCGACGCCCGCCGGGGCCTCCGCGACCAGCTTCTCCAGCTGCACGCCGATCATCAGGGCGTCCCCATCGCCGGGAACCAGTGCATCTCGGCGACCGGCTCGGTGGTGTCGGGCAGTTCCAGGTAGGACAGGTGCCGCAGGAAGCGGCTGAACACGACCGCCGCCTGCGCGCTCTCCTGCCCGCCGTCCAGCAGCCGCACCAGATCGTCGTCCGGGCCCGCCTCGACGCGCAGGTAACGCGCGACGCGCTCCTTGCCGTACTGGAGGACGGCCTCGGCGACCAGCGCCTGGAGGTGCTTGCAAGGGGCGCCGCGCAGGCCGCCGCACGGCCGGTTGTTGTTGGTGCTGCAACTGAAGGTGCGCGAGCCGGCGGCGACGGACGACACGTACACCCGCGCGATGTCCGAACCGCTCGACACCACGCCCTGCAACCGCCCGTCGGCCAGCTCGACGAAGGGCACCTTCGCCAGCTTGCGCGGCCGTACCGGCGGCACCACCCGCACGGTGCTGCGCCGCTCCCGAGCGGCGCTTTCCTGGGAATCCAGCATTTGCAAATGGCCTCCGACTTCGCTGCCGAATGGGGAAATAGCCGAACGGACTCCCGACTCGACAGGCAGCGTGAAAGAGCAGGCCAGGCACCTGAACGAGGGGTATCCGTGAAACCGGAGCGGGGGGCGCTCCGATTTACGTTCCGAACATTACGGGGTGCCTCGGACAGAATCGGATTCCCCCTGCACAACGGCGTTCCGGGCCCGTTCGGAGGCGCTGTCCCGGCGGCCTGCGAGCCCCGCCCGGCGCGGTGGAACTTTCCGACACATCGCGCCGATCCGGCGGAAAACGGTGCCCATCCGGGAGCGGTGCGGTTCAATGAGGGCAGCCCGATGATCTCTACGGCGGAGGCCCGATGAGCGAGGAAGCACCCTCCGGGATCGACACGTCCCGCCCGAGCATCGCGCGGAGCTACGACTACTTCCTCGGCGGCAAGGACAACTACGCCGTCGATCGCGAGATGGCGGAGGCGGCGCTGCGGATCGCGCCCGAGGGCCGGGGCTCCGCGCTCACCAACCGGGCGTTCCTGCGCCGCGCGGTGCGCCACCTGGCCGCCGAGGCCGGCGTCGACCAGTTCCTCGACCTCGGCTCGGGCCTGCCGACGCAGGGCAACGTGCACGAGGTCGCGCAGGCGGTGAACCCAGCCGCCCGCGTCGTCTACGTCGACAACGACCCCATCGTGCTGGCGCACGGCCGGGCGCTGCTGACCCACAACGACACCACGCGCGTGCTCCAGGCGGACGTCCGCGACCCGGAGGGGATCCTGGCGCGGGCCAAGGACTTCCTCGACTTCACGCGGCCGGTCGGGCTGCTGCTGTTCGGCATCCTGCACCACCTGGACGACGACGAGGACCCGGCGGGCGTCCTCGCGGTCCTGCGCGGCACGCTCGCGCCCGGCAGCCACGTCGCCATCTCCCACTTCCACGACCCCGGCGACGCGCACCCGGAGGCGTCGCGGGTCGCGCGCGAGGGCGAGAAGGTCTTCAACGCCACGCTCGGCACAGGTCGCTGGCGCACCCGTGAGGAAATTCTGGCTTTCGTGGACGGCCTGGAGGTCCTGGAGCCGGGCCTGGTGCCGTTGGCGGAATGGCGTCCCGACCCGGGCGATCCGATCCTTGAGCAGGGCGCCACCTACCACGCGTTCGCCGGGATCGTCGCCCGCAAACCCTTGTAGGAAAGCCGCTATACCAGCCTGGTTCGGCGGCATATCTGCACTGAGATATGTTCCGCAGCGCATATCTTGCGGCCAGATCGGTATTCGCCTTGGCATACCTCGTCCGTGCATCCTCTTCGTGATATTCGACACGAAGGGGCAGGACTTGGACGCAGAGCGCCGTCAGGCCGCACGCCGCGTCTCGTGGGCGGCGTTCATCGGCACGACCATCGAGTGGTACGACTTCTTCCTCTACGGCACGGCCGCCGCCCTCGTCTTCAACAAGCAGTTCTTCCCGTCGATGGACCCGGTCGCCGGGTCGATCGCGGCGTTCGGCACCATGACGGTCGGCTTCCTGGCGCGGCCGCTCGGCGGCGTCGTCTTCGGGCACTTCGGCGACCGCATCGGCCGCCGTAACACCCTGGTCGCCTCCCTGCTCATCATGGGGATCGGCACCGCGCTGATCGGCGTGCTGCCCACCTACGACAACATCGGCCTGTGGGCCGCGGTGCTGCTGGTGCTGCTGCGCGTCGCGCAGGGCATCGGCCTCGGCGGCGAGCTGGGCGGGGCCGTCGTGCTCACGATGGAGCACGCGCCCAAGGGCAGGCGCGGCCTGTACGGCGCGTTCCCCATGATGGGCACGCCCGCCGGGATGCTCTGCGCGAACCTCGTGTTCCTCGGCACCTCCTCGCTGCTCAGCGAGGAGAGCTTCCTCGCGTGGGGCTGGCGCGTCCCGTTCCTGATCAGCCTGGCGCTGGTCGCGGTGGGCATGTACCTGCGGCTGCGCATCGAGGAGAGCCCCGACTACGAGAAGCTGGTCGACAAGCGCGAGCCCGCCAAGCTGCCGGTCGTGGTCGTGCTGCGCGACCACTGGCGCGCGGTGCTGCACACCATCGGCGTCATCGTCGGCAACAGCTCGCTGGCCTACATCTTCATGGTCTACATCCTCAACTACGGCAAGGACGAGGCGCACCTGTCGCGCACCTTCCTGCTGACGTGCGTGATCGGCGGCGCGGCGGTGTGGCTGGCGACCGCGCCGATCTGGGCGCACCTGTGCGACCGCGTCGGGATGCGCGCGGTGTTGTCGTGGGGCTCGGTGGTGCTGCTGCTCGGCGCCCTCGCGATCCTGCCGGTCGTCAACACCGGCAACAAGCCGCTGATCGCGGTGTTCATGCTGGTCATGGGCGGGGTGCTGGCGGTGACGCACGCGCCGCAGGGCACGCTGACCGCCGGGTTCTTCCCGGTGGCGATCCGCTACTCGGGCACCTCGGTCGCCTACCAGCTCGCCTCGCTGCTGGGCGGCGGCATCACCCCGCTGATCGCGGCGTCGATCTTCGCCTCGACCGGCACCTGGATGTCGATCACCGGCTACCTGACCGTGGTGTCGGCGATCAGCCTGGCCGCCGCGCTGGCCGTCCCGCGCCACCCGCGGGGCGAGGAGGGCGAGCCCGTGACCGAGGCCGCGGCCGAGCCCGCCAAATGAGACTCGCGGGGGCGGGCGACCGGCCGTCCGCCCCCGCGTCCTGCGTGCCCCGGAGCCCGCCCGACCAGGCGGACGCCGGGGCCTCGCCGTCCCGATGAACCACGGACCGCGCCGGGGAGTCGTAGGGTGCGGATCTTGCTCCCCCCTCACGACAGGAGGACCATGACGGCCCCCGACGTCATCGGCGACGCGCTGGTCCGCGCGTTCGCCGACCGCGGCTTCCAGGCCACGCTGCCGCGGCCGACCCGGCTCCAGCTCCACGTCCCGGATCCCTCCAGCCCCATCGACATCGCCGAATGGCGCGCCTTCGCGGGCCGCAACTCCCGGGCCGACCTGCCCGAGATCGCCGCGTCGTTCGTGGAGGGCTTCGTCAGGAAGGCGGGCCCCGTCCTGCAGGGGACGGCGCGGCTGGCGCAGCACGCCGAGATCGCCCGGACCCTGGACGCCGACCGCCTGCGCGTCCGCCTGTACCCCGAGGACGCGCTGACCGGGGACATGGCCGCCGCGCTGGTCACCCGGCGGCTCGCGCCCGGCCTATTGGAGACGGTCGTGGTGGACTACCCCGACGCGGTCATGACGCTGAACCGGTCCGACACCGGCGGCCTGCCGCCCGAGCAGGTGTTCGGCGCGGCGGTGGCGGCCTCGGTCGGGCGCGAGGAGCACTACGTCCAGACCGACGACTTCCAGAACGTGCCGATCATGCACGTCGGCGGCACGCACCGGTACGTCAGCGCCCACGTGCACGTGCTGCGCCGCCACGTGGACCCGGCGACGGCCCCGTACGGCGCGCTGGTCGCGCTGCCGGTGCCCGAGTACGTGGTCGTGCACGTCATCGGCCGCGCGACGCACCTGTTCTGGGCGATGGAGACCATGCAGGACCTCGCGGCCCGGCACCACGAGGCGGGCGAGAAGGCGATCACCCCGCAGCTCTACTGGTGGCGGCCCGGGGCCTACGAGCAGCTGCCGGAGGAGCACGCGCTGTCCAGCGGGATGTCGCCCGACCTGCGGCCGGTCGGCATCGACGTCGACCACGAGGCGCAGAGCGTCGCCGCGCGGACCGCAGAGACCGACGAGCTGATCGGCCTGTGGATGCGCGACCACGGCTGACGAGGGGACGTCCGCCGGGCCCGCGCCCGGCGGACGCCGCCCCCGCCACCGCCTCAAGGCCCGCTCAGCGCCTCCGTCGGCGCGAGCCGCGCGGCACGGATCGCCGGGTACAACCCCGCGACCCCGCCGATGAGCAGCGTCGCGGCGACGCCCCCGACCATCGCCCACGGCGGCACCACCGTCGGCCAGCCCCGCGCCACCGCGTACCCGGCCGTCACCGCGCTGCCGAGCGCCACGCCTCCGACCCCGCCGAGCGCCGCCAGCAGTTGCGACTCGGTGAGGAACTGCAACCGGATCTGCCCGCGCGTCGCGCCCAGCGACCGGCGCAACCCGATCTCGGCGCGCCGCTCCAGCACCGAGATGACCATGGTGTTGGCGACGCCGACGCCGCCGACCAGCAGCGCCACCCCGCCGAGGCCGAGCAGCAGCCCGGTGAACGCCTGGTCGCTGGCCTGCTCGGCGGCCAGCGCGTCCGAGGGGCGGCTGACCTCGATCTCGTTGGGCGACTCGGGGTTGGCGGTGGCGGCCAGCAGGTCGCGGACCCGCTCCACCTCGGGCTTGGCGGCGCGCGTGTAGACGGTGGTGGGGTGGCCGTCGAAGCCCAGCCGGGCCCGCGCCGCCTCCCACCCGACCAGCGCGGCCGAGTCCAGTTCGGCGGCCAGCCCGCTCGGCTGGAGGACGCCCACGACCGTGAACCACTGCCCGCCGAGCCAGACCTGCGCGCCCGGCCCGGTGATCCCGAGCCGTTCGGCGGACGCCGAGCCCAGCACGACGGCGGGATAGCGGCCCGTCCCGGCGTTCAGCCAGGTGCCCGAGGACGGCGCGAGCCCGACGGTGCGCGGCAGGTCCAGGCGGGCGGCCAGCACGGCGATGCCGCCGCTCTCGCCCTCGGGGATGCGGTCGTTGCGGTAGACCTTGGCACCGGAGACCTTCCCGACCGCCGACGCCGACTCGACCCCGGCGATCCGCCCGATCATCGCGACCGACGCTGGCGGCAGGCGCGCCTCGTCGCCGAAGAAGTCGCGGCCGGGCGCGACCGTCAGCAGGTTGGTGCCGAGCCGGTCCAGCGTCGCCCGGAGCTGGGCGCGGCTGGAGGCGGAGATGCCGACGACGCCGACCATCGCGGCGATCCCGATCGCGATGCCGAGCGCCGACAGGAACACCCGCAACGGCCGCGCCCGCAACCCGGCCGCCCCGACGCGCAGCACATCGGCGGCCCCAAGCCGAGCAGGCCCCTCCCCACCGCGCCCATCCCCACCGCGCCCGCCGCCACGGTCGCCGCGCCCGCCACGCCTGCCGCTGCGCCCGTCCCCACCGTCGCGCCCGTCCCCGCCGTTGCGCCCGCCCGCACGGCCCCTGCGCTCCTCGGCGTTCCAGCGGCTCACCGGTTCGCCCCCGCCGCGTCGTGCACGATCCGGCCGTCGCGCATCGTGATCTGGCGCGGCAGCAGCGCCGCGATGTCCCGGTCATGGGTGATCAGCACGACCGTCGTGCCGGTGCCGGCCAGCTCGCGCAGCAAGCCGATGACGCCCGCGCCCGACGCCGAGTCCAGCGCGCCGGTCGGCTCGTCGGCCAGCAACAACGCCGGTTCCCCCACCACCGCCCGCGCGATCGCCACCCGCTGCTTCTCGCCGCCCGACAGCTGGTGCGGCCGATGGTCGAGCCGGTGGCCCAGCCCGACCCGCTCCAACGCCTCGCGCGCCCGCCGACGCCGCCGCGACGCGGGCGTGCCCGTGTACAACAACCCGTCGGCGACGTTGTCCAAAGCACTCACGCCGCCCGCCAGATGGAACTGCTGGAACACGAACCCGATCCGACGCGCCCGCAGCGCCGACAACCGCCGATCGTTCAGCCGCGCCACGTCCCGCCCCTCCACCAGCACCGACCCCGAACTGGGCCGGTCCAGCGTGCCCAGCAGATGCAACATCGTGGACTTCCCCGACCCCGACGGCCCCACGATCGCGACCGGCTCCCCGCGCGGCACCACCAGCGAAACCCCGTCCAACGCCGTCACCCCGCCCGCATACGTCCGCGTCACCGACCGCAGCTCCACCACCGGCGTGGCCGTCATTTCGGAATCCCCACCTTCACGCCCTCGGCCAGCCCCGTGCCGGAGACCTCGACCTTGCCCTCCGCGAACACCCCGGTCTCGACCGGCACGAGCGCGCCGCTCGCGAGCTGCACCGCATACCCGCCGTCGGCCTGCGCGAGCAGCGCCCCGACCGGCACCGCCAGCACGTCCGGATGCCGCCGCGCGGTCAGGTGCACCTCCACCGGCGCCTTGTCGTAGGAGCCCAGCGCGCCCTGCCGCCCGACCTTGACCAGCACCTTCACCGTCGTGGGCTCGTCGGCCCGCCCGGCCGTCGCGACCTTGCCGACCTCGCTGACGCGGCCTTTCACCGTGCCGCCCTCCGGCAGCTCCACCGTCACCTCCGCGCCGGTGCGCGCCAGCCGCTGGTACTGCACGTCCAGATCCACGCTGACGACGCGCGCGGTGCCGGTGTAGGTGAACGCCGGTCCGCCCGCGCGATCCCCGACGGCCGCCTTGCGCGCGGCGACGCGGATCTCGCCGGGCACCACCAGCACCGTCCCGGCGCGGATCTCGCCCGTCTCGGCCATGCCGAGGTCGTCCTGCCAGCGCTTGACCGCAGCGGCGGTCGCGGCGCTGTAGACCTTGTCCACGGTGAAGCCGGTGTAGCCGAGGGCCCGCAGGTTGCGCTCGACCTGCCGCACGTCGGCCCCCTCGACGCCGCTCCTGAGCGTCCGGTACAGCGGCAACGACCCGTACAGCAGTGGCACCGGCCGATTGTCGATCTTGAAGGCGGTCCCGCCGCGCACGATCCGCGCCCCCGGCCGCGCCAGCCAGGTCAGCGTGCCGCTCCCGGCGCTCGCGGCGGTACGGGTGTCGCCGTAGCCCAGCGTGCCGCCCACCTTCTGGGTCTCCACCAGCGTGGTCTTCTCGACGGACGCGGTCGCGGGCGGCACCGCGCCGCGCGCGGGCGGCGCGCCTCCACCGCCGCCCAGCCCGGCGGTGGCCAGGCCCGCCCCGGCGACCGCCGCGATCCCGGCCGCGCCCAGCAGCGCGGCGCGCCACCGTCTCACCCTCGGCTCCCGACGCCGCCCGCCGGACCACCCTTGCCGCCGTTAGGCAACAACTTGCGGCACGCCTTGTCGGCCGCCCGGAACTTGGAGTTCTCGGGGCCGTTCAGGCTGGGCCCGTCGTCCTCGCCGGGGTTCTTGGTGACGGTGACGCGGCCGTCGTCGTCCGGATCGGGGAAGTCGATGCCGTGCTCGCGCAGGCACTTGGCGTGGGCGCGCTGCTGGGCCAGCTCCTTCGCGTTCGGCTTGCGCGGCTTGCCGCCGTCGGGTATCAGGTGCCGGCACTTCTCCTCGGCCCGCTTCATCGCCTCCGGGCCGCTCTTGCCGTCGCCGGGACGGGCCGACTGCCGGATCTCCACGCGGCCGTCACCGGACGGATCGGGCATGTCGACGCCGTTGGCGCGCATGCACTTGGCGAACTCGCGCATCTTGGCGTTGTCATCGACCTTGCCCTGCGTCGCACCGGGCTCCCCGCCGCACCCCGCCACCCCCAACAGCAGGAACAGCGACAGCAACGCCCCCCAACCAGACCTGGACCCCATGTCGCCTCCTCGTGAACGCCGCCAGGACGCTCCCGGCGGCGCTCCGAAGTCCAGCCCCAGCGCGATAACCCCGCCGTAACCACTTCTCGTTATGCCGGCGTTACGCCCGATGCCGGACGCTGTGCCCGACCCGACAGGAGGGTGGGGAGACGGTGCGAGTGCTGATCGCCGAGGACGAGCGCATGCTGGCCGACTCGATCGCCGAGGGCCTGCGCGGCGAGGCCCTGGCCGTCGACGTGGTCTACGACGGCGACGCCGCCCTGGAACGGCTCGGCGTCAACGACTACGACGTGCTGGTACTGGACCGCGACCTGCCCGTCGTGCACGGCGACGAGGTGTGCCGCGCCGTGGTGGAGGCGGGCGGTCCGTTGCGCGTGCTGATGCTCACCGCCGCCGCGGCCGTCCCGGCCCGCGTGGCGGGGCTGCGGCTGGGCGCCGACGACTATCTCACCAAACCGTTCGCGTTCGAGGAGCTGGTGGCGCGCGTACACGCGCTGGGCCGCCGCGCCGCCCCGCCCGCCCCGCCGGTCCTGGAACGCGCGGGCGTGCGCCTGGATCCGGCCCGCCGCGAGGTCTACCGCGACGGCCGTTACGTGCACCTGGCGCGCAAGGAGTTCGGGCTGCTGGCCGAGCTGCTGCGCGCGGGCGGCGCGGTCGTGTCGGCCGAACGGCTGCTGGAGAAGGTGTGGGACGAGCACACCGACCCGTTCACCAACACCGTGCGCGTCACGCTGATGAAGCTGCGCCGCAAGCTCGGCGACCCGCCGCTGATCGAGACCGTGCCGGGAGTGGGGTACCGCATCCCGTGAACGCCTTCGCCGACAGCCTGCGCCCCTCCATCCGCGCCCGCCTCACCCTGGTCTACGGCGGGCTGTTCCTGCTCGGCGGCGTGGGCCTGCTCGCGCTGACGTACCTGCTGGTCAACAACAGCCTGCCCCCGGCCGCCGGGTTCGAGAGCCGCAGCGTGACCGGCGCGCCGAACGTGGTCGAGAAGTCGTTCGTCGGCGAGCCGCCGCCCATCACGGGCACCGCGGGCCAGGCCGACCTGGTCCGCTACCAGGGCGACGTGCGGAGCACCGCGCTGAACGGCCTGCTCACCCAGGGCGCGATCGCGCTCGGCGTGGTGACGGCGCTGACCCTGGCGCTGGGCTGGCTGCTGGCCGACCGCGCGCTGCGGCCCGTCCACCGGATCACCGAGACCGCCCGCCGCGTCGCGCGCAGCCACGACCTGACCGAGCGCATCGCCTACACCGGCCCGCGCGACGACGTGAAGGAACTGGCCGACACCTTCGACACCATGCTGGGGCGGCTGGCCCGCGCCTTCGACGCCCAGCGCCGCTTCATCGCCAACGCCTCGCACGAGCTGCGCACCCCGCTGGCCATCAACCGCACCCTGGTCGACGTGGCGGTGCGCCGCCCCGACGCCACCGCCGACCTGCGCCGCCTCGGCGAATCATTGCTGGTGGTCAACGGACGGCACGAACGCCTCATCGACGGCCTGCTCACCCTGGCGGGCAGCGAGCACACCGTCACCGACCACAGCCCGGTCGACCTCAGCGACGTCACCGGGCACGTCGCCGACCAGGCCGCCGCCGAGGCGGGCGAGCGCCGGATCACCGTCACCCGCACGCTCGGGCCCGCGCCCACGGCGGGCGACCCGGTGCTGGTCGAGCGCCTCGTCCAGAACCTGGTGGAGAACGGCGTGCGCCACAACCGCGACGGGGGCGAGCTGTCGCTGCTCACCCGCGCCGTCGACGGCCGCGCCGAGGTGGTGGTGTCCAACACCGGCCCCGTCGTGCCGCCCTACGAGCTGGAGGCGATCTTCGAACCGTTCCGGCGGCTCGGCACCGACCGGGTCCGCTCGGACCGGGGCGCGGGCCTGGGGTTGTCGATCGTCCGTGCGATCGCCACGGCGCACGGCGGCTCGGTGACGGCGCTGTCGCGCCCCGGCGGCGGCCTCATCGTGACCGTCCGCCTGCCCGCCCGCTGACCGGCCGTCGCCCTCAGGCCGCCACCGTGCACGGGGTCAGGTGGCGCACGGTGAAGGCGCGGTCCAGGCCGGTGACCTTCAGCAGCCGGGCGAGCTGGGGCCGGGGCGCGCTCAGGGTCAGGTCGGTGCCGAGCGAGCCGGCCTGCCTGCGCGCCTCGACCAGCAGGGCGAGCCCGGAGACGTCGCAGAAGTCGACGCCGGACAGGTCGATGACCACGCGCGGCCCGGCCGTGCCGAGGACGGCGCGCAGCCGTTCCCGCAGGTCCGGGGCGGAGGCGATGTCGATCTCGCCGCGCAGCGTGACGAGGGTGTGCCCGGGAAACCGTTCCTGGGTCAGATCGGCCGGCGGCCGGGAAGTGCGTTCCATGGTGGATCTCCGATCCGGGGTTCGTCGTCCCGATCGCGCTGGGTGCGCGGACGGGGATGACATGGGCGTCAGCGGCACCGGCGCACGATGGAGCGAGCGCGCGGAACGGACGTCCGGGGCGGTACGGGACGATGTCGCGGCGGTAGGACGCCGGACCCGTCCGGACCCGGGGAGGGCCCATGTCGCGGAGCCAGGGTGCCGCGGGCTTCGCCGCCCGCGTCGAGAGATCCTGGGTCCTGAGGTAAGTGTACGCCTTCTGTCGCCCGCCGGGTGTGTCCGACCTCACCCGGTACCTCCGCCGACGCCCCCCGCCCCGCCCTGCCCCCTCGATTCGGGCAGGTCACGACGGGTACAGGAAGATCATGGGGGGCAAGGGGGCGCCGGTCCTGCTCGCGGTGGGACTGGGCGGATGCGTGCTGAGCGGCTGCGCCACGGACCAGGAGGAACCGGTCGCCGCGGCCGTCGGGGCGTTCTTCGCGGCGGTCGAACGGCACGACGGCCCGGGAGCCTGCGCGCGCCTGCTGCCGGAAGCGGCGAAAAGCCTGGAAAGCGGCGACTCGTCCTGCGCCCAGGAGGTCCTGAAGCTGGATCTCAAGGGCGGTCCCCTGCGCGACGTCCAGATCTGGGGTCAGGAGGCGCGGGTAAGGGCGGGCGACGACACCGTCTTCGTGTCCCGCTGGGGCCCGCAGTGGCGGGTCGCGGCGGCGGGCTGCATCCCGCGCCGGGACCGGCCCTACGAGTGCGACGTGGAGGCGTGAGGCCGATGCGCATCATGTTCGCGCTGCCGCTGGTGATCGTCCTGCTGGGCTCGGCCTACATCATCGCCATCGGCCTGCTGCACCGCTGAAGGGGGGAGACGATGCGCAAGGCGCTACGCGACAACGCCCTGACCCTGTTCTTCCTCCTGCTGATGCTGGGGGCCCTGGTCGGGCAGGCGTTGTCGGGCCACTCCGAGTACAACAACCAGCAGGTGGCGCAGGGCGGCGGCACGGTGAGCCTGGCCCACTACCTGACGACGTCGGCCTTCGCCGTGGACGTGTCGGAGAACTGGCAGTCCGAGTTCCTCCAGTTCTTCCTCTACATCTTCGTGACGGTCTGGCTGGTCCAGCGGGGCTCGCCCGACTCGAAGGAGCCCGGCAAGGAGGGCACGGAGTCGGACGCCGACCAGCGGGTGGGCCCGCACGCCGGGCCCGACTCCCCGCGCTGGGCCCGCGCGGGCGGCCTGCGCCGGACGTTGTTCGCCAACTCGCTGGGCCTGGTGATGGGCGGCCTGTTCTTCCTGACCTGGCTGGCCCAGTCGGTCTCGGGCCGCGCCGCCTACAACAGCGACCAGCTCGCCCAGCGCCAGGACCCGATCCCGTGGCTCGACTACCTGACCTGCGCCGAGTTCTGGAACCGGACCTTCCAGAACTGGCAGTCCGAGTTCCTGGCGGTGGCCTCGATGGCGGCCCTGTCGATCTACCTGCGCCAGCGGGGATCACCGGAGTCCAAGCCGGTGGGCGCGCCGCACCACGCCACCGGCGTGGAGGGCTGACCATAAGGCCCACCTGCGGAAAACCGCAGGTGATCCCGGGTGCGCAGCGCATTACAGAGGGTAAGTCACCACGCCTAGCGTGCCGACGTGACCGAAAAGTTGATCAATGTCCCGCACCGTGCGATCGCCGCCGGGGCGGCGCTGCTGGCCCTCGCCGTCCTGATCGTCCTGGCCGCCGCGACCGAGGGGCCGATGCGCCCGCTGCCCGCGTCGGCCCCCGCCGAAGAGTTCAGCGCGGCACGGGCGCTCACCCACCTGCAACGCTTCGCGACCGAGCCGCGCCCGCTCGGCAGCCCGGCGAGCAACCGCGCCCGCGACTACCTCGCCGAACAACTGCGGGCGGCGGGCCTTGAAGTAGAAATCCAGCGCGCCATAGGAGCCAGATCCGCTTCGGGACTGGCGACGTTCGGCCGGGTGGACAACATCGTGGCGACGCTCCCCGGCCGTGCCCCGACCGGCATCCTGGTCCTGGCGGCCCACTACGACTCCGCCGCCGTCGGCCCAGGCGCGTCCGACGACGGCGCGGCGGTCGCGTCGATGCTGGAGACCATCCGGGCACTGCGCGCCCAGGGACCGCTCCGCAACGACCTGGTGCTGCTCATCACCGACGGCGAGGAGGACGGCGTCCTCGGCGCCGAGGCGTTCGTGCGGGAACACCCGTTGGCCCGCAAGGGCGGCGTGCTGCTCAACTGGGAGGCGCGCGGCGTCGCCGGGCCGTCCCTGATGTTCGAGACGTCGCGGAACAACGCGCGCCTGGTGGAGACGTTCGCCGACGCCGTCCCGCGCCCGCGCGGGGACTCGTCGATGGTCGAGCTCTACCGGCTCCTGCCGAACAACAGCGACTTCACGCCGCTCAGCAAGGCGGGCTTCCGCGGCATGAACTTCGCCTACATCGAACGCTCCTCGCGCTACCACACCGCCGACGACTCCATCGCCAACCTCGACCGCGGCAGCCTGCAACACCACGGCTCCAACATGTCGGCCCTGTCCCGCACCCTCGGCGACACCGACCTGCGCGCCCTGGACGCCGACCACGACGCGACCTACTTCCAGGTCCTCGGGCAGACGATCACCTTCCCGGACCACCTGGTCCGCCCGCTGGCGGCGATCTCGATCATGCTCCTGGGAGCAGTGGCGGCACTGGCACGACGCCGGAGACTGGCCAGCATCCCGCGCATCCTGCTCGCCGCCCTATCAACCGTCCTGCCCCTGCTGCTATCGGCGGTCCTGGCACAGATCCTGTGGTCCCTACTGGTGGCATGGCGACCTGCCTACGACGGGATGGGCGGCCTGCTGCACCGACCACTCGGCTACCAGGCCGCCATCGCCGCCCTCTCCGCTCTGGCACTGACCCTCTGGTACCTGCCACTGCGCCGCAGGCTAGGCCCGGCCGCACTCGCGATCGGCGCGCTGCTATGGCCCGCTGCGCTCGGCGTCCTATGCGCCTGGACCGCACCCGGAGCGGCGTTCCTGTTCGTCCTCCCAACCCTCTTCTGCGCCCTCGGTGCACTGACTGCCCTCCTGCTCCCGCGCACCACCGCTCAAGCCATCGCCCTCACCCTCGGCGCGGCCCCCGCCGCCCTCCTGCTGCCCTCCTGGACACGCGTCGCGTTCGACGGCATGGGACTGGCGCTGGGCGGCGTGGCCGCCCTAGTGATCGCCATCTTCGGCCTGACACTCCTGCCGCTCATCGAACTGCTCTTCCCCGACCGAAAACTGCGCCGCCGGACCGCCCTGGCCGTACCCACCACCGCCCTGACGCTCGCGGCCGCCCTGACCGGCCTCGGCCTGGCCACCGACACCTTCAACGAGACGCACCCCCGGCGAACCCACCTGGCATACGTCCTGAACGCGGACACCAACCAGGCCACCTGGTCCAGCGGCGACCCCGACCCGGCCCCCTGGACCAAGCAGCACGTCTCATCCAGGGACACCGGAACGCTGCCACCCGGCTACGCCCGAGGCGACCTATGGACGGGCCCGGCCCCAACAACCCGCGCCGCAACCCCACGAGTAAAGGTGCTCTCCCGCACAGCCAACACGATCACATTCTGGGCCACGGCACCCGGCGCACAGTCGCTGACGCTACGAACCGAACGCCCGATCACGGAAGCCTCCGCGACCGCCCGCGGCCTCCGCCCCGTCCGGATCACCGTCTCCGGCAAGCGCGCCCGCACCTGGCCCGGCGAGATCCGCTTCCGCGACCTGCCCCCATCAGGCGTCAAGATCACGATCCGCGTCCCGAACCCCGCCCCACTCCGCCTCACGGCCATGGCCGAGACGCCGGGCCTCCCCACGGTCTCCGGCCACACGCCGCGCCCCGCCGGACTGGTGGCCGCAACCCGCGAGGACGGCGACCTGACCACCGTGACCCGCACCTACCGCCTGTAGCGGAAGACGGGTCAAAAGCCCAGAAATCGAAAGGCTTTAATAAACCTTCACTTTCCAGTGCAAATAACGATCATGACATCAGGCCCACCCGCGAAGAAATGAACATGCCACGCCCCCGCCTCGTTTATCCCCCGCGCCATGGGTAAAATAATGGTTACTCGCCGTCACCGGCGAGCCGATGGCCATAGCACCACGGGAGGAAAAATGGCCGGAAGTTCAAGCACACGCGCCGCCGGCCCCGCCCGTACGCCGGTGCAACTGGCGGCACTGGTGGTCGGCGTCGTGTTCCTGCTGGTCGCCATCCTGGGATTCATCCCGGGCATCACCACCGACTACGACACCATGAAGTTCGCGGGCCACCACTCGGAGGCCAAGCTCCTGGGCCTGTTCCAGGTGTCCATCCTGCACAACATCGTGCACGCCCTGTTCGGCGTCGCCGGGATCGCACTCTCCCGGACGGTGGCGGGCGCACGCGGCTTCCTGGTCGGCGGCGGCATCGTCTACCTGGTGCTCTGGCTGTACGGGCTGGTCATCGACCACCACAGCGGCGCCAACTTCGTCCCGCTCAACAACGCCGACAACTGGCTCCACCTGGGCCTGGGCCTCGGCATGATCCTGCTGGGGCTGCTGGCACCGCCCCGGCGCCGCCCGGCCCACGGCTGACGCACCCGCTCAACCGGCCGAGCGGTGCCCCCGACGGGCACCGCTCGGCTTTGTGCTAAGAACCCCCGAGGCTCATCCCCACAACCTGCGACGAACAACATGCGCTTCCTCAGGCAGCAGGCCCCGGCAAGACATCCCCGTGCCCCATTCGCTCCAGCAATCGGCGGACGAACAACGGGATCACACTGCGCAGCACGTTGGCCTGATGCCCTTCCGCACGAACCAACGCCGCAACGACCCCACCCACTTCGACACCGCTGCCCGACAGCAAATCAAGAGCAGCCAGCCCAGCCGCACCCATATCCCGAGCAGCCAACACCCACGGAGCCAACTCACGCGCCAGCGGACCAGGAACATCCACCGGCAACGCAGCCAACCGCCCCAACTCAACACGCAGCTCTTCCGCGTCCCCACCATCAAGAACAGCCAGACACAGCCGACTCAGCCGCGGACTCTGATCAGCCCCAGGCGGCCACGACGAACAAGCCTCGACCAGCGGCAACAACTCAACAGCCCCCGGCACCAGACGCACAGCGTTCGCATGTGAGCGCGCAGGATCATAAGCGGCCAGATTCCAGGCGTAGTCGGCCACGGTGGCCAGTCCCAACCTGGACGCCGTCGCCTGAACCATCGGATTGGCGGTAATGCCCTCCAGAGGCAACCCGCCCAACGCAGTATCCCGCCCGACCAGCGGCCCAAGAAAAACCCGGGAGAAGTCAAAGTCATTGACCGGGAAATTATCCCAAAGCGCCAACCGATGCCCGAAACTGGCCGCGGCCTCCACCACATCATCAGCCGTGATCGTGCCCACCACAACGTCAGACCCGGTCCACCAGACGAGCACATCCTGCGGCAACTCCGCCGCCAACCGATCCCGGTAAGCCGACGGCCCGTTCCCCGCGTAGGCCGTGGGCACCATGGTCAACGGCCGCTCAGCACCGCGCACCGCAAGAAAAGTCTCAGCGAAGTCCCGACACACCGCAGCATGCGCGACCGCACAAGCACCAGCCCCGGCACCAAAAGCCTCAACGTCAGGCCGATGCGCCAACTCAAACGGAATGTCATCAAAGAGCAAGGCATAGTCCCGAACACCCACCTCCCAGACCTGCTCAGCCTTAGCTCGCAGCGCCACCCGCTCAACTGCATCGCTGTAGACCATCGAGAGCCCGGGACTGAGCGCGAACACGAACCGAACGTGCTGCGCCGCAGCCTCCTCGACCAACTCGGCGAGCCGAACCAGCTCCTCCGACGGATAAGGCTCACGCCACCGCTCCCGATGAAACGGGTCGTCCTTGGGCGCATAGACATACGTATTGAGCTTGCGCCGACCAGAAAACCGCAGATGCCCCAGACGATCAGCATGACTCCACGGAGTGCCGTAGAACCCCTCGATGGTGCCTCGAAGCGCCAGATCAGGCCAGTCCCGAACCCGCACCTCAGGCACACACAACCGATGCTCGGCACAAGAGCCAACCAACGCAAGAAGCGTCTGCACCCCATAGAAGGCACCAGCCGGATCGGCCCCAACAACCACCACACCGGACCGATCCACGCTCAACGCGTAACCCTCAGCAGGCAACCCACCGCCAAGCCGCACCGCCACACCAACGGCAGCACCATCACCCGAAGGACTGCCGAGAACACGCCTCAAAGCAACATTGGCGCGAGCGGTAGCAGGCTCCCCCTGAACCCGACACCCACTCAGATCAACATGCAAAGACCCCAAGGAAGCATTCTTGGGGCGCGGAACCATGCCCTCTAGAGCGTCCACGTCGCGGACCATACCGGATGCAACCGCGCGTGTCGGGTAAGGAAGCCGCTGAGGACAGCCCGCGACATTCCACCTGAAATGAATCCCTGACAACGGAGTTTCCGCAGTTCAAGACGGAGTGCGCGGAACTTCGCCACGGTCTAGGACATCGAGCACGGTCTCGCCCGAGTCACCAGCGCGACACCCATGAGTGGCCGAGCCGCCCACGTCGATCGCCCCGCACATCGGCCACCACCAAGCCGACGGCCACCGCCATCCACCCGGACGGGAAGCCCGGCCTGCAGGCGATCTACAACCACCCACAGAAACAAGAAGAGGCCCGGCCTGAGCCGCGCCTCTCCATGTACCAATGCTTGGTGTCCGAGGGGGGAACGAGCCCGTTACCCCAACGATCCCGCTGGCCGCATCGCTGACTATCCATAAATGATCTTCGGAGGCGCCATGGGCACGACTATCCGGGCAGTCGGCGGATGATGCGGGACAGTGGCCCGTCCCAGTAGGTCGAACCGAGCTTCGTCACCACGCCTTCGACGGGACCAGAACCGTTCTTGATTCTGCTGATGTAGTTCTCAGGGAGCAGAACGCGATCGCCAACCTTCAACTCTTCCGCTCCAGCAGTAGCCGTAACGACCGACCCCATCTTTTGACGGCGTGCGTACCCCTCCTGCCAGCCCACACCACTGCGCCTTCAGCGGCGCGGCCAGCCACTTGCGCAGTGCGGCCAGCATTACTGAGCAGGACGGATCGCCGCGATTGACCAGTCGAGAACGTTCTGGGTGGGCTGGCCGGTTAGCCCTTCGATGCTAAAGCTGCGAATCCGTCGATGCATCGTGCCTGCATACCTACACCGTCCTGCTGTCCTGCGGCCTCATACCGAGTTAGGCGCAAAACTGCTGGATATGGGCTTGGCCGCAGCCTTCGTGAGACCCGGTGCGCGGAGCGATACTACTCAGAACGGCTGTCCAACAGATCAGTTTTTGATCGCTTGGCCGGGGCCAACGTCGTTCTGCAGGACTAAAAGATCACCCAAGGATGAAAACTCGCTGGCATCTACGGCCATCGAGGTGTTCTCTTGGGTTGGCCAACACGAGATTTGTACGGTGATCGTCTCACTCGCGGAGTCACGCCCCTGACCTGCAAGGACTCGTGCACCATCCTCATAGATGCAGCTGCCCTTGACATCACCCTGCCCGCAGTGTGAACCTCGGCAAGCCACCGAACGTCAGACAGAGACAACCTCAGATCGCCAGTACTGATCAAATCACATGACGGCTGCTCAGCCGCCCAACAGAAGAGGTGATCTTCAGTGGACCTCGCATCGATACCGGAAACGGTCGCCCTAATAGCGGCAACGGGTGCCGTCACCGGATTGAGTGAGGATAGTGCCCGCCATGCAGTGCATACAATGCGAGAACGGCTGCGTAAATTGTTTTGCAACGATGCCCGCTCCATCGATGCTCTTGATAGAGCATGCGAAGATCCCACTGACCGGGAACGCATTAGTGATCTGACAAGTGCATTGAAATGGTATGCGGATAGAGATCCTGCCGTGGCTGCAGAATTTGCAGAATGGGCTGAAAATTATTCTGTAACGAACATTGAACAGAATATGCAGTCTTCCTCTGTTTCGATCGACGCAACTACCAATTTTGGTGGTAACATATTCCAGCAAGGTCAGGGTATACAACGCAACGCCACTCATGACTGAACATGATGCCGGTAGCACGGCCTCAAGTTTCTCCCTGAATGCAAATACTACCCATGGAAGTACCTTCCAACAGGGTCAGGGAGATCAGGTTAACGTAGCGCTGAACATCGAAGCAGGATATTTCGGTGTACAAGATGCTCTTCCCCCTTGGCTGCTAACGCGCACAGAACACCCAAAGGTGCGCGACTTCGATGCACTTGAGCTGGGGGTTCATAGAGCGCCAGTACACAATGGCAATGCGGTACCACCTTATGTCTCGCGTGACGTAGACGAAACGATCCGCGCTAGATTAGCCAAAGCCGCTAATCTTGGAGGTTTCGTCCTAATCGTGGGTGACTCAACGGCTGGTAAGACACGCGCCGCTTATGAAGCGCTGAATGCGACACTTCCAGACCATCGAATTATCGCGCCTCAAGATGGCGAGGAACTCAAGCATTATTTGATGGGAATTGCATCCAGTCCCCACCCGCATGTATTTTGGCTAGATAATCTCGAATCTTATTTGGGGCTCGATGGTTTGAACGTTAACTTGCTGACATATATGCACGCTAAGCGGCATATTATTGTCGCGACTCTCAGAGCAGAGCGCTATCGAAAAATAATCAGGGAAGATTACGAGAGGCCAATGGAAGGGAGTGAACATCAACATCTTCGTTTTCGATCAAATATAGCTGTGCGAATTATCGAACGCATCGTTCCTATCATCATCCAGCGCCGGTGGACTTCATCCGAAATTGAGAGAGCAAAACACTCAGATGACCGGCGTATATTGGATGCAGTCTCTCGCCAAGATATATACGGAATCGCTGAATATCTTGCCGCCGGGCCAAAGCTTTTGGATGAATGGAGAATTGCTAAGGGTTCAGCTTCCCACCCGCGCGGGGCCGCTTTGGTGTCTGCTGCAATTGATCTGCGGCGTGCAGGAATGGCGGAAGCTATAAGCATTGATCTGATCCGTCAAACGCATGAATGGTATCTGGAGGCTGAGGGCGGAATATTGCTACGCCCGGAGCCTTATGATGCAGCAGTCAGATGGGCTTGTGAAAGGCGATACGGCGTTACAAGCATGCTTCTACCAAGTCCAAAAGGACCGTCCTTCTATCGGGTATTTGACTACCTTCAAGATTCAATTGCGGGAGATCCTGAGTCTTCGCCAATTCCAGGACACGTTTGGGAAGCTGCCATTTCTTATGCGCACATGGATGCAAGTGCACTATTTTCTATAGGCGTGGCAGCAGACCAGCAAGACAACCAGCATGTTGCTGAAAAAGCGTGGGGTCGACTAATTGAGAATGGTGATGTGTCGACAATCCAAATGCTCGGCAGGATGTATGTGCGGCGAAATCAGTCTGACAAGGCAAAGAAGATATGGGCGAAGGCTGCTGATGCAGGAAACATAGAGGCAGCAATTGATCTGGGCATGCTATTTGAGCGGGAAGGTAATCTTACTGAGGCAGAAGTTTGGCATCGAGTTGCAGCTAACGCTGGTGACGGCCATGCTGCGCTTCACCTGGCCGGCATAACTAGCGAGTCCGGTCGTCCGGAGGAAGCAGAACAGTGGTTTAGAAAAGCGGCTACAACTTCCGGTAAATATAGCAATGAGGCAGCCGGAATTCTGGGAGGCCTGCTTGAGGCAACTGGACGGACTGATGAAGCGGAGGAATGGCTCCGTCAAGCGGCAGAGGCAGGAAGTATTCCAGCAATCGTCAATCTAGGCCTCCTGCTAGCAAATAGCGATAAAGCTGAAGAAGCGGTAAAGTGGTGGCTTAAGGCTGCCAAACAAGGCGATGCTACTGCGGCGGCGAACCTTGCTGAACACTATTCGCGCGAAGATAGTACTGACCTTACCGAGGCTGAAAAGTGGCTACAAATTGCGGTCGATAAAGGAGAATATAGAGCAGTTCCCAATTTTGGAATACGGCTAAATTCTCTAGATCGCAAGAGCGAGGCTTATAACTGGTGGAGGCGAGCTGCTAATAATGGCGACGCCCGGTCCGCCTATCTATTGGGAGCGCGCCATTATCTCGCAAAAGAATACCATAAAGCTACTGAGTGGTGGACTTCTTCTGCTGAGATGGGAGATGTGGATGCTACATATCAGCTGGGTATTCTATATCGAAGGCAGAAGAAATATGATGAAGCGGTACGGTGGCTAACCAAGGCCGCAGAGCATGGCACCGTCGAAGCGGCTTGTTCTCTAGGTCGCCTGCTTTATGAAGAGGATATTGATAATTCGGAAGCAGAAATATGGCTCAAGAAAGGAATAGATTCAGGCCATACTCATTCGGCGTGTGTTCTCGGCGCTCTTCTCTGGGAGCGCGGCCTCATCAAGGAAGCTGAAGATTCGTTCCGTCTAGCATACGACGGCGGACATGAACACGCGGCTTCTATGTTGGTTAATCTATGCGCTAAGCAAGGGCGGGGAAAGGAAGCGGCAGAGTGGATGCGCCTCACTGGCAAATCTGGTTATTCGAAGCCGCGTACGTCTACCAAGGGCTCAAAGAAGGTTCGTAAGCGTCAGGCCCAGCAAAGAAGGAAGCGAAGTCGCTAAAACTCTTGTCTTTGAAGACGGTGACTGTCATTGGTACGCCAGTTCGCGCAGTGCTTTATCTTGCTTCTTAAGTGCAAATATTAAAGACGGGCGATTTGTTAGCGGCTTACTTAATATAAATGATGTGCCGCATTATTTATATTTCCGTTTTCTTCACCTCGATCAGGTATCCAGTCTGGGTAGTCACCTCGCTGGCTGGGCCCGCCACTCGATATTGACGCCGTTGGGACACCGCTGTTTGTCAGAGATTTCCAGCCGCTGGCGTAATCCAAGCGTTGGTCTCTCCTTGGTCGCACAAAAATACGATCTAGAGCTTGAGGGTTAGGACGTCGTCGGTTTCGGCGCCGGGTTGGGATTGGACCTTGGCTATTTCGGTCCAGCCCCAGTGGACGTAGATGGCGCGGGCTGGGGTGTCGGGTTGGGCGAGGAGGACGGCGTGTTGTTCGGGGCGGCCGTCCAGTAGGGCGTTGAGGATGCGTCGGGCCAGGCCCTGGTCTCGGTGGGGTGGGGCTACGACTAGCTCGACGACGGCGAATTTGCTGGCGTTGACGATGTCGGCGGGTGGGGTGGAGCCGGAGACGTCGCGCCACCAGCGGCCTAGGGCGAGGGTGAAGCCGAAGGCGAAGCCGGCGAGTTGCTGCGTGGCGGTGTGGGCGGTGATGAGGGTGAATCCGTCGCGGTGGGTCTGGCGGGTGGTGCGTTCGAGGAACGCCTCGCGGCTGAACATCGGGTGCGGCTTGTAGGGCGGTTCGGCGTAGGCCGGGACGTAGAGGTCGGCGAGCTGGTCGAGCATGCCCCGGGCCTGTTGGCCGTCGTGGCGGTTCAGGGTGTGGGAGACGCCGTCAGGCATGCGGGAGGTCTCCGATCAGGCTGAGGGCGATGTGCCGGGTTTCTTGGGCATCGCTGTCGGTGTGCGGCGCGAGCGCGGCGGCGTACTTGCGGACCTTCTTGCCGATGCGGGCACTGATCATTTCGGTGAGCAGGGGGAGGTTGCCGTGGAAGATCTCTATGGAGGAGCGGAGGTCTTGGGCCTTGGCCAGCGCGGTGGCTTGGCACAGGCGGTAGAAGGCGCGGTTGCGCGGGGCCATCGTGGCGGTGATGCCGTCGAGCAGTTCGGCGGAGCGCTGGTGATGGCCGAGGGAGGATTGGGCGATGGCTTCCAGGCCGCGCAGCTCGTCTTCGCCGAAGAACCGGAACCACTCGTCGGGATCGGGGCGGGGGCCGGTCTTGTTGAGCAGGTCCCAGGCGTGTCCTTTGAGGCGGCGGTGGCCGTCCTGGTCGCCGAGGCGGGCGTGACCGAGGGAAACGCGCATAGCCAGCAGGGCGCGAAGTTGCGGGTCGGCTTGCGCGCTTGAGGCCAGGGCGCCTTGGGCGACGGCGAGGGCTTGGGCGGGCTTGCCTTGCGAGCTGGAGACCATCGCCATGGTGTCGAGGATCTGAAGGCGCAGGTCGGTGCTGTTGGCGCAGTGCGCGGCATACAGGCCGTCCTTCAGGAGCTGTTCGGCACGGTTCAGGTTGCCGCTTTCGAAGGTGAACCACGCGGCGGCCGAGGTGATCTCACCGATGACAGCGTGCAGGAATACCTCCTGCGAAGGCTTGAGGGACAGGTCTTTGGTCTGCGCCAGGACACCGGCGAGACGGGCTTCGGCCAGGTCGGCCAAGGCGGCGCCGCCGTGCTTGGCGTCCAGGGCCCATAGATCGGCGACGGCGTCGCAGGGGCGCTGCAGGCCGGTGATGACTTCGCCTTCATCGGCTGCCGGATGGGGGCGGGCCTGTCCGATCAAGGAGACCGACAGGCCGGCGAGCACGAGCGTGCTGGTGAACTCGCGGCGCTTCACGTCGTTCTGTCTACCCGCTTGGCCGGGTTGCTGATCGGTGGTACGGCCGGTGATGTGACTGAGCCCCTTGGGCGCGAGCCCGGCAAGGGTCCGCGGTGCGCCCAGGCCATCGAGGAGCTTCAAGGCGGTCTCGATCGTCTGCCCACCGCTGCGTCCGGCCATGAGACGAGAGATCGACCCCTGGGATAGTCCGGTCTGCGCGGCGATGGCGGCCTGCGTGGCGTTGGTGTGTTGATGAACGGTCACCAGGACCGTTGACCAATCCCAGGAGGCCAGCGCCCGCGCGACCTGCTCGGAGAACCAGAACTCCAGCGGGAGTCGGATCGCCGGTGGCGGGGTGGGGGCGTAGCGCGCGGCGGTGACGCATGGTCCGCACACGTCTCCGGTGGTGTAGCGGCTCAGCGGCTTGCCGCACCAAGCGCACAGCTTCTTGCTCCCGTTCATGACGCGGCCTCCCGGCTGTGGACGCTGCGGATATTCATCGTTGCATCGAGGGGCTCCGTTTCCTATGCAGTGCTGACGTGGTTGCCGAGGGTGATCGGTTGGAGGGTTGAAAACGACGCAACGACCACGACACCCAGGAGCCGGTGATGCCTCGACACCGCCGAAACAGGGCCACGCGCGATCAGGCCGAAGCGGGATCCCTGAGTCCCTCGGCGCATGCCTCCATCTCTTCGCACGGTGTTGGAGAAGAGGAAGCGGCCGTGCGGCAGTTGGACGAATTGCGGGTCGTCCTGCACCGGCAGGACCCGGCGGTCTACGCGCGGCTGGACAGGGCGGTTCCGGAGCAGCCCCGTGTACTGGTGGGAAGCGTCGCTCGCCGCGTGGTCACCGTGACGCCTCCGCTTAACGGCCAGGACGCTGCCGTCTTCCGCTGGGGGCGGTGGGGCGGCCAGATAGCTCCGGTGACCATGCCTGAGGTCGCCGCCGCCGCGATTCTCGCCGAGGTGGCGGACGAGCACCGATGACGGTGAAACAGGACGCACTCGTTTTGCTCGCCCCGGAGTTCGGCCGGGTGTTGGAGGTCGTCAAGGCGGCGTACGAGGAGGCTCTGCGCCAGCACGGCATGTTGCCCAGCACGATCATCCTGATCAGTAGCTACGCCGAGGACAACCTTGCCGCCCTGGCCGACCAGGACGACCCCTAGACACCTTCGGGCGTGGCGGCGCTTTCGCCCCCGGAGGGGACGCCACGCCCGAAGGCTTCAGCACGGCAACGGGCCGTGCCTGACGGCTCTGGAGGAGCCCATGTCCCTGACCATCGAAACCCGCGCCGCGTGGCGCAAGTCCTCCCACAGCGGGGACGAGACCAACAAGGCCCAGTGCGTCGAGCTGGCCGGACTGCCGGCCGCCTCGATCGGGCTGCGCGACAGCCAGGCTCCCGAGGCCGGGCACCTGACGGTGGACCGCGCGACGATCGCCGCGCTGTTCACCCAGATCAAGACCGGCAACACCGGCCTCGGTTGAGGTGAGTCATGCGGGCGGGCGTCGTTCGGTCTCAGGCGGCGCTCGCCCGTGGCAGTCTTCCCCGCATGTCGCGAGTCCAGTGGGAAGACCTGCCGCTCCAGGTACGCCAAGCCGTCACCGAGCAGACAGGGACCGTGGTGAAGACCGAACCGATCTGCGAAGGCGTCAACTCGCAGATCACCCTCATCGCCCACACCCGCCACGACCGGGTGTTCATCAAGGGCGTCCAGACCGGCGATGCGCGCCGGGTCCGCTCGTTGACCCGCGAGGCCGCCATCAGCCCCTTCGTCACCGCCGTCTCGCCAGCGCTGCTATGGCAGGTCCATCAGGCCGACTGGATGCTGCTGGGGTTCGAGTACATCCACGGCCGCCGCGTCGACTACTCGCCCGCCTCCCCGGATCTGCCGCTGGTGCTGGAGACGTTGGAGGCGCTGGCGGGCACCGCGGCCCCGGATCTGACGCCGCCGCTGCCGACGCTGGAGGCGCGGATGGCCAACTACACCCCGGCCGATCACCTGTGGCGCTTTGCCGGTGAGGCGCTGCTGCACACCGACTGGAACCCCGGCAACGTGCGCGTCAGCGGCAAGCGCGCCTGGCTGGTGGACTGGGCCGTCCCCACGCGCGGCGTCGCCTGGTCCGATGCCGCCGACGTCGGCCTGTGCCTGATCACCTGCGGCCACACCCCACGCGACGCCGAGGCGATCCTGGCCGAACTGCCGGTGTGGAACGACGCCGACCCCGAGGCCGTGCGCGTCAGTGTGCTGTCGACCGAGGCGACCTGGACCGGCCTGTATCCCCAGCCCACTGATGACACCTGGAGCAACGCCACCGTCCAGGCCGCGCGGCGCTGGGCCGAACATCACCGAGGAGCCCCCTGACCATGCCTCGTATCACCGACGTCCACCCCACTCGCTCGCTGCGCACGCCCAGCGGCCTGACAGCCGCCATCGACCTCGACATGGCGCCAGTGATCCAAGCCTTGTGGGACCGCAAGCTCACCACCCTGATGAGCTGCCAGGACGTCGGCGAAGCCATGGCGAGCGGCGGCATGTGGCCCGTCCCGAAGCGCTGGCACGCCTTCCTGCGCGGCTATGCCTGGCTGAAGATGCCGCTGGACGACGCGCATGCCCTGATGGAAACCCTCAGCCTCAACGAGCAGTTCGCCCCGCGGCTGACGACCAAGGCCGACGACGGCTGGGACTCCAAAGTCTGGCTCGGCCCCGAAGGACTGGCCGACTACAGCAACATCTACTTTCCCAAAGGCCAGTTGCCTGACCTGGCGACCGTTCTTGCGTAGAAGCGCCTGTCTGACGAACAAGCACCGGAAAACACGAAATCCGGGCCGAGGCGAACCTCGACCCGGATCGGATCGTGTCATCCCGTGACCCCCGATTTGGGGGAACGGTGCGTGTCCGAGGGGGGACTTGAACCCCCATGCCCCGTAAAGGGCACTAGCACCTCAAGCTAGCGCGTCTGCCTATTCCGCCACCCGGACAGGTGTGCATGCCGCAGTGCTGCTGCGGCGGGCTTCACCATACCAAAGGTCCGGAGTCGCGGCGAAGTCGATCGAGGGGCACCATGGTCGGGTACGGGACTCCCAGGCGTGAAGGTGATCACTGTGGCTCATCGGCCCACCGCTGAGGACGAGGTCGTCCGGCTCTGCCAGGAGCTGATCCGGATCGACACCAGCAACCCCGGGGACAACTCCGGGCCCGGGGAGCGGGCGGCCGCCGAGTACGTCGCCGCCGCGCTGGACGAGGTCGGGCTGGAGGCGAAGATCCTGGAGTCGCATCCCGGGCGTGCCAGCGTCGTCGCTCGTATTGAGGGGGAGGACTCCTCGCGCGATGCTCTGCTCCTGCATGGGCATCTCGACGTCGTGCCCGCCAAGAAAGAGGACTGGTCGCGCGATCCGTTCGGGGGAGAGATCGCCGACGGGTGCGTCTGGGGGCGCGGGGCCGTCGACATGAAGGACATGGACGCGATGATGCTCGCCGTCGTCCGCCAGCGGCTCCGGGAAGGGCGCAGGCCCCCGCGCGACATCGTGCTCGCCTTCCTCGCCGATGAGGAGGCCGGGGGCAAGTACGGCGCGCAGTGGCTCGTCGAGGAGCATCCCGAGCTGTTCGACGGGTGCACCGAGGCCGTCGGCGAGGTCGGCGGGTTCAGCCTCACGGTTCCCGGTGACAAGCGCATGTACCTCATCGAGGCGGCCGAGAAGGGCATCGCCTGGATGAACCTCACCGCCACCGGGACGGCCGGGCACGGGTCCATGGTCCATCCGGACAACGCCGTCACGGCTGTTGCTGCTGCTGTCGCGCGGCTCGGGGCGCACGAGTTCCCCGTCCAGATGACCAAGACCGTGCGAGCCTTCCTCGAACGTGCCTGCATGGCCTACGGCGTCGAGTTCGATCCGCGGGACCCCGAGGCGTGCCTGGAGAAGATCGGGCCGCTCGCCCGGATGATCGGCGCCACCCTCCGGCACACCCTCAACCCGACGCGGCTGGACGCCGGGTACAAGACCAACGTCATTCCGCAGACGGCCACCGCTCAGGTCGACGGCCGTTATCTGCCCGGTTATGAGGCCGAATTCTTCTCCGTCGTGGACGAACTTCTCGGACCGGACGTCAAGCGGGATTTCGTCTACAACGACCAGGCGCTGGAAGTCGAGTACGAAGGCGCCCTCGTCGCCGCCATGGAGCGCGCCCTCCTCTCGGAGGACGAGGGCGCCCTGCCCGTGCCCTACTGCCTCAGCGGCGGCACCGACGCCAAGCACTTCGCCAAGCTCGGCATGCGCTGCTACGGGTTCGCGCCGCTCCGGCTTCCCCCGGAATTGGACTTTTCCGGAATGTTCCACGGAATCGACGAAAGGGTCCCGGTGGACGGGCTGCGCTTCGGCGTGCGCGTTCTCGAACATTTCCTTGATCACGCCTGAATTTCTCTCCGTATTGCCGTCACGGGTGCGATCCGTGGTGCTACGGTCACCAAACGTAGGGAGCGGGATGACCCGTTCTTGACGATCGGTGGGGAGCACCTGTGGCGTTCGACTCGGCACTGACGCGGGCGGTCTCCGCCCTGCTGTGCCGTGTCGCCGCCAGCCGGGCGGTCCGCAGGCTCCTGGTCGTCCTCGGCCTCCTGGCCGCCGGCTGGCTGCTCGGCGGCGCCGCGCAGGCGCACGCCGACGGGCCGTCCCCGGCCGACGCCGCGCGCGTCGTCACCGACGCCCCGGTGCTGGGCGACGCCGTCCGCGTCGCCCAGACCGCCACCGATCACGCGCACCGGGCCCCGCGCCCCGCGCTGCCCGTCCGCGCCATCGCGGACGAGGTCGTCAAGAACCGGCGGCCGGTCACCCCGACCGTGCCGCCCGTCGCCGTGCCCGCCGCCCCGAGCGCGCGGCACGTCGAGCGGGCCGTCCCGCAGGCGCAGGCCGCCGACAAGGTCCAGGCGCCCGCCGTCCGCAAGGCGGCGGACGTCTCGTGGACGCCCCGGCGCCCCGCCAAGAAGGCCGGGCCCGCCGAGCGCGCCCACGTCCGCAAGGCGCAGCACTCCAAGCGGCACGCCGCTCCCGAAGCGGCCGACCAGGTCGGCAACGCCCGGTCCCTGGCCCCGCCGCTCCCGGTGCTCGCCGAGGCCGGGTCGGTCCTGCCGGCCTCCGGCCTGATCCTCATCGGCGGGATCGGCGCCGCGCCGACCCGCCGCCCCTGGGCACTGAACCGTCCCCGAGGCGTGCTGCTGCGCGCCCCAGGCGCGGTGCCCCCGGCCGTCCGCACCGCAGCGGACGAGCCGTCCTTCGCGCCCGACTAGCGCGCGTCCAGAAAACTCCGGTCCCCGTCCCGAGCGGCTCGGGCCGTGGCCGGGACGTGACGCCCCCTGGCGTCCGTCATCTCCCGAGATAACCCGTGCGACCGCCTTTCCCCGGCCGCCGCACGCCCAGATCTCGATCCGTCCAGACAAGTCAGCGAACCTCCCCCGAACGGAGCCATCATGCGAACGTGGGCCAAGGGCACCGCCCGTAGCGTCGCGCTCACCGCGAGCTTTGTCGCGCTCGGCGCCACCGTCGTCCCCGCCACCGCCTTCGCCGACACCACCAGCGGCGAGTCCGGCGTCCTCGGCGGCAACCAGGTCAACCTGCCGGTCTCCGCGCCGATCGACGTCAGCGGCAACGCCGTCGGCAACGGCACCGCCGCCTCCAAGGGCGGCGCGCACGTCCACAACGGCGGCAGCGGCGGCGGCCAGACCACCTCCGGCAAGCACGGCGTCGCGTCCGGCAACCAGGTCAACGCGCCGATCTCGGCCCCGGTCAACGCCTGCGGCAACTCGCTGGCGCTGTTCGGCCAGGCCGAGGCCGGCTGCAAGGGCGGTGCGACCGTCAACAACAGCGGGGGCGGCGGCCAGAAGACCTCCGGCCAGTCCGGCGTCGCCTCCGGCAACCAGGTCAACGCCCCGATCTCGGTGCCCGTCAACGCCTGCGGCAACGCCGCGGCGATCTTCGGCTCGGCCGACGCGGGCTGCAAGGGCGGCGCGAAGGCCGACAACGGCAGCGGCGGCGGCCAGCTCACCTCCGGCCAGTCCGGCGTCATCGCGGGCAACCAGGTGAACGCGCCGGTCTCGGCACCGGTCAACATCTGTGGCAACGCCGCCGCGATCTTCGGCGAGGCGGTGGCGGGCTGCGAGGGCGGCGCGACCGTCAAGAACGGCGGCCACACCGGCGCCGGGCAGAAGACCTCCGGCAAGTCCAGCGTCGGCGGCGGCAACCAGGTCAACGCCCCGATCAGCGCCCCGGTCGACGTCTGCGGCAACGCCGTGGGCAACGCGGTCGCCGACTGCGACGGCGGCGCCTCGGTCCGCAACGGCGGGCACGGCTCCGGCGGCCAGCAGACCAACGGCGACTACAGCGTGCTGGGCGGCAACCAGGCCAACGCGCCCGTCAGCGTCCCGGTCAGCGCCTGCGGCAACGCGGTCGCGGTGCTGGGCGAGGCCGGGGCGTTCTGCCAGGGCGGCGCGCACGTGCGCAGCAGCTCGGGCGGCGGCCAGACCACCAGCGGGCAGTCCGGCGTGCTGGCCGGGAACCAGGCCAACGCGCCGGTGAACATCCCGGTGAACGTGTGCGGCAACGCCGTCGCGGTGCTGGGCTCGGCGGCCGCCGGGTGCGACGGCAGCGCGGTCGTGGAGGGCCCGCAGGGTTCGGGCAACCACACCAAGGGCGGCAACCAGGTCAACGCCCCGGGCAAGGCCCCGGTGGACGTGTGCGGCAACGTCGTCGCGGTCGCGGGCAAGCCCAAGCCGCAGTGCGACGACGGCCCGAGCTGGGGCGGCTACCAGTCCTACGAGCAGGGGAGCAGGACCGCGGGCGTGCCTGGCCTGCCCGCCGTCCCGGGGACCGGGGCCGCGGGCGTGCCCGCCCTGCCCGCCGTCCCCGAGCTGGCCAAGGCGCTGCCGGTGAGCCCGGCCGCGGCGATGCCCGCGCTGCCGAAGCTGCCCGCCGCGCCCACCGGCCTCGCCCAGGCGCCCGCCGCCTCCCGCCAGGCGTCGGCGGGCAACGTGCTGCCCGGCAACGTGCTGCCCGCCAGCGCCCTGCCCACCGACGCTCTGTCCAGCAACGTCCTCCCCGCCAACGCGCTGCCCGCCAGCGCCCTGTCCGGCGAGGCGCTGCCCGGCAACGCGCTGCCCGGCGTCCCGGTGGCGGGCCTGCCCGCCCTGCCCGGCGTCCAGCAGGTCACCGGCCAGCTCCCCGTCGCCCCCGCCCTCGACGAGCGGGCGCGCGCCGCGAAGCCGAAGCCCCCCATCGGGAGCCTCCCCATGGTCGGCACGCTGCCGCCCAAGCCGGAGTCGCTGCCGGTGCTCGGCGGCCTGGTGCCCAAGCCGAAGTCCAAGTCGCTGCCGGTGAACGCGCCGGTCGACACCGCCAAGCCCCCGGTGGACGCCGCCAAGTCCCCGGTCGGCCTGCCCAAGATCCCGGGCCTGCCCGGCAACGGCGTGCTGCGCACCGTCCCCGCCGTCCCGGTCACGCCGATGGCCCCGGCCCCGGCCGCCCGCACCCAGGGTCTGCCCGCCGCCGGGCTGCCGAACACCCCGCTGCCCGCCACCGGCGTCCCCGCGCTGGAGGGCGTCAAGCTGCCCGGCCTGGGCGCGCTGCCCGTCTCCGGTGACATCAAGGCCCCCGAGGTCGGCGGCGTCACCGACAAGACCGCCGGCGTGACCGGCGTCGCCGAGGGCGCGACCGGCGACCTCGGCGCGATCAAGCCGGTCGCGGCGATCGCCCCCGTCGGCGGCGGCGACGAGCGCGGCGGCTCCCTGTGGGTGCTGGCCGCCGCCGCGATGATGACGGCCATGTCGGGCGCGGCGGCCCTGTCCCGCCGCTTCCGCCTCGGCCGCCGCTGATCCACCGGCCGTCCGGGTGACCCCGGTGGCCACGGGCCTTCCGGCCGTCGAGCGGCTCGACGGTCACGGAGGCCCCGGCCGCCACCGGACCACCTGACGGCCGCCGGTTCACGGTGATACCGCCGCGAACCACGCATAACCGTCCTCCCCGCGGACGCCGATCAGCCGGATCGGCCCGCACGAGGAGGTCGCACGGCACGACCGACGGCGGCACCCGCCCGGGTGGCACGGACGCGTCGACCTGACGCGGACGCTGGGCGGGACCGCCGGACCGCCGCCCTCGCGAGGATCATCCCCGCGAGGGCGGCGACCTGGAGAAAAGCCCCGGAAACGGTCAACCGGCCGCCAAGGTCCCGTTGATCTCCAGGAGGTCGCCGCAGCCGCTTCGCCCGTCCCGGAGGCGCGGTCCGGGACGGGCGGAGCCCTGTCCGGGACAGTATGGTTACCGCACGTCATAGGATTCGTACGTAGTGCTACGCTCCGGGCGGGACCGGTCAGAACGTACGGACCTGACGGATGATCTTTCGCCGGAGTTGGATTCGGCGGCTACCGTCGGGGTAGAGGCGCAACCGATCGATCTCCCAGCCGCCGCGCTCGGCGTGCTCGGTGAGGATCTGCCGGGCGGTGTCTCGGGTGGTGCCGCGCGGCAGTCGCAGGACGAGGTAGGTGTACTCCACCATCGCGACCATTATGGCCCGTCGGTGAACGGAGGGGCTCCTCCGGTGCCGACCGCGGTCGGCACCTCCGACGGGGACGTGTCATCCTGTCGGAGGCCCGTGCCGCACCGGGCCCGGCGCCCGACCGCCGGAGCCGCGGCCGCCGCCCCCGGTTCGACCGGCGGGGGCGGGCGGGCATGAAGGCGGCGTCGAGCAACGTTGTAGCAAGCCCGTACTAGTGAGACCAGACAGCGAGGTTGGAGCGACTGTGCCAGCCAAGAACGGCACCGCGAAGAGCGGCCGGGCCGGGGGCGGTACCCGCCTGGTGATCGTCGAGTCGCCGGCGAAGGCGAAGACGATCGCGGGGTACCTGGGCCGTGGCTACATCGTGGAGTCCAGTATCGGCCACATCCGGGACCTGCCCGGGAGCGCCTCGGAGGTGCCGGCCAAGTACGAGGGCGAGCCGTGGGCCAAGCTCGGCGTGAACGTCGAGCACGGCTTCGAGCCGCTCTACGTGATCAACTCCGACAAGAAGGCGCAGGTCGCCAAGCTCAGGAAGCTGCTGGCCGAGGCCGACGAACTCTTCCTGGCCACCGACGAGGACCGCGAGGGCGAGGCGATCGCCTGGCACCTGCAGGAGGTCCTCAAGCCCAAGGTCCCGGTGCACCGGATGACCTTCAACGAGATCACCAAGGACGCCATCCAGCAGGCCGCCGCCAACCCGCGCGAGCTCAACCTGCGCCTGGTGGACGCCCAGGAGACCCGGCGCATCCTCGACCGGCTGTACGGCTACGAGGTCAGCCCGGTCCTGTGGAAGAAGATCATGCCGAAGCTGTCGGCGGGCCGCGTGCAGTCGGTGGCGACCCGGCTGGTGGTGGAGCGCGAGCGCGACCGCATCGCGTTCGTCCCGGCCGACTACTGGGACATCCAGGCCGAGTTCGACACCGGCCGCGAGGAGGAGCCCACCGCGTTCAAGGCGGGCCTGGTCGCCGTCGACGGCAGGCGCGTCGCGCAGGGCCGCGACTTCTCCTCCGAGGGCGTCCTCAAGACCGCCAGCGCGAACGTGCTCCACCTCGACGAGCAGGCGGCGCGCGGCCTGGCGCAGCGGCTGGCCGACCGCCCCTACGCGGTCAAGTCGGTCGAGTCCAAGCCGTACACGCGCAAGCCCTACCCGCCGTTCCGCACCACCACGCTGCAGCAGGAGGCCAGCCGCAAGCTGGGCTTCTCCGCCAAGTACACGATGTCGGTCGCGCAGAAGTTGTACGAGAACGGCTTCATCACCTACATGCGCACCGACTCCATCACCCTGTCGGAGACCGCGATCACCGCGGCCCGGCGGCAGGCGTCGGCGCTGTTCGGCGCGCAGTACGTGCCGGACAAGCCGCGCGTGTACGCCTCCAAGGTCAAGAACGCCCAGGAGGCGCACGAGGCGATCCGCCCGGCGGGCGAGGTGTTTCGCACCCCCGCCGAGACGGCCCTGGGCGGCGACCAGTTCCGGCTGTACGAGCTGATCTGGAAGCGCACGATCGCCTCGCAGATGAAGGATGCGGTCGGCCAGTCGGTGTCGATCCGGGTGACCGGCGAGTCGACGCAGGGCGAGGTCGCCGAGTTCGGCGCGACCGGTAAGACGATCACCTTCCACGGCTTCCTGAAGGCCTACGTCGAGGGCGCCGACGACCCGTCGACCGACCGCGACGACGCCGAGCGGCGGCTGCCGAACCTGGCCGAGAGCGACCCGCTGTCGGCGCGCTCGGTGGAGGCGACGGGCCACTCGACCAAGCCGCCCGCCCGCTACACCGAGGCCAGCCTGGTCAAGGAGCTGGAGGACCGCGAGATCGGCCGGCCCTCCACCTACGCCTCGATCATCGGCACGATCCTGGACCGCGGCTACGTCTTCAAGAAGGGCACCGCGCTGGTGCCGTCCTTCCTGGCGTTCGCGGTGATCAACCTGCTGGAGCGGCACTTCGGCAACCTGGTCGACTACGACTTCACCGCGCACATGGAGGACGGTCTCGACGAGATCGCCCGCGGTGAGGCCGAGCGGGTGCGCTGGCTCACCCGGTTCTACTTCGGCGACAACGGCGAGGAGGGCCTGAAGGAGCTGACCGGCGACATCGGGGACATCGACGCCAAGGGCGTCAGCTCGTTCCCGATCAAGAACACCGACATCATGGTGCGCGTCGGCCGCTACGGGCCCTACCTCGACCGCGACGGCGAGCGCGTCAACATCCCCGAGGACCTGGCGCCCGACGAGCTGACGGCGGAGAAGGCCGAGGAGCTGTTCGCGCAGCCGTCCGGCGACCGAGAGCTGGGCGTCGACCCGGCGACCGGGCACACGATCGTCGCGAAGTCGGGGCGTTTCGGCCCGTACGTGACCGAGATCCTGCCCGAGCCCCCGGCTCCGGCGGAGGGCGAGAAGAAGAAGCGGACCAAGAAGGCCGACACCAAGCCCCGCACCGGATCGTTGTTCAAGACGATGTCGCTCGACACCGTCACGCTGGACGACGCGTTGAAGCTGCTGTCGCTGCCGCGCGTGCTGGGCGAGCTGGACGGCGAGCCGGTCACCGCGCAGAACGGCCGGTTCGGTCCGTACATCAAGCGCGGCACCGACAGCCGGTCGCTGGCGTCGGAGGACGAGCTGTTCACCGTCACGCTGGACCAGGCCAAGGAGCTGCTGGCCCAGCCCAAGCAGCGGGGCCGGGGCCGCGCGGCCGCCGCGCCGCCGCTGCGCGAGCTCGGCAACGACCCGGCCAGCGGCAAGCCGGTGGTGGTGAAGGAGGGCCGGTTCGGCCCGTACGTCACCGACGGCGAGACCAACGCGAGCCTGCGCAAGGGCGACGAGGTCGAGGCGATCACCATCCAGCGCGCCGCCGAACTGCTCGCCGAGCGGCGTGAGAAGGTGGCCGCGGGCGGGGGCAAGAAGAAGACGACGACGACCCGGCGCCGCACCTCCGCCAAGTCCGGCTCCTAAGGACAACGACGCCGATACCCTGACCGACATGACCAGAACGGACGCCACCCGGCAGCACCCCGCCGTGTCGCGGGACGTCACGTCGAACGCCCGTGCCGAACGGCTGCGCACCACCCTGTCGTTGTCGGGCCTCGGCCACTGGCTGACGCTCCCGGCGCTGACCGCGATGGCGGGCGTGCTGACCCGCGACGACGACCTGGCGGTCCGCGCGCAGGCCGTCGGCCTGGTGCTGGCGGCCTGGCTGCTGCCGCTGGTGGTGCTGCCGCCCGCCGGCGCGGCGGTCGCGGCCCGGCTGGACCGGCGGATCGCGCTGCTGTCGGCGGACGCGGCGCGGGCCGTGCTGGTGTTGTCGGTGCCGCTGGTGGACCTGCTGATCCCCGCGATCAACCCGTTGTTGTGGACGGGGGTCGCGGCGGTGCTGGTGTCGCTGGCGGGCCTGGTGTGGGCGGCGGCGGCCGACGGCTGCGCGCCGCCCGCCGGGGACGGCGACGCCGAGCGCCGCTCGTTGTGGCGGTCGGTGTTCGCCATGGCCCCGTTCGCGGCGCTGCTGTTCACCTTCCTCGCGCTGGTCGCCGACGGGGTGCTGGACGTCCCCGACCGCGCGCACCTGGCGCTCTACGCCACCTTCGCGATCTTCGCGGTGACGGCGCTGCTGAGCGGGCTGACGCGGGACCTGCCCGCCGGGCCCGCGCCGGCCGCCGCCGTCGAGGCCCCGGTCGTGGCGCTGGTCCGCCGGTCGGGGGAGGCGGGCGCGCCGGGCCTGCTGTTCGCGGTCGCCGCGACGGCCCTGGCCACCGGTTCGCTGCTCGCGCTCGCCAAGGTGCACGCCCGCGAACTGGGCGGCGGTGACCCTGGTTACGGCATGGTCCTGGTAGCGCTGGCGGCCGGGATCGCGTTCGGCGTCTTCCTGGGGCCGCGCGTGCTCGGCCCGTTCAGCCGCCGTCGCCTGCTCGGCCTGGCCGTGGTCGCCGCCGCGCTCGCGCTGCTGGTGATCGCGCTGGTGCAGAACCTGGTCGTGGTGGTGTTCGTCACCGCTTTCCTCGGCGTCGCCGCCGGGATCGTCTGGGCGGCGGCGACGCTGACCGCCGCTCCGGCCGTCCGCCCGCGCGCGGCCGCCGCCGTCGTGACGCTGCTGGCCGCGGCCGTCGCGCCGCCGCTGGCCGGGGCGCTGGGCGTCCACCGCCTCAAGGTCGCCGGGGCCGTCTACGACTTCACCGGCGTCGGCGCGGTGCTGCTGATCGCGGCGGTGGTGACGCTGGTCGCGGGCCTGCTCGCCTACCGCCGACTGGACGACCGGCGCGGCATTCCGCTGTCGCTCGACCTGGCCGCCGCGCTGCGCGGCGAGGTCTACGCCCCGCCCGTCCCGGTCGAGCTGGAGGTCCCGCGCGCCAAGCCCGAGCGCGGCGTGTTCATCGCGTTCGAGGGCGGCGAGGGCGCGGGCAAGACCACCCAGGCGCGGCTGGCGGCGATCTGGCTGCGCGACCACGGCTACGACGTGGTCTCCACCAACGAGCCCGGCGCGACCAAGACCGGCATGCGGCTGCGCGCGCTGCTGCTGGACAAGGAGACCACCGGCCTGTCGTCCCGCGCCGAGACCCTGCTGTACGCCGCCGACCGCGCCGACCACGTCGCCAACGTGATCCGCCCGGCGATGGAGCGCGGCGCGATCGTCGTCAGCGACCGCTACGTCGACTCCTCGCTGGCCTACCAGGGCTACGGGCGGCGGCAGCCGGTCGAGGAGATCGCCGAGGTGAACGCCTGGGCGACCGGCGGCCTGGTCCCGGACCTGACGGTGCTGCTGGAGGTCCCGCCGGAGACCGGCCTGAACCGGCTGACCACCGAGCCCGACCGCATGGAGTCCGAGCCGCGCGACTTCCACGACCGGGTGCTGGCGGGCTTCCGCGCGCTGGCCGAGGCGCACCCGGAGCGCTACCTGATCGTGTCGGCCGACCGCGACCGCTCGCAGACCGAGATCAGCCGCGAGATCCAGGAGCGCATCGGCGAGCTGCTGCCCGACCCCGTCCCGGCCGGGACCGAGGACATCACCAGCACCTTCCCCGCCATCACCGACGCCTGACGCGCGCGGCCGCCGGTAGCCTGTCGGCATGAGCGTGTGGCATGACCTGGTGGGGCAGGAGCCGGTCGTCGAACAGCTGCGCTCGGCCGCCGAGGGCGCGGGCAAGCCGGCGCACGCGTGGTTGTTCACCGGGCCGCCCGGATCGGGCCGCACGGCCGCCGCCCGCGCGTTCGCGGCGGCGTTGCAGTGCAACGAGACGCCGCGCGGCTGCGGGCACTGCGCGTCCTGCCACCAGGTGTTGCAGGGCACGCACGCCGACGTCGAGGTGATCCGGCCCGCCGGGTTGTCGTTCGGTGTGAAGGAGACCCGCGAGCTGGTGCTGCGCGCCGCGTCGTCGCCGAGCGGGGGCCGCTGGCAAGTGGTGCTGTTCGAGGACGCCGACCGCGCCACCGAGGCCGCCGCCAACGCGCTGCTGAAGGCGATCGAGGAGCCGCCGCCGCGGACGGTGTGGTTGTTGTGCACGCCGTCGCCGGAGGACCTGCTGGTGACGATCCGGTCGCGGTGCCGCCTGGTGACGTTGCGGACGCCGCCGGTCGGCGCGGTCGCGGAGGTGTTGCGGCTGCGCGACGGCGTGGACGCGGACACGGCCGAGACCGTGGCGCGCGCGGCGCAGGGCCACATCAGCCGGGCCCGCCGCCTGGCGACCGACCCGGAGGCGCGCAAGCGGCGCAACGAGGTGCTGGCGGTGCCGCGCCGGCTGACGTCGGTGGGCCCGGCGGTGGTGGCGGCCGAGGCGCTGGTGAAGGCGGCCGAGGCCGAGGCGAAGGCGACGGTGGAGGAGCTGAACGAGTCGGAGACGTCGGCCCTACGCCAAGCCCTGGGCGAGAGCACGAAGGGCCGGATGCCGCGTGGCACGGCGGGCGCGCTGAAGGAGCTGGAGGACCGGCAGAAGTCCCGGGCAACACGCGTAAAGCGCGACGCTCTGGACCGGGCGCTGCTGGACCTGGCGTCGTACTACCGGGACGTCCTGACGTTGCAGCTGGGCGCGGGCAGCGAACTGGTGAACACGGAACTGAGCGCCGAACTGCGCTCGGCGGCCGAGGACGGCACGCCCGAGGCGACACTGCGGAGACTCGACGCGATCATGCACTGCCGCGGGCAACTGGGCGCGAACGTGAACCCGCTGCTGGCGGTGGAAGCGATGACCCTGGCCCTACGCACCCGCTGACATCCGTCCGGCGCGCGAGGCAGCATTCCGGCGCGCGGCGCGTCTCTGTGCCGTGGACCTTCCGTTGACCGCCGCCGTGCCGCCGCACGCGGCCCCCATCGACGTCGGCACCCTCTACCGGGAGCACGCCGCCGGGCTGATCCGTCTGGCGATGCTCATGGTGGGGGACGCTCCGACCGCCGAGGACGTCGTGCAGGACGCCTTCCTGGGCCTGCACCGCCACCATGACGCGTTACGCGATCCAGGCGGGGCGCTCGCCTACGTGCGGTCGGCGGTCCTCAACCGCTGCCGGTCGGCGCTGCGGCGGCGCGCGGTGGCGGGCCGGTTCGCCCGCTCCTACGAGCCGCCTGCCTGGTCGGCCGAGGACGGCGCGATCGCGGGGGACGAGCGCCGCGCCGTGCTGGCCGCGATCGCCCGGCTGCCCCGACGCCAGCGCGAGGTGCTGGCGCTGCGCTTCTACTGCGACCTTCCCGAGGAGGAGATCGCCCGTACGCTGCACATCAGCCGCGGGACGGTCTCCTCCACCACCTCCCGGGCGCTGCGGTCCCTGGAGCGGATCCTCGGAGCGGACTCATGAGCACCCTGGAAGAACGTGTGCGCGACGCCTACCGGGCCGCCGACTCGTGGGGGCCGGACGTGCCGCCGCCGCTGCCCGCCGCTCCACGTCCTCGACGGCGCGTGCGGGTGCTGGCACCACTGGGCGCGGCCGTCGCCGTGGGCGCGGTGGTGGCGGGAGCCGTGGTCGCCGGTGTCGGGGAGCCGGAGCGAACACCTCCGGGCCCGGTGGCGCCGGCCGCCACGCCCTATGTGCTGATGACGGTCAGCAGGGGACTCAGCGTGGTGGACAGCCGTACGGGTCTCGTTCCACATGCGCCGGTACCTCCGCCCGAAAAGGCCGGCGGTGCCAAGGCGGCCTACAACGCCGTCACTCGCGGCGCTGGAGCGGGCGAGTACCTGGCGAGCATCAGCACCCTGGTCCGAGCGCCGACGCGTCGAACTCCGCCGAAGTCCAGCAGCCGTGTGTATCGAGTGACCGTGACAGGGGACGGCCGGGCCGAAATCGGAGCGCCGTTGGACTGGACGATCCCGGGCGTACTGCGGGAGATGGCGCTTTCGCCGGACGGCCGCCGCCTGGCCTATCTCCGTGCGATGGACGAAGGCCCCAAGCTGGGCGTGCTGGACCTGGCGTCCAAGCGGCACCGCGAGTGGCCGGTGCGAACGGCGGGCATTCCGGACACCACGAAGAGCCTGGCGTGGCGGGCGGACGGTCTTGAGGTGGTCTTCACGCGCCGAGGTACGGTGCGCGGGCTCGATCCCGCGACCGGACGCGAGCGGACGCTGGTCCCCGCAACGAAGGCTCCGGGAGGGATCGACTCCGCCGTGCCTGATGCGGACGGCCTGACCGTGGCCGTTGTGAACGGGAAGAGGGTGCGGCTGTTCCAGTACCGCGGCGGCCGGTGGAGCAAGCCGCTGGTGACGATACCCGGCTGCGGCGGAGTGGCGATGTTCACCCGTGCGGGCGATGGCCGGACCCTGCTGCTGGGCCGCGACGCCGCGGCCTGCTCGCTCCCCATCAGGTTGTACGCCGTGCAGGACGGTCAGGTGCGGCGGATCTTCAAGAGTGACGGCACCTTCGCGTCGGTCGCCTGGTGAAAGCTTCCTGAGCCCTTGGAGAGGCCCCCGGTGAGAACTTCCTGGGGTCCTGGAGCAACCTCAAGGGTCCTCTGGGGTCTCTGATGCATGAAAGCCGATACGGCCATGATGGAGCGCGTGCGTGACGACGCGTCCACGGCGGTCACCGAGCTTTACTGGGGCCATGCGCTGGGCCTGATGCGCCTGGCCCTGGTGACGGTCGGCGACAAGCCCACCGCCGAGGACGTCGTGCAGGAGGCGTTCACCGGGCTCTACCGTCGCTGGTCCGCGCTGCGCGACAGGGACAAGGCGCTCACCTATGTCCGCTCGGCGGTGCTGAACGGATGCCGGCACGCCGTGCGCCGGCGCCGGAGGCCGTTCCGCGCCGAGCACGTGCCGCCGGTGTGGTCGGCCGAGGCCGCCGCGCTCGCCGGGGAGGAGCAGCGCGAGGTGCTGGCGGCGCTGCACCGGCTGCCCGCGCGGCAGCGGGAGGCGCTGGTGTTGCGCTACTTCGCCGAGCTGTCGGAGGAGGAGATCGCCGAGGCGATGGACGTGAGCGGGATCGTTGACGACGAGGCGAGCATCGACGGCACAACGCGCGGCGGACAGGCGGACGGACGGGCGGGCGGAACGCGAACCGGCGGACGGGGTGATCCCCATGCCTGTTCTGGCCGAGTGAGCGGGCGGGGTCGCTGGGGCAGGATGGAGGCATGTCCTATCGCGTCACCTTCGTTTGCACGGGCAACATCTGCCGCTCGCCGATGGCCGAGGGCGTGCTCCGCCACCACGTCGAGGAGGAGGGGCTCGACGTCGAGGTGGACAGTTCCGGTACCGACGGCTGGCACGCCGGTGACGCGGCCGACTCCCGCACGGTCGCGACGTTGCGGCGGGCCGGGTACCGGTCGGCGCACACCGCGCGCCGGTTCGAGGAGGACTGGTTCGACCGGTACGACCTCATCCTCGCGCTGGACGACGGCCATCTGCGCGCGCTCCGGGCCATGGCTCCCGACGACGAGGCCCGCGACAAGGTCCATCTGCTCCGCGAGTTCGACCCGAACGCCGGGGACGACCTCGACGTGCCCGACCCCTACTACGGCGGCCGCGCCGACTTCGACCACGTGCTGGAACTGGTGGAGGCCGCCATGCCGGGGCTGCTTGACCGCATCCGCGCCGACATGAAGGACCGCTGACGATGCGGGAGCTGCTGGGCGTCCCGGTCGAGCACGTCGCCGACCTCGGCTCCAGCCACTCCTGGACGCTCCACCGGGTCGGCCTCGCCGACGGACGCGAGGTGTTCGTCAAGGCCGTCGCCGGGGACGGGCTGCCCGGGGTGTTCGAGGCTGAGAGCAAGGGGCTGCGCTGGCTGGGTGAGGCGGGGCCGGACGCTCCCGTTCCCGAAGTGCTGGCCGCCGGTGATCGGATGCTGGTCCTGCCGTGGCTGTCGTCGGAATCCCCTACTCCACAGGCCGCCGAGCGCTTCGGCCGCGAGCTGGCCGCCCTGCACGCCGCGTCGCCCGGCTCCTACGGCGCGCCCTGGGACGGCTTCATCGCCGATCTCCCGCTCGACAACACCCTCGACGACGGTCCCTGGCCGCGCTGGTACGCCGAACGCCGCCTCGCCCCGTTCCTGCGCCGTGCCGCGTCACACCTGGCGCCCGACGAGGTCCGCCTGTTCGAGCAGGTCATCGAGAAGATCGACGCCCTCGCCGGGCCGCCCGAGCCGCCCGCCCGCATCCACGGCGACCTCTGGTCCGGCAACCTCCAGTGGACCGGCGGCCGCGTCCAGCTCATCGACCCCGCCGCCCACGGCGGCCACCGCGAGACGGACCTGGCCATGCTGGCGCTGTTCGGAACCCCGCAACTGGACCGCATCATCGCCGCCTATGACGAGGCCGCGCCCTTGGCGGACGGCTGGCGGGAGCGCGTGCCGCTGCACCAGCTGCACCCGCTGCTCGTGCACGTCGTGCTCTTCGGCAGCTCCTACCGGGCGTCTGCGACGGACGCGGCCCGCGCCGCCTTCGCCACCGCGCGCTGACACCCCGGCGCGCACCGCCCGTTGCAACCGTGGTCCAATAGCGGGTCCGGAGTTGGGAAAAGCGCTGAATCACCGCACTTCGGACGCCATGCTGGAACGAACGCCTCCCGGCGGCCGGGTACCTTCAGGGGGCGTTCAGGGTTCGCTTAGGACGGTTGACTCCGTAATCATGGCTGTTTGTCGTGAGGCGAATGAGATAGAAACGTCGGGCAGGCGATAACGGTGAGAGGGCGGGCAGGCGGGAACCCCATGGACGGCAAGCACACGGATCCGGCGCCGAAAGGGCTGCTCGCCAGGCACTGGCGCGCCATCATCCCGGTCGGCGTCGCCACGTGCGCCGCGCTCGCCATCGGCGGTGGCACCGACCTCGTCCACCGCGTCCAGAAGGACCGCTCCCACCACGAGCCCAAGCCCGCCGCCAAGCAGGCCGCGGGCAAGGAGCGCACCGGCGGCGTGCCCCGCTACGTCGTGGGCGTGCGCCGCACCGGCACCGCGCTGATCGTCCGCGACGTGCGCACCGGCAAGGACGTGGGCCTGCCCGTCGCCGCCCCCCAGGGCCGCCGCTTCCAGCGCATCGCCGCCGAGCGCGACGGCTCCTACGTGGTGTCGGCCACGGCCGGTCCCGGCAAGGTCGTCTTCCAGCGGTTGCGGCTGGAGAAGAACGGCCACCCCAAGGACCTCAACGAGGTGCCCGGCGTCACGATCGCGGGCGCGTCCACCGACTGGTCGGACCTGGCCGTCAGCCCCGACGGCAAGCAGATCGCCTACGTCACCTACCAGGGCATGGCCGCCCGCCTGGACGTGGTGTCCCGCGACACCCGCAAGCGCGTGACCTGGACGAGCAGGCTCCCCGCCCGCCTCACGAACCTGTCGTGGACGGGCCCGACGCTCTCGTTCGTCTGGAACCCGGTCCGCACCGTCAACGGCAGGCCCGCCGTCGTCAAGCGCCAGCTCCGCACCCTCGACACCGCGGGCGCCGGAGGCGATCTCAAGCTCAGCAAGGCCGTCATGCTCCTGCCCAAGGGCAGCCTCGCCGCCGTTCTCAGCAGCGACGGCCGCACCGTCGTGGCGGGCGTCGGCAAGGACTCCACGATCGAGATGCAGGCGTACTCGGCCGACACGGGCAAGCCCACCAAGGTGTTGTGGCAGCGCGACGCCCCGGCCCCGCCCGCCCGCATCTCCTCGGACGGCACCGGCGGCCACCTGCTGGCCGCGGGCGGCGACGGCCTGCTCTACGTGAAGGCGGGCGGCACCGTGCCCGCCGCCGACCTCGCCGACGTCGCCTGGTGACCCCGCTCCGCGATCTTCCCGCCCGCGCCCGGTGATCGTCCCGCGCGCCGCCGCGTAGGGTTGGAGGCGCGTCGTCGGGCGAACGGAGCGAAACCATGGGCATGGTGATGGCCGTCAGCTTCACCCGGTACGGGCGGCTGTACTACCTCGACCCCGGCCCGCACTCGCCCGCCGTCGGCGACAAGGTCCTGGTCCCGACCGACTCCGGCCCCGAGGTCGCCGAGTGCGTGTGGGCGCCGCAGTGGGTGTCGGACGACATCGGCGGCCTGCCGGTCTGCGCGGGCCCGGCCACCGCCGAGCACCTGGCCCGCGACGAGGCCAACCGGCGGCGGCGCGCCGAGGGCCGCGGCGTCGCCAAGCGGCTGGTCCGCAAGCACGGCCTGCCCATGAAGGTCATCGGCGTGGACTTCCTGGACGCCGAGAACGTCTTCACGATCTACTTCACCGCGCCGCACCGGGTGGACTTCCGCGCGCTGGTGCGCGACCTGGCCCGCACGATCCGGGCCCGCGTCGAGCTGCGGCAGGTCGGCCCGCGCGACGAGGCGCGCCTCCAGGGCGGGATCGGGCCGTGCGGCCGCGACCTGTGCTGCGCGACGTTCCTGAAGGACTTCGAGCCGGTCTCGGTCCGCATGGCCAAGGACCAGGACCTGCCGGTCAACCCGCTGCGCATCGCGGGCGCGTGCGGGCGGCTGATGTGCTGCCTGAAGTACGAGCACCCCCTGTACGTGCAGGCCCACCAGGAGATGCCCGCCCTCGGCGAGCGCGTCGAGACGCCCGAGGGGGCCGGTCAGGTCGTCGGGCGGAACGTCCCGTCCGACACCGTGACCGTCCGGCTGAACGGGGGCGGGCGCTGCTCGTGCCCGTCGGCCTCGGTGTGCTCGCCGCGCCGCCAGCACGACGCCCGTTATGGGACCGAGGAGCAGCCGCTCGGGTAGAGGCATGGCAATCGCTTGGGCGAGAGAACAGCGGACCGCCCGACCCCGGCCGCGCCCGTCCCTAACGTCTGCTGTGCAGCGGCACGGCAGAACGGGGATGAGCATGGGCAGGGTCGGGAACGGGCGGGCGGCCGGGGCGGTGGTCGTGGCGGCCGCCGTGCTGGCGGTGTCCGCCGCGCCGGTCGCGCAGGCGGCGGGGCCGGGCCGGTGCGCGCGGGGACGGGTGTGCGCGTGGAGCGGCCAGGGGACCACCGGCGCGTTCTGCAGCTGGCGGGGCGATGACCGGAACTGGCGCGGCGGCAAGCGGCGCTGCGGGTTCCGCGTCAACTCGATCTGGAACCGTGGGCGCGGCCAGGTCACCTTCTACGCCTCGGCGAACTACCGGGGGCAGATCACCGATCCCCTCCCGGCCACGCCCCGTCCGCTGAACGCGGCCGACATCGCGATCCGCTCGCACCGCTGGAGCAGGTGACCCGCACCGAAGGGCCGCCGGACGCGGCGGCCCTTCGCGAGCGCTCAGGCGGCCGCGACCGGCTGCTTGGCCAGCGGCGCGCGGGCGGGCGCGGGCACCTTGGGCCCCGGCAGCGCGTAGCGGAAGATCTTCTTCCAGGTGCTGCCGATCTGCTTGGTGAACGGGCCGGTGTGGTACGGCAGGTCGTACTTCTCGCACAGGGCGCGGATGCGCGGCGCGATCTCGGCGTACCGGTTGCTGGGCAGGTCGGGGAACAGGTGGTGCTCGATCTGGTGCGACAGGTTGCCGGTCATCAGGTGGAACAGCCTCCCGCCGCTGATGTTGGCCGAGCCCAGGAGCTGGCGGACGTACCACTCGCCCTTGGTCTCGCCTTCGAGCTGCTCCTCGCCGACCTCGAACACCTCGACCTCGCCGGGGAAGTGTCCGCAGAAGATGATCGAGTGCGCCCAGACGTTGCGGATGATGTTGGCGGTGAAGTTCGCGCCCAGCGTCGTCAGGAACTGCGGGCCGCTGAGCAGCGGAAACGCCAGGTAGTCCTTGCCCCACTGGCGGCGGATCTTGCGGCCGATGGCGCGCAGCTTGGCCTTGGTGACCTCCAGGTCGGCGGTCCCCTCGCGGATCTTGTCGATCTCCAGGTCGTGCAGCGCCACGCCGTACTCGAAGAACATCGCCAGCAGCGCGTTGTAGACCGGCTGGGGCAGGTTGGCCGGGTGCCAGGGCTGCTCGGGGGTGACGCGCAGGATGCCGTAGCCGACGTCGTTGTCCTTGCCGATGACGTTGGTGAAGGTGTGGTGCACGAAGTTGTGCGAGTGCTTCCACTGCTCGGCCGGGGAGACGTTGTCCCACTCCCAGGTCGTTGAATGGATCTTGGGGTCGCGCATCCAGTCCCACTGGCCGTGCATGACGTTGTGCCCGATCTCCATGTTCTCCAGGATCTTGGCGACCGACAACGTCGCGGTCCCGGCGATCCAGGCGGGCGGCAGCGACGAGGCCATCAGCAGCGCGCGCCCGGCGATCTCCAGCCCGCGCTGGAGGCGGATGATCTTGTGGATGTAGGCGGCGTCGTCGTCACCGAGCTCGGCGGTGATCTCCTCGCGCAGGGCGTCCAGCTCGACGGCGATCGCCTCGTAGTCGGCGGGGGTGAGATGGTCGGTGGTGGCCATGGCGTGCTCCTCTCGTTCTCAGAGTTCGATCTCGACGGGCCCGGCGGCGGCCGACACGCAGGTCTGGATCAGGTGGCCCTCCTCGCCGTGCACCTCGCCGGTCCGCAGGTCGCGGACCTGGCCGGAGCACAGGCGGCCGACGCAGCTGTAACAGATGCCCATGCGGCAGCCGCTGGGCAGCAGCGCCCCGGCGCCCTCGCCCGCCTCCAGCAGGGGAGTGGAGCCGTCGGCGTCCACCTCGACGCCGCTCCTGGTGAAGCTGACGCGCCCGCCCTCGCCGCCGGCCCCGGCCAGCACGGGCCGGAAACGCTCGATGCGCAGCCGCTCGGGCACGCCCTCGGCGAGCCAGTGGGCCGCCAGCTCGTCCAGCAGGTCGGCGGGGCCGCAGGCCCAGGTCTCGCGGTCGGCCCAGTCGGGGCACAGTTCAGGTAGGTCGGCGGGCTTGAACCGGCCGTCGGCCGAGGTGTGCCGCTCCACGAGCGTCAGACCGTCGAACCGGGCGGCCAGCTCGCGCAGCTCGGCGCCGAAGATGACGTCCCCGGCGGTGCGGGCCGAGTGGACCAGCACCACGTCGGGGACCCGGCCGCGCTCGGCGAGCCCGCGCAGCATGGCCATGACGGGCGTGATGCCGCTGCCCGCGGTCAGGAACAGCAGCCGGTCGGGGACCTGCGACGGCAGGACGAACTCGCCGTCGGCCTCCTCCAGCCGGACGATGGCGCCGGGCCGGACGTCGTGCACCAGGTGACGGGAGACCTTCCCGTCCTCGGTGGCCTTGACGGTGATGGTGATCCGGCCGTCGGGCCGGGGCGGGGACGACAACGAGAAGGTGCGCCAGTGGCGGACCCCGTCGATGTCCACGCCGATCCTGATCCACTGGCCGGGCGCGTGCCCGGCCCAGTCGCGGCCGGGCCGGATCTCGACGGTCGCGGCGCCGGGCGCCTCGCGCCGCACGGCCTCGACGCGGCCGCGCAGCTCGGCGGTGGACCACAGGGGGTTGAGCAGCGCGAGGTAGTCCTCGGGCAGCAGGGGGGTGGACAGCCAGCGGGCGGCGTCCGCCAGCCGGCGGACGGGACCACGCGGCGGTGTCGCGTGCGGAGCGGTCAAAGCGGGCCTCCCCGGGCGCTTCAAACTTACGCTTGCGTAACCTACGCTTGCGTAGGTCTACGGAGATGGCAAGGGTGGGCGGGCGAAAGCGACGGGCATCACACCATCGCACGATGAGACATCAACCGCTGTAAGGTCGAGTGACAAAGGGGGCCCTGCCGTTTGTGCCCGGTTCACGGAAAACCTGCGCCCAAACGCAGAACCCGTTGTTTGGGAACGCGAAAGGCCCCGCCGGTCGGTGACCAGCGGGGCCCGGAAGACTCCTGCGGCTACTCCGCGGAGCGGAACTTGGTGCGCGGCCGCTCCTGCCGGACGCCGTCCACGAACACGTCGACCTCCTCGTCGTAGAAGGCGACGAGCCCTTCGACGCCCCCGCTCTCGGGCAGCGGCGTGGGGTAGGACCAGGCGAGATCCCGGTGCGCCTTTCCACCGGCCCGGACCGACCAGTACTCGGCCGTCCCCTTGTAGGGGCAGTGGGTGACTGTTTCGGACGGCTCCAGCAGGTCCATCCGGACGTGCGTCTTGGGCAGGTAGTAGCGGGTGGGAAGGCCAGTCTCGAACAGCAGGCGGGGGCTGCCCGACTCGGCGACTGTGACGCCGTCCACCTCGACGCGGACGTGCCGCGAGCTGGGCAGCACGTCGACCCGCGTGTACGGGCTGCGGGGATGGACGAACACCTCCTGGTCCTCCTCGAACCAGGAGTCCATGGCGTCCCAGTCGAGCCGGACGAGCCCGCGCAGTTCCGCCACGGGCGACTCGACGTACCGCGAGGCGGCGCCCGGGGCCTCGGCGCCGTCGACCTTCACGGTGTAGGCGGTGGCGTCCCCGCGGCTGGGCGACCGTCGCCCCGGCCCCTCGGAGATCAGCTCGGCCCGGACATCGTCGAGCGGGATGTAGTAGGCGGGGTAGTAGGGGACTTCCCAGACCAGAACGGGACAGACGGTGTCGGCGACCAGCCGCCCGCCGAGGTAGGCACGGACCCGCTTGTGCCCCTGCTCGACGCGCACGCGTGTTTTGGTGCTCATGCCGGGGCAACCGCCCGCCGCCGGACGATATTTCGCCGCGCCGCCGCTGGCCGGGAGCGGACGCCACTCGCGAAACACCCGTCCCGCTTTTCTCATGAAGATCTCATCTTCGCTCCAGCGGGCTCCCAGACGGCGGCGGCAGTCTCGGCTCCATGAAACGGCGGATTCCACGCCGGTCTCTCCTGGTCAACGGCGCGCTCGGCGTGCTGCTGGCCGGTGGCGCCGGCGTCGCGTACCTCACCCTCGGCTCCGGCGACGGCGAGGCGGTCGCCGCATCCCGGACCGTCCCGGTGTCCCGGGGCACCGTGACCGCCACGGTGTCGGCGTCCGGCGCGGTGGAGAGCGCGCGGGCGCGCTCGTTGTCGTTCGCCGGGTCCGGCACGGTCGCCAAGATCTACGTCAAGCCGGGCGAGAAGGTCAGCGCGGGCGAGACGCTCGCCCGGCTCGACCAGACCGAGGCCCTGGAGTCCTACAACGCGGCCAAGGCGAACCTCGCGGTCGCCGACGACACCGACACCTCGACCGAGAAGGGGTACGCCAGCTACCTCCAGGTCAAGAACAGCTACAACGCGGCGGCGCGGAAGCTGGCCGGGACCGTGCTGAAGGCGCCGTTCGCGGGGACGGTGACGGCGGTCAACGGGACGGTCGGCGGCTCGTCGAGCGGCACGGGAGGCTCGACGTCCGGATCGTCCTCGTCCTCGTCACCGTCGAGCGGTGGTTCGACGTCCTCCTCCTCGTCGAGCGGCTCGGGCTTCATCGAGCTCGCCGACATCGGCAAGCTCCAGATCGAGGGGCAGTTCACCGAGGCCGACACGACCCGGCTGAAGGCGGGGCAGAGCGCGACCGTCACCTTCGACGCGCTGCCGGGGACGACCGCGACCGGCAAGGTCACCGCGATCGGGCCGTCCCCGACCACCAGCGACAACGTGGTGAAGTACCCGGCGACGATCACGCTGGACGAGCGGCCGTCCGGGGTGCGGCTGGGGCAGACCGCCACCGCCGAGATCACCGTCGGCAAGGCCGCGGACGCGCTGTACGTGCCGAGCGCGGCGGTCCGGACGGCGGGTGGGCAGAGCACCGTCACCGTCCTGCGGAACGGGCAGCGCAGCAGCGTGCGGGTGAAGGTCGGCGTCAAGGGCGACCAGGGCACCGAGATCACCTCGGGTCTGGAAGAGGGCGACCAGGTCGTGGTCACCTCCGCGAGCACCGGCGGGACGTCCGGCAACGGCGGGATGGTGCCGGGCGGCCGGATGCCGGGCAGCGGGGGCGGCTTCCCCGCCGGCGGCGGTGCCGGGCGGGGCGGGGGCCGTCCGTGACGGCGGAAGGCGCACGGCCGCCCGTCCTGGACGTGCGGGACGTCACCAAGGTCTACGGCGCGGGCGACACCGCCGTGCACGCGCTGCGCGGCGTCTCCCTCACCGTCGCGCAGGGCGACTACGTGGCGGTCATGGGGGCGTCGGGGTCCGGCAAGTCCACGCTGATGAACATCCTCGGCTGCCTCGACGTGCCCACCGGCGGTCGGTACCTGCTCGCGGGCACCGACGTCGGGCGGCTGGACGAGCGGCGGCTGGCGATCCTGCGCAACCGGCGCATCGGGTTCGTGTTCCAGTCGTTCAACCTGATCCCACGGATGAGCGCGCAGGCCAACGTGGAACTGCCGCTCGCCTACGGCGGCGTCCGCGCCGCCGAGCGTCGACGCCGCGCCCAGGCCGCGCTGCGCGAGGTCGGGCTCGCCGACCGCGCCCGGCACGAGCCCAACGAGCTGTCGGGCGGGCAGCAGCAGCGCGTCGCGGTGGCGCGGGCCCTGGTCACCGCCCCGACGCTGCTGCTGGCCGACGAGCCCACCGGCGCGCTGGACAGCGCCTCCACCGCCGACATCCTCGGGGTGTTCGACCGGCTCAGCGAGACCGGCCGCACCATCGTGGTGATCACCCACGAGGACGAGGTGGCGGCGCACGCCCGCCGGGTCGTGCGGCTGCGCGACGGCCGGGTCGTCGAGGACGTCCGCCGCGTCCCGGAGGTGGCGCGGTGAACCCGCTGGAGGTGTTGCGCTTCGCGCTGCGCGGCCTGGCCGCCGACAAGCTACGGAGCGGGCTGACGACGCTCGGCATCCTCATCGGGGTCGGCGCGGTGATCCTGCTGGTCGCGGTGGGCAACGGCTCGGCCGAGCAGGTCAAGAAGAGCATCCAGCGGCTCGGCGCGGACTCGCTGACCGTCAGCCCGTCCACCAGCGGCGGGGGCGGGGGACGCGGCGGCGGGTTCGGCGGGCCGCCCGGCATGGGCGGCCAGTCGCAGCAGCAACGGACCGGGCCGCGCACGCAGGCCCGCGACCTGACGGCCGCCGACGCGTCCGCGCTGGTGGGGAAGGCCGCGCCGTCGGTGAAGAGCGCGTCGCCGGTGGTGACGAGCCAGTCGGTGACGGCCGGGTACTCCGGCACCAGCGTCACGATCAACCAGTTCGTGGGAACGACGCCGTCCTACTTCGCGGCGGCCAACAAAACCGTCGCCTCCGGGACACCGTTCACTGACGCCGACGTCACCGCGGGAACCAAGACCGCCGTGCTCGGCAGCACCGTCGCCGAGGAACTGTTCGGGCAGGTGGACCCGCTCGGCAAACGCATCGACGTCGGCGGCATCCGGTTCACCGTGGCCGGGGTGCTGAAGGCGAGCGGATCGTCCTCGTCGAGCTTCAACGACCCCGACAGCATCGTGGTCGCCCCGCTGTCGGCCGTCCAGGCGACCCTCACCGGCTACGGCGGCCTCAACCAGGTCATCGTGCAGGCGACCGGCGCCGACACGGTGGACGCCGCGCAGTCGGAGGTCACCGAGATCCTGAACCAGCGGCACGGGATCACCGGCTCGGCGGCGGCCGACTTCACCGTCTCCAGCCAGGCCAGCGTGCAGAGCGCGGTCGGGGAGTCGACCAGGACGTTCACCGTGCTGCTGGCGGCCGTCGCCGCGATCAGCCTGCTGGTGGGCGGCATCGGGATCACCAACATCATGCTGGTCACCGTCACCGAGCGGACCCGGGAGATCGGCATCCGCAAGGCCATCGGCGCGCCGCGCGGCGCGATCCTCGGCCAGTTCGTGGCCGAGGCGACGGTGCTGAGCCTGATCGGCGGCGTGCTCGGGGTGCTGGTCGGGGTGGTGGGGAGCCGGTTCACGATCGTGGGGGTCAAGCCGGTGCTGGTGCCGTCGTCGATCGTGCTGGCCCTCGGCGTCTCGGTGGCGATCGGCCTGTTCTTCGGCGGCTACCCCGCCAACCGCGCGGCCAAGCTGCGCCCGATCGAGGCGCTGCGCCATGAGTGACCCCGGCCGCAGGACGGCCCGGAATAAGGAGGACGGCGTGCACGCCAAGCCCGACAAGCCGATGAGCGACGCCGAACTGCTGGCGACGTCCCCGTTCCCCGAAGACGACGGACTCACGGCGCCACAGAGCCGCAGGTCGCTGCCCGTGCCGACCCTCGTGCTGGCGTCCGGCCTGCTGCTGGTGGCCGGGTTCATCGGCGGCAGCCAGGCCCAGAAATGGCGCGCGGACGACACCGCCCCGAACGCCGCAGGCCCAGGCAACCGAACGACCGGAGGCTACGGCCGCAACATGCCGAACAACGCCCCAGGCGGGAGACCGTACGGCGGCCAGAACGGGATGCCTCCAGGAGGCGGAATGGGCCCCCAGAACAGCAACGGAGACATGACCCTCGGCACCGTGACCGCCGTGGGCAAGAACAGCCTGACCCTCCGCACCGCCGACGGCCGCACCGTCAAGATCCGCACCAGCGGCAAGACCAAGATCACCGTCACGAAGAACGGCACGGTGGCCGACCTCGGCTCGGGCACGACGGTCATGGTGCGCGGCACCGCCGGCTCCGACGGCACCGTCACCGCCACCACCGTCAGCGAGGCCGGCGGCATGCGCCGCGGCAACTGAGAACAGGGGACCAGCACATGAAGGCACTCACCCGCTCCGGCCGCAGGCTGGGCGGCGCAGCACTGGCCTGCGCGCTGCTGTTCACCGGCGCCTGCGGAGGAGCAAAAGACGAAGGCGACAAGAGCGCGCCCAACACCGCTGGCGACCCGATGGTGGCCTTCCGCTCCTGCATGGAAAAGCAGGGCGTCACGATGCCGCAGGGCCGGGGCAACAGGCCGTCCGGCCGCCCGAGCGACGCGCCAACCGCACGCCCCACCGACGCTCCCCGCCAACGCCCGAGCAACCGCCCGTCGATGTCAGCCGAGCAGCAGAAGGCCATGCAGGCATGCTCGTCCCTGGCCCCCCAACGCAACGGCCGAGGCGGCGGCCCTGGCGGCCCCGAACAGAACGCGAACAACCAGTAACGCCCCTCACCGAAGCCGGGGACGACTCCGAGAAAGAACCGAACCGACCGCTCGACGGCATCGAGTGCCAGTACCGGGGTAGCTGACCAGGTGGCCCCCGCACCGCGCGCGGACGTAGCGTAGGCGGGGGCGTACAAGGCGCGATGCAGAGACGGGGGCCCAGGGTGCGGGCGACAAGGATCACCGGAGCGGTGCTGCTGGCACTGGCGTTGACCACGGCCTGCAACACCGAGGCAGAACCGCCATCCCCAGCGACCGGCAAGCCCGATGGGCGGTCACCGGCCGGGCTGGAGCGCTACTACGGGCAGAAGCTCACCTGGAAGGACTGCGGCGGCGGCTTCCAGTGCGCCACGGCCAAGGCCCCGCTCGACTACACCAAACCGGGCGAAGACCTGGACATCTCGCTGATCCGGCTGCCCGCCGAAGACAAGAAGGACCGCGTCGGCTCGCTGTTCACCAACCCGGGCGGCCCGGGTGCGTCGGGCGTGGAGTTCACCCGCCAGGCGGCCCGCACCTTCGGTTCCGACCTGCGCAAACGCTTCGACATCGTGGGGTTCGACCCGCGCGGCGTCGGCGCCAGCTCGCCCGTCCGCTGCCTGGACGGCCCGGGCTTCGACAAGTTCTTCAGCACCGACTCCTCGCCCGACGACCAGGCCGAGAAGGACGCTTTGGCAGCGGAGAGCAAGACGTTCGCGCAGTCCTGCCAGACCAACTCCGCCGCCCGCCTGCCGTACGTCGGCACCCAGAACGCCGCCCGCGACATGGACGTCCTGCGCGCCGCCGTGGGCGACCAGAAGATGACCTACTACGGCGCTTCGTACGGCACCTACCTGGGCGCGTTCTACGCCGAGCAGTTCCCCAAGAACGTCCGCGCACTGGTCCTGGACGGCGCGGTGGACCCCAAGCAGTCGTCCACCGGCCTCCTGGTGGAACAGGCCAAGGGCTTCGAGACGGCGCTGCGCGCGTTCGCCGACGACTGCGTCAAGACCCCGACCTGCCCCCTGGGAACGAACACCGAAGCGGCCCTGACCAAGGTCTCCGACCTGCTGCGCCAGGCGGACCAGAAACCCCTGAGCAACAGCCGCGACGCCCGCAAGGTGACCGAGTCGTGGACCACGATGGGCATAGCGACGGCCCTCTACAACAAGGAGTCCTGGCCCCTCCTGCGCCAGGCCCTGACCCAAGCGATCCAACGAGGCGACGGCACCCAACTGCTGGCGATCGCCGACTTCATGGTCGAACGCAAGCCCGACGGCTCCTACAGCAACCAGGCCGCCGCCAACATGGCCGTCAACTGCGTGGACAAGCCCAATCCGCCGGACGCCGCCACCTACGGCAAGTCCGCCGACGAGGCCAAGAAGGCGGCGCCCCGCTTCGGCGAGTTCGTGGTCTGGGGCGGCCTGCCGTGCGTGTACTGGCCCGTCCAGCCCAAGGCCGAGCCGAAGGCCGTGACCGCCAAGGGCGCCGCCCCGATCCTGGTGATCGGCACGACCCGCGACCCCGCCACCCCCTACGCCTGGGCCGAAGCGCTGTCCTCCCAGCTCGACTCGGGCGTCCTGCTGACCCTCGACGGCGACGGCCACACCGCCTACCTGCAGGGAGACCCCTGCATCACGAAGGCGACCGACCACTACCTGACCACCGGCGAGCCCCCGAAGGACGGCACCCGCTGCGGCTGATGCACGCACCCCCCAAGACCCGGTAGACTGCTGCCCGCCGCACGCACACACGTGCGGCCGGCCGCCTTAGCTCAGTCGGCAGAGCGATTCACTCGTAATGAATAGGTCATCGGTTCGATTCCGATAGGCGGCTCCACCAAAGAGGCCCCTCCCGAGTACTCGGGAGGGGCCTTCTTGTTGGCGGTGGTCAGGTGGCTTTGCCTCGGGTGATGTACAGGTTCATGCCGGTGAAGTCGAGGGTGATGTTGTAGGGCTTCCAGAAGCTGTGGGCGAAGTGGCCGATCGTGTCGAAGCCGGGGCCGTAGGGCCAGGGCACGTTCAGCGGCATGGTCGGGTCCATCTCGCAGTAGACCTCGTTGGCGACGGCGTCGCCGATGCGGATCTCCTTCGGGTAGCAGGGGTAGGTGACCGTTGCGTGGCTGTGGGCGGCGGTTTCGAGCGGGCGGTCGTAGTCGGTGCGGATCCGCAGCTGCTTGGCCACCTCCCCGGGCATGCCCGCCGTGTTCTCGCCGGCTCCGCCGAAGTTCACACCCATCACCCGTGGGCCAGAGGTGGCGATGTTGCCGATGCTGTTGACGTCGTGGTCGCGGGACAGCCATAGCGGTAGGGGCCTGGTTCCCGATCGTGCGGCGTCGGCGCGTACCTTGGCGGCTGCTTCGGGGGTCGGGCGGCGCAGGATCAGGGACCGGTCCGCGTAGTCGAAGGTGGTCAGCAGGTGGTAGAAGACCCACGTGCCGATCATGCCGTCGTTGCCGGTGTCGGTGGCTTCGCCCGACTCCGGCGCCGACCAGCTCACGGGGACGTTGCGCAGCTCGATGCCGCCCAGCTTGAAGGAGTCCAGCACCCCGTAATACACCCAGAGGGACTGGCCTTCGAACTCGGTCTTTTCCTTGTAGACGGGTTGCAGTCCCGCTTCCTTGGCTGTCTTCGCGGTCACGCCCAGGTTCGGGGCGCCGGTGTAGAACGTGAAGCGCTTCGGTGGCCCGCCGTTGACCGAGGCTTCTACCAGCGGCATCGGGTCCGTTTGCAGCCATTTCACGCGGCCGATGTCGCCGTGGATTTGGTACGGCCTGCCGCTGATCGCCGCGAACCATTTGGCGTAGCCGGTTTCGCCGGCCGCTTGCCAGCGCGGCGCGGAGAGGGCGAATTTGTCCTGCCGGATGTAGTAGTCGCCCAGCAGGCTGTTGGTCTCCTTGTCGTCGGGCGCCAGATCGAGGGCCATCGTGAGGTACTTCTCGGCCTCGGGGAACTTGTTGGCCAGCAGCCCGACGTAGCCGCGCTGGCGTGCCGCGCGCAGGTTCGTGGGGTCCTTCTTCAGGATCTCCTCGTATGCGCGGCCGGCCTGCTCGAACTTTCCGGCTTTGAACAGTGCGTCCGCGTCACCGCCGTTGGCTCGTGCCGTCTTGCCCAGCAGGGGTGTGGTTGCGGCGGCACCTGCCACCACGGCTGCGCCCCGCAACAACGAACGCCGGTTCCAGCTCCCGTCTACGGCCATGGTTTCCCTCTTTCGTTGGCATGGACCATGCCTCCACTGAAGGCCGAGGAGTGTTGCGGTGATGTATGCGAATTTCGATATGCCTGCGATACACCTGGCCCGAGTGGTGGTTCCGGTACGCTGGTCCTTGGCGAAGGGGAGTAGTCCCGAACTGCCGAGTGGCCGACATGCTGGCTGCCCCTAGGGGTGGCCCGGTCCTCGGGCCGTCCCTAGGGGCGGTGGACGAGACCTTCGGTCTGGTAGGCGTGCTCGGCTCTTCGGCCGGGTGCATTCGTCGTGCCGGGCCGAGCGGTCCTCCCAGCCTTCCGGGTGCGACGGTGCGGTCGGGCACCTGGGGGAGGGCCGTCCTTTCATGTCGTTCGATCTCGCCACGTTCGCCACCGCCTTCGCGGTGATCTTCCTGGCCGAGCTGCCGGACAAGACCATGTTCGCCTCGCTGGCGATGGGCACCCGCATGCGTCCGCTGTGGGTCTGGTTCGGCACTTCCAGCGCCTTCGTGGTGCACGTCGCGATCGCCGTCGCGGCTGGCAGTGTGTTCTCGTTGCTGCCCAAGCCCTTGGTCCAGATCGTTGCGGCGGTCTTGTTCGCCTTTGGGGCTTATACCTTGTTGCGCGGTGGTGATGATGAAGGTGAGGACGTGGACGCGGGGCGTAAGGTCACCGGGTTCTGGCCCACCTATCTCACGGCGTTCATGGTCGTTTTCGTGGGGGAGTGGGGCGATCTGACGCAGATCACCACCGCCAACCTGGCCGCCACGCGCGGGCCGCTGTCGGTGGCGCTGGGGTCGTTGCTGGCGCTGATGGCGGTGTCGGCGCTGGCGCTGGTGGCCGGGCGCTTCATCGCCGACCGGGTTCCGCTCAAGACGGTGCAGCGGGTCGGCGGGGTCGTCATGATTGCCCTGGCGGTCTGGTCGTTGTTCGAGGCGGTCACGGGATGACGAGGATGGTGCGGCGTGGGCGCCGGGCATGATCATGGGGTGCGGAGGCCCGGTTCGCCCGGGGCGGTGCGGGCCTGCCTGGCGGTGATCGTCCCGCTCGCCGTGGTGACGCTCGCCGCGCTGGTGTGGATGTGGCCGGACGCGCCGAAGGCGGCCGGCGCGCCGTCCCCGGGCATGAGCAAGATCCACGGCAAGGTCGTCGGGATCGTCCTCAAGCCCTGCCCCAAGCAGGTGGGCCTGGGCGCGGAGGGGGAGCCGAACGGCACGGGCGGCACGGCCCCGCCGCCGGACCCGCGCAAGTGCGGGGATGCCCAGATCGAGCTGACCGAGGGGTTGGAGAAGGGCCGGGTCATCACCACGCCGCTGCCGTCCGGGCCGGGCAGCCAGCGCTTCGAGACCGGCGACAAGGTGATCGTGCTGCACCTGGCCGACGCTCCCGGGGACAACCCGTACCAGCTGTCGGACCACGACCGTTCCGGGCCGTTGTGGCTGGTGGGAGCGGCTTTCGTGCTGGCGGTGGTCGCGTTCGGGCGGTGGCGCGGGCTGACCGCACTGGTGGGGCTGGCCGTCACGTTCGTGCTGCTGCTGAAGTTCCTGATCCCGGCGGTGCTGGCCGGGGAGCCGCCGCTGGCGGCCGCGATCGTCTGCGCCGCCGCGATCATGCTGGCGGTGTTGTACCTCACGCACGGCTTCACGGTGCCGACCTCGATCGCGGTGATCGGCACCCTGGCCAGCCTGACGCTGACGGGCCTGCTGGCCTGGGCGGCGATCGGGCTGACCCACCTCAGCGGGATCACCGACGAGAGCTCGTTCAACCTGGACCTCAGCTACCAGATCAGCACGCAGGGCCTGCTGCTGGCGAGCATCATCATCGGGTCGCTCGGCGTGCTGGACGACGTCACCGTGACCCAGGCGGTGACCGTCGGCGAGCTCGCGCACGCCAACCCGGCCTACCGCTTCGCGGAGCTGTACCGGGCGGGGGCGCGGGTCGGGCGGGCGCACATCGCCTCTGTGATCAACACCATCATCCTGGCGTACGCGGGGGCCTCGCTGCCGCTGCTGCTGCTGTTCAGCATCGGCCGGCAGCCGCTGGGCGAGGTGCTCACCGGCTCGGTGGTCGCGCAGGAGATCGTCCGCAGCGTCGCCGGGACGCTGGGGCTGATCGCGGCCGTCCCGATCACCACGGCGCTGGCGGCCCTCGCCCGCACGCGGAACCGCGAGGCCGAGGCCGAGGTCGTCGAGGAAGTGAAGCCGGAGAGGCCGCGCCGGGCGCCCGCTGCCGAGCCCTCGTTCTGGGACTAGCGGCCGCTCATCTCCAGAACCGGAAGACCGGTCCGGTCGCGGCGTCCATCACGCAGGCGTTGGCGTAGGTGCGGCTCCACCGGACCGGTCGGCCGTACCAGGCGCCGGTCGCGACGGCGGTGACCGGGGCGTACTCCTTGGTGCAGCCGTGCGGGTCGCCGGGCAGCGCCTCGAAGTCCCCGCGGGCGGTGGCGAGGTCGGCGCAGGCCTGCTCGCCGTGCGGGTGGTTGCCGAGGCCGCCGGGACACGCGAGGAAGGCCCCACGGTCGGGTTTGGACTGTCCGGTCACCTTCAGGTTGAGCTCCGCGCCGGGTGGGGCGACGGTGGCCTGTGCGGGGAGGGCGGTGAGAAGGGCGATGGTGCCGGCGAGCACGGGGGTGCTGCGCATGTGAGTCTCCACGGGGGTGCGTCCGGTCATGTTGTGGAAACTCAGTGTGACTGCGGTGCTGCCGGTGGCACATCGGTTCGGGGAGTTGTGGTCGCTTGCCTGGGATTGGCAGGGTGCTGACCTGGGAGTGCGTAACGCCGCCGGAGTATGGACGGTCTGCCGCGGTATGTCGCGTGGAGTGAGCGGGGGCGCGTCAGCCGGTGGCGGCGGGGGCCCGGTCCAGATGCTCGGCGAGGACGTCCAGGTGGACCTTGCGGGCCTCGGCGTGGACGCGCAGGCCCGCCTCGGTGACCTTGACGAAGATGCCGCGCCGGTCGGCCTCGCACAGGGCGCGCTCGACTAGGCCGTGCTTCTCCAGGCGGGCCACGGTCCGGGACAGGGCGCTCTGGCTGAGGTACATGTCGGCGGCGACCTCCTGCATGCGGAGCTTGTCGCAGCCGGCGCTGACGAGGCGGTCGAGCGTCTCGTACTCGCTCATGCTCAGGCCGGACGACTCCTGCAGCTCGCGGTCCAGATGGCAGGCGATGGTGTTGTAGCTGGTCAGCAGCGACCGCCACTGGCCGATCAGCTCAGCCTCGGACTTCATGCGCGCATCATACCATGCGCGCGCAATAGATGCGTCCGAATTAGATTCTGCCGAAATTAGTGCTTAGACATTTGATGCGTGTGCATGTACTGTCCTCCGACGTGACCATCACCGAAACCTCCCCCGTTTCCGTCACCCGTGAGCCGGGCGGTGCCGCCGAACCGGCGCAGCAGGCGTGGACCCCCAGGTTGTGGGGCGTCCTCGCGGTGTTGTGCGCCGTGTTGTTCCTGGACGGCCTGGACGTCTCGATGGTGGGCGTCGCGCTGCCCTCCATCGGCACCGAGCTCGGCCTGTCCACCACCTCGTTGCAGTGGATCGTCAACGGCTACGTGCTCGGCTACGGCGGGCTGCTGCTGCTCGGCGGCCGCACCGCCGACCTGCTGGGCCGCCGCCGGGTTTTCCTGATCGCGCTCGGCGTGTTCGCCGCGGCGTCCCTGGTGGGCGGGCTGGTCGACAGCGGCCCGCTGCTCATCGTCACCCGCTTCGTCAAGGGACTGGCCGCCGCGTTCACCGCGCCGACCGCCCTGTCCATCCTGACCACGACCTTCCACGAGGGACCGGCGCGCAACCGGGCCCTGTCGGTGTTCTCGGTCTTCGGCGCCAGCGGCTACTCCTCGGGCCTCATCCTGGGCGGGCTGCTGACCAGCTTCGGCTGGCGCTGGACGTTCCTCACGCCGGTGCCGCTCGCGATCCTGGCCCTGGTCGCGGGCATCGCGCTGATCCCCCGCGACAAGCCCGCCGCCGGCGGTGGGCACGACGTGGTCGGCGCGGTCACCCTCACCGGCGGCATGCTGCTGGCGGTCTACACGGTGGTGTCGGCGCCCGAGCGCGGCTGGCTGGACCCGCTGACGGTCGGCTCGGTCGTGCTGGCGGTGGCGCTGCTGGTCGCCTTCGTGATCACCGAGAACAAGGTGCGGCACCCGCTGATCCGGCTCGGCATCCTGCGGGTCGGCAGCATCGTCCGCGCCAACCTCAGCATGATCGCGCTGTTCGGCTCCTACCTGAGCTTCCAGTTCATGATGACGCTCTACCTGCAGGACGTGCTGCGCTGGTCGCCGCTGAAGATGGCGATGGCCCTGCTGCCGGCGGGCCTGCTGGTCGCGGTCGTGTCCCCGTTCATGGGCCGGCTGATCGACCGGTACGGCACCCCGCGGCTGATCCTGGCCTCGATGGGCTCGCTCAGCCTCGGCTACGTCTGGTTCCTGGCCACCGCCGGGAACACCCCGCACTACGCGTTCACGGTCCTGCCGACCATGCTGCTGCTCGGCGGCGGGTTCGCGTTCGGGTTCAGCTCGATCATGGCGCAGGCCACCGACGGCATCGACGACTCCGAGCAGGGCCTGGCCTCCGGCCTGGTCCAGACGTCAGGGCAGGTGGGCGCCGCCCTGGTGCTGGCCGCGGTCACGGCGCTGGTCGCCGGGGGCGGGCACGCCGGGAACGACTTCGGCCAGTTCCACCCGGGCGTCAATCTGGTGACCGGGGTCGGTGTGGTCGGCCTGCTCCTCAACGTGGTCCCGCTGGTGTTGCGGCGGCGTGCGGAGACGGTGACCGCCTGACGCCGTCCGATCCGCGACTCGATCGACCCGCAGACCCCCGGCTGTTCGCGCCGGGGGTCTGCGGGCGTCAGGGGTCTGTGCGTGCGCCGAGGGCGTCGAGGAAGGCGGCCGCGGCGGGCGACGGGGTGAAACGGCTCCAGATGAGCATCTCCACGCGGGCCGGGGCGTCCCGGACGCAGAGGGTGCGCACGCCCTCGATCTGCGGGGTGAACGCGGCGGGCAGCATGGTGACGCCCAAGCCGGTGCGCACCATGCGGATCATCAGGTCGCCGGCCGACACCTCGAAGGGCACCTCGCGCCGGACGCCGGAGGCGGCGAAGGCGTGGTCGGACTGGGCGCGGCCCACCGTGCCCGCCGGGAAGTCGATGAACGTCTCGCCGGCCAGCTGCCGCAGCTCGATCTCCGTCTCGCCGGCCAGCGGGTGACCGGGCCACACCACCGCCATCAGCCGGTCGTGGATCAGCTCGCGGTGCTCGACGCCGGGCGGCGCGGTGCCCGGCAGGACGCCGAGGAACGCCGCGTCCATCGAACCGTCGCGCACCTGCTCGATCAGCAGCTCGCTGGCCATGGTGCGCAGGCTGATCCGCACGTGGGGATGGCTCTGGTGGTACTCCTTCAGGACGGTGGGCAGGTCCACGGCGGCCAGGGTGGGGATGGCGCCGATCGCCAGCCGCCCGCGGATCTCGCCGGTGGCGGCGGAGACCTCGGCGCGGGCGCGCTCGGCGGCGTCCAGGGCCTGCCGGGCGGCGGGCAGGAAGGCCGAACCCGCGGGGGTGAGCCGGACGCGGCGGCTGGTGCGGTCGAACAGGCGCGCGCCCAGCTCGCGTTCCAGCTTGGCGATCTGGTGGCTCAGCGCCGACTGGACGACCAGGCACCGCTCGGCGGCGCGGGTGAACGAGCCGGTCTCGGCGACGGCGACGACGTAGCGCATCTGCTGCAGTTCCACGCACCTATCGTGGATCGTGATCGTTGAGATGACAAGCATGTGTTGGACTCATGGATCTCCGCGCGCCAAGCTGAGGGCATGACGACGTTCCCCCTGAACGCAAGGCCCGCGACGGCCCCTGCCGCGTCGGTCCCCACTGCGTCAATCCCCGCTGCGCCGGTTCCTGTTGCGCCGGTTCCTGCGGGGCCGGTCTCGCCCGCCGCTCCCGTTTCCTCTGTTCCCCCGGTCTCTTCGGACGTTCCGGCCGCCGAGGGGAAGGCCGGGCTGGGGCGTGGACTGCTGCTGCTCATGTCGGCCGCCACCGGGTTGTCGGTGGCCAGCAACTACTTCGCGCACCCGCTGCTGGACCTGTTCAGCCGGGAGCTCCAGCTCGGCACGTCGATGGCCGCGATGATCGTCACCGCCGCGCAGATCGGGTACGGCGTCGGGCTGCTGCTCCTGGTGCCGCTGGGCGACCTGCTGGAGCGGCGGGGGCTCGCGGTGGGGCTGTTCGGGGTGACGGCGCTGTCGTTGCTGGTGTCGGCGGCCGCCCCCAACGGCACGGTGCTGATGGCGGGCACGATCCTGACGGCGTTCGCGTCGGTGGCCGCGCAGGTCCTGGTGCCGTTCGCGGCGGCGCTGGCGGCGCCCGCCGAGCGGGGCCGGGTCGTGGGCACGGTCATGACGGGCCTGCTGCTGGGCGCGCTGTTGTCGCGGACCGTCTCGGGCGGCCTGTCGGAGCTGGGCGGCTGGCGGACGGTCTACTGGGTGAACGCGCTGCTGATGGCCGCGATGGCGGCGCTGTTGTGGCGGTTCCTGCCGCGCATGAAGAACAACGTGGGCCTGTCCTACCCGGCGCTGATCCGCTCGACGGTCATGTTGTTCAAGGAGGAGCCCGTGCTGCGGTGGCGCGCGGGGATGGGCGCGCTGTCGTTCGCGGGCTTCAACGGTGTGTGGGTGGCACTGGCCTTCCTGCTGGCCCGCCCGCCCTACGGCTGGTCGGAGGCGGCGATCGGACTGTTCGGCCTGGTGGGCATCGGCGGTCCGATCGCCGCGTCGGTCGCGGGCCGGCAGACCGACCGGGGCCGGGTGCAGCTGGTGACCGCCGTGGGCGCGACCGGGATGCTGGTCTCCTGGGTGCCGCTGGCGTTCGGCGCGCACTCGTTGCCGCTGCTGCTGGGCGGCCTGATCCTGCTGGCCCTGGCCCAGCAGGGCCTGCTGATCGCGAACCAGAACGTGGTGTACGCCCTGCGCCCGGAGGCGCGGAACCGCCTGAACTCGGCGTTCATGACCTCCAACTTCGCGGGCGGCGCGGCGGGCTCCTTCCTGACCTCGGTCGCCTGGGTGCGGGCGGGCTGGACGGGGGTGTCGATACTGGGCGCGACCTTCGCGGCTGCGGTGCTGGTGTTGTGGTTGCTGGAGCGGGCGCGCAGCAAGACCAGCACCTCTTGACGCCCCTTGGGAGTGCGTCACGCTGTGGTGTGCCCCGCTGTGGTGTGCCCCGCTTGGGCGGCGTTCCTTGAGGTGTGCTTCTTGGATGGCTCCTTAGGCTGGCCGCTGGTCCGCTGGTCCCCAGGCCGTAGGTGGGGTAGGTGGGGCAGGCCCACAGGTAGGGCGGGTAGGGCAGGGCCGCAGATTCGTAGGGGATGTGCCCCGCCGTGCGCGGGCGTGTGGCTTTGGTGTGCACGGCGGGGCGTGTTGTTGGTCGCGGGTGGTGGGGTTCGAGCAGGGTCAGGGGCGGCGCTTCCAGAAGGGGCGTGCGGGGGCGCTGCCGGTGAAGCTCTGCAAGGTGTCGACGGCCTGGGCCCAGAGCTCGTCCAGGTGGGGCGGGAGCGGGGCGGCCGTGGCGGCGGCCTGGAGGGCGTCCAGCAGGAGCGTCAGGGACTCCGGGGTCTGGGCGGACAGGTCGTCGATCACCTGCTGGAGGACCGGCAGCAGGTGGGCCAGCAGGTGGTCGCGGCGCTGGTCCTGAGGCGCGGACTGCAGCTCCCTCAGGCGGGTGAGCTCCTCGGTGAGGCGCTGGCGGGCCTGGGTGAGTTCGGTGGACGCGGCGGGGTTGGAGCGGCGGCTCCAGTGGTTCCTGCGGCTGCGGCGTTCGATCTTGGGTCCGTCGGCGAGGAAGTCCGGCACGTCCATGTCGTCGGAGCCGAGGTCCGCCGAGCCGTAGCCGGTGCCTCCGGCGGGCGGGCGGCCGCTGCCACGGGGCATGGGGGGCATGGGGGGCGGGGGCGAGCCGGGAGCGGGCGCCGGGGGCGGGGCCATGGCGGGTGCGGCCGCCGTCGCGCCCGGGGCCATGGGGCGGGGCATGGCCGCCATCATCGGGGCCGCGCCCCAGCCCTGGGGGAGCTCCACCGGCTGGACGACCTGGTGCGGGATCTCGCCGCCGGTCGCCACCTGGTCGTCGACCGCCACGAAGGCGGTGAACCGGCACAGCACGTTGAAGCGCAGGGACGTGTCGACGATGCGCTTCTCCAGCTCGGGCGAGTCGGCGACGGCGTAGCGGTCCTCCAGGTCGCGCAGGTGGGCGCGGGCCCAGATGGAGGTGGCCGGGGAGCCGTCGGTGCGGGTGGCGTGCGCCTGTTGCGCCCAGGGGGCGCCGTCGGGGGTGGTGCCGCGCACGGTCAGGCTGCCGGTGGGAGCGCCCTCGTAGCGGCCCGAGATGACCAGCGGCACGCCGGGGAACAGGGCGCCGAGGCGGCCGGGGGCGACGGTGCCGGGGACGAGGGTCAGGCCCTCCGGGTGCAGGGAGAGGTCGGTGACCAGCGGGGCGCCGATGCGGTGGTGGATGTGGTCCATCACCTCGTCCAGGCGGTCCTCGGACTCGACCAGCTCGCAGCGGCCCTGGCCCGCCTCGGCGAGCCTGGTCAGGAACCCGGCGTTGACGGCGCGGTCGATGCCGACGGTGTGGACGCGCACTCCGCGCAGGCGGGGGGTGAGGCGGGCGAGGATCTGGTCCTCGTTGCCCACCTGCCCGTCGGTGATGAGGACCAGGACGCGGTCGCGGGCGGAGTCGAAGAGCATGCCGCACGCCTCTTCCAGGGGGGCGAGCATCTCGGTGCCGCCGCGCGCGTCCAGCGCGGCCAGGTGCTCCACGGCGCGGAACCGGTTGCGGTCGGTGCCGTCGGCCAGGCCGGGACCGAGGGCGCGGGGCCGCTCGACGGTGTTGTCGAACGACAGGACCGCGAACCGGTCGGCGCCGGTGAGGGTGTCGACGATCCGGGAGGCGGCGCGGCGGGCCGCGATCATCTTCCAGCCGTGCATGCTGCCGGACCGGTCGAGGACCAGCACGACGTCGCGCGGGCGCGGGCGACCCGTGCCCGAGGGCAGGACGGTGAGGGTGAAGGTGCCGCCGGACGAGTGGGGGCTCACTGCGTCGCTGGCCGGGTGTGGGTTCGCGTCGTCGCCAGTTGAGTCGTCCCTGTTTCCCAGGCTGCTTCCGGCCGGGGTGCCGGTGTCCGGGGTGAGGGCGAGCGCGGCGGCCGGGCGGTCCTCCTGCGGTGTGTAGGCCAGGCGCAGGAGGAAGTCCCGGTCCAGGCGCTCGCCGGGGAGGAGGCGGACGGTCGTGCCGCTCGTGCCGTCCTCCTCGGAGGTGACGTGCAGCGCGGAGCGGATCTCGGCGAGGGGGAGCCCGGCCGGATCGATCTCCGCCGTGATCGACAGGCGCACGGGGTTGGGGAAGCCCGGCAGCAGGACCGGCGGCGTGATGCGGGAGGCGTCGGGGGCCGCGTCGGTGTCGGGGGCGGTGCCGGGGCCCGCGGGGGCGCCGTCCAGCGGCGCCCCGGGGATGTAGCGGGGCGCGACCACCAGGGGGAAGCGGAACGTCGCGGCGCCGTCGTCGGTCTCGTAGGGAAGCGGCTGGTCGAGCGTCAGGCGGACCGTCACCCGCTCGCCCGGCAGGATGTTGCCGACCCGCATGGAGAAGACGTCGGGCCGGTCCTCCTCGGCGATGGCGGCGCGCTTGCCCGCCGCGATGGCGGTGTCGTAGTCCTGCCGGGCCTGGCCGCGCTCCTTCAGGACGCCCTCGACGATCCGGTCGGCGGCCTCCATCCGCAGGCCCGTGACGGCGGCGCGGTCGGGCAGCGGGAAGACGTAGGTGGCCTCCAGCGGGACGTCGAAGGGGTTGCGGAAGCCCTGGGTGACCTCGACGCTCGCGGCGAGGCCGGTGATGGCGGCGCGCACGTCCACCGTGTCCAGCGGAAGGTTGCCCCTGTTGGTGATGAGGGCGCCCAGCCCGCCGTCGGGGGCCGGGACGGTCTCGGGCTCGGGCAGAGAGGTGATGCGCACGGTCACGTGGACCTCCCGGAGAGTTGGGTGGGGGGTGCGGAGATCAGGCCGCGCCTGCGCAGCTCGTCCAGCAGGGGACGGGCCGCGTCCTGGATCGCGGCGACGTCGTCCGGGGTCAGCGAGGCGACGTCGAGGAGGACGGTCAGGTCGGGTGCCAGCCGTACCGCCTGCACGACGGCCGGCGGGGTGGGGACCACCTCGACCTGGAGGTGCGAGGGAGTGGCGATGTCGAAGGTCGGCTTCGGCGCGGTGCTGGAGGGCGGAGCGGCGGGGGGAGGGGGGGCGGTTTCGGAGGTGGCTCCGGAGGCGGCGCTTTCGGGGGGTGGTGCGGGGAGGACCGAAGGAGGTGCTGTGCCGGGGCGGGTGGACCAGAAGCGGGAGCGGGGCGTGTCCGTGTGGGGAGTGTCGGCTTCCTGGGCGCTGGGGGTGGGGCCCGGGGTGCTGGCGTGAGAAGCGGGCTCAGAAGTGTCGGCAGGTGACGGAGATGGTGGGGTGACCTCGGCCTGGTCGGTGTCGGGGGTCTGGTGCTCGGCCTCGGTGTCGGGAGTGGGGTCGGCCACCTCGGGATGGGAGACGTCGGCCGCAGGAGCGGGTGACCGGGGTGGTCCGGTTGTCGGAGCGGGTGGCCGAGGCGGGTGGGGCGCAGGCCCGTCGGCGCTCGGAGTGCCGAAGGCGCCGGGGTGGGGTGAGGCCGGGAGGGCCGCGATCCGTTCGAGCATCGTGTCGGTCGCGGCGGCCAGCTCCACCTGGATCTCGGCGATCGTCCGGCCCGCCGACTGGCGGCGTTTGACGGCGACGATCTGCAGCAGGTGGCGCGGGCCGTAGAGCGCGACGCGGCCCCGGCGGCCCAGCGGCGGGTCGACCAGGCCGATCGTGGTGTACCAGCGGATCAGCCGGGCGTTGGGCAGGTCGCGCACCCGGCCGTTGGCCTGCACGGGCTCGACGGCGAGCAGTGCCGCCGCGGCTCGCTCGGCCAGTTCGCCGATGGTCCAGGTACCGTCCATGACCCCATGATGACACTGTAATCATGACAGTGTCAATAAAGCTTTCTCGCGATGGGAGCACGAGAAGGTCAAACTCCTTGAAGGTTGGGGTCGGCTGGCGCACGCTTGCTCCTTCAAGGCACGGGAGAGGGGCCTGAGGTGCGCAGCAGTGGGGGTGCGTCCAACGCCGGCGCCTCCGCGTGGGCGCGGTACCGCGCGCTCGCCGCCGAGCATCGCCGGGAGCGGCTGCTGGTCCAGGGCGTGCTGGCGGCCGGGACCGGTGTGGTCGCCGCGGGGGTCGCCGTGTGGTGGGCGGGGCCCGCGGTCGCCGTCGTGGTCTTCGCCGGATGCGTGTTGTACGGGTGGACGCGGTCCGGGCCGATGGCCGACTGGCGTCAGGGGGCCGTGGCCGAGCGCCGGACCGGGCGGCGGCTCGCGCGGCTCGACCCGGCCGGTCACCACGTGTTCCATGACCGGGCGCTGCCGGGGGCGACCACCAATCTCGACCATCTGGTGGTCGGTCTGACCGGGGTCTACGCGATCGCCAGCCGACGCTGGGCGCGGGGCGCCCGCGTCCGGGTCGAGGGGCGGCGGTTGTGGACGGGGCGGCGTCCGGTGGGGAGCGTCGGCGCGGCCGGGCGGGCGGCCCGGACGGTCGCCGAGCTGCTGTCGGCCGAGCTCGACCACCAGGTCGTGGTCACGCCGATGGTCGCCGTGCACGGGGCGCGGGTGCCGCGCGGCGGGCTGGCGCACGGGGAGGTGCTCGTGCACGCCGTCCGGGAGGTGCCGCAGGTGATCACGGCGCGCGCGGTGATCTTCACCAGTGCCCAGGTCGCCACGATCGCGGCGGCTGCGGAACGGCTCCTGCCGCCCATGCTGGAGGAATCGCCGGACGAGTGAGACCGCTTTTCGTGGTGCCTCGATTCTGTTTACGTACGGTGTGTGATCGGATGCGTTAGGCGATTCGTGCCTGTTCGCGCCGCTGCTCAACAAGTGGGGCGAGTTAGGCATTTCCGGCTAATGTGATGATGGGGAAGCATCGGGATTGGCTCTCGAACGGCTTCTCCCGAACTTGGGAAAACGGCGGTGAGACGCGCGCCGAGCCTTTACCTTTCTCGTCATGAACGACCATCACCTGGTCGCGGCTCTGCGCGCCCGGGAGCCCGGTGCGCCGGACGCGGTGTACGCCGCCTATGCCGACCGGCTCTACGCGTACTGCTGGTTCCGGCTGCGCGGTCGGGACGCGGCCCAGGTGGCGTTGCGCGACACGTTCATCGTGGCCGAGGCGCACATCGACCGGCTGCGCGACCCCGCGCGGTTCGGGCCCTGGCTCTACGCCATCGCGCGGCTGGAGTGCGCCCGCCGGCCCGTCGCCACCGACCGGGCGCCCGACATCGCCGTGGCCCGCCACGACCAGGACGACGTCGATCGGCGCATCACGGCGTGGCAGGCGGTGCTCGGCATGCCCGCCGCCGGCCGGGAGATCCTCGACCTGTGGGTGCGGCACGGGCTGCCGGTGCCCGAGCTGGCGGCCGTGCTGGGGCTGACGGTACGGGAGACGCAGGCGGCCCTGGAGGAGGCGCACACCGGTCTGGAGGCGGCGTTGACCTCCGAGCTGCTGGCCGTGCAGGGGCCGTACGGGTGTCTCGAACGCGGCGTGCTGCTGCGCGAACGGCGCGGCGGACCGTGTCCGGAGTCGAGTGCCCGGCTGTTGCGCCACGCTCGTATGTGCCCTGAGTGCGGCCCGTTCCGGCCCGATCCCGTCTCGCCCGCCAAGGTGTACGGGCTGCTGCCGCAGGCCGTTCCGCCCGACGCTCTGCGCGCGCGGGTCGTCGCCTGTTTCATGGACCCCGAGCTGGTGGGATACCGGCTGTTCGTCGCGACGCGGCTGAGCGCTTTCCGACCGGACGGGTTTCCCGCGATGCCCCGGCGCGCCGAATTCACATGGCGCGGACGGAAGGACTCCCACAGGCACGGTGCGGCGACGGTGCGGCTCGGTGTCGCGCTCAGTGTCAGTGTTCTATTGATGGGCGGGGCGGGAGCCGTCCACCTGACTGGTCAGCAGAGCAAGGACGGTGGGCCGGTCTCGGACAACCAGCGTCGGCCCTCCGTGCCGCCTTCGGTCGCCCCTCCCGCGCACGCGGGGGAGCGGACCGTCGAGAGCCAGGCCACCGTTCCGGTTTCGGCCATCTACCCGTTGGGAGCGACGAACTCGGCCGCCCCGCCTACGGCGCTGTCCTCTCCGCCGCCTCGCCGGGACTACCAGTCGGCTCCCGGTGAAAGTCCCGTTGCGCCGCTGCCCTCTGGCGTGTCGCCGACGAATCCGCCCCCTGGCGCCTCGCCCACCGAACGGCCTACGACGCCTCGGCCTCCCACCGAACAGCCCACGACATCTCAGCCGCCCACGTCGCAACCGCCGTCGCCCAGTACGCCGCCCGGCAGCTCTGAACCGCCCTCTTCGCCGCCTCCGCCCAGCAGCGAGCCTCCGCCGCCGAGCGAGCCCCCGCCGTCGAGCGAACCCCCGGTCGATCCGTCGCCGAACGATCCGCCCAGCGGCCCCTCGCCCAGCCGGACGTCTCCCGGCGCGTCGGGCGGCCCGCCCGCCGACCGGCACGACCCGGAGCCGCCGGGGCCGGGCGGCTGAGCGTGGGCGAGCCCGCGTTCCTGCCACGGCCGGACGCCCGGGTGACCCCGCCACCGGTCACGGCCGCGCTGCTCCGCCTCGTCACCGAGGTCCAGCGGGCCGCGTGGCCGCTCTGGCTCGAACCGGCCGCCCGCGCCCGCCGCGAGGTCGCCGAACTGTGCCGCCTCCAGACCGCCCGCGGCCTCACCGTCCTGTCCTGGCTGGCGCTCGGCGCGCAGGACGGTGGCGGTGGCGCGGACGCCGGGCCGCCCGATGACCTGGCCTGGCTCCTGGCCACCGGCCGCCTGACCGGCGCCCGCCAGGAGCGCATGTACGCCGCGGCCGCCCTCCTGCCCGCGCCCGTGCGGGAACTGGTCGTCGCCAACTGGACCTGGGCCCTCGGCTCGCCCCACGGCGGCCCCGCCACCGCCGCGTTCCTGGCGGGCGTCGCCTACCCCGAGGACGGCTACTCCGCCGCGCACGCGACCATGGCGCTGCTGCGCCTGTGGGAGCGCCGCCCGGAGACGCGGCCCCCGCTCGCGGCGGCGTGGGCGGCGACCCGCACGGCCTCCGACTGGTGCAAGGCCGCCGAACTGCGGTCGGCCTACGGCGCGCCGGTGCCGATTTTCACTTATCCGCGGGCCGCGCTGCCGTCCGGAACGGCGATACGCCCCTGGATAGCGCGATTGCTGGGACTGCCGGACCACCGCGGCGGTGAGTAATTCCTGCGGTCTGCGGGACGGAAGTTCAGAATGTCACCACGGTCAACTACTCTCGGTATCTCATTGCTTGCGTTGGGTGAATCGCGGCAGGGGAGGACCGTGTTTCCATCACCGAGCACCACCGCGGGACGGCGGTCCGGGTCCCGCCCCGCCCGGCGGCTGGTCGCGCTGTCCTCCGGCGCGGCCCTGACCCTGACCCTGCTGGTCCCGGCGGCGTCGGCGCGCCCGGCGGCCGAGCCCGCGCCGAGCGCGCAGGACGTGAAGGAGAGCGAGCGGCGCGTCCAGGACCGGGCCGCCGAGGTCGGCAAGGTCAAGGCCATGCTGGCGCGGGCCGACGGCGAGCTGGAGCGCCTCGGCGTCGCCGCCGCGTCGGCCGTGGAGCGTTACAACGGCGAGCTGGTGAAGCTGGAGCGCGCCCGCGGCACCTACCAGGAGACCCAGCGGCGCGCGGCCGAGGCGCAGCGCCGGTTCCAGGAGGCGCAGGCCGAGCTGGCCGCGTTCGCCGCCGACGCCTACCAGGCGGGCACCGGCTACAACTCCTGGGCGGCGACGGTCGCGGGGCAGGGCGGCCCGCAGGGGTCGATGGACCGCGCCGGGCTGCTGGAGATGCTGGCGCAGCGCCGTGCCGGGATCGCCGAGCACGTCAAGGCGGCCCGCACCGTCGCCGAGCTGTTCCGCAAGCAGGCGCGGGAGGCGTACGAGGAGCAGCACGCCGCGACCGGGCGCGCCGCCGACGCCAAGCGCGCCGCGCAGGACGCGGTGGCGCACCAGCGCGAGGCCGTGCAGCGCATCGAGGCCGAGAAGCGGGAGCTGGAGGAGCGGCTCGGCAGCGAGCGCGCCCGCGCGGCGGCTCTGGCACGGCAGCGGCAGGCCGCCCTCGAACGCGCCGAGGCGTTGGCCGCGCAGCGCAACTTCCGGGGCTCGGGACGTTCGGCCGCCCTGCTGGGATCGGAGTCCGGACGCGGCGGGACGGTCGTCCGGTACGCGCTGAAGTGGCTCGGCACGCCCTACTCCTGGGGCGGCGGCACGGCGGGCGGTCCCAGCTACGGCATCGAGCACGGGTCGGGCATCTACGGCTTCGACTGCTCGGGTCTGGCGCTGTACGCCTGGAGCAAGGTCGGCGTGCGGCTCGACCACTGGACCGGCACGCAGTGGACGTCGGGGCCGCACGTGCCGCTGAACCAGCTCCGCGCCGGTGACCTGGTGTTCTTCGCGAACAACACCGCGGACCCCGACACGATCCACCACGTGGGGATCTTCATCGGCAAGGGGCGCATGGTGGAGGCGCCCTACACCGGGGCCCGGGTGCGCATCTCCAGCATCTACCGCAACGGCCTCATCGGCGCGACCCGCCCGGCGGGCTGACGGGAGGCGGGGCCGCGAAGCCGACCGGAGGCGGGGCCGGGAAAGGGTGCGGACAGACAGGAACCCCTCCGCACGAACGCCATCGTGCGGAGGGGTTCCCGCGGGTCGCGCCGCGGACGGCGGGGAGCGGATCTGCGCCGTCCCGGGTGCTCGGCCTCAGTGGCCGCCGGTGTCGGCGAAGCGCTTGCGGGAACGCTCGACCTCGGCCTCGGCCTCGACCCGGCCGACCCAGTTGGCGCCCTCCACCGACTTGCCCGGCTCCAGGTCCTTGTAGACCTCGAAGAAGTGCTGGATCTCCAGGCGGTCGAACTCCGGCACGTGGTGGATGTCGCGCAGGTGCTCCATCCGCGGGTCGGTCGAGGGCACGCACAGGAGCTTGTCGTCGCCACCGGCCTCGTCGGTCATCCGGAACATGCCGACGGCGCGGCACCTGATCAGGCACCCCGGGAAGGTCGGCTCCTGGAGGATCACCAGGGCGTCGAGCGGGTCGCCGTCCTCGCCCAGGGTGTCCTCCACGAAGCCGTAGTCGGCCGGGTACTGGGTGGAGGTGAACAACATGCGGTCCAGCCGGATGCGGCCGGACTCGTGGTCCACCTCGTACTTGTTCCGGCTGCCACGCGGAATCTCAATGGTGACGTCGAATTCCAAGATGTCCTCCGCTCCCTGCGCGGTCGCAGTGAATAGTCTTTCGGGAGTCTGTGCGGGTGAGGCCGACCCCCACAGGGTTGGGTTCCCTTATATAAGGATGTCGCACGTTGGTGAGTGCTGAGCAGGAGAGGGGCGGTCGCGTGCCCGGACGCGCCGGCGGCCTCTCCGTGATCGTGCTGTCCCTCCTTAGTGTCTTCGCCGCCGGGGCAGGGGCCGCAGTGGCGAAACTCACACCGGAACGTCATCTGATGCCGCAGCCCCCCACCGTGGCCGCGCGCGACCTGGCGCGCACCGCCGCGACGGTGCCGGCCGCCGATCCGGGCGCGGCCCGCGCGCCCGACCCGTCCGCCCTGGCGGGGCGGCTGGCGGGACCGGCCGGCGGCGCCGGCGCGAAGATCAACGCGGTGGTGATCGACGCGGTCACCCGGCGGCCGCTGTTCCAGCAGCGCGCCGACCAGCCCGCCACCCCCGCCTCCACCACCAAGCTGGCCACCTCGGTGGCGGCGCTGGCGGCGCTGGGGCCCGGACACCGGATCGCCACCCGGGTCGTGCGGGGTCCGGGCGGCGCGGTGGTGCTGGTCGGAGGCGGGGATCCTACACTGACGGCCCTTCCCGCGCGGCCCGAAGACGGCCATCCGCCGTACGCGTCGCTCGCCGACCTCGCGCGCAGGACCGCCGCCGCGCTCAGGAGCGCCGGGGTGCGGCGGACGCGCGTGGACTACGACGCCTCCGCCTACCAGGGCCCGCGCACGGCGGCCGGATGGAAGCCCAACTACGTCCCCGACGGCGAGGCCGCGCCGGTCAGCGCCCTGGCCGTGGACAGCGGCCGCGTCTCGCCGCTCGACACCACGCGCAAGACGCGCGTCGCCGACCCGCCCGCCGCCGCTGCCGCCAAGTTCGCGCAGGCGCTGACCCGCGCGGGCGTGCCCGCCACGGCCGGACGCTCCGTGCGCGCCGCCGACGGGTCCGCGCAGGTCGCCGAGGTGCGGTCGCCGCCGCTGTCGGCGCTGGTCGAGCACCTGATGACCGCCAGCGACAACGACGTCGCCGAGGCCGTCGCCCGCCAGGTGGCGATCAGGAAGGGGCGGCAGCCGTCGTTCGCCGGCGCGGCGCAGGCGGTGACCGAGACGCTGCGCGGGCTGGACGCCGCCGACGGCCTGCTGGTCAACGACGGCAGCGGCCTGTCCACCCGCAACCGCATCACCCCGCTGGCGCTGGCCCGGATCGCGGCGCTGGCCGCCTCGCCCGAACGTCCGGAACTGAGCGCGGCGATCACCGGGCTGCCGGTCGCCGGGTTCTCCGGCACGCTGCGCCCGCCGCGCTACACGGTGCCGTCCAGCCAGGCCGCCGCGGGCATGGTCCGCGCCAAGACCGGCACGTTGTCGGGCGTCAGCACGCTCGCCGGGATCGCCCGCGACGCCGACGGGCGGCTGCTGGCGTTCGCGTTCATGATGGGCGACGGCAAGAGCGCGGCCGACCCCGCCAAGCTCGACCAGCTCGCCGCGCTGGTGGCGACCTGCGGCTGCTGATCCACCCGGCCGCGCGTCCCGCCGCGGGTGTGTGGCCGTGGCCGTACGGGAGATAACCAGAACGGTTGTTCGTTGAACGATCGTGCAGGGCGCCACGGCGCCGCGGCCGAGACCTACGGTGGAGTACATGAGCGCCTCAATGATCGACTGGAACGTCGCGGTCCAGGCGGGCACCCGGCTCGTGCGGCCCGGCCCCCAGATCAGCCACGCCGAGGCCCGCGAGGTCGTGGCGGAGCTGCGCGAGCTGTCGAAGATCGCGCACGGGCACGTGCGCGACTTCACCGGGATGGCCATCGAGGCCGACCCCGAGCCCGCCACGATCGTGGACCGCCCCGGCTGGATCCGCGCCAACGTCGACGGCTTCCGCGTCGTGCTCGAACCGCTGCTGGAGCAGATGGAGGCGCGCCGCGGCCCCGGCCTGCTCGGCGGCGGGCCCGGCGGCGTGATGGTGCAGGCGGTCGGCTCCCGCGTCACCGGGATGCAGGTCGGCGTGATCCTGTCGTACATGGCCAGCCGGGTGCTGGGCCAGTACGAGCTGTTCCTGCCGCCCGACCCGTCCGGCCGCGCCCCCACCGGGCGGCTGACGCTGGTCGCGCCCAACATCGTGCACGTCGAGCAGGACCTGGAGGTCGACCCGCACGACTTCCGGCTGTGGGTGTGCCTGCACGAGGAGACCCACCGCGCCCAGTTCACCGGCGTGCCGTGGCTGCGCGAGTACGTGCAGGACCAGATGACGCAGTTCCTGCTGGCCTCCGACCTCGACCCGGGCGCGCTGATGGACCGGCTGCGCGACGCCGCCGACGTGCTCGCCGACGCGGTGCGCGGCGGCGAGGGCAACCTGATCGACGCCATCCAGACCCCCGAGCAGCGCGTCATCCTGGACCGGCTCACCGCCGTGATGACGCTGGCCGAGGGGCACGGCGACTACGTCATGGACGCGGTCGGCCCCGAGGTCGTGCCGTCGGTGCAGCAGATCCGCTCCCGCTTCCAGGGGCGGCGCGAGGGCGGGTCGCGGCTGGACAAGGCGATCCGGCGGCTGCTCGGCATCGACCTGAAGATGAAGCAGTACGCCGAGGGCTCGCGGTTCGTGCGCCGGGTCGTCACCGAGGTCGGCATGGCCGACTTCAACAAGATCTGGCAGTCGCCCGAGACGTTGCCCACGCTGCCGGAGATCAAGGAACCGGCGTTGTGGATCGACCGCGTGGTCGGCCCGCGCCACCTGGACGCCCCGGCCGATCCGGGCCTCGGCCCGGGGCCCGCGCCGGGCACGGCGACGGGCACCGACGGCGCCGGGACATGACCGGGCGGGCATCCATGCGGTAAGGGTTACCGCATGGGCCCTGATCCCGCCGTGGCGGCGGTGCGGCTGGCGGTCCGGCGCGTGCTCGCCGGGTCGCCGCCGGGTGCGATGGTGCTGGCGGCGGTCAGCGGCGGTGCGGACTCCCTGGCGTTGGCGGGGGCGCTGGCGTTCGAGGCGCCGCGCTCGGGACGTTCGGCGGAGGGCACGTCCGGTGACCCGGCCGGTGGCCGTCCGGCGGGTGCGGTGACGATCGACCACGGGTTGCAGGAGGGCTCGGCCGAACGCGCCGACGCCGTCGTTCGCGTGCTGGCGGGCCTCGGCCTGGACCCGGTCGGCTCGATCGCCGTCACGGTCGGGGAGAGCGGCGGGCCGGAGAACGCCGCACGTCAGGCGCGGTACGCCGCGCTGGACGAGGCGGCCGTGCGGCTGGGCGCGGCCGTGGTGCTGCTCGGGCACACGCGCGACGACCAGGCGGAGACCGTCCTGCTGGGCCTGGCACGCGGATCGGGCGCGCGGTCGCTGGCCGGGATGCCCGCCACGTTCACCCGCCACCTGCCGGGGTCGGAGGTCATCTCGCTGGAGGACCACGAGGCGCTGGACCCCACCGACGCCGTCGAGGTCGCCGATCCCGTCAAGGTGCACTACGCGCGCCCCCTGCTGGAACTGGACCGGGCCACGACGAGACGCGCCTGCCTGGTGATGGGGCTCGATCCGTGGGACGACCCCCACAACGACGACCCGGCCTATACGCGCGTGCGCGTGAGGCACGAGGCGTTGCCGGTCCTGGAACACACCCTCGGCCCCGGCGTGAAGGAGGCGCTGGCGCGCACGGCCCGGCTGTTGCGCGACGACAGTGACGCCCTGGAGATGTACGCCGCGCGTGCTTACCGCGACGCCGAGATTCCGCCCGACGCAGCGGAAGGCCACGTAATCCCGCCCGCGTCAAGCCCTTCAGGCCCGACTGTGGAAAGTGCCACAAGCACGGAAGCCGCGAGCACGGGGACGACCGGCGCGCAGAGCGGAGCGGACGCCGCCCCTACGGCGCTGGTGGCGCTGCGGATCGCCGCCCTGGCCGACCTGCCCCGCGCCGTCCGCACCCGCGTCCTGCGCACCGCGGCGATCAGAGCGGGCAGCCCACCGGGTACGCTCGCGGCCGTCCACGTCGACGCAGTGGAACGGCTGGTCACGGCCTGGCGGGGACAACGTCACGTGGACCTGCCGGGGGGCCTCCGCGCCTTCCGGCGGTATGAAAAGCTGCTCTTCGGCCCGGCCGACCCCGGGTCGTAGGCGTGTCGTCACAAAGGGTGGGGTTGTGGACGAGAAGGACCTGGGCGCCGACCTGGCGAAGGTACTGGTCCCCGAGGACCGGCTGCAGGCCAAGGTGCGCGAGCTGGCCGCGCAGATCGACGCCGACTACGCGGGCAAGGACCTGCTGCTGGTGGGCGTGCTCAAGGGCGCCGTCATGATCATGGCGGACCTGGCCCGCGCGCTGCACACGCCGGCGTCCATGGACTGGATGGCGGTGTCGTCCTACGGGTCGGGCACCAAGTCCTCCGGCGTGGTGCGCATCCTGAAGGACCTGGACACCGACATCCTCGACAAGCACGTGCTGATCGTCGAGGACATCATCGACTCCGGCCTCACGCTGTCCTGGCTGATCAGCAACCTGCGCTCGCGCGGCCCGGCGTCGCTGGAGATCTGCGCGCTGCTGCGCAAGCCCGAGGCCGTCAAGACCGAGATCGACTGCCGGTACCTGGGCTTCGACATCCCCAACGAGTTCGTGATCGGGTACGGCCTGGACTACGCGGAGAAGTACCGCAACCTGCCGTTCGTGGGCACGCTCGCGCCGCACGTGTACGGCGGCGGGGGCTCCTGATCCGGCGGGGCGCCCGGCCCGCCCGGCCCGGCCGGGACCGGAGCGATCGCCCCGGTCACCGCCCTTTCCCGCGCGTCGCCACTTGACATGGGAACAAGGACCCGTCACGGATCGTTGCAAAGGTCGTCGAGGGGTACATCGGGAGGATCAGGGGATCGGCGCTGGCTGCGTCCCCTGTGTCCTGCGGTGTACCTTCGATATCCCGGGCCATGAACCGGGAGTCATGACGGCGGCCGCCTCGGCCGGTGCGAGCGCCCTGGCGCCGGCCCGGCCGGGCACGGTGCTGGTTCACAGTGGCGCCCGTCCCGCCGGGACGGGCGAGGATCGCAAGGTCGGGAGGGACGGGCCCCGAAGGGGTAACCGCATACATGGACGTGAAGCGCTATTTTCGCGGGCCGCTGCTGTGGATCCTGCTGTTCGGCCTCTTGGTCGCCCTCGTCATGTGGGGCGTCAACCCCGGTCGTTCCTTTGAGAAGACCGACACCTCCAAGGTGGTCCAGGAGATCGCCGCGGGCCAGGTGAAGTCCGCCAAGATCATCGACAAGGATCAGCGGATCGAGGTCACCCTCAACGACGGCAAGCAGCAGCAGGCCTCCTGGGTCGACGGCCAGGGACTCCAACTTCAGAACCAGCTCCAGCAGCAGGCCGCCGCCGGCAAGCTGCCCGGCGGCTACAACGTCGAGGTTCCCAAGCAGAGCCTCTTCATGAACCTGCTGTTCAGCCTGCTGCCCATCGTGGTCATCGTGCTGATCTTCCTGTTCATCATGAACCAGATGCAGGGCGGCGGCTCGCGGGTGATGAACTTCGGGAAGTCCAAGGCCAAGCTGATCACCAAGGACACTCCCAAGACCACCTTCGCCGACGTGGCGGGCGCCGACGAGGCGCTGGAGGAACTTGAGGAGATCAAGGACTTCCTGCAGAACCCCGCCAAGTTCCAGTCGATCGGCGCCAAGATCCCCAAGGGCGTGCTGCTGTACGGCCCGCCCGGCACCGGCAAGACGCTGCTGGCCCGCGCGGTCGCCGGCGAGGCCGGGGTGCCGTTCTACTCGATCTCCGGCTCCGACTTCGTCGAGATGTTCGTCGGCGTGGGCGCCTCGCGCGTCCGCGACCTGTTCGAGCAGGCCAAGGCCAACGCCCCGTCGATCATCTTCATCGACGAGATCGACGCCGTCGGCCGGCACCGCGGCGCGGGGCTCGGCGGCGGCCACGACGAGCGCGAGCAGACGCTCAACCAGCTGCTGGTCGAGATGGACGGCTTCGACGTCAAGGGCGGCGTCATCCTGATCGCCGCCACCAACCGGCCCGACATCCTGGACCCGGCGCTGCTGCGTCCGGGCCGCTTCGACCGGCAGGTCACCGTCGACCGCCCGGACCTGGAGGGCCGCAAGGGCATCCTCCGGGTGCACGGCCGCGGCAAGCCGTTCGCGCCCGACGTCGACCTCGACGTCATCGCCCGCCGCACGCCCGGCTTCACCGGCGCCGACCTGGCCAACGTGATCAACGAGGCGGCGCTGCTCACCGCGCGGTTCGACCGCAAGCTGATCGACATGGACACCCTTGAGGAGTCCATCGACCGCGTGATGGCCGGCCCCGAGCGCAAGACCCGGGTGATGTCGGAGAAGGAAAAGAAGATCATCGCCTACCACGAGGGCGGGCACGCTCTGGTGGCGCACGCGCTGCCGAACGCCGACCCCGTGCACAAGGTGACGATCCTGCCGCGCGGCCGGGCCCTGGGTTACACCATGACCCTGCCGATGGAGGACAAGTTCCTCACCACCCGCTCGGAGATGACCGACCAGCTCGCCATGCTGCTGGGCGGGCGCACCGCCGAGGAGCTGGTGTTCCACGAGCCGACCACCGGCGCGGCCAACGACATCGAGAAGGCCACCTCGATCGCGCGCAACATGGTCACCGAGTACGGCATGAGCGAGCGCCTCGGCGCCCGCAAGTTCGGGACCGGCGCGGGCGAGGTCTTCCTCGGCCGCGACGTGGGCCACGAGCGCGACTACTCCGAGGACATCGCCTCGGCGATCGACGACGAGGTCCGCCGCTACATCGAGGCCGCCCACGACGCCGCCTGGGAGATCCTGGTCGAGTACCGGGACGTCCTGGACGACCTGGTGGTCAACCTGATGGAGAAGGAGACCCTGTCCAAGGACCAGGTGCTGGAGATCTTCGCGCCGATCACCAAGCGGCCGCTCCAGAAGTCCTACACCGGGTACGGCAAGCGCCTCCCGTCGGACCGCCCGCCGGTGCTGACGCCCAAGGAGCTGGCGCTGATGGGGCCGCAGGACGTCGCCGACCTGACCAAGGACGCCCTGCCGCAGGGCAACGGCCAGAGCGGCGCGACCGCCGACCCGGCCACCGACCCGGACCTGGGCAAGAGCTGATCGACTTGGCTCTTCCCCACGACGACGACCCGCCGTACCCCGACACTCCGATGACCGGTGACCCCGCGGAGCCGTCGGTGTACGGCGGTCGCTTCGATCACGCGCGGATCGAGCGGGCGGTGCGCGAGATCCTGCTCGCGATCGGGGAGGACCCCGACCGCGACGGGCTGCTCGACACCCCCGCCCGGGTCGCGCGGGCCTACGCCGAGCAGTTCGCCGGCCTCCGCCAGCGGCCCGAGGACGTCCTCAACAAGATGTTCGAGGCCGACCATGACGAAATGGTGCTGGTCAAGGACATCGAGGTCTACTCGGTCTGCGAACACCACCTGGTCCCCTTCCACGGCGTGGCGCACGTCGGCTACACGCCGAACAAGACCGGCCAGGTGACCGGGCTGTCCAAGCTGGCGCGGCTGGTGGACGTGTACGCCCGGCGTCCGCAGGTGCAGGAGCGGCTGACCAGCCAGGTCGCCGACGCCATGATGCGCATCCTGGAACCGCGCGGGGTGATCGTGGTGATCGAGGCCGAGCACCTGTGCATGACGATGCGGGGGGTGCGCAAGCCCGGCGCCAAGACGGTCACCTCGGCCGTCCGCGGCGACTTCCGGGAGCACCCGGAGACCCGCGCGGAGGCGATGAGCCTGATCCTGGGCGGCTGACCCCGCCCGCACGCACGCGACGAGACCGCCCCCGGCGGCCCGCAGAGGGCCGGCGGGGGCGGTCTCGGTGTTTCCGGGGGCCTGAGGAGCCTTGAGGAGCCCTGAGGGGCCGACGGGGCCGCTGGAACGGGCCGGCGCGATCAAGGCATAGGGTTGTCCGTATGACCAGTGCCGTCGTTCCGGGGCTGCCCCAGCCGGGGCGGTGCCTCGTCATGGGCGTGGTCAACGTGACCCCCGACTCCTTCTCCGACGGGGGCGCCTGGTTCGACCCGGAGAAGGCCGTCCGGCACGGCTTCGACCTGGTCGCCGAGGGCGCCGACATCGTCGACGTGGGCGGGGAGTCCACCCGGCCCGGCGCGCAGCGCGTCTCGCGCGAGGAGGAGCTGCGCCGGGTCGTGCCCGTCATCGAGGCGCTGGCCGCCGGCGGGGTGCCGGTCAGCGTCGACACCATGCGCGCCGAGGTCGCCGAGGCCGCCGTCGCGGCGGGGGCCCGGCTGGTCAACGACGTCAGCGGCGGGCTCGCCGACCCCGGGATGCCCCGCGTCGTCGCGGCGGCCGGGGTGCCCTACGTGGTGATGCACTGGCGCGGGCACAGCCACGACATGCACAGCCGCGCGGTCTACGCCGACGTCGTCGCCGAGGTCCGCGAGGAGCTGCTGCGCCGGGTGGACGCCGTGCTGGCCGAGGGCGTGGACCCGTCGATGATCGTGCTGGACCCCGGGCTGGGCTTCGCCAAGAGCCCCGAGGCCGGGCACAACTGGGCGCTGCTGGCGCACCTGGCGGCGTTCGCGGCGACCGGGTACCCGGTGCTGGTGGGCGCGTCCCGCAAGCGGTTCCTGGGCCGGCTGCTGGCCGCCCCGGACGGGACGCCGCGGCCGTTCGCCGGCAGCGACGACGCGACCGTGGCGATCACCGCGCTGGCGGCCGCGGCGGGCGCGTGGTGCGCGCGGGTGCACCGGGTGCGGCCCAACGCCGACGCCGTCCGGGTCGCGGCGGCGGTGACCGCCGCCGCCGGACCGGCCGCCGGACCGACGACCCCCGCAGCCGACCCCCCGGAAGGGCGTGCATGAGCAAGGACCTGGACGAGACCCACGCCGAGTTCTACGCCGCGTTCGAGGCCGGGGACCTGGACCGGATGTCGGCGGTGTGGGCCGGCGGTCCGCACGCCGCCGCGGTGAGCTGCGTGCACCCGGGCTGGGACATGTTGCGCGGCCGCGAGGAGGTGTTGCGCTCCTGGGCCCTGATCATGGCGAACACGACGTACATCCAGTTCGTCCTGACCGACGTGGAAACCGACGTTTACGGCGACCACGCCGTGGTCACGTGCAAGGAGAACGTCCTCACCGCCGACGAGGACACCGAGACCGGCTTCCTGGCCGCGGGCAGCATCGTCGCGACCAAGATCTTCGTCCGGGACGGCGGCGAGTGGCGCCTGCTGCTCCACCACGGCTCGCCCATCCTCAACCCCGTAGAGGAAGAATGACTCTCGACCTGATCGAACTGCGCGGGCTGCGGGCCCGCGGCCGGCACGGCTGCCTGCCCGCCGAGCGCGAACTGGGCCAGGAGTTCGTGGTGGACGTCGCGCTCGGACTCGACACCGCTCCCGCCGCCGCGGAAGATGATCTGTCGCGTACCGTCGACTACGGATCACTCGCGAGCCGCCTGGTCGCCGTCATCGAGGGGGAACCGGTCAACCTCATCGAAACGCTGGCCGACCGGCTCGCGAAGATCTGTCTGGAAGACCCGACCGTGGCGGCGGTGGAGGTCACCGTGCACAAGCCGGCCGCCCCGGTGCCGCACCCCTTCACGGACGTCGCCGTGAAGATCAGGAGGAGTCGCCCATGACAGCGTCCGACCGCATGCCCGACCGCACCGCGACCGGTGGCCACATGCTGGTCCAGCACCGCGTCGTGTTCTCCCTCGGCAGCAACCTCGGCGACCGCCTGGACAACATCCAGGAGGCCGTGGACGCGCTGTTCGACGCGCCCGGCTTGCAGTTCGTGGCGTTCTCCCCGGTCTACGAGACCGCCCCCTACGCGCCCCCCGGCGAGTCCCTCCCCGAGCAGGGCGACTACCTGAACATCGTTCTGGTCGCCGACACCCGGCTCCCCCCGGAGAACCTGCTGGAGCGCGTGCTCAACATCGAGAACTCCCTGCGCCGCGTGCGCGAGGTCCGCTGGGGCCCGCGCACCCTCGACATCGACATCGTCGTCTTCGGCAACGTCTCGTCCGACGACCCCGACCTCACCCTCCCGCACCCCCGCGCGCACGAGCGGGCGTTCGTGCTCGTGCCGTGGGCCGACATCGAGCCGGACGTCCTGCTGGCCGGCCACGGCCGGGTCGGCGACCTGGCCGCCGCCAAACTCGCCGAAGGGGGCCCTTCCGCCGTGCGCCGCCGTGACGACCTGACCCTGCAACCGCCTGCATGAAACCGAGCCGCCCGGTCACCCTGCTCGCCCTCGTGGTCGTCATCGCGCTGATCACGTGGGCGGTGCTGCGGACCGCCTACGTGTCGCTGCCGCCCTTGCCGTGGACGGCCGTCCCGACCCTGCTGCTCCTCGCGCTGGGCGAGGCGTTCACCGGCGTGAACATCCTGCGCCGGATCCGCCGCCGCCCGAACACCAAGCCGGTGGAGCCGCTGGTGGTCGCCCGGATGGCCGCCTTCGGCAAGGCCAGCGCGCACGCCGCCGCCGTCCTGGCGGGCGTGTTCGCGGGCTTCGCCGCGAGCCTCGCCGACGCCCTGGACAAGCCGACGCCGCGCGCGGACTTCTTCGTCAGCGGCGGGACATTCGTGGCGGCCGTGGTGCTGGTCGGCGCCGCGTTCTTCCTGGAGTACGCCTGCCGCGTGCCCCGGAACCCCGAGGACGAGGCGCGCGACCGGGGCGCGTCGCGCGCCTGATCCCCGGCCGCCCGGCGGCTACTTGTCGATGTCGCCGACGACGTTACGATCCTCGGCCACCACGGATGGTGACCGCCACATGACGATGATGGCAGATCATTTGTCGATGTCGCCGACCACGAAGAACATCGACCCCAGGATCGCCACCATGTCGGCGACCAGCGTGCCCGGCAACATCTCGGCCAGGACCTGGATGTTGTTGAACGACGCCGAGCGCAGCTTGAGCCGCCACGGCGTCTTCTCGCCGCGCGACACCAGGTAGTAGCCGTTGATGCCGAGCGGGTTCTCGGTCCAGGCGTAGGTGTGGCCCTCGGGCACCTTCAGGACCTTGGGCAGCCGCTGGTTGATCGGGCCGGGCGGCAGCTCGGCCATGCGGTCCAGGCACGCGTCGGCGAGGTCCAGCGAGGCGTGCAGCTGGTCGAGCAGGCACTCGAAGCGGGCCAGGCAGTCGCCCTCGGCGCGGGTGACCACGCGCACGTCCAGCTCGCCGTAGGCGAGGTAGGGCTCGTCGCGGCGCAGGTCGAAGTCGACGCCGGAGGCGCGGGCGATGGGGCCGGACACGCCGTACTGGGTGATCTGCTCGCGGGTCAGCACGCCCACGCCGCGGGTGCGGGCGCGGAAGATCTCGTTGCCCATGATGAGGTCGGCGAGGTCGGGCACGCGGGCGCGCACGTCGGCGACGGCGGCGCGGACGCGGCCGGTCCACCCGGCGGGCAGTTCCTCCTTGAGGCCGCCGACGCGGTTGAACATGTAGTGCATGCGCCCGCCGGAGATCTCCTCCATGACGCGCTGGAGGGTCTCGCGCTCGCGGAACGCGTAGAAGATCGGCGTGATCGCGCCGACTTCGAGGGGGTAGGAGCCCAGGAACATCAGGTGGTTCAGCACGCGGTTCAGCTCGGCCAGCAGCGTGCGCGTCCACACCGCGCGGGCGGGCACCTCCATGCCGAGCATGCGCTCGACGGCCAGCACGACGCCGAGCTCGCTGGAGAACGCCGAGAGCCAGTCGTGCCGGTTGGCCAGCATGATGATCTGCCGGAAGTCGCGCACCTCGAACAACTTCTCCGCGCCGCGGTGCATGTAGCCGACGATCGGCTCGGCGGAGGTGATGCGCTCGCCGTCCAGGGCGAGGCGCAGCCGCAGCACGCCGTGCGTGGACGGATGTTGCGGGCCGATGTTGAGGATCATGTCCTCGGTGGCCAGCTCCTTGGCCCCCGCCCCGATCCCGACGATCCGTTCGGTGGTCACGCCCCCATGCTCCCATGGCGCGGGCGCGCCGGTCCGGGCCGGTGCCCGTAGCGGTCCGCATGGCGCAGGACGCGCTTTTTCCGGTTGACTAGGTGGCAATGAACGCATCCCATGGCGAACCGCCCCATCCCCAGCCGTCGACGCCGCCCGGCCAGCCGCCGGCCGGCGTCCCGGGCCCGTCGTCGCCGGGTGGCGGTCACCTGCCGCCGCCGGGTCCCCCCGCGTCCGGGCACGGGCCCGGACAGGGGGTGCCGGGGTACGGGACGCCCAACGCGCCGGGCCGCGACGCCGGGATGCCGCACGCGGGAATGCCGCAGGGCGGGCCGCCGCAGGCCGCCGCGCCCTACCCGCAGGACGCCCGCTATCCCGCCGACCACGCCTTCGCCCCCGGCGGCGGGATGCCGTGGGCGCCCATCTCGCCGCGCTACGTCTGGCAGCGCCGCGTCACGGCCGTGGTGTGGTCGGTGGTGGCCGCGGCGGGCGGCGGATTGCTGATGTGGTTCGGCGGCGGCACGCTCAGCGCGATCCTGTGGGTGGTGGCGCTGCTGCTCGTGGCCGTTCTGGGATGGGTCGTGGCGCAGCTCGCGTACCGCTCCTACGGCTACGCCGAACGTGCGGACGACTTCATCGTCACCTACGGCGTGTTCGTCAAGCGGCTCATCGTCGTCCCCTACGGCCGGATGCAGTTCGTGGACGTGAGCGCGGGTCTGCTGGAGCGCTGGATGGGGATCGCGACCGTACGGCTGCACACCGCCGCTGCCGCTACCGACGCGCGCGTCCCCGGTCTACCGGCGACTGAAGCCGCGCTGCTGCGCGACCGTCTGGCCCAAAAGGGCGAGGAACGGAGCATGGGCCTATGAGCGGCCCTTACGGTCCCTACGGGCCGCCCCAAGGACCGCCTCCGAACGGCGGCTCTCCTTATAGGGGGCAGCCGCCCGTATACGGCCAGCCGCCCGTTTCCGGCCCCTACGGACCTCGGCCCCCTTATGGCCCTCCGCCCTACGCCTATCCGCAGAGCCCGCCCATCCGCTTCTCCCAGGGCACGCACCGTTTGCACTGGGCGACCGCGCCGCTGCGCGCGATGGCCGGGATGGTCGTCTACTTCGTGCTGCTCGGCTTCCCGCTGCTGGTCGCGCTGGGCAGGCGCGGCGAGGGGTTCCGGCTGACGCCCGAGGTCATCGGGATCTTCATGGCGGTCAGCGGGGTCGCCGCCATCGTCATGGTCGTCGCGGGGGTGTGGGGCTGGTTGTCGTTGCGGTTCCGCATCGACGGCGACGACCTGGTGGTCGAGCGTGGCGTGCTGCGCAGGAACGTCCGCCGCATCCCGCTGTCGCGCGTCCAGGCCATCGACGTGGTGCGCCCCCTGATCACCCGGATGCTGGCGCTGGCCGAGGTCCGCGTCGAGCTGGCCGGTGACGCGCACAGCGAGATCGCGCTGAGCTACCTGGGACGGCAGAGCGCCCAGCAACTGCGCGCCGAACTCCTCGCGCACGCCGCCGGGCTGCCCGGCCACACCCCCGAAGCGCCGGAGCGCCCGTTCTGGCGGGTCTCGTTCGGGATGTTGTTCGGTTCGCTGGTGCTGAAGCTGCCGGTCCTCGGCACGATCCTGCTGTTCCTGTCCTCGCTGCTGTTCCTGCTGGTCTACGCCGAGGGCGCGATGCTCGCCGTCGCCGTCCCGGCGCTGCTGGGGCTGCTGCGGGGCGTGGTCGCGCCGCTGGTGATGTACGCGGGGTACAGCGTGGCGACGTCGCCGGACGGCGTGCGCCTGCGGTACGGCCTGCTGGAGACCCGGATGCAGACGTTGCCGCCGGGCCGCGTCCAGGCCGTGCGGATCGTGGAGCCCGCGATCTGGCGCGGGCTCGGCTGGGCCCGGCTGGACGTCACCGTCGCCGGGTACGCCGGGGACCGGCAGGCGCTGTCGTCGGTGCTGCTCCCGGCCGCGCCCCGCCAGGTGTGCATGATGCTGGTGGCGCAGGTCTTCCCCGGCGCCCACGTGGACGCCGTCGCGCTGCACCCCGCGTCGGCCAAGGGCCTCACCCTCGACCGCGCCGACGGTGCGGGCACCGACGAGACGGTGTTCGTGTCCCGGCACGGCTGGCTCTGCCGCAACACCGACGTGATCGCGCACGCGCGCGCGCAGAGCGTGCGCCTGACCGTCAACCCGTTGCAACGTTTCCTCAGGCTGGGGACGGTGCACGTGGACGCGCCGCCCGGCGTGGTGCGCGTCGCCGCCGCCGACCGGGAGCTGGGCGAGGCGCGCGCGATCCTGGAGTCCACCGCGCACCGCGCGCAGGCCGCCCGCGCCAGGGGCGGGGACAAGGCGCGCTGGGCACGCTGATCAGGGCATTCCGGTCAGGGCATATCGTCCGGTCATGAGTGAAGTGACCTACGACCCCTGGTCCCCCGCCTTCGTGGCCGACCCCTACCCGGCGTTCGTGCGGCTGCGGGCCGAGCGTCCGGTGTTCTTCGACGAGCCCACCGGCCAGTGGGTGGTGTCGCGGTACGCCGACGTGGACGCCCTGCTGCGAGACCGCCGTCTCGGCCGCTCCTACCTGCACCTGGCCACCCACGAGGAGTTCGGGCAGGCGGCCGAGCCGGAGTTCCTGCGGCCGTTCTGGGACCTGGTCCGGGCCGGGATGCTGGACGTGGAGCCGCCGGTCCACACCCGGTTGCGCCGCCTGGTGTCGCGGGCGTTCACCGCGCGCCGGGTCGAGGGCCTGCGCCCGCTGGTCGCCTCGCTGGCCGGGGAGCTGGTGGCGGGGCTGGTGGCCCGGGGCGGCGGCGACCTGCTGGCCGAGGTCGCCGAGCCGCTGCCGGTGAACGTGATCGCCGAGATGCTGGGCGTGCCCGCCGCCGACCGGCCCCTGCTGCGGCCCTGGTCGGCCGACATCTGCGGCATGTACGAGCTGAACCCGTCGCAGGAGGCGCAGCGCACCGCCGTCCGCGCGGCCACCGAGTTCTCCGACTACCTGCGCGGGCTGGCGCGCGCCCGCCGGGCCGAACCGCGCGACGACCTGATCAGCGCGCTGGCCCACGTCATGGACGAAGGGGACCGGCTCACCGAGGACGAGCTGATCGGCACCTGCGTGCTGCTGCTGAACGCCGGGCACGAGGCCACCGTCAACGCGACCGGCAACGGCTGGTGGTCGTTGTTCCGCAACCCCGGCGAGCTGGCCCGCCTGCGCGCCGACCACGCGCTGATCCCCACCGCCGCCGAGGAGCTGATGCGCTACGACACCCCGGCCCCGATGTTCGAGCGCTGGGTGCTCGCCGACATCGAGGTCGGCGGCGTGGTCATCCCCAAGGGCGCGGAGGTGGCGCTCCAGTTCGCCTCGGCCAACCGCGATCCGGAGATCTTCGTGAACCCCGACCGGCTCGACGTGGCGCGCGACCCCAACCCGCACATCACCTTCGGCCTGGGCATCCACTACTGCCTGGGCGCGCCGCTGGCCCGCATCGAGCTGGCCGAGTCCTACGGCGCGCTGCTGCGCCAGGCCCCGTCGCTGCGGCTGGTCGAGGAGCCCAGGTGGAAGCCCGGCTACGTCCTGCGCGGCCTGGAGGGCCTGCTTGTGGAGGTCTAGGGCCTGTCTCAAAGACCTCAGCCGTCGCGCGAGTGACTAACTGTCCCGGC
>NZ_BCRO01000036.1 GCF_001552635.1 Actinomadura hibisca NBRC 15177 | reverse complement strand
GCCAGGCGAGCCCCCTGGGCCGGGACTTTGAAACACTGCTAGCCGTCCCGCAACGACTCGGGCAGCGGGACGCCGACGCTCTGGGCGAGCCAGCCGAAGCCGCCCAGCCCTTCGGCGTCGGTCAGCTCGGCGTTCTCGCCCGCCGCGCACAGCGCCGCCAGGTAGGCGCGCGGGTCGCTGTGGGCCATCTCGATCGGCGGGCGCGACCCCGTCACGCCCAAGGCGCGCAAGGCGTCGCGCTGGGTCGTCAGCAGGGTGGCCGAGGCCCCGGCGCGCTCCCCGGCGGCGGTGCAGGCGTCCAGCGCGACGTGCGCGGTGATGTCGCACGAGCCGTCCGGGACGGCGGCCACCGTCGCGCCGTCCCGGTAGCCGGTCAGCGTGCCGTAGACGGGCCGGGCCGCGCGCACGTGCGAGTAGTCGACCGCCACCGCCAGGCCGCGCTCCAGGCGTCCGACGACCGACGCCCAGGCCGCGCAGCGCGGGCGGCCGATCTCGGCGCGGTCGCCCGGCTCGCGCAGCGGCCACCAGCGCTCGGCCCACTCCAGGTCGGCGGGCGACGGCTCGGGGCCTGGTCGTTCGGCGCCGGTGGCCGGATCGACCAGCACGGTGCGCGGGCCGTCGGGGGTCTGCTCCACGACGTCGAGGGGGACGTTGTCGAGCCACTCGTTGGCGACGACCAGCCCGGTCACGGCGTCGGGCGGGTCGGGCCGCCACGTGATCGCCTCCGGCACGTCCGCCGGGCGCGGCGCGATCTCCACCGCGACCGGGTTGAGCCGCGCCGCCAGCTCCGGGGACGCCGAGCCGAGGATCTCGACCAGCAACCCGCCGCAACCCGCGCCGACGTCCACCAGGTCCAGCCGCCCGGGGCGGCCGAGCAGTACGTCCACCTCCGCCAGCAGCCGCGCCACCGCCGCCGCGAACCGCGGCGAGGCGTGCACCGAGGTGCGGAAGTGCTCGGCGGGGCGCTCCCCGCGCCGGTAGAACCCGCCCTGCCCGTAAAGCGCCTGCTCCATGGCGTCGCGCCAGGTCGTCCATGCGGCCACGACAGCGACGTTACCGGGCGCGCGCTCCCCGGCGGACTACTCCTTAGGGCGGACCCGGGTCCACCATGGGATTGATGGGGCCTGACCTGCGTGATCGTAGGCTGGTCCCATGGTCGGCAGAGTCTGGGACTGGTGGCGCGGCAGGCCCGCGCTGGTCGACGCCGCCTTCATGGCGCCGCTCCTGCTGCTCACGGTGATCCAGGCGCGCACGATCGGGGAGGTGTTCGGCCTCCGCAACGCCTCGGTGCCCGAGTACTGGGCGCTGAGCGCGGCCATGTTGCTGCCGCTGGTGTGGCGCCGCCGCTGGCCGCTCGCCACCTTCACGATCATCGCGCTGGCCTGCCTGGTGCAGTGGACGCGGTGGATCGCCCTGCTGCCCGGCGACGTCGCGCTGCTCATCGGGCTCTACACCGTCACCGCCTACCGCTCCTTCCGCTGGAGCCTCGCGGCGCTGGCGGCCGGGCTGGTCGGCGCGGTGCTGGAGTCGTGGCAGCAGTGGGTGCAATACGACCGGGATCTGCCGATGTCGGAGATGCGCGAACCGCTGGTGTTCCTGGTCGTGGTGCTCGTCGGCGTGTGGGTGCTCGGCCTGCACATGAGGACGCGCCGCGCCTACCTCAGCTCGTTGGAGGAGCGCGCCGCCCGGCTGGAGCGCGACCGCGAGAACGAGCTGCGGGCCGCCCGCGACACCGAGCGCGCCCGCATCGCCCGCGAGCTGCACGACGTGGTCGCGCACAACGTCAGCGTGATCATCGTGCAGGCCGACGGCGCGTCGTTCGCGATCGACTCCGACCCGGCCCGCGCCCGCAAGGCGCTGGAGACGATCGCGGCGACCGGCCGCACCGCGCTCGCCGAGATGCGGCGGCTGCTCGGCGTGCTGCGCGAGGGCGACGAGGGCGGCGGCTACGCGCCGCAACCGGGCGCGGACCAGCTCGCCGAGCTGGTCGACCAGGTGCGCGACGCGGGCCTGGCGGTGGAGCTGCGGGTGGCGGGGGAGCCGGCGCGGGTGTCGGAGGGCCGCCAGGTGACGGTCTTCCGGATCGTCCAGGAGGCGCTGACCAATACCCTCAAGCACGGCGGCCCGCGCGCCACGGCCCGGGTCGCGCTGGACTACGGCGACGACATGATCGAGGTCCGGGTGAGCGACGACGGCCGCGGCGCCGCCGCCGTCGGCGACGGCCGGGGCCACGGCCTGGTCGGGATGCGCGAGCGCGTCGCCGTCTACGGCGGCGAGGTGGTGGCCGCGCCCCGCGGGGGCGGCGGCTTCGAGGTGATCGCCCGGATACCGGTGCGCGAGGAGGCACGGACGTGAACGAGGAGCGGCCGATCCGGGTGCTCCTGGTCGATGACCAGGAGCTGGTGCGGACGGGTTTCACGATGGTGCTGGACGCCCAGCCCGACATCGAGGTGGCCGGGGAGGCCGGGGACGGGGCGCAGGCGCTGGAGCTGCTGCGCACCATCCCGGCCGACGTGGTGCTGATGGACGTGCGGATGCCGCGCATGGACGGCATCGAGGCCACCGGCCGGATCGTGGCGGCGGGCGGGCCCAAGGTGATCATCCTGACCACCTTCGACCTGGACGAGTACGCGTTCGCCGCGATCAAGGCGGGCGCGGGCGGCTTCCTGCTGAAGGACGCCGGGCCCGCCCAGCTCATCGAGGCCATCCGCGCGGTGCACTCGGGCGACGCGGTGGTGGCGCCCAGCACGACGCGGCGGCTGCTGGACCGGTTCGCGCTGCACCTGCCCGACGACGGCGACCGCCGCACCGGCGCGCTGGAGACGCTGACCGACCGCGAGCGCGAGGTGCTGCTGCTGGTGGCGCGCGGGTTGTCCAACGCCGAGGTCGCCGGGCGGCTCTACGTCTCCGAGGCGACGGTCAAGACGCACATGGGGCGCATCCTGATGAAGCTGGAGCTGCGCGACCGGGTGCAGGCGGTGGTGTTCGCCTACGAGACAGGTCTGGTCAAGAGCGGCCAAACCGGCAACTCGCCGTAACGGTTTCATCACCCTGAGGTGACTGTTTGAGGTTGACCGGCGGTTTGCGTTTCCCTTACCCATGGGTAGCTGGATAACTACCGTACGTGAACGTCCCCTGGCGGGGACGTGACCGAGGTGCAAGTCAGTAGGGCCCTCCGGGGCCCCACGTACGGGAGGATCACCATGCTCAAGAAGCTCGCCGCGACCGGCGTTCTCGCCTTTGCCGTCACCGGCTCGGTCCTGGCCGCCGCGCCCGCCAACGCCGACATCCACACCGACGGCTCCCACGGGGTGCTCTCGGGCAACCAGATCATCGCCCCGATCTCCATCCCGATCAACGTCTGCGGCAACTCGGTGGCCGTGCTCGGCATCGCCGGGTCCGGCTGCCAGGGCGGCGCGTCGGTCGTCGGGCACGCCCCCGGCCACCACAAGCACCACTGACCGACCGGCCGCCCGCCCGCGGCGCCGATCGGCCTGATCAGCCTGATCGGCGCGGGGCGGGAGCGGCCGGCCCGCGGCGCGCCCCCGCGCGCCGCCGAACGACCGAGAACGCGGCAGCGCCGGCGACCCCAGCCACCCGGGTCCCGGCGCTTTCGCGCGCCCGGGGGAGCGCGGGGCTCGGGGAGCCCAGGGAGTTCGGGAAGCTCGGCGGGCCGGGGAGATCGCCTCCGGGGCTGACGGCGGTGTACGACTCAGGTCGCACGCCGCGCCGCCGACCGGCCTCAGTGCTGACGCCAAGCGTGGCCGCGCGGTCGATGGCGGCGGCTCACAAGATTCCTAACGTGGTCGGTGTCCGCACAGTTCCACGGAGGAGTCATCGTGACCAGCACGTTCGCCGCCCCACCGCCGGCCGGCGGCACGCCCGCCGCCGCGCCGCCGGCCGTCGAGGCCGTCCAGGTGTCCAAGGTGTACGGGGCGGGGGACGCGGCCGTGCACGCCCTGCGCGGCGTCGGCGTCGGCTTCGCCCGCGGCGCGTTCACCGCGATCATGGGACCGTCCGGGTCCGGCAAGTCCACGCTGATGCACTGCCTGGCCGGGCTGGACACCGTCACCGAGGGCCGGGTGCGCATCGGCGACGCCGAGATCACCGGCATGAGCGACAAGCAGCTCACGATGCTCCGCCGCGAGCGCGTCGGCTTCGTCTTCCAGGCGTTCAACCTGCTGCCCACCCTCACCGCCGAGCAGAACATCCTGCTGCCGCTGGAGCTGGCCGGGCGCAAGCCGGACCGGGCGTGGTTCGACCAGGTCGTCGACGTGGTCGGGCTGCGCGACCGGCTCGGCCACCGGCCCGCCGAGCTGTCCGGTGGCCAGCAGCAGCGCGTCGCCTGCGCGCGGGCGCTGGTGGCGCGGCCCGAGGTGATCTTCGCGGACGAGCCGACCGGCAACCTGGACTCCCGCGCGGGCGCCGAGGTGCTGGGCTTCCTGCGCTCCTCGGTGCGTGAGATGGGCCGGACCATCGTCATGGTGACCCACGACCCGGTCGCCGCCTCCTACGCCGACCGCGTGGTGTTCCTGCGCGACGGCCGGATCGTCACCGAGCTGTTCCAGCCCACGCCCGACACCGTGCTGGACCGGCTCAAGAGCCTGGGCGGGTGAGGCGGCCGTGCTGAAGACCGCGCTGGCGGGCCTGCGGGCCCACAAGCTGAGGCTGCTGCTGACGGGCCTCGCCATCACGCTGGGCGTCGGGTTCATCGCCGGCACGTTCGTGCTGACCGACACCATCGACAAGGGCGTGGACGAGACCTTCGCCCGTTCCGCCGGCAAGGTGGACCTGGCGGTCGTGCCGAAGTCCGGGCCGGACGAGAAGGGCGTGCCGGTCGGGGTGCTCGCCAAGGTGCGCGGGGTGCCCGGCGTCACCGAGGCGCAGGGGCTGATCGACGGGAACGCCCCGCTGCTCGGCCGCAATGGCAAGGCGCTCGGCGACATGCCCACCGCCGCCAAGACCGTCCCGTCCGGGCGGTTGCTGCGCTACGAGGTGGACAAGGGCCGGGTTCCCTCCGGGCCCAACGAGGTCGTGCTCGACTCCCGCACCGCCGAGCGCGAGAAGTTCGGCGTCGGGCAGGCCGTCACGGTCCTCGACCACCGCGACCGGCCGCGCCGCTTCACCGTCGTCGGCCTGCTGGACTTCGGCATCGACGCCGACGCCTCCACGCGCGGCGCGGTCGGGTTCGACCCGGCCACCGCCGTGCGGATGACCGGCGCGAAGACGTTCGGCGAGATCGACGTCGTGGGCGGCGACCGCGCCGCCGTCGCGCGGGCCGCGGGCGGCGCCCAGGACGTGCTGACCGGCGAGGAGCTGGCCGCGAAGCTGGCCAGGTCCGCCGGCGCCGACACCAAGATGATCCGCGCCGGGCTGCTGGTCTTCGGCGTGGTCGCGATGCTGGTGTCGGCCCTGGTCATCTACAACACCTTCTCGATCCTCATCGCGCAGCGGATGCGCGAGATGGCGCTGCTGCGCTGCGTCGGCGCGACCCGCCGCCAGGTGTTCGGCAGCGTGCTGGCGGAGTCGGTCGTGGTCGGCCTGGTCGGCTCGCTGCTGGGCCTGGTCGTCGGGCTGGGGCTGGGCGCGGGCGCGCTCGCGCTGTTCAACCTCCTCGGCGCGCACCTGCCCGAGACCGGGGCCACGCTCGCGCCGCGCACGGTGGCGGTCGGCCTGCTGGTCGGCGTGCTGGTGACGGTGGTGTCGGCGGTGCTGCCCGCCCGCGCCGCCACCCGGATCGCGCCGGTCGCGGCGCTGCGCTCGGACCTGGAGCCGGGCACGGGCCGGTTCCGGCTCGGCTGGCCGCGCACCGTCGCGGCCGCGTTCTTCCTGCTGCTGGGCGCGGCGATCGGCGGGTTCGGCACCTTCGGCATGAAGAAGGGCGACATCGCGATGTACGTGGTCGCGGCCGCCGGGACGGTGTTCTTCCTCGGCGTGATCATCCTGATGCCCGCGCTGGTGCGGCCGCTGAGCCGTCTGGTCGGCGCGCTGCCGGGGAAGGTCGGCGGCGTGCCCGCGCGGCTCGCGGTGGCCAACGCCCAGCGTGCCCCGCGCCGGACCGCCACCACCACGATCGCGCTGACCGTCGGCGTCGGGCTGATGAGCCTGTTCGCGGTGGTCGCCGCCAGCGGCAAGGCGATGTCCAACGCGCAGATGGACAAGCAGTTCCCGGTGGACTTCCAGGTGCAGGCTCAGTTCAAGGCCGACGGCAAGGAGCACCGCGTCCCGCACGCGCTGGCGCAGGCGCTGCGGCAACGACCGGAGTTCAGCACCGTCATCGAGGCCCGCGGCAAGGAGACCGAGGCGGGCCGGGAGAAGGTGGACGTGACGACGCTGAGCGACGGCGCGCTGGGCACCGTCATCAAGCCGACCTTCAAGAGCGGCTCGGCCGGGGCGTTCAAGCCCGGCACCGCCCTCACCGACGCCTTCACCGCCGAGGCGCTCCACGTGAAGACCGGGGACACCGTGCGGATCAGCACCCGGCAGGGCGCCGTCCCGGTGCGGATCGCCGGGGTCTACGGGGCCGACGTGCCGCTGTCGGGCCTGCTGGTGCCGGACGCCGACTTCGACCGCTACTTCGACGTCCGCGACCCCACCTCCATCTACGCCAAGACCCGCGACGGGGTGGACGCCGCCGCCGCGCGCCAGGCGATCGAGGACGCCGCGCGGCCCTACCCCACGGCCCAGATCGGGTCGCAGGCCGAGATGCGCGAGCAGATCAGCGAGGCGGTGGACATGATCCTGATGATCTTCGGGGGGCTGCTCGGCCTGGCGGTGATCATCGCGCTGTTCGGCATCGCCAACACGCTGACGTTGTCGGTGGTGGAGCGCACCCGCGAGTCGGCGCTGCTGCGGGCCCTCGGGCTCACCCGCCGCCAGCTGCGCCGGATGTTGTCGGTGGAGGCGCTGGTGATGGCCGTGATCGGCGCGTTCACCGGCGTGGTGCTGGGCATCGGGTTCGGCTGGGCGGCCACCACGGCGATGTCGGAGAACTCGGTGTTCACGGTGCCGTTCGGGCAGATCGCCGGGTTCATCGTGCTGGCGGGCCTGGCGGGGATGCTGGCCGCGGTGCTGCCCGCGCGGCGCGCCGCCAAGGCGTCGATCGTGGAGTCGCTCGCCCACGACTGACCCGCACCTGCCCCGCAGGGCTCCGCCCCACCGCTCGTACGGGTAGCGGTGGGGCGGAGGCGGTGTACGGAAGGCCCGTCAGTCGTTCCAGGTCGCGTTGCCGTTGCAGTTGGTGCTCGCCTGACCGGCGACCGACACCGAGCCGCAGGTGACCCCGTAGCCTCCGACGATCATGACGTTGACGTTGTTGCCGACCGCCTCTCCGTGGTTGTTGGTCCCGGCCATGGCGGGGCCCGCCGCGAGGGCGGAGCCGGCGAGGGTGGCGGCGACGGCGGCGGTCTTGAGGGCGGTCTTGATCACGGTGTCTCCCTAGCGTCGGGGGGCGGAGCGCCCTGGTTTCACCTTGTGAGCGCGGTGCGCGCATCTTCACCTTGCGTGACGGCCATCACAACCCAGAGTTACTCCCGCTGCAAGATCAAAGGCAAGAGGTCGCTCTGTGTGACGGCACAAATGTGGCGCGTTACCAGAGACTCTTGTGACTCCTGGTATTCGTATGGTCACTGAGATGAGAGAGTGCCCGGGATGCCGGACGGTCGCCGGGCCGCGGGTACGCTGGGTCGCGCACGTCCGGTACCTACACCTGAGGACTGGAACGACTTCCATGGACGCACCCGCCACGTCGGCTTCCGACCTGCCCGCTTCCGACCGGCCCGCCCCCGCGCCGTCGCCCGCCCCCGGCGAGCCGCGCCCCGAGGACCGGCCCGCCCGGCTGACCGTGGGCGTCGTGGGCGCGGGACGGGTCGGCACCGCGCTCGGTGCCGCGCTCGACCGCGCCGGGCACCGCGTCGTGGCCGCCTCGGCGGTCTCGGAGGCGTCCCGGCGGCGCGCCGCCGAGCGCCTGCCCGGCGTCGCCCTCGGCACCCCGCAGGAGGTCGTGGCGGCCGCGAGCCTGGTGCTGCTGACCGTCCCCGACGACGCGCTCCGCGAGCTGGCGGCGGGCCTGGTCGCCACCGGCGTCCCGGTCGCGGGCAAGCTGTTCCTGCACACCAGCGGCCGCTACGGCACGGCGGCGCTCGACGACCTCACCCGCGCGGGCGCGCTGCCGCTGGCGGTGCATCCCGTCATGACCTTCACCGGGCGGCCCGACGACGTGGACCGGCTGGACGGCATCTCCTTCGGCGTCACCGCGCCCGAGCCGCTGCGCCCGGTCGCCGAGGCGCTGGTCCTGGAGATGGGCGGCGAGCCGGTCTGGATCACCGAGGAGCGCCGCCCGCTGTATCACGCGGCGCTGGCCGGGGGCGCCAACCACCTGGTCACGCTGGTGGTGGAGTCGATGGACCTGCTGCGCGAGGCCGGGGCCGACGAGCCGGGCCGGATGCTGGGCCCGCTGCTGGGCGCGGCGCTGGACAACGCGCTGCGCCTCGGCATCGACGGCCTGACCGGGCCGGTCGCGCGCGGCGACGCGGGCACCGTCGCCGACCACGTCGGCGAGCTGGCCCGGCACTCCCCGGAGGGCCGCCGCGCCTACGTCGCGCTCGCCCGCCTCACCGCCGACCGCGCGCTGGGCGCGGGCCTGCTCAAGCCCGAGGACGCCGAGCGGCTCCTCGAAGTGCTGGCGGACTGACCGAGGAGGATGCATGACGCCCGTCATCGCCCAGACCCGCGAGGAGCTCGCGGCGGTCCGCGCCGGGGTCGGGGGGACCCTGGCGCTGGTGCCGACCATGGGGGCCCTGCACGAGGGGCACCGCTCGCTGATCCGCAAGGCGCGGCAGCTGGCCGACGCCGTCGCGGTGAGCGTCTTCGTCAATCCGCTCCAGTTCGGTGCGGGCGAGGACCTGGACCGCTACCCCCGCACCTTCGCCGCCGACATCGAGGCGTGCGCGGCCGAGGGCGTGGACGTGGTGTTCGCGCCGACCGTCGAGGTGATGTACCCCGACCGGCCGCAGGTCACGGTGCAGGCCGGGCCGATGGGGGAGCGGGTCGAGGGGCGGACGCGGCCTGGACACTTCGACGGAATGTTGACCGTCGTGCTGAAGTTGTTCCATCTGGTGAACCCCGATATCGCGGTCTTCGGAGAGAAGGACGCCCAGCAGCTGGCGATGATCCGCCGCATGGTCGCCGACCTGAACGTCCCGGTCGAGATCGTCGGCGGGCCCACCGTCCGCGAGCTGGACGGCCTGGCCCTGTCCAGCCGCAACCGCTACCTGTCCGGCGACGAGCGGCGCACCGCCGTGGCGCTGTCGCAGGCGTTGCAGGCGGGCGCGGACGCGGCCGCCGGCGGCCCGGCCGCGGTGGTCGGGGCGGCGCGCGCGGTCCTGGACAAGGCCGCCTCCGCCGAGCCGCCGCTCGCGCTGGACTACCTGGTCCTGGTGGACCCGGCGACCTTCACCGAGGTGGCGGCCGGGCACACCGGCCCGGCCGTGCTCGCCGTGGCGGGCCGGGTCGGGACCACCCATCTGATCGACAACCTCCCGGTGCAGTTCGGCTCGTAGCCGCCGGCACGAGACCCCCCTCAAGGAGAGCGCCCATGATGCGGACCATGTTCAAGAGCAAGATCCACCGCGCCACGGTCACCCAGGCCGACCTGCACTACGTGGGGTCGCTGACCATCGACCAGGACCTGCTGGAGGCCGCCGACCTGCTGCCGGGCGAGCAGGTGCACATCGTGGACATCGACAACGGCGCGCGGCTGGAGACCTACCTGATCGCCGGCGAGCGCGGCTCGGGCGTGATCGGCATCAACGGCGCGGCCGCCCGCTTGGTGGCCCCCGGCGACCTGGTCATCATCATCAGCTACGCCCAGCTCAGCGACGCCGAGGCGCGCGAGTTCGTGCCGACCGTGGTGCACGTGGACCGGGACAACAAGATCATCTCGCTGGGCACCGACCCGGCCGAGCCGGTGCCCGGCACCAAGGACGCGCGCGGCGACCTGGTGCACGGCTGACCTGCTCCTTCCTGCGGCCGTCCACCCCTCAGGGGTGGGCGGCCGTCGCTTGTGCGGGGACCCGTGTCGGGAGCATCCGGGGGTTAATGTCACAATGACGAGAACAACTCCTCCGGAGGAGGGCACATGGCCCCTCGACCCACCCCCCGGGCGCTCGCCGCCCCCGCGCCCGGCTGGACCGCCGACGCCGACGTGGTCGTGATCGGCTCCGGCATCGCGGGCCTGGTCGCCGCCCTGCGCTGCCGCGCCCACGGCCGCGTGCTGCTGGTCACCAAGGCGCTGCTGGACGCCGGGTCCACCCGCTGGGCGCAGGGCGGGATCGCCGCCGCGCTCGACGCCGACGACAGCCCCGCCGACCACCTCGCCGACACCCTGACGGCCGGGGTCGGGGTGTGCGACGAGGCCGCCGTCCGCGTGCTGGTCACCGAGGGCCCGGACGCGGTGCGGCGGCTGGTCGACCTCGGCGCGCGCTTCGACCTCGCCGCGTCGGGGGAGATCTCGCTGACCCGCGAGGGCGGCCACCACCGGCGGCGCATCGCGCACGCGGGCGGCGACGCCACCGGCGCGGAGATCAGCCGGGCGCTGCGGGCGGCGCTCAAGGAGACCGGGATCGAGGTCATCGAGCACGCCCTGGTGCTGGACCTGCTCAAAGACGGCGCGGGCCGCGCCGCCGGTGTCACGCTCCACGTGATGGGCGAGGGCCAGCCGGGCGGCGTCGGGGCCGTGCGCGCGCCCGCCGTCGTGCTGGCCACCGGCGGCCTCGGCCAGGTGTTCTCGGCCACCACCAACCCCGACGTCTCCACCGGCGACGGGGTGGCGCTGGCGCTGCGCGCCGGGGCCGAGGTGAGCGACCTGGAGTTCGTGCAGTTCCATCCGACCGTGTTGTGGCTGGGACCGGGCGCACGCGGGCGGCAGCCGCTGGTGTCGGAGGCCGTCCGGGGCGAGGGCGCGTACCTGGTGGACGGCTCCGGCGAGCGCTTCATGGTCGGCCGCCACGAGCTCGCCGAGCTGGCCCCGCGCGACATCGTCGCCAAGGGGATCATGAACCGGATGCGGGAGACCGGCGAGCCCTGCATGTACCTGGACGCCCGGCACTTCGGCGCGGACATGTGGGAACGGCGCTTCCCGACGATCCTGGCGGCCTGCCGCGACCACGGCATCGACCCGGTCACCGACCTGATCCCCGTCCTGCCCGCCGCCCACTACGCCAGCGGCGGCGTGCGGACCGACCTGGACGGCCGCACCTCGGTCCCCGGCCTGTACGCGTGCGGCGAGGTCGCCTGCACCGGCGTGCACGGCGCGAACCGGCTGGCGTCCAACTCGCTGCTGGAGGGCCTGGTGTTCGCCGAGCGGATCGCGGCGGCGATCGGCGCGGAACCCCTCCCGGAGATCCCGGAAGCCGACCTGGCCGCCGTCCCCGGGACGCTGCCGGACCCGGCCGCGCGCGGCGAGATCCAGCGGATCATGACGGCGTACACCGGCGTGTTGCGCGACGCCGACGGCCTGGCCACCGCCGAACGCGAGCTGGCGGCCCTGGGCGGCGACGCCGAGCCTGGCGTGGCGGCCTGGGAGACCGCCAACCTGCACCTGGTCGCCTCCGCGATCGTCGCGGCGGCGCGGCGGCGCACCGAGACCCGCGGCAGCCACTGGCGCGCCGACCACCCCGACCGCGACGACGCCGCCTGGCGCGGCCACCTGGTCACCCGCCTGGACGGCGGGGAGCTGACGACCCACTTCGAGGAGATGGCATGACACCCGAACTCCAGGACCGGCTGCGCGAGGCCGGGCTCGATCCACAGGCTGTGGAGAACGTCGTGCGGGTCGCGCTGGCCGAGGACGGCGACACCGACGTCACCAGCGAGCCCATCTTCGGCCCGGACGAGACCTCGCGCGGGGACTTCACGGCCCGCGAGGACGGCGTCATCGCGGGCGTCCCGGTCGCCGAGGTCGTCTTCGAGCTGCTGGGGATCGACTACGAGGCCGGGGTCGCCGACGGGGACCGGGTGCGCGCCGGCGACGTCCTGATCACCGTGACGGGCCCGACCCGCGCGGTGCTGCGCGCCGAGCGGATCGCCCTCAACCTGCTCACCCACCTGTCCGGCGTCGCGACCGCGACCCGCCGCTGGCAGGACGCGATGGCGGGCACCAAGGCGCGCGTGCGCGACAGCCGCAAGACCCTGCCGGGCCTGCGCGCCCTCCAGAAGTACGCGGTGCGCTGCGGCGGCGGCGTCAACCACCGGATGGGCCTGCACGACTCCGCGTTGATCAAGGACAACCACGTGGCGGCGGCCGGGTCGGTCACCAAGGCGTACCAGGCGATCCGGGCGGCCCACCCCGACCTGCACATCCAGGTCGAGTGCGACACGTTGCCGCAGGTGGAAGAGGCTCTGGCGGTCGGCGCGACCAGCATCCTGCTGGACAACATGGACGACGCCGACATGGCCGAGGCGGTGCGGCTCGCCGGGGACCGCGCCGAGCTGGAGGCCAGCGGCGGCCTGTCCTTGGACCGGGCCCGAGATGTCGCCGTGACCGGTGTGGACTACCTTGCAGTAGGTGCGCTGACCCACTCGGCGCGCGTGTTCGACATCGGCCTTGACTTCTCCTGACCAGCGGGGACCTGATGCTGCTCACCATCGACGTCGGTAACACCCACACCGTCCTCGGCCTGTTCGAGGGCGAGGAGGTCATCGAGCACTGGCGGATCAACACCGACCCCCGGCGCACCGCCGACGAGATCGCCGTGGTCCTCCAGGGCCTGGTCCAGCAGAGCCCGCTGCTGGCCGAGACCGACATCAGCGGCATCGCGCTGTGCTCGACCGTCCCGTCGGTCCTGCACGAGATGCGGGAGATGTGCCGGCGCTACTACGGCGACGTCCCCGCCGTGATCGTCGAGCCCGGCGTCAAGACCGGCGTCCCGGTCCGCATGGACAACCCCAAGGAGGTCGGCGCCGACCGCATCGTGAACGCGCTGGCCGCCGTGCACCTGCACGGCGGCCCGGCGATCGTGGTGGACTTCGGCACCGCCACCACCTTCGACGCCGTCTCGGCCAAGGGCGAGTACGTGGGCGGCGCGATCGCCCCCGGCATCGAGATCTCCATCGACGCGCTGTCGGTGCGCGGCGCCCAGCTCCACAAGATCGAGCTGGTCCGGCCGCGCAACGTGATCGCCAAGAACACCGTCGAGGCCCTCCAGTCCGGCATCATCTTCGGCTTCGCGGGCCAGGTGGACGGCATCGTGGAGCGCATGTCGGAGGAGCTGGCCACCGAGCCGGAGGAGGTCACGGTGATCGCCACCGGCGGCCTCGCCCCGCTGGTGCTGGAGGAGTCGCGCAGCATCGACGAGTTCGAGCCCTGGCTGACCCTGGTCGGCCTGCGCCTGATCTACCAGCGCAACACCTGACGCGCCCGGCCCCGCTCTCGGCGACTCGTTCCCCGGGCACCGGAGCGGGTCGATAGCCTTAGCGGGTGAGTGACGAGACCTACGACGACCTCCCGGAGCAGATGCGTGTGCGCCGGGAGAAGCTCGACCGCCTCCGCGAGAGCGGCATCGACCCGTACCCGGTGACCTTCCCGCGCACCGCGACCATCGCCGAGGTCCGGGAGAAACACCCGGACCTGGAGCCGGGCACCGAGACGGGCGAGAAGGTCGGCGTCACCGGGCGCGTCATGCTCATCCGCAACACCGGCAAGCTGTGCTTCGCCACCATCCGCGACGGCTCCGGCGACATCCAGGTCATGCTGTCGCTCGCCAACGTCGGCCAGGAGCAGTTGGACGCCTGGAAGCGCGACGTGGACCTCGGCGACCACATCGGCGTCGAGGGCGAGGTGATCACCTCCCGGCGCGGCGAGCTGTCGATCATGGCCGACCGGTACGCGATCACCGCCAAGTGCCTGCGGCCGCTGCCCGACAAGCACGCCGGGCTCACCGACCCCGAGGCGCGGGTCCGCCAGCGCTACGTGGACCTCATCGTCAACGACGAGGCGCGCAAGATGGCGCACGTCCGCAGCGCGACCGTGCGCGCGGTGCGCGACTTCTGGCACGAGGAGGGCTATCTCGAAGTCGAGACGCCCATGCTCCAGCCGATCCACGGCGGGGCGGCGGCGCGGCCGTTCCAGACGCACATCAACGCCTACGACATGGACCTGTACCTGCGGATCGCGATCGAGCTGTACCTCAAGCGGCTCGTCGTCGGCGGCATCGAGAAGGTCTTCGAGATCAACCGGAACTTCCGGAACGAGGGCGCGGACTCCACGCACAACCCGGAGTTCACGATGCTGGAGGCGTACGGCACCTACCTCGACTACAACGACATGGCCGACCTCACCCAGCGCATGTACCAGAAGGCCGTGCAGGCGGCGCTGGGCACCAGCGTGGTGGTGCACGGCGACCGGGAGGTCGACCTCGGGCTCGCGCGGTGGCCGCGCATCACGCTGTACGGGTCGGTGTCGGAGAAGCTGGGCGAGGAGATCACCCCGCACACCCCGATCGAGGCCGTGCGCAAGCTCGCCGACGCGCGCGACGTCCACTGGGACCCCAAGTGGGGGCAGGGCAAGCTCGTCCAGGAGATCTTCGAGGAGCTGATCGAGCACACGCTGGTCCAGCCGACGTTCGTCATGGACTACCCGCTGGAGACCTCCCCGCTGACCCGCCAGCACCGCGACGAGCCGCTGCTGACCGAGAAGTGGGACCTGATCGGCTTCGGCACCGAGCTGGGCACCGCCTACTCGGAGCTGGTCGACCCGATCGAGCAGCGCCGCCGCCTCACCGAGCAGTCGCTGCTGGCGGCCGGGGGCGATCCCGAGGCGATGCAGCTGGACGAGGACTTCCTGCGGGCGCTGGAGTACGCGATGCCGCCGACCGGCGGCATGGGCGCGGGCATCGACCGGATGATCATGGCCTTCACCGGCAAGGGCATCCGGGAGACGATCCTGTTCCCGCTCGTCAAGCCGGAGTAGGCACGGCGCGGGCGGCCTCCCGGGACCGGGGGCCGCCCGCGGGCACGCTCGGACGCGGTTCGGACACGTACAGACGCCTCCGGGCACGCTCAGGCGCGCCCCAGATACGCACAGGCGCCTTCGGGTGCGCTCAGGCACACACAGGTGTCTCTGGAATTCTCAGACGCGTCTCAGGCGCGCTCAGGCGTTTCCGGGGCGTGGCCGGGCGCGCCCCGGAACCGTCCGACGCCGCTCGGGCGCGTTCAGGCCGACTCGCGGATCACCAGTTCCGGGGCCAGGATGATCTGGCGGTGCTCGTGCCGCGCCCCCTCGGCCGTCTCGGCGAGCGCCAGCTCGGCCGCCTCCATGCCCAGCTCGCGGCGCGGTTGCCGGATCGTCGTGAGCGGCACCGCGGCGCCGGCGGCCAGCTCGATGTCGTCGTAACCGATCACCGCGATGTCCTCGGGCACCCGCACGCCCAGCCGGATCAGCTCGTTGACCAGCCCGACGGCCAGCAGGTCGTTGGCGCAGAACACACCCGTCGGCACCGGCGACAGCGCCAGCACCCGGTGCGCGGCCGCCCGCCCCTCGCCGACCGTCAGCGCCTCCTGCGTCAGCGTGACCAGCTCGCCGCCGCCCGCCTTGGCCAGGGTGCGGGCCGCGCCGTCGCGGCGCTCCAGGCACGGCTGCGGCTCGGGCCGCCCGGTCACGAACACCATGTCGTCGCGGCCCAGCTCCAGCAGGTGCGCGGCCGCGATGTCACCGCCGACCATGTGGTCGACCTGGGCGGAGCAGACCTGGTCGCCCGCCCGGTCCAGCAGCACCACCGACATGCCCGCCGCGCGCAGCCGCGCGATGCCGTCGGCCTTCAGGCAGACCGGGATCACCACCACGCCCGTGGCGCGCTGGTCCTCCAGCAGCTCCAGCAGCCGGCGCTCCTTGTCGGGCGAGTGGTCGGTGGTGAGCCAGAACGCCTCGTAGCCCGCGGCGTTCAGCGTCAGCTCCGCGCCGCGCGCCACATCGGTGGCGTAGGGGTTGGCGAGGTCCTCCACGATGACGCCGAACGCGCGGGCGCGCGGTGACCGGCGCCCCTCGGACGCCTCGGGCTCGTCGGGGCCGTCGGGGCCCGTGCGGAGCCGTCGCGCGGACTCGTTGCGCACGAATCCGAGCTCGTCGATCGCCGCGCGCACGCGGTCTCGGGTCGCTTCGGCCACGAGGTCTGGCCGGTTTAGGACATTCGAAACGGTCCCAACTGAGACTCCGGCACGCTTCGCGACCTCGCGAATACTGCTCTGTGGCAAGGCACTCCTCGTCGGCCCCGGATCTGTTTTCGCAGGTTGTCGAGTTCCCCGTGGCAGGCCCCCGCGCACATGGTCACGGAAAGTGGTCATAGGAGCACGGATAGCACTCAATCGACGCTTGACGGGCCGGATCCGGCCGCCTAGCGTTCCGAGCCGAAGCGTAGCTTGAAACGATTCACGATCTTCGTTCACGGCCGGGTCGGCGGAGCCCGGCGGTGTTGCGGCGAGACCGAGGCGAAGGGACGGGCAGGGATGGCTGGAGATCTCGATCCGGACCGCGTTCGGTGGGCCAACGTCTGAATCGTCACCCGGAGTTCCCCTACGGCGCCCCGCAATCGACCCATCGGCCACCTCCGGCCAAGCACGTGAGACGGCAAAGGAACCAGATGATCTAAGTCCGGAAGGCTCCGGACCCGGCAACCCAACGCGCGACACAGAACACAGGCGACGACGACGCTCACCCGTGGACGCTCACCCGTACCTGTGCAGCGGACGGCTGCATCCCCGCGGTCATCACCACGGACGAGGGAGGACGGAGTGGAACAGGCCACACTCGTACGGCGTGGCACCGAGGACCCGCGGCTGAGCGAGGAGGAGATCCGGCTGCTCGCCCAGATCGCCAGCGGTGTCACCGCAGATGTGGCGGCACGCAAGCTCGAGCTGAGCGCGAGGACCCTGCGGCGACGGCTGCGGACGATCTGCGACCGGCTGGAGGTCAACACCCCTATCGAGGCCGTGGTGTGGGCGGCCCGAAGGCAGCTCATCTGACCGGTCCGACCGACGAACTCCGTCCGACCCCGCAGCGGCGGCGCCGCACCCCCGGCAGGTAGGTCCCTGCAGTAGGCGCCGCCGCGGACGCAGTTCACCGGCACCGGCCAGACCCCGCGCGCTCCCGGCCCCGACCGGATCCCGCGCGCCACCGGCTCCGGCCGGACCCCGCGCGTCCGCTGCCGGACCCCGCGCGCCACCGGCCCGGCCGCCGCCTGGCCCGTCGCGGTCAGGCGACCCGGACCGCGCCGGCGAACGGGCGGCCGCCGATCGGCGCGATCTTGACGACGTCCCCGGTCTGCGGGGCGTGCAACATCTTCCCGTCGCCCACGTACATGCCCACGTGGTGCAGGTCGGAGTAGAAGAACACCAGGTCGCCCGGCTGCATCTGGTCGCGGGAGACGTGGGTGCCGGCGTTCCACTGGCTGCCGGTGTAGTGCGGCAGGCTCACCCCGACCTTGCCGTAGGCCCACATGATCAGCCCGGAGCAGTCGAAGGTGGTGGGCCCGGCGGCGCCCCACACGTACGGGCGGCCGATCTGCGTCATCGCCAGGCGCAGCGCCTGCGCGGCCTTGCCGCTGCCGACCACCGGCAGCTTGGCCAGCTGCGTCGGGTCCTTCTTCACCAGCTTGCCGCGCACCTGCTCGTAGGTCTTGGTGACCTTCTCGCGCTGCGACTCCAGCTGGCCCCGCAACGTCTTGACCTGCTTGGCGCGCTCCTCGGCGGCGCGGCGGGCGCGCTGGGCGGCCTGCATCGTCTGCATCAGCCCGGCGACCTTGGTGCCGTCGCGCTGGGCGAAGTAGGTGAGGGTCGCCGACTGGTCGAGCACCGCCTGCGGGTCCTGGGCGGCGACGAAGGACAGGGTGGGGTCGGTGCCGCCCTGCATGTAGCTGGTGGCGGCCAGGTTGCCGATCTTGTCGCGCAGCCCCTCCAGCGACTTCTCCTGGCGCTCGGCGTTCTCGGTGGCGACCGTGGCGGCCCGCTGCGACTGCTGGAGCTTCACCTTGAGCCCGTTGTACTGCTCGGTGAGCTGTTCGAGCTGGTCGGCGAGCTTGTGCGCCTGGGAGTTGAGCTCTTTGGTGTCGTCGGGGTCGGCGTGCGCGGGCGCGGCGGAGAGGGTCGGGACGGTCACGGTGACGGCGGCGAGGACGCCGGCGGCCACGACCGAACGGAAGGCCGGGCGGAAGGCCGGGCGCGGGGCCGGACGCGGAACGGCGCGGGCGGCCGGACGGTCGGCGGGGCGGCGGGTCCCGGCACGCGGGAAGGCGGAACGGCGGCCTCGGTCGCCCGGGACGGGCGGCGACCCGGCCGGGGTGCGCGGCGGCAAGGCTGCAGGGCGCGATGGCTCCACGGTTTCTCCCCTCCTGATCCGCCTACCGGGTTAGCTGACGGGTTCGGGCCGGAGCAGCCCGTCCACGCGCGCACGCGGTCGGCGTGCGGTGGTGGATTGACCCCGATCGGCGGCCGGTTCTACGGGCGGGTCCCGTGGCGGCGTCGAAGGTGGGTCCCCGGTTCGCGGACCGCCGGCTGCGGCCCGTGATTCGGCGGTGCGGGCCGCCGACTGGTGCGGGCGGCCGATGTCAGCGCAGGACACTAACGGAGTCGGCAGGGGATGCCAACAAGAACAGGCGAAATCGCAGGTGACACGCGATGTCGCGTGGGGCTCGCCGGGCGGTCCGGACGGCCGCCGCGCCTCCGGCCGTCCTCTTCGCCGGGCGCGCCCGGCGAAGAGGCGGATCGCGGGCCGTCCCCGCTCGATCACCTGTTGTCGCGCTACCAAGGGTAAGGGCGCGCCGACCCTTGGTAAAGAGCCGGTCTTCGATAATGTCGCCTGATTGTGGAAGTCGTGATCAGGCGTGCCCGCACCGCCGACGTGCCGGAGATCAGGGAACTGGTCGAGCTCTACGGCGGAACGGGCCGGCGCCTGCTGCAGAAGACCACCGTGACGCTCTACGAGGACGTCCAGGAGTTCTGGGTCGCCGCGGATCTGCAGAGCGGCGGGACCGTCGTCGGCTGCGGCGCGCTGCACGTGATGTGGGAGGACCTGGCCGAGGTCCGCTCGGTCGCGGTCGCGCCGGGGCTGAACGGCCGGGGCATCGGGCACCGCATCGTGACGCGGCTGCTGGAGCAGGCGCGGGATCTGGGCGTGCGGCGGGTGTTCTGTCTTACCTTCGAGGTGGAGTTCTTCGCACGGCACGGTTTTCGGACAATCTTGGGAACCCCCGTATCGCCCGAGGTGTACGAGGAACTCCTGCGTTCCTACGACGAAGGCGTGGCCGAGTTCCTGGACCTCGACCGGGTCAAGCCGAATACGTTGGGGAACACCCGCATGTTGCTTCGCCTGGAGGACTGACCGATGAGCGAATCCCCCCACCGGGGCGGGCAGTACCCGCCGCCGGGCGGCCCGTCCTACGGCCCGCCGCCCTCCTATCAGGGGTCCCAGTGGCAGAGCGGGCAACAGCCGCAGCCGCGGCACACCGCCGAGGCCTCCTACGGCGCCTATGACGAGTACGGCGGTTACGGCCGGCAGGGCGGTTACGAGGGCGGTTACGAGGGCGGCGGGTACCAGGGCGACGCCGCCGACCTGCCACTCGCGCCGATCGGCCGCCGCGCCGTCGCGCGGATCGCCGACAACGCGCTGGTCGCGGTGTTCGGGTTCGCGCTGGTCGTGCCGGTCACCGTGGGCGTGTTCGGGCTGGAGACCTCCGGGAGCAAGACCTCCACCGAGGGCGCGATCTGGAACTGGCCGATCATCTTCACGCTGTTCGCGGTGCTGGCGGTCATCCCGTTCGTCTACGAGGCCGTGCAGCTGTCGTTGTGGGGCCGCACGCTCGGCAAGCGGATCACGCACCTGGGCGTCGTCCAGCGCGACCCGGCGGGCGCGCCGATCACCACCGCGCAGGCGGCCATGCGGGCGGGCGTCACCCACCTCGGCTACCAGATCGGGGTGTTCTTCTTCCTGGTGCTGGCGGTGAAGGTCTGGGAGTACGCGGCCTACGGGATGTTGCTGGCCTGGATCGGCGGGTTGATGGCCTACCTGTGGGCGATCTGGGACCAGCCGCTGCGCCAGTCGCTGCACGACCGCCTGTCGGGGACGGTCGTCATCGACGAGCGCGTCGAGGACGGCGACCACGACGGTCACGGGCACGACGGTCACGGGCACGGCGGCTACGGACACTAGGACGCGCGGTGGACATGGGTGGGGCGGCCTACGCGGCCCCCGGCGCGGTGGAGCAGGTCCTGGCCGAGCCGGGGCAGCGGCTGGTCGCCCGGATCGTGGACACGCTCGTGGTGGGCCTCCCCGTGGTCATGGCGCTGCGCGCGGCGGTGCCCGACGCCACGGTCGAGGCCGCCCTCGCCCCGCCCCTCGTGGCGGCGGCCCTGCTGCTGTACGAGACCGTCCAGCTGGCGCTGTGGGGCCGGACCCTCGGCAAGCGCTTCGCGGGCATCGAGGTCGTCCGGGCGGCTCCCCGGAAAGGCCCAGCGGGCCCTGGGGAGCCTGAGGGCCCGCCGACGCCCGATCCCGCGCGGCGACCGGGCTTCGTGCGCTCCCTGGCCCGTACGGCGGTCTACACGCTGCCGATCGCGGTCCGCCCGGTGCCCGTGGTGAGTTTGGTGGCCGCCGTTTTCTGGGTGGTGAACGCCGGCGCGATCCTCGAAGGGCTGCGCGCCAAGGGCGAACCGGCCCGGGGACGGCGCCAGGCCGTCCATGACCGCCTGGCCGACACTCTTGTGATCAAACGCCCGGCGGGCTGATCCGGCCGTCCCACGGGCGCAATGAGCGCCGGGCGGGATCGGCGTCCCACAAAGGGAACCCGAGAAGGCGGGCCGTGTAAGCGGCCGGTTATCTGCTTCCGCTAAGCGGGCCGCCTATGCGGCCCTGCTCGGCTATGCGTTCGGTAAGCGTTGTGCGGGGCGGTCCGGCGGCCCCGGCGATCGTGCGTGATTATGCGGTGGCTTCGGCGGCGGAAAACGGGTGCGGCCCCCGAACGGCCGCCTTGGGCGTTTAGACGGGCGGCGCCGGTCGTGTGCGCGGGAGCCGTCCTCCGGGTTCTTGGAGATCGGTCCGCCGAGGGACGCGGGGGTTCACGCCGTTGCGAACGTTGTGACATTGCGGACTTATCTCCGGTAAAACCAGGGCCGTCCCGCTTCGCCCGTGACTGGGACGCGGCCCTGTTTTCCGTCCCGCGCCCGCCGCCGCGTCAACTGATTTCGGCGGGGGCGGTCGCGCGGTTATCTGTTCACATCGTCCGGCCGCGGCGGCGGGCGGCGGCTGGCTCCGCCCCTCGGGGAGCATTCCGGTAGCGGTGCGGTTAGTGCCGTTACGTCAGGGTTAATCGATGGGGCCGGGGAGGGTGTTGTCCCCTCGTTAAGTCCCGTCCGGGCCCATTTCGCGGACCAGCGTCCCGGCCGGGGGAAAGCCCGTGACCCGGCGAAACGGGGCCAATGCATGATCGAAGAGCCTGGTCGCGGCGGGGTGCCGTGATCCCGGTCACCCCGAAATCGGACCCGCCATCGCCGGACAATTCATACCGCTCGTGCCGCGCCGCGGGGCCCGCCGGGCTCCGTCCGATGGATTCGCAGAGCATGATTACGATGAGTTACCGCAGGGGAAGAGAAGTTCATCGCGAGCGTTGAATTGTCAGCGCAGCAGATCGCGGTATATCTTTGCCAACCGAATGCAGTTTGCTCCAGCGAAAGGTCTGTCCCCATGGCACAGAAGGTTCAGGTGCTTCTCGTCGACGACCTCGACGGTGGCGAGGCGGACGAGACCGTAGCGTTCTCGATCGACGGCGCCTCCTACGAGATCGATCTCAGTGGCGTCAACGCAAAGAAGCTGCGGGATTCTCTGCAGCCGTTCGTGGAGAAGTCGCGTAAGGCGGGCACCGCCCGGCGCCGCCGTGCGCGCACCGGTTCCAACCGCGAGCGCAGCGCCGAGATCCGCGCCTGGGCCAAGGCCCGCGGCATCAAGGTCAATGAGCGCGGCCGTATCCCGCAGAATGTGATCGAGCAGTACGAGGCGGCCAACTGACGCGCGCGTCCGCCGGCGGCCCGTCTCCCGTGTGGGGCGGGCCGTTCGCTTGTGGCGTAGCGATTGGTGGGTTGGCGCCGCCGGGGCGAGGTAGACAGGTCCCATTCGGCGGCCGCGCCCCATCGTTTCCGCGTCACCTGCGAAAAGCCCCGTTCGCTTGCGGCGTAGCGGGAACATGACGCACCGATGCGGTAGTTGGATGAGACTGAACAGCGCTTAGCTGGGGAACGTCTTCTGGTGGGAGTGCACCGGGTGGCCTCCTCGGGGCAGGCGGCTAGTTTGATGGGTGCCAGCACCTGCGGATGGACAGGTCCGGACGTTCCGGGCCCTGCCCAACCGCTCTGTGAGGAGCGACGAGATGTTCGAAAGGTTCACCGACCGCGCGCGGCGGGTTGTCGTTCTGGCTCAGGAAGAGGCCAGGATGCTCAACCACAACTACATCGGCACCGAGCACATCCTCCTGGGTCTGATCCACGAGGGTGAGGGTGTCGCTGCCAAGGCATTGGAGAGCCTGGGGATCAGCCTTGAGGCGGTGCGGCAGCAGGTCGAGGAGATCATCGGCCAGGGCCAGCAGGCGCCGTCGGGGCACATCCCGTTCACTCCCCGGGCCAAGAAGGTGCTGGAGCTGTCGCTGCGGGAGGCCCTGCAGCTCGGCCACAACTACATCGGCACCGAGCACATCCTGCTGGGATTGATCCGCGAGGGCGAGGGCGTCGCCGCCCAGGTCCTGGTGAAGCTGGGCGCCGACCTGAACCGGGTCCGCCAGCAGGTGATCCAGTTGCTGCACGGCTACCAGGGCAAGGAGCCGGCCGCCTCCGGCGGTCCCTCGGAGGCCACGCCCTCCACCTCCCTGGTGCTGGACCAGTTCGGCCGCAACCTCACCCAGGCCGCCCGCGAGGGCAAGCTCGACCCGGTCATCGGCCGGGACAAGGAGATCGAGCGGGTCATGCAGGTGTTGTCCCGCCGCACCAAGAACAACCCGGTGCTGATCGGCGAGCCCGGCGTCGGCAAGACCGCCGTCGTCGAGGGCCTGGCCCAGAAGATCGTCAAGGGCGAGGTGCCCGAGACCCTGAAGGACAAGCAGCTCTACACCCTCGACCTCGGCGCGCTGGTCGCCGGCTCCCGCTACCGCGGTGACTTCGAGGAGCGGCTGAAGAAGGTCCTGAAGGAGATCCGCACCCGCGGCGACATCATCCTGTTCATCGACGAGCTGCACACCCTGGTCGGGGCGGGCGCCGCCGAGGGCGCGATCGACGCCGCCAGCATCCTCAAGCCGATGCTGGCCCGCGGCGAGCTGCAGACCATCGGCGCGACCACCCTCGACGAGTACCGCAAGTACCTGGAGAAGGACGCCGCGCTGGAGCGCCGCTTCCAGCCCATCCAGGTCGCCGAGCCGTCGTTGTCGCACACCATCGAGATCCTCAAGGGCCTGCGCGACCGGTACGAGGCGCACCACCGCGTGTCGATCACCGACGGCGCGCTGGTGGCCGCCGCGCAGCTCGCCGACCGCTACATCAGCGACCGCTTCCTGCCCGACAAGGCGATCGACCTCATCGACGAGGCCGGGTCGCGGATGCGCATCCGCCGGATGACCGCGCCGCCGGACCTGCGCGAGTACGACGAGAAGATCGCCGACGTGCGGCGCGAGAAGGAGTCCGCGATCGACGCGCAGGACTTCGAGAAGGCCGCCGCGCTGCGCGACTCCGAGAAGCAGCTCCTCACCGCCAAGGCGCAGCGGGAGAAGGAGTGGAAGGCCGGCGACATGGACGTCGTCGCGGAGGTCACCGAGGAGCTCATCGCCGAGGTCCTGGCCACCGCCACCGGCATTCCGGTCTTCAAGCTGACCGAGGAGGAGCAGACCCGGCTGCTGCGCATGGAGGACGAGCTGCACAAGCGCGTCATCGGCCAGGAGGACGCCATCCGGGCGCTGTCCCAGTCGATCCGGCGCACGCGTGCGGGCCTGAAGGACCCCAAGCGCCCCGGCGGCTCGTTCATCTTCGCGGGCCCGTCCGGCGTCGGTAAGACCGAGCTGTCCAAGACGCTGGCCGAGTTCCTGTTCGGCGACGAGGACGCGCTGATCCAGCTCGACATGTCCGAGTTCATGGAGAAGCACACCGTCTCGCGGCTGTTCGGCTCCCCGCCCGGCTACGTCGGGTACGAGGAGGGCGGCCAGCTCACCGAGAAGGTGCGCCGCAAGCCGTTCTCGGTCGTGCTGTTCGACGAGATCGAGAAGGCCCACCCCGACATCTTCAACTCGCTGCTGCAGATCCTGGAGGACGGTCGCCTGACCGACGCCCAGGGCCGGGTCGTGGACTTCAAGAACACCGTCATCATCATGACCACCAACCTCGGCACCCGGGACATCTCCAAGGGCCAGTCGATGGGCTTCGCCCGGCAGAACGACGAGCAGGGCTCCTACGACCGGATGAAGGCCAAGGTCGGCGAGGAGCTCAAGCAGCACTTCCGCCCCGAGTTCCTGAACCGCGTCGACGACACCGTCGTGTTCCACCAGCTCACCCCCAAGGAGATCATCCAGATCGTGGATCTGATGATCGCCAAGGTGGACGAGCGGCTGAAGGACCGCGACATGGGCCTGGAGCTCAAGCAGGAGGCCAAGGACCTGCTGGCCGAGCGCGGCTACGACCCGGTGCTGGGCGCCCGCCCGCTGCGCCGCACGATCCAGCGGGAGATCGAGGACAACCTGTCCGAGAAGATCCTGTACAACGACCTCAAGGCGGGTCAGATCGTGATCGTCGGCGTCGAGGGCTCCGGCGAGACGGCCAAGTTCACCTTCAAGGGTGTGCCGAAGCCGTCCACCGTCCCCGACAGCCCGCCGCCGATCGAGGGCGCGGTCAACTTCAACAAGGACTGACCCGTGGCGCCCGCCATGGCGGGCGAGGGTCGGAACGACGAGGACTGACCGCCGCCGCCCACGGCACTGCGAAGGCCCGCACCGGATCTCCGGTGCGGGCCTTCCGCGTTTTCCGGGCCGATGGCCGGAAACGGGCGATCGGCCCCCATGGATGATCAGCGCGTGTAGCGTGCGGTGCCATGGTGGCCTGGCGTGCGGTGAGTGTCGGAGCGGTCGCGGCGTCCGCGGTGGCGGCGGCGGTGGTGCTGCCGGTGGAGGGCGGGCCGTCCCGCCCGCAGGCGCAGGCGGTCGCCGCGGCGACCGCGCGGCCGCTGGCGGGCAAGGTCATCGTCATCGACCCCGGGCACAACGGCCGCAACTACAAGCACCCGAAGGTCATCAACCGGAAGGTGCCCGCCGGGCCGTTCAAGAAGGCGTGCGACACCACCGGGACCGCCACCGACTCCGGGTACGCCGAGCACGCCTACACCTTCGACGTGGCGACCCGGATGGCCCGCCTGCTGCGCGCCCAGGGCGCGACCGTGCACCTGACCAGGCCGAACGACACCGGCGTCGGGCCGTGCGTGAACCAGCGCGCCGCCCTCGCCAACAAGGTGCGCGCCCACGCGGCGATCTCCATCCACGCCGACGGCGCGCCCGGCAAGCGGCGCGGGTTCCACGTGATCCTGCCGGGCTACGTGAAGGGCTACACGGGGCCGATCGTCACGCCGTCCAAGTGGCTCGGCTACGACATCCGCTACGCCTTCCGGAAGGGCACCGGGCAGCCGTACGCGAACTACATCGGCCGTGACGGTCTGGACGTGCGCACCGACCTCGGCGGGCTGAACATGTCGAAGGTCCCGAAGGTGTTCATCGAGTGCGGCAACATGCGCAATGCCACCGACGCCGCGAGAATGCGCAGCGCCGCATGGCGGCAGCGCGCGGCCGTCTCGCTGGCGACCGGTATGGCGCATTACCTCAAACGCTGACAAATGTGACGGGCGCGGGCCCGTTTCCGGCGGCTGAGCGATTTTGTCGGACCCGGCCCGTAGCCTTTCGAACATGCGATCGAATCTGCTGGGCTCGGCTGCGGATTTCCGGCGAAACGGGCGGCCGTCGCGCCGTCCCGTCGACGCCCACCTCGCCCAACTGTTCCTGCGCGACCTGCGGGCGAGCGCGCCCCCGCAACTGCCGATCTTCCGCTCCCGCCTCCAGGGCGAGCTGCTCGCCCGCCTGCTGCTCGGTCCCGAGCGCGAGCACACCATGCTGGACCTCGCCGTCATGCTCCGCTCCGACCTCGGCTCGGTCGTCGGCGAGGTCGAGCGCCTCGCCCGCGCCGGGCTGCTGACCCTGCGCCGCACCGCCGCGGGCCGCCTGGCCGCCCGCGACACCGCCAGCCCGCTGCACGAGCCGCTCGCCCGCCTGGTGATGCTGACGTTCGGCCCGGCGGCCGTGGCCGCCGAGGAGTTCGGCGCGCTGCCGGGCGTCCGGCAGGTGCACCTGTTCGGGGCTTGGGCCGAGCGCTACGAGGGCACGCCCGGTGATCCGCCCGGCGACGTCGAACTGCTGGTGATCGGGACGGTGGCTCCGGAGGAGGCGTTCGACGCGGCGCAGGAGACGGCCGCGCGGCTGGGGCTGCCGGTGCACCCGGTGGTGCGGTCCCAGGCCGAGCTGGACGCCGACGCCGACCCGTTCCTGCGGGAGATCCGCACCGGCCCCCTGGTCGCCGTGCTGCCGGGGTGACCGTGCGAACGCCTTCAGCGGGCCGCCTGCGCGCCGGAAGCCGCCCGCGCGCTCTAGTGGAGCCAGGCGTCGATCTCGGCGTGCAGGCGGTCCTTGAGGGGCTCGGGGGCGAACGAGGCCGTCACGCCGTTGCGGGCCAGCTCGGCGAGGACGGCGTCGTCGTAGCCGAAGGCGTCGCGGACCAGCGCGTACTCCCCAGCCAGCGGCACCCCGGTCATGGCGGGGATGTCGGTGCTGACGGTGACCAGCAGGCCCGCGTCGCGCAGCCGGGGCAGGGGGTGCCCGGCCAGCGAGGGCGCGAAGCCGAGCATGACGTTGGACGAGGGGCACACTTCCAGCGGCACGCCCCGCTCCCGCACCTCGGCGACCAGGTCCGGGTCGTCCAGCACCCGGATGCCGTGCCCGAGGCGCTCGGTGCGGCCGTCGCCGAGGGCCTGGCGGATGCTGGCGGGCCCCTCGGCCTCCCCGGCGTGGTGCACCACGTGCAGGCCCGCCTCCCGGGCGGCGGCGAAGACCTCGGTGAACGGGTCGCCCGGGTACGCCTCGTCCCCGGCCAGGCCGACCGCGACCACCTCGTCGTGGCGGCGGGCCAGGTCGAGGGTGCTCCAGGCGCGCTCGACGGAGCGGCGGCGCGAGTGGTCGAGGATCAGGCGGCACTCCACGCCGAAGTCGGCGCGGCCCGCGCGCAGCCCGTCCAGGACGGCCGCCAGGGGCATGTCGAGGTCGCCGAGGCGCTCGCCGTGGGCGGCGGCGGTGAAGGACACCTCCGCGTAGCGGGTGCCCTGCGCGGCCTCGTCGGCGCAGAACTCGTAGGCCACGCGGCGGAAGTCGTCGGGGGTGCGCAGGCAGTCGCGCACCAGGTTGTTCTGCTCGAAGAACGCGGCGAAGCCGCCGAGCGGGCCGTCGGGCTCAGGCACCACGACGCCGTTGGCCGCCCCGATTTCCTGCAACGTGGCCCACCGCACGGCGCTCTCCAGGTGGACGTGCAGATGGGCCTTGGGCAAAGCAGTCAGATCGCGCACCGGCACACCGTAGGGCGTACCGCTGCGATCTTGCCACGCATTAAACGGGCCGGCCGCCGGGGCGCGTGCCGCTACCGGGCGTCGCGCCCGCCGAACGCCGCTATCTGCTCGTACAACGACGCGTCCTCGGGGGCGGGCACCTCGGGGCCGATGTGCTCGCCGGTCGTCTCGTCGGCGCGGTGCTCGGGGGTGAGGTTCTCGCGGCCCCACGCCAGGGCGTAGCGGCCGAGCTCGGGGTCGAGGTCGGTGGGCTGGCCGGTGGCCTTGGCGATGTCCCAGGCGTGCAGCACCAGCTCGGTGACCTGGCGGCCGAACGTCCAGGCCGCCGGGACCTCGCCGGACGCCAGCCGGACCGTGCCGTCGAACGCGCCCGGCCGCTGCCAGGACTTCAGCAGCGACTCGGCGGCGTCGATGTAGGCGTCGATCCAGTCTTCGCCGTCCGGGCCGGTGCTCGGCGGGTGCCGCTCCTCGCCGCCGCCGGTGACGGCGGCGAACCGCGCCACCTCGTCGACGACGTGGCCGACCAGCGTCCGCACGTCCCACGACAGGCACGGCGTGGGCTCGCCGGCCTGCTCGCGGCGCACCCGCGCGATGACCGCGCCGGTCTGGTCGAGCGCTCGGGTCAGCAGGGCGATGGGGTCGTCGGACGGGGACATGGGCCGCTCCCTAGTCGTGTGGCTCGTCCGTACCGACCAGGGGTTCCGGCCGAACTCATCGCCCGGACGGAAAAATCATGGAAGCGGCTCGGCCCGCACGTCGCCGACGGTCAAGGACGCGCGGGAATCGGCCTGGCACCGCCATGGATATGGAATACCAACGCGTTCTCGGCTCCAAGACCTACGACATTCCCGGCGACCAAATGATCGTGAAGAAAACCGGTGACAACGGCGTTCCGGCCGGTGGGTCTTCCCCTGCGGATACGTCGTCAGCGAGGGCTGGACCGGCGAGGAACCCCCGGTGGGAGGGGGTTCCTGACGGAACGGAGCGCCGGGGGCGCGTTGTCAGGAAAGTGACAACGCGTCCTTGGCGCGGCGTGTGCGCACTGAGTGTCGCTCCACGCCTTGAGTACCTACCTTCTAATACCGGAGCCCTTGTCGGCGTCTGGACGGAGGCGGTTGCGATGTCCGTGACATATGAGAATCCGGCGGGAGGGACCGCGCCGAGCGGGCTGAGCGACCAGCCCTGGCGCGAGGTCCCGGCCGCCGAAGCGGAGTGGATGCGGCCGCAGCTGCCCGCCGTCCAGCGGGCCATGGTCGAGGGCGTGCTGTTCCACGTCCCCGAGTACTCCCGCCCCGGCGACCCCATGTACCTGCGGGTCGTGGAGGCGGCCGTGGGGTACGCGATGGAGCACTTCGTGCGGATGATCGGCGACCCGGACACCTCGTGGAAGGAGATCCACCAGGTCTACTTCGACGTCGGCTACGGCGAGGCCGTCGAGGGCCGCAGCCTGGAGCACCTCCAGAACGCGATGCGCATCGGCTCCCGGATCGCCTGGCGGCACCTGTCGGTCGAGGCCGACCGGCTCGGCCGCCCGCGCTCGCTGGTCTCGCTGCTGGCCGAGGCGAACTTCGCCTACCTGGACGAGCTGTCGTCGGCCGCCGCGCACGGCTACTCCCGGGCGCGGGAGAAGGCGGCCGGGGAGCGCGAGCAGCGGCGCGGCCGCCTGCTGAGCCTGCTGCTGTCGGAGCCGCCCGCGCCCGCCGAGGTGATCGCCGAGCAGGCCGCGCTGGCGGGCTGGTCGTTGCCCCGGCGGCTGGCGGTGATCGTGCTGCAACCGCGCCCCGGCAACGGCGGCGAGGGCCCGGCGGGCCTGCCCCCGGACCTGCTGACGGGACTGAGCCACGGCCGTCCCTGCCTGGTCGTCCCCGACCCTGACGGGCCGGGGCAGGCCGACCGCCTGGCCGGCACCCTCGCGGGCTGGACCGGCGCGGTGGGTCCCTCGGTCCCCCCGGGCCAGGCGGGCACGTCGCTGCAATGGGCGCGCCGGGCCCTGGACCTGATCGTCAACGGGGTCGTGACGACCTCCGGCGGCCGTGGCGGAGGCCATCTGATCCGCGCGGAGCAACACCTGCCGAGCCTGCTGCTGCAAGAGGGCGGCGCACTGCTGGAGAGCATCGCAGCCCGCCGCCTGTCCCCCCTGACGCGGACACGCTCGAAGCACGGCTACCGCTTGGCGGTGACGCTGCTGGAGTGCCTGAAGAACGGCTTCAACGCGACGGGCGCGGCAACGGCCCTGTGCGTGCACCCCCAGACGGTGCGCTACCGCCTGGGCCAACTCCACGAGATCTTCGACTTCGACATAGAAGACCCGGAAATCCGCCTGGAGCTGATGCTGCTCCTGCACGTATGGATCCAAAGAGCCCCCGACCGCCCGACCTGACCTCGCTGGTTTCGGTCAGGTGGGGAGGGCGTAGCGGCCGTCGTCCAGGGGGTCTACCAGGCCGTCGGCTATCAGGCCGTCCAGGGCGCGTTCGCGTTGGGGCGCGTCCGACCACACGATGTCTAGGGCCGGTTTCTCCACCGGGCCCTCGGTGTTGCGCAGGACGGCCAGGAGGCGGCCTCGGCACTGGCGGTCCGTGCCGGTGTAGGTCTGGCCCTTGCGCGGTGGGCCGTCGTAGGGCGGGCGGCCTGCCAGTTGCCATTCGCATTTGTCGAGGACCGGGCAGTCCACGCAGCGTGGGGAGCGGGCTGTGCAGACCAGTGCGCCCAGCTCCATCACCGCTACCGACCAGCGCGCTGCGGTGGGCGGGTCCGAGGGGAGCAGGAACTCGGCTGTTGTGGTTTCTGCTCGGGTCTGGGTTTTGGGCGGGTACTCCACGCCGTTGATCAGGCGGGCCAGGACGCGGCGGACGTTCGTGTCCAGCACTGCGTGACGTTGCTGGTAGGCGAAGCTCGCGACGGCTGCTGCCGTGTAGGCGCCGATGCCCGGCAGGTCCAGCAGGGCCGCGTGGTCGTCGGGGACCTTGCCGTTGTGCCGTTCCACGATCGCCTGGGCGGCGGCGTGCAGGCGTAGGGCGCGGCGAGGGTAGCCCAGGCGGCCCCACGCGCGCACGGCCTCCCCGGACGGTTCGGCGGCCAGGGCGGCGGGGGTCGGCCAGCGGGCCATCCAGACGTCCCAGATCGGCAGGACGCGGACGACAGGGGTCTGCTGGAGCATGATCTCGCTGACGAGCACGCCCCACGGCGTCGCGTCGGGCGCGCGCCAGGGCAGGTCGCGGGCGTGCCGGTCGTACCAGGCGAGGATCGGCCCGGTGATCGAGGCGGGGGTGTGCCGCGGGGGAGCGGCCGGGGTGCTGGTCTTCATGACGACTGGCCATTGTGGCACGGCGGGTCGCCATGGCCGCCGCGGTCGGCGATTGCATACTGAACGTATGGCAGCGGACACCGAAAGTGACCACGACGGCCTGGGGTTCGACCAGTACTGGCGGCGGCGGGCCGTGGCGCTGGGCGGGCTGCTCGGCGTGGTCGGCCTGATGGCCTGGGCGTGCACCGCCGGTGGCGGGGACGACAAGCAGCCGGTGCGGAACGCGTCCGCCGTCGGGACGGCCGGCTCGTCGGCCGCGGCGGCGCTTCCCACGGCGATGCCGACGGTGACGGTCACCGCGCAGGTCACCGCCACGCCCGCGCCGGTCAAGAAGGACGGCGACGCCTGCGAGAGCCGGGACGTGGTGGTCAACGCCGCGATCACCCGCGACGTCTACGCCAAGGGCGAGAGCCCGCAGATGCAGATCACCGTCGTCAACACCGGAACCCGGGCCTGCACGCTGGACGTGGGCGCCAACGCCCTGGACGTGCGGATCACCTCGGGCAGCGACCGGGTGTGGTCGTCGGCGCGGTGCGCGCGGGGCAACGGCGCGTCGATCCAGATGTTGCGGCGCGGCATCCCCTACGTCGGCACCGTCACCTGGGACCGGCTGCGCAGCGGTGAGAACTGCCGCGGCGAGCGCGAGAAGGCGCGGCCGGGCACCTACGTGGCGACCGTGAAGTCCGCCAAGTTCAAGGTCAAGAAGCAGGTCTTCGCGCTGCGCTGACCCCGCTACACGTAGCGCTCCAGGATGGACGACTCGGCCAGCCGGGACAGGCCCTCGCGCACGCTGCGGGCCCGCGACTCGCCCACGCCGCCGACCGCCTGGAGGTCGTCGATGCTGGCGGCCAGCAACTTCTGCAGCCCGCCGAAGTGCTCGACCAGCCGCTCCACCACCAGGCTGGGCAGGCGCGGCACCTTCGCCAGCAGCCGGTAGCCCTTGGGGCTGACCGGCAGGTCGAGGGCGTCGGGGCCGGCGAAGCCCATCACCTCGGCGACCGTGGACAGGTCGAGCAGCTCGTTGGCCGACAGCACGTCCAGCGCCGCCAGCACGTTCTCCACGACGCCGGTGCGCGGGTCGGCCGACGGGTAGTCGCGCACGATCAGCTCGCGGTCGACGTCGACGCCCGACACCAGCTCGTCGAGCTGGAGCGACAGCAGGCGGCCGTCGGTGCCGAGCTCGACGACGTAGCCCTCGATCTCGTCGGCGATGCGGCGCACCATCTCCAGGCGCTGCACCACCGCCGCCACGTCGCGGACGGTGACCAGGTCCTCGATCTCCAGGGCCGACAGGGTGCCCGAGACCTCGTCCAGCCGCAGCTTGTAGCGTTCGAGGGTCGCCAGGGCCTGGTTGGCCTTGGACAGGATGGCCGCCGAGTCCTCCAGGACGTAGCGGATGCCGTCCAGGTAGAGGGCGATGATGTGCATCGACTGGCTCACCGAGATCACCGGGTGCGGCGTCTGGCGGGCCACGCGCTCGGCCGTGCGGTGCCGGGTGCCGGACTCCTCGGTGGGGATGGTGGAGTCGGGCACCAGGTGCACGGCGGCGCGCACGATGCGGTTGTGGGTGCTGTCGAGGACGATCGCGCCGTCCATCTTCGCCAGCTCGCGCAGCCGCGTCGCCGAGAACTCGACGTCGAGCTCGAAGCCGCCCGAGCACAGTTCCTCGACGAGCCCGTCGTAGCCGAGCACGATCAGCGCGCCGGTGTGGCCCCGCAGGATGCGCTCCAGACCGTCGCGGATCTGGGTGCCCGGTGCCACCGCGGCGAGCGTGGCCCGGCGTCGTTCGTCATGACCCTTGTCGTGTGTTGGCACCTGGCCCCCGGAGGTCGCTGGACGGCGTCAGTTTACCGACGCGCCCCGCCGATGGGTTCCTCCCCTGGTCGCAAGCGTGACGCCGGTGGCGTAATACTCTGGCGGGACCGCCGTCACGGCGCGGTGAAGGCCACCTGGAGCGCTTGGGTGAGACTGTCCACCTCCATCACTTTCATGCCTTCGTAGCTCATGAGCTGCGGATCGGCGCGTTTGAGCGGCGAGCCGCTGCCCAGCTCCAGCGAGCCGCGCGGCACCACCGCGTACTTGAAGCCGAGCCGGGTGGCCTCGGCCAGCCGCCGCTGCACGCCCGGCACGACCCGCACCTCCCCGGCCAGCCCGACCTCGCCGACCGCGATCAGGCTGTTGGACAACGACTGCTCGACGGTGGACCCGGCCACCGCCAGCGCGAGCGCGAGGTCCACCGAGGTCTCGGCGAGCCGCACGCCGCCGACGGTGGACACGTACACGTCCTGCTCGTGCATGGAGATCTTGCAGCGCTGCGCCAGGACCGCCAGCACCATCGCGAAGCGCGAGGTCTCCAGGCCCGAGGAGGCGCGGCGCGGCGAGGGCAGGTGCGACTTGGCGACCAGCGCCTGCACCTCGGCCACCAGCGGCCGCCGCCCCTCCAGCGTCACGGTCACGCAGGTGCCGGGGACCGGCTCGTCGCGGCGGGTCAAAAACAGGCCGCTGGGGTCGGACACCCCGACGATGCCGACCTCCGACAGGTCGAAGCAGCCCAGCTCGTCGGTGGGGCCGTAACGGTTCTTCACCGCGCGGATCATGCGCAGCCGGCTGTGCCGGTCGCCCTCGAAGTACAGGACGACGTCCACCAGGTGCTCCAGCAGGCGCGGCCCGGCGATCGCGCCCTCCTTGGTGACGTGGCCGACCAGCACCACGGTGATGCCGCGCTCCTTGGCGACGCGGATCAGGTTGGCGGCGACCTCGCGGATCTGGGTGACGCCGCCGGGCGCGCCGTCCACCTCGGAGGTGCCGATGGTCTGGATGGAGTCGACCACCATCAGCCGGGGCTCCACGGCGTCCACGTGCCCGAGCACCGCCGACAGCTCGGTCTCGGCGGCCAGGTACAGGTCGTCGGTGATCGCGCCGATGCGGTCGGCGCGCAGCCGCACCTGCTCGGCCGACTCCTCGCCGGTGACGTACAACACCGGCCGCCGCACGCCGGGCTCGTCGTCGGCGGGCCGGGAGGCCAGGGCCGCGACCTCCAGCAGCAGCGTGGACTTGCCGATGCCGGGCTCGCCGGCCAGCAGCAGCACCGCGCCGGGCACGTAGCCGCCGCCGAGCACGCGGTCCAGCTCGTCCAGGCCGGTGGGACGGCTCCGCGCCGACCGCACGTCCACCTTGCCGATCGGCCGCGCCGGGGCCGACACCGGCCCGGCCGACACGACGCGGGCGGGGGTGGCGCTGGTGCCGTCGATGATGGTGCCCCAGGTCTGGCACTCGCCGCAGCGGCCCACCCACTTGGAGGTCTGCCAGCCGCACTCCGAGCAGCGGTACGCGGCCTTCGCCGTCTTCGCCTTCGCCATGGCCCGAAGGGTAGAGGGCCCGTCGGACACTTCGCGCCCGACGGGCCGCCGCCCGGCCCGGGTCGGCCCTGCCGCGTCAGCCCTGTTCGAGGGACTTGCGGGCGCGCTCGACGAGGTCGCCGAGGTGGTCGGACACCACGCCGGGACGCTCCAGCATCGCCATGTGCCCGGCCACCGGGACGACCTCCAGGCGCCCCGACGGCACGCAGTCGGCGATCTTCAGGCTGTGCTCGACCGGGGTGAGCCTGTCGTTCTCGGCGCCGATCACCAGCGTGTCGGCCCCGGCCAGCGCGCCGCAGTCGCTGATCACGTCATGGGTGATCATGGAATGGAAGAAGTCGATCAGCGCCTCCATCCGCGTCTCGGCCATCATCTGCTCGGCGAAGGCGACCGCCGCCGGGCTCGCGTCCGGGCCGAACGCGATCAGGTCCTCCACCAGCATCGAGCCGGTGCGGCCCAGATGACGCACCTTCTCGATCACCGCCGAGCCCGCGCCGACCGCGCGCAACGAGCGCGGCAGCACCCGCTGGGTGATCCGCGCGACCGCCGCCGGCAGGCCCAGGGTGACCTCGCCGAGCGCGCCCGAGGAGGTGCACAGCAGGCCCACCGCGATCACCTTGCGGCCGATCAGGTCGGCGTACTCGTCGGCGAACCGCATGATCGTCATGCCGCCCATGGAGTGCCCGACCAGCACCACCGGGGTGTCCTCGGGGACGGTGGCGTCGATGACGGCCTTCAGGTCGTGCGCCAGGCGCGGCAGGCCGTAGTCGTCGCGCGCGCCGCCGTCGGAGCGGCCGTGCCCGCGCTGGTCCCAGAACACCAGGCGGCCGAGGCCGCGCAGGGCCTTGCGCTGGAAGTGCCAGGAGTCCTGGGTGAGGGTCCAGCCGTGCGAGAACACCACGGCGATGTCGGTGCGGTCCTCGCCGTCGATCTCGGCGTACAGGCGGGTGCCGTCGTCGGCGCGGACGGCCACCGGGCGGCCGCGCAGCGCGCCGAACGGCTCGCCCGCGTACGGGTCGGGGCGCAGGTGCAGCCTGCGGAGCGCGCGGCGCTGCGCGAGCAGCCCGGCTCCGGCGGCACCGGCGCCGAGCGCGGTGGCGGCAAGGATGTTGCGGCTGGTCTTGACGGCACGGCCCATGGTCCGACCTCCCCAATCGTGGCGGGATGCGCTGTGGATCGGACAATTGTTGTATATCCGGTCCAGTAGCGGCCACCCCGGGAAAGGGGATGTGACCGACTAGTCAGTAATGCCGCCACCAGAGGTTGACCGCGTAGTCCACCTCCAGGCCCGCGTGCTCGCCCAGGAACCGCGCCGCCAGTTCCTCGGGGAACTCGATGCGCAACACCGCCGCCAGGTCCTCCCGGCTCCGGAACGCCCACTTGATCATCAGCGGCTCGCGCTGGAAGCCGCGCCGCGTCCAGAACCGCTCCACCGCGGCCGGGTCGTAGGAGGGCAGCCCCTGCCGGAACCAGCCGCCGAACGTCGAGCGCGTCGCGTCGTTGTCGATGACGAACGCCGCGCCGCCACGCCGTATCACCCGGTCCAGTTCCGCCAGGCCCGGTTCGCAGCCCGGCCCGAAGAAGTAGGCCCACCGCACGTGCACGACGTCCACCGAACTGTCCGGAAGCGGCAGCGCCTGCGCGGCTCCTACACGCACCGTCACATTTGCCAGGTCGTGCACCCGACGCCGTGCCGCTGCCGCCAGACCCGCGTGCGGCTCCACGCCGACCACGCGCGCGGCCTCGCGCGCGAACATCGGCAGGTGGAAACCGGTGCCGCAGCCCAGGTCGAGCACCGTCGCGCCGGACCACGGCCGTAGCCTCCGCATCGCCGACTCCAGCGCGCCGTCGGGGTCGACGGCACGGTTCTCGATCTCGTAGACCTGCGGGGAGTTCCAGATGTTGGGGCTCGGCACGGCCCCCGGAGCGATCTCGGCCACGGGGACAGAGCGTAGCCAGCGCGCGTTCCCGGGGCGTGTCAAGAAATGAGGATCACCCGATGGCGGTGGTCTCTTCACCGCCCCGGGCGCATAGGCTTTTGCCGAACACAGCCGAGCGACCATCTGGCAGGGAGCCTTGACCCCGCAGCACAACGGCGCCGTTCCACCCGCGATCCGCGTCCCCGACGCGCCCATCACGCTGTCCACCGCGTCGGTCTACCCGGAGAAGGTGCCCAGCGCGTTCGAGATCGCCGCGCTGCTCGGCTACGACGGCGTCGAGGTCATGGTCTCGACCGACGCCTCCTCCCAGGACCTGAACGTCCTGCGCCGCCTGTCGGACTACCACCAGATGCCGATCAGGTCGATCCACGCGCCCTGCCTGCTGCTCACCCAGCGGGTGTGGGGGCGCGACCCGTGGGGCAAGCTCGTGCGCTCCAAGGAGGTCGCCGAGGAGCTGGGGGCCGAGGTCGTCGTCGTGCACCCGCCGTTCCGGTGGCAGCGCGAGTACGCGCGCGAGTTCGTCGAGGGCCTGTCCCGCATGCAGGACGAGACCGACGTGCGGTTCTGCGTGGAGAACATGTTCCCCCTCAAGGCGCGCGGCGCGGAGGCGGGCATGTACCTGCCCGACTGGAACCCCGTCGACCAGGACTTCCCCTTCGTGACGCTGGACCTGTCGCACACGGCGGTCTCGGGCTCGGACGCGCTGGAGATGGCCGGGCAGCTCGGCGACCGGCTGCGGCACATCCACCTGGCCGACGGCCTCGGCGTCACCAACAAGGACGAGCACCTGGTGCCGGGGCGCGGCAACCAGCCGTGCGGCCCGATGCTGGAGAGCCTGGCCGAGAGCGCGTTCAAGGGTCACATCGTCCTGGAGGTCAACACGCGCCGGGCCGACACCCGCGAGGAGCGGGTGGAGGACCTGGCCGAGGCGCTGGCCTTCGCGCGCCTGCACCTGGCGGCGGCCGACCGGACGTGGGAGGTCAGCTCCACCGGCGAGATCTCCCAGCGCGGCGCCCGATGACCGAGACGCCGGGGCCCGACACCGCCGAGGAGCAGCGCACCGGCGGTGTACGGCAGGACGGCGGGCGGCGGGACGGCGACGGGCGGCCGGACGCTGGCGCGCCCGCGGGGGAGAAGCCGCCGCCCGGCCGCGGCACGCTCGACATCGGCTCCAAGGGTGGCTTCGGAGGCGAGCCGAAGCGGCGGCGCGGCCGTCCGCCCGGTAGGCGGCCCGGCCAGTCCGAGACGCGCGAGGCGATCCTGGCGGCCGCCCGCGAGCTGTTCGCCGAGAAGGGCTACGACGGGGCGTCGATGCGCGCCATCGCGCGTGAGGCCGGGGTGGACGCCGCCCTGGTGCACCACTTCTTCGGCAACAAGGAAGGCGTGTTCATCGCGGCCATGCGCTTCCCGGTGGACCCGGGCGAGCTGCTGCCGCGCATCATGTCCGCTCCCCGGGACCAGCTCGGCGAGACGATGGCGCGGGTCTTCCTGTCGGTCTGGGACGACCCCGAGAGCCGCGCGCCGATCCTGGCGATGTTGCGGTCGGCGATGACCAACGAGAAGGCCGCGGCGATGATGCGCCAGTTCGTGTCGGCGGCGCTGTTCGCGCGCGCCGCCGAACTGCACGACATCCCGCTGGTCCGGGTGAACGCCGCCGTGGGGCAGATGCTCGGCGTGGCGATCCTGCGCTACGTGCTCCGGGTCGAGCCGATCGCCTCGGCCTCGCCGGACGAGCTGGTCGGGCTGCTGGCCCCGGCCCTCCAGCACTACCTGGCCTGACCTCCTTTTCGGCCAGGTCAAAAGCCCTTTAGGTGCTTCGACGCCCCTTGACGTCCTCGCACGCCCGACTTAAATTCATCACATGATGAATAAGAGCCCGGCCGTGAGCGTCCACGGGCTGCGCGTGGTGCGCGGCGGCCGCGAGGTGTTGCACGACCTCTCCTTCGACGTGCCGCGCGGCTCGGTGGTCGGGCTGCTGGGGCCCAGCGGCTGCGGCAAGACCACGCTGCTGCGCGCCCTGGTCGGCGTGCAGATCGTCGCCGGCGGCACGGTGATCGTGCTGGGCGAGCCCGCCGGCTCGCCCGCGCTGCGCCGCCGCGTCGGCTACGCCACCCAGAAGCCCGCCGTGTACGCCGACCTGAGCGTCCGCGAAAACCTGCGCTACTTCGCCGCCGTCCTGCGCGCGCCCCGCTCCGACGCCGACCGCGTCACCGACGAGGTGGGCCTGGGCGACGCCCGCGACCAGCTCGCCTCCACCCTGTCCGGCGGCCAGCTCAGCCGCGCCAACCTCGCCGTCGCGCTGCTCGGCGCGCCCGAGCTGCTGGTGCTGGACGAGCCGACGGTGGGCCTGGACCCGGTGCTGCGGCGGGAGCTCTGGGACCTGTTCCACGACCTGGCCGGGCGCGGCACCACCCTGGTCGTCTCCAGCCACGTGATGGACGAGGCGGGCCGCACCGACCGGCTGCTGCTGATGCGCGAGGGCACGATCCTCGCCGACGGCGGCCCCGCGGCGCTGCGCGAGCGCACCGGCGCCCCCGACCTGGAGGCCGCCTTCCTGCGCCTGATCGAGCAGGCCGCCGGGAGCCCCGCATGAACCCCGCGATCACCCTGGCGACCACGCGCCGCATCCTGTCCCAGCTCCGGCACGACCACCGCACCCTGGGCATGCTGGTCGGCGTCCCGAGCCTGCTGATGATCCTGCTGCGCTACGTGTTCGACCGCCCGGAGCGCTTCGACGCGCTCGGGCCCCTGCTGCTGGGGCTGTTCCCGTTCGTGGTGATGTTCGTGGTGGCGAGCGTCGGCACGCTGCGCGAGCGCACCGGCGGCACGCTGGAACGCCTGATGACCATGCCCGCCGGGCGGCTCGACCTGCTGCTCGGCTACGCGCTGGCGTTCGGCCTGGTGGCCCTGGTCCAGGTGGGCGTGGTGCTGGCGATCTCGCTGACGTGGCTGGGCCTGGACCTGGCGGGGTCGGTGGCCTCCCTGGTGCTGGTGGCGGTGCTGGACGCGCTGCTGGGGATGGCGCTGGGCCTGTTCGCGAGCGCGTTCGCCCGCACGGAGTTCCAGGCGGTGCAGTTCATGCCCGCCTTCGTGCTGCCGCAGGTGCTGCTGTGCGGCCTGATCATGCCCCGCGACCAGATGGCGTCCTGGCTGGAGGCGGTCTCCACCGTGTTGCCGCTGACCTACGCGGTGGAGGCGATGCAGGAGGTGGCCCGCCGCCCACAGGTGACGGGCACCCTGGTGACCGACATGGCGATCATCGCGGGCTGCACCCTGCTGGCCCTGCTACTGGGCGCCGCGACCCTGCGCCGCCGCACCCCCTGACCGCTGACCTGGGTAAACGGGGGACAGTGACCCGAGAAGAGGGATGACGGCGACCTGGAAAGAGGGGGAGGGCGGCCTGAGGGGAGGGGGGACGGCGACCTGCGGTTTTGTGGTGGCTTGTGGACGGTGGGTGGTGATGGCGAAAGGGCCCATCTGGGCGTGTTTGTGCTGGTAATCTCCCTCGCCATGACCCCGCAGGAGCCTCAGCAGCCGCAGCGCGCCGCCGCTGTGGACCTTTTCGAGTCCGACGCGCCGTCGGACGGGGCGGGCGGGGGCGCGCACGCCAAGCCGCGCCGCAAGCGGCGCTGGCCCCGCGTCCTGATCGCCATCGGGGTCTTCGTGGTGCTGGTGACGGGCGGGCTGGTCGCGCTGGCCTGGGAGCGCGAGTCGTCGCTCAACGGCAACATCAAGCGGCAGACCGGCGTCATGCCCAAGGGCCAGCGGCCCGCCGCCGGGGCCGAGGGCACCGAGAACTGGCTGCTGGTCGGCTCCGACACCCGCGCCGAGGTCGGCACGACCGGGGCCGACGGCGCCGACCTGTGGAAGCCGGGCCAGCAGCGCTCGGACACGATCATGCTGCTGCACCTGCCCACCGAGCGGGACAAGGCCTACATCATGTCCTTCCCCCGCGACTCGTGGGTGGAGGTGCCCGGCTACGGCAACCAGAAGATCAACGCTGCGTTCTCCTACGGCGGCCCGCAGCTGCTGATCTCGACGGTGGAGAACCTGACCGGCATCCGCGTGGACCACTTCGGGGCCATCGACTTCGCCGGGTTCAAGAACATGACCGACGCGCTGGGCGGCGTCGAGGTGAACATCAAGCAGAGCGTCTACGACCCGGCCCGCAAGAAGCACTGGCAGGCGGGGCCGCAGACGCTCAACGGCGAGGACGCGCTGCTGTTCGTCCGCCAGCGCTACAACCTGCCCAACGGCGACTTCGACCGGATCAAGCGGCAGCAGGCGTTCCTGGGCGCGCTGGCCAAGAAGGCCGCCGACGGCGGCACGGTCACCAACCCGTTCAAGCTCAACCGCTTCCTGACCGCGCTGACCAAGTCGATCAGCGTGGACGACGGCGTGACCGGCGGCAAGCTGCGCTCGCTGGCGCTCAGCATGCGCAACGTGCGGGCCGGCGACGTGCGGTTCCTGACCGTCCCCCACAAGGGCAGCGCGCAGCGCGGCAAGCAGAGCGTGGTCGTGCTGGACCGCGCCAAGTCCAAGGGGCTGTTCGAGGCGATCCGCACCGCCGAGATCGCCGACTACATCAAGCAGCACGGCGGGGCCAGCGGTATCGGCCAGGTGTCCTGACCCCCGTCCGGAGGCGGATTCGACCAGGCGGGCACCGTCCGGGAGAACGAAGGCGAAGGAGCTGGAGCGGAGGCATCAGGTGGACGTTGACCGATGGCGGCCCTCGGCGGGTTTCTTCCGGCGTGTCAACCAGGTCGTGCGGCCCCTCCTGGAATCCCCGCTGCACCCGTTGCTCAGTCACTGGCTCATGCTGGTCTCCTACACCGGGGCCAGGACGGGGCGCGAGTACGTCTTCCCGGTCGGCTTCCAGTTCTGGGAACCGCGTGAGGTGTGGGCCTTCGGAGCCCGGACGGGGTGGATGAGCGGCCTGCGCGACGGGCGCCCGGTGACGCTCGTCATCCGGGGACGCCGGTTCGAGGCCACCCCCGTGATCGTGGAGGAGCGCGGGGAGGTGGCCGACCTCCTCCAGGAACTGGTGCGGCGCAAGGGGCCCCGGGCGGTCAAGGACCCGTTCCTCGGCCTGCCGCCGGACCGCGAACCCACCCGCGCGGAGGCCCTGGCCGCGGCGGGCCGGGCCCGCATCGCCCGCCTGTCCGTCTGAGCCCCCGTCCATATGGCTCCCATCCGTATGCCCCCGTCCGTATGACCTTCCGGGTTGCGCCTCCGTGCGGCCCCTCCGAGTTGCGCCTCCGTGTGGGCTCTCCGTGTGGGGCCCTATGTCGGGGCGGGGCGGCGGGGGTGATCTTCGTGGGGAAGGCGGGCATAACCTGGAGCAGGCGGGCCAGAGCCGTCCCGCCGGATAGGGGAGGGGCACGTGCTTCGTCAGGGGCTGCTGGTCGCGTCGCGCAGCGGCGGCGTCCGCAAGATCGTTGAGACCGCGCCGGTGACCCGCCAGGTGGTGCGCCGCTTCATCGCCGGGGAGACCACCGACGACGCGCTGCGCGTCACCGGCGACCTCGCGGGCGAGGGCCTGCTGGTCACCCTGGACGTGCTGGGCGAGGACGTCCTCGACCGGGCGCAGGCCGAGCAGACCGTCAAGCACTACGCCGACCTGCTGGGCCGCCTCGCCGACCTGGGGCTGGGAACCCGCGCCGAGGTCTCGCTGAAGCTGACGGCGGTGGGCCAGGCCCTGGACGAGGACGTCGCCCTGGAGAACGCCCGCCGCGTCTGCACCGCCGCCCGCTCGGCCGGGACCACCGTCACCCTCGACATGGAGGACCACAGCACCGTCGACTCGACCCTGCGCATCCTGCACGAGCTGCGCGGCGACTTCCCCGACACCGGCGCGGTCATCCAGTCCTACCTGCGCCGCGCCGAGGAGTACTGCGCCGAGCTGGCTTTCGAGGGCTCCCGGGTCCGCCTGTGCAAGGGCGCCTACGCCGCCCCGGAGTCGGTGGCCTTCGACGACAAGGCCGACATCGACCGCTCCTACGTGCGGTGCATGAAGGTCCTGATGGCCGGCAAGGGCTACCCGATGCTGGCCACCCACGACCCGCGCCTGGTCGACATCGCCGGGGCGCTGGCCGTCCTCAACGAGCGCGAGCCCGACACCTTCGAGTACCAGATGCTCTACGGCATCCGCCCGCAGGAGCAGCGCCGCCTGGCCGAGCAGGGCGCGCAGGTGCGGGTCTACGTCGCCTACGGCGAGCAGTGGTACGGCTATTTCATGCGCCGCCTGGCCGAGCGCCCCGCCAACCTCGGCTTCTTCGTGCGCTCGACGGTCTCCAAGGGTTAAGCGGTCGCCGCAGGTCCCGCGCGCGGGCGGCACTAGGGTTGGGGGCGTTCGTCCCCTGGCTTGAGGTGTGCAAATGATCGCGATTCTGGGTGCCGGCAAGATGGGCGAGGCGCTGCTGTCGGGCGTGCTGCGGGCCGGCCGCCGCCCGTCGGAGCTGATGGTCACCGCCCGCCGCGAGGAGCGCGGCCTGCTGCTGCGCGAGCGCTACGGCGTCGAGGTCGCGGGCAACGCCGAGGCGGCCGCGACGGCGGGCACGCTGATCCTGGCGGTCAAGCCGCAGGACATGGGGGCGCTGCTGGCCGAGATCGGCCCGCTGGTCCCCGCCGGGACGCTGGTCGTCTCCATGGCCGCCGGCATCACCAGCGCGTTCATCGAGGAGCGCCTGCCGGACGGTGTCGCGGTGGTGCGGGTCATGTCCAACACGCCGGTCCTGGTGGACGAGGCCATGAGCGTGATCTCCGCCGGGTCGCACGCCGGGGAGGAGCACCTGAAGCTGGCCGAGGAGCTGCTCAGCCCGGTCGGCAAGGTGCTGCGCATCCCCGAGTCGCTCCAGGACGGCGCCACCGCGCTGTCGGGCAGCGGCCCGGCCTACTTCTACTACCTGGTCGAGGCCATGGTGGACGCCGGGATCCTGCTGGGCATGCCGCGCGCGGCGGCGCTGGAGATGGTCGTGCAGTCGGCGGTCGGCGCGGCCGTGATGTTGCGCGACTCCGGCGAGCACCCGGTCATGTTGCGCGAGGCGGTGACCTCGCCGGGCGGCACGACGATCGCCGCGATCCGCGAGCTGGAGAAGCACGGCGTGCGGGCGGCGGTCCTGGAGGCCATCGAGGCGGCCCGCAACCGGGGACGGGAACTGGCGGGCGGTTGAGCCGGAAGCGGTTCCCGTACGTGCAACAGGTATGGGAATCCTGCTTCGTGTGCTCGTGGCCGCAGGGCTGGTCGTGGACGCCGTCGTGCACTGGCGGTTCGCGCCGGAGATGAAGTTCGTCGAAGGCGGATCGATCGGCGGCGACCAGCTCTTCTATGTTCAGGCGGCGCTGGCGGCCGGTGTCGCGGTGCTGGTGCTGGGGATGCCGCGCCGCTGGACCTACGCGCTGGCGTTCCTGACGGCGGCGAGCGCGCTGGGCGCGGTGCTGCTCTACTACTACGTCGATGTCGGCGTGCTCGGGCCGCTGCCGAACATGCACGAGCCCGTCTGGTACGCCGAGAAGACCATCAGTGCTGTAGGAGAGGGCGTCGCCGCAGTGGCCGCGCTGGTCGGCCTGCTCGTGACGCGCGCGCCCGCGCGTGCGATGGAGGAGGCGCGGGTGTGACGGCGCTGGCCTGATGAGGCCGTGCCCTGCCGGATGCGGTAAGGGCGCTCTTACGATGCCCTCGTGGCTTCCGGGCGTTTGGTCCCTCTGGCCGTGGTGGCCGCGCTGGCCGCCGGGGTGGTCAGCGCGTGCAGCGGCGGCGAGCCCGAGCGTTTCCAGATCGGGCGGGTCGCGCGCGGCGACGTCACCGAGGTCGTGGAGGCCCCCGCGACCGTGACGGCGCGGGCCACCGCGACGTTGCGCTCCCCGGCCGAGGGCACGGTCGGGCGCCTGTACGTGGGCGACGGCGACCGGGTGCGCGAGGGCCAGCTCCTCGCCAAGATCGACTCTCCGGCGGCGCGGGAGCAGCTCGCCCAAGCCGAGGAAGCTGACCGGGGCGTCGGCGGCGGGACGGCCGTCCCCGCCGGGTTCGACCTGACCGCGTTCCAGCGCAAGAACGACCGATCGGCCGACCAGGGCTTCCAGGCGGCCCGCAAGGTCGCCATGAAGATCCCCGACCTCAAGCAGCGCGCCCACGTGCTGACCGGGATCACCCAGGCCGAAGGCCAGTACCGGGCCGCCGCCGACGCCGCCCGCGCGGCCGTGGCCAGGCTGAACGCCGGGCTCGGCAGCGTCGGCTCGGCGATGGCGTCGCTCACCGCCGCGCAGCGGGTGCAGACGCGGGCGGCCGTCCGCGCCGCCGACCGCACCGTCCGCGCGCTGACGATCAAGGCGCCGTTCGACGGCGTCGTCAGCCTCGGCGGCCCCGCCGGCGGCACCCCCGACCTGAGCGGACTCCTGAACCGGCTGCCCCAGCAGGCGGGCGGGCAACTCCCGGCGAACCTCGGCGGCGGCGCGGCCAAGGACGCCGCCTCGGTCGCCCCCGGCGCGCCCGTCGCGTCCGGCGACGCCGTTGTGACGGTCACCGACGTGTCCAAGCTCGCGCTGTCGGCGGACGTGGACGAGACCGACGTGCTCCGCGTCGGCGACGACGCGGCGGCCGACGTGGAGTTCGACGCCGTGCCGGGCGGCTCCTACACCGCCCGCGTCACCGGCACCGGCGCGACCCCGCAGCAGTCCAGCGGCGGCGGCGTCACCTACAAGGTCACCCTCGCGCTGGAGCGCGGCACCCTGTCCGGCGGCGGCCGCGCGCCGTGGCCCAAGCCCGGCATGAGCGCGGTCGTGGATCTGCGGGTGCGCGAGGAGCGCGGCGTGCTGACGGTCCCGTCGGCCGCGATCGTCAGCAGCGGCCGCGAGTCGATCGTGTGGGTGGTCGCGTTCGGGAAGGCGCAGCGCCGGGCGGTGCGGCTGGGCGCGCAGGGCGACGCGGTCGTGCAGGTCACCGGCGGTCTGGCCGAGGGGGAGCGGATCGTGGTACGCGGCGCCGACGGCGTCCGGCAGGGCCAGGAACTATGACGGCGCTGGAGGCCGTGGACGTCACCCGCACCTACACGATGGGCGGCGTCGAGGTCACCGCGCTGCGCGGGGTGTCGCTGGCGATCGAGGAGGGCGAGTACGCGGCGATCCTTGGCCCGTCGGGGTCGGGCAAGTCCACGCTGATGCACCTGCTGGGCTGCCTCGACCGGCCGACCACCGGCGTGTTGCGCATCGGCGGGCGCGACGTGGCGGGCCTGTCGGACACCGAACTGGCCGAGCTGCGCAACCGGCGGGTGGGCTTCGTGTTCCAGTCGTTCCACCTGCTGGCCCGCACCAGCACCCGCGACAACGTGGCGCTGCCGCTGGTCTACCGGGGCGTCCCGCGCGCCGAACGCCGCCGGCGCGCGGCCGAAGCGCTCGCGACCGTCGGCCTGGAACACCGCCTGGAGCACCGCCCCGGCCAGCTCTCCGGCGGCGAGCAGCAGCGCGTCGCGATCGCCCGCGCGCTGGTCGGCGACCCCGGCGTGGTGCTGGCCGACGAGCCGACCGGCAACCTCGACACCCGCACCGGCGACGGCGTGATGGACCTGCTGGAACGCCTCAACCGGGAGCGCGGCGTGGCGGTCGTGCTGGTCACCCACGAGGCCGACGTCGCCGCGCGCGCCCGCCGCCGCGTCCACGTCCGCGACGGCCTGGTCGAGCGCGACGAGTCCCCGTGAGGCACCCGTGAGGTACGGGGAGTCGTTCCGCGTGGCGCTGGACGCGCTGCGCGTCAACCGGCTGCGCAGCGCCCTGACGATGTTCGGCGTGGTGGTCGGCGTGGCGGCCGTGGTGGTGCTGGTGGCGATCGGGACCGGCGCCCGCGACCTGGTGGAACGGGAGATCGAGGGGCTGGGCTCCAACATCATCTTCGTGGCGCCGGGGGAGTTGTCGCTGGGCTCGGCGCCGTCGATCAGCCGGATGCAGCTGGAGGACGTGGCCTACCTCGGGCGCGTCACCGGCGACGAGAGCGCGATCGCGGTGGCGCTGAACTCGGGCGAGACGGTGCGGGCGGGCCGGACGCAGACGTTCGCCGGGATCGTCGGCGCGAACGAGAACCTGCGCAACGTCTTCGACCGGCCGCTGCGCCGTGGCCGCTACCTGAGCCGCACCGACGTCGAGACGCGGCGGCGGGTGGTGGTCCTGGGCTCGGACGTGGCGCGCCGCCTGTTCGGCGACGTCGATCCGGTCGGCCGCCAGATCGCCGTGGCGGGCGGCACACGCTTCCGCGTCGTCGGGGTCTTCGCCGAGGTGGGGCAGACGTTCGGCCAGACGCGCGACGGCGAGGTCCACGTCCCGGTGACGACGGCGCAGCGCATGTTCGGCGTGACGCGCGTGGACTTCCTGGCCGTGCGCGCCCCGAACAGCGAGGCCATCCCGCGCCTCCAGAAGCAGGTCGTGGACGCGTTGCAGCGCAAGTACCGGGGCGAGCGCTTCTCGGCGATCACCCAGACCCAGCTGCTGGGCACGATCGGGACGGTGCTGGGCGCGCTGACCGGCGTGCTGGCGGCGATCGCGGCGATCTCGCTGCTGGTGGGCGGCGTCGGCGTCTCCAACATCATGCTGGTGAGCGTGCGCGAGCGGACCCGGGAGATCGGCCTGCGCAAGGCGCTGGGCGCGCGACAGCGGGACATCCTCGCCCAGTTCCTGGTGGAGGCGGTGCTGCTGACGTCGCTGGGCGGCGTGGCGGGCATCGTGCTGGGCGCGGGCTCGGCGCTGGCGATCTCGGCGGCGTCGCCGGTGCCCGCCGTGATCACGTGGTGGTCGCCCGCGCTGGCGTTCGGCGTCTCGGTGGCGGTGGGCGTCTTCTTCGGCGTGGTGCCCGCGCGCCGCGCGGGCCGCCTGGACCCGGTCACGGCGCTGCGGGCGGAGTGACGCGCCCAAAGGCGCGTCAGGCGACGGCCCCCTCGCCCTCCACGACGGACGCGGCCGCCGCCGTCCCGGTCACCGTCCTGATGAAGCGCGCCGTCTCGCGCATCGCCGCGCTCGCCTCCGGCAGCACCCGGTTCAGGATCTGGAAGACGTGCATCTGGCCCTTCCAGACCTGGAGCTCGCACTCGTTGCCCGCCGCGACCAGGGCCTCGGCCAGCGCCTCGGCCTCCGGGCGCAGCACCTCCGCGCCGCCGACCTGGATGAAGATCGGCGGGGCGTCGGTCCACGGGCGGGTGAGTAGGGCCAGCCGCGGGTCGTCGAATCCGGCCGGCCCTACCACGAGACGGGCGACCCTGCGGGCCGCGTGCGCGCTGATGTACGGGTCGCGGGCGGCGCGCTGCGCCCGCGTGGAGAGTTCGCACGTCAGGTCCACCCAGGGCGAGAACAGCACCGTCCCGGCGGGGCTCGGCAGGCCCGTGCGGCAGATCTCGCCGGTCAGGGACGCGGCCAGGTGGCCGCCCGCCGAGTCGCCCGCGATCACGATGCCGGACGCGGGCACGCCCCGGTCCAGCAACCACCGGTAGGCCGCCACCGCGTCCTCCAGCGGCGCCGGGAACGGGTGCTCGGGCGCCAGCCGGTAGCGCGGCACCAGCACCGGCAGGCCCGTGTCGACCGCCAGCCGCGAGGTGATCGGGCGGTGGGTCCGCGGCGAGCACACCACGTACGCGCCGCCGTGCAGGTACAGGATCGCGCCGCCGGTGGGGGTGCGCTCGATCTCGCGCGTCACCACCCACTCGCCGGTGACGGCGGGCTCGTCGCGGCGCGTCTCGACGCGCGGGTCGTGCAGCGGCCGGATGTGCACGCGCTGCGAGGGGCGCATCAGCAAGGAGGCGGCGTCCACGGTCGAGCGCGCCGTGCGGATGCCGCGCGTCGGCACGTGGTGGATGAACGGGCGGAGCCCCATGCGGAGCGCGCCGGAGATGGCGCGGCTGCGGGCGCTGGGGCGGCGGTCGTAGGGGAGGCGGCGCGCGGCGGGGGTGGTCGCGGTGCCGGGGGTGGGGCTCGCGGTCGGCAGCGGGGTGACCTCTGCCGGGAGCGGGCCGGGCGGGCGCGTGTCCATCTACCTACACCCCATTTGTCGTATTTCAGGTGTGTTACTTAGATGCCCGCCGTTCAGGGATTGTTCACGTCACAACTTTGTAGCACCGAAGCAGGGTTGAGGACCGGACCGAAACCCGGGGCGTCCGGTCCGTCGCCCTCTGTGGTGATCCATGTCACTTGGACGTGTCCACCATCGGGGGCGATACCGTGAGGTCATGAGCAGCAGGGATTCCGGCGGCGCCGCGTCGCCGCCGTCGCGCGGGCACTGCGGCCTCCGGGTGCTCTGGGACGAGCGGCTCGCCGGCTACGACTTCGGTCCCGGCCATCCCATGAACCCGGTGCGCGTCGAGCTGACGATCGCGCTCGCCCGCGAGTTCGGCCTGCTGGACCGCGCCAACGTCACCGTCGCCGGCTTCGACGCCGCCGACGACGCGCTGCTCGGCCTCGTGCACGAGGAGCCCTACATCGCCGCCGTCAAGCACGCGGGCGCCACCGGCCTCCCCGAACTGCGCCTCGGCCTCGGCAGCGCCGACAACCCCGTCTTCCTCGGCATGCACGACGCGTCCGCGCTGATCGCGGGCGCGTCCGTCGCGGGCGCGCGGGCCGTGTGGACCGGCGAGGCCGAGCACGCCGCCAACGTCTCCGGCGGCCTGCACCACGCCCTCGCCGGGGCCGCCAGCGGCTTCTGCATCTACAACGACCCCGCCATCGCGATCGCCTGGCTGCTGGAGAACGGCGCCGAGCGCGTCGCCTACGTCGACATCGACGTGCACCACGGCGACGGCGTGCAGGCCGCCTTCTACGACGACCCCCGCGTCATGACGATCAGCCTCCACGAGACGCCGCGCACGCTGTTCCCCGGCACCGGCTTCCCCAACGAGACCGGCGGCCCGAACGCCCCGGGCAGCGCCGTCAACGTCGCGCTCCCGCCCGGCACCGGCGACGCCGCCTGGCTGCGCGCCTTCGAGGCCGTCGTTCCCCCGCTGCTGCGTGCGTTCGCGCCCCAGGTCCTGGTCACCCAGCACGGCGCCGACGCGCACGCGCTCGACCCCCTGGCGCACCTGATCCTCAGCGTGGACGGCCAGCGCACCGCCTACGCCCGGCTGCACGAGCTGGCGCACGAGGTCTCCGGCGGCCGCTGGCTGGCCACCGGGGGCGGCGGCTACGAGCTGGTGCAGGTGGTGCCGCGCGCCTGGACGCACCTGCTGGCCGAGGCCGCGGGCCGCCCCATCGACCCGCTGGCCGCCACCCCCGACGGCTGGCGCGGCCTGGTCCGGCTGCGCACCGAGGAGATCGCGCCGCGCCGGATGACCGACGGAACGAGCGAGGTGCACGTGCAGACCTGGGAGAGCGGCTACGACCCGGCCAATCCGGTGGACCAGGCGGTCCTCGCCACCCGCCGCGCGGTGTTCCCCGAACACGGCCTGGACCCCATGACCGACATCTGATGGGGATCATCAGCCGCGCCGACCTGCGCGCCCACCTGGTCCGGACGATGATCTCCGGGGACGTCGCCACGCCCCGGCAGAACAACCTGCTGCACTTCCGCCGGATGGCCGTCGGCAACCCGTACTACCAGTTCGGCCTGGAGTTCAAGCGCTCCTACACCGAGCGCGACGTGCTGGAGATCATGGTCGAGCGCTGCGGCGTCGACCCGAACCCCCTGCACCTGTACGGCGACGACACCATCGATCCCGAGCTGACCATCGACGCCCTGGAGGCGATGGGCGACCGCATCGGCCTCGCCGCGCGCCGCGCCGAGAACGTCGTGCTCGCCACCGGCCACCCCGCCACGCTGACGCCCCTCTACCAGGCGGTCGCGCGCGCCCTGGCCGCACGCGGCTGCCGCGTGCTGACCCCGGCGGCGGGCTGGGAGTACGAGGTCGACCACCACGGCACCGCCGAGAAGCGCCGCATCGTCTACGCCGAGGGCGGCGTGGCGATGCTGGAGGGCGACGGCCGCACCCACCACACCCACGACCCGCACCCGATGCGGGCCATGCTCGCCGAGCTGTCCGCTACTCCTGCCGAGGGCTCGGTGACCGAAGATTCCGGCTATTGGCCGGATCTGGCCATCGCCGACCACGGCTGGTGCGGCGCGGCCGGCCAGGCGGGCATCGACGCCGTCGGTTTCGCGGACTGTAACGACCCCGCGCTGTTCGTGGGCGCCGCCGAAGGCAAGATCGCCGTGACGGTGCCGCTGGACGACGGCGTATCGCCGCACCATTACGCGCCTTTGACGGCCTACCTGCTCGACCGCGCCGGCCTCGGCTGAACTCCGGGCCGCCCGGAAACCCCGCCGCGGCGGGCCCGCGAACGTCACAGGGTGTGACGCGACGGCCGTCCCGGGGCTGCTGGGTCGGCGTCCGCCCGCCGGTGACCCCTGAGTCGCAGGTCATCGCGTGGTCTGGCCGCACGATCCGTCGTCGCGCGACGCTCGGTGCCGTCATCTCCACGCTGCGTACGGAAGGTCAGTGTGGCCGCGGGGACAGGGCAGGGTACGGAAATGAGTGGAACTCCCCTCTTGCGACTGTCGATACACGATTTACGCTGGGGGAAGTACACGTGCGTGATCAAAGTCACCCAAAGGGCCGGTGCGCGGCACGTGTGGAAGAGGGCGTCCGATGAGCTCAGGCGAGCGACCTCTGAGCGAGGTCAGGTTCCTGACCGTGGCCGAAGTGGCGGCGGTGATGCGGGTGTCCAAGATGACCGTCTACCGCCTCGTCCACTCCGGCGAGCTGCCCGCGATCCGCGTGGGACGCTCGTTCCGGGTACCCGAGCAGGCCGTACACGACTATCTGCGCGACGCGTTCATCGAAGCCGGATAGCGGAGGCGGTGGCGGGCCCCGCCCGCCGCCCGCTCCCGCCCCGGCCGTGCAGGGGGCGTTGACCCGGGCCGCGAGGCCCGGGGCGGCAACCGGGGAACAAGGGCGAGGACCGGCCGGCGGCCGAGGGCCGCCGGTGCCGGTGTCCGGGGATCGGAGGCATCGCCGATGCCGCCGGTGTCCCGGACGCCGGGAACGGTCCCGTGCCCGTGTCCCGACGCGCCGGAGCGCGCCCGCGCGCCCGCGCGTCCGAAGGAGCGCGAGACCGTTTTCGGCCGCTCCCGGCCGCGCCGGAACGCCCGCGACACCTGTTTCGGGTGGTGCGCCAGGGGTAGTCCAGGCGTGTCCAGGTGACCGGCGGCCTGACCGCCACCGGCACAGCGGTACCCTTGGGCATCGGACCGTGTACGTCACCCGAGTCTTGCTCGGCGGCGAACTGTCCTTCTCCTGTAAGACACCCGATATGCCGTAGCGAGGTCTCGTGGGCTCTGTCATCAAGAAGCGCCGCAAGCGGATGGCCAAGAAGAAGCACCGCAAGCTGCTGAAGAAGACGCGCATCCAGCGCCGCAACAAGAAGTAGACACGCAGGCCACCGAGCCGTAAGGGGTGGGGCGCACAGTGTCCTCCATGCCCTCCGCCGCGGCCCGTGTCGTCCTCGTCACGGGCGTCTCCCGTTTCCTGGGGGCGCGGGTCGCCAGCACGCTGCAAGCCGACCCGGGCATCGAACGGGTCATCGGCGTGGACACGGTCCCACCCACGACGCCGCTCGGGCGCACCGAGTTCGTGCGGGTCGACATCCGCACGCCGAGCATCGCGAAGATCATCTCTTCGGCCGAGGTCGACACGGTCGTCCACCTGAACCTGGTGACGAACGCGTCGGGCCCGCGGTCGAAGGTGAAGGAATTCAACGTCATCGGCACCATGCAGCTGCTGGCCGCGTGCCAGCGGTCGCCGGACATGCGCAAGCTCGTGGTGCGCTCGTCGGCGGCGGTCTACGGCTCCTCGCCGATGGACCCGGCGGTGTTCACCGAGCGGGACGAGCCCGTCGAGGCGCCCACCTCCGGGTACGCCAAGGACGCGGTCGAGGTGGAGGGCTACGTGCGCGGGCTGCGGCGCCGGCGCTCCGACCTCACGGTCTCGGTGCTGCGCTTCGCCAACTTCCTCGGCCCGGGAGTGGACTCCCCGCTCACCCGGTACCTGCGCATGCCCGTCGTCCCGACGGTGCTGGGGTTCGACCCCCGGCTCCAGTTCGTGCACGAGGACGACGGCGTCGAGGTGCTGCGCCGGATGACGGTGGAGGACCACCCGGGCTGCTTCAACGTGGCCGGCGACGGCGTGCTGCTGCTGTCGCAGGCGCTGCGCCGGGCCGGGCGGCCCTACGTGCCGGTCCCGGCGCCGTCGATCTCGACGCTGGGCGACCTCGGCCGCCGCTTCGCGGGCCTGTCGGGGTTCTCGCCCGAGCTGCAACGCTGGCTGACCTACGGCCGCGTCATCGACACCACCGCGCTGGTCGGCGAGCTGGCCTGGCGGCCGAAATACGGCTCGGAGGCGGCCTTCGCCGACTTCGTGTCCGCGCAGGGACTGGGGCGCAGCGCCCCGCTGGAGCTGATCGACCGGCTGGGCGCGGCGCTGGGCCGCGGCTGACGGCCGGTTTCGGGAGGTCACGACGGTGAACGCGCACCACCACGACGACCGGCGGCCCGCCGGCGAGCAGGGCGCCCAGGTCATCCCGCTCAACACCGCCCGGCCCGAGCCGCGGATCGACGAGCCCGGACCGCCGCCGTCCGAACGCCATCCCCTGGAACGCAGGGCCGCCGCCGGGCTGGCGTTCCTGCGCCGCCGCCTGGCGGGCGAGTACGAGGTCGACGAGTTCGGCTTCGACCCCGAGCTGAACCGCACCGTCCTGCTCCCGCTGGCCCGCGCCCTGTACGAGCGCTGGTTCCGCGTGGAGCTGTCCGGCCAGGAGAACGTGCCCGCCGACGGCGGCGCGCTGATCGTGGCCAACCACTCCGGCACCGTGCCGATCGACGGGATCATGTTGTCGGTCGGCGTGCACGACCACCTCCACCGCGACCTGCGGCTGCTCGGCGCCGACCTGATCTACCAGGTGCCGATGCTGGGCCACCTGTCGCGCAAGGCCGGGCACACCCTGGCCTCGCCCGCCGACGCCACGCGCCTGCTGGGCAAGGGCGAGCTGGTCGGGGTGTTCCCCGAGGGCTTCAAGGGCGTCGGCAAGCCGTTCGCCGAGCGGTACCGGCTCCAGCGCTTCGGCCGGGGCGGGTTCGTGGAGACGGCGCTGCGCGCGAACGTGCCGATCATCCCGTGCGCGATCGTCGGCGCCGAGGAGATCTATCCCAAGCTCGCCGAGCTGAAGCCGCTGGCCCGGCTGCTCGGCCTGCCCTACTTCCCGGTGACGCCGACCTTTCCGTGGCTCGGCCCGGCGGGCCTGGTGCCGCTGCCGTCCAAGTGGATGATCCAGTTCGGCGAGCCGATGCCGCTGGGCGACTACGGGCCCGACGCCGCCGACGACCCCATGACGGTCTTCAACCTGACCGACCACGTGCGCGAGAACGTCCAGCAGATGCTCTACGACACCCTGCTGCGGCGCGGACCCGCCTTCTTCTGATCCCTCGCCCGGCCCGGCCGGGCCGTATGCCCCGGACCGCTCAGGACCGGTAGTGCCGCCGCAGCGCCACGCCCGCCGCCACGCCCCCGGCCAGCGCGCCCGCCCCGGCCGCGGCCGGCAGCGCGATCATCGTCACCTTGCGGCCGGTGCGGAAGTCGTGGATCGGCCAGCCGTTCTGCCGGGCGTGCTCGCGCAGCGCCGCGTCCGGGTTGACCACGTGCGGGTGGCCGACGGCGGTCAGCATCGGCAGGTCGTTCACCGAGTCGCTGTAGGCCGAGCAGCGCGCCAGGTCCAGCCCCTCGCGCTGCGCCAGCGCCCGGATCGCCTCCACCTTCGCCGAGCCGTGCAGCAGGTTGCCGACCAGGCGGCCGGTGTAGACGCCCGCGCTGGTCTCGGCGACGGTGCCGAGCGCGCCGGTCAGGCCCAGGCGGTGCGCGATGGTGCGGGCCACCTCCACCGGCGTGGCGGTGACCAGCCACACCTGCTGCCCGGCGTCCAGGTGCTGGAGCGCCAGCCGCCGGGTGCCGTGCCAGATGCGGTCGGCCATGACCTCGTCGTAGATCTCCTCGCTGAGCCGCACCAGGTCCGAGACGTTCTGCCCGGCCACGAAGGCGAGGGCGGCCTCCTTGGCGCTGCCGATGTGCTCGGCGTTCTCGGTGCCGCGCAGCCGGAAGGCCGCCTGGCCCCAGGCGAACATGGCGAGGTCGCGCATGGTGAACAGCTTGCGTGAGGCCAAACCGCGCGCGAAGTAGTAGATGGACGCGCCGCGCATCATCGTGTTGTCCACGTCGAAGAACGCGGCGGCGGTCGGATCGGGCTCGGGCAGCGGTTCGGGCTCCGCCGCCGCGGCGGCGGCCGCCTTGCCCGCGCTCACCGGATCTTCCTCTTTGCCGCGCTGCCAGAAAAGCCGCATGAGCCGAGCTTAGTCAGGGCGCCGGTCGGGGCCGACGCGCCGCCTGCGGTTGCGGCGGCCCTCGCGGCGGGCCGGGACCCGTTCGGCGGCCGGAGCCCGTTCGGCGGCCGGGGCCGTCCGGGACTCGGCCGTCGCCGGCCCCGCCTCCGCCGCCTCCAGCAGCCGCTCGCGCAGCACGGCCCGGAAGCGGGGATCGGGATCGGCGGTGTCCATCCGCAGGCCGGCCAGCGGCCCGCGGACACCGGTGGCCTTGCTCCGCCGCGTTCTCATGGCGTCCCCCTGGAGTGCGGTCGTGTTCACGAGAACGAGCGCGCGGGCCGGAAGGTGACGGCCCGGCGCCCGGAACCGTTCGTCAGTGGACCCGGAGGTCGTCGGGCAACATCCGCGCCAGCGCCCGCACCGCGCGGTACTGGAGCGCCTTGATCGCGCCGGTCTTCTTCTCCATGATCAGCGCGGTCTCGGCCACCGACAGCCCGTGCAGGAAGCGCAGCACCACGCACTCCTGCTGCTCCGACCCCAGCCGCCGGACCGCCGCGAGCAGCGTCCGGTTGGTCAGGTCGTCCAGCACCGCCCGCTCGGGCCCCTCCTGCGGGCGGTCGGGCTCCAGCAGCTCGGCGGTGCACACCTCCAGCCGGTACCGGCCGGACTTGAAGTGGTCGGCGACCAGGTTGCGCGCGATCGTGACCAGCCAGGCCCCGAAGTCCTTGCCCTGCCAGTGGAAGTCGCCGATGCGGCGCAGCGCCCGCAGGAACGTCTCGCTGGTCAGGTCCTCGGCCAGCGGGTGCGCGCCGACGCGGTAGTAGACGTAGCGGTAGACCAGCTCGACGTAGTCGTCGTAGAGGGCGCCGAACGCCTCGGCGTCGCCGTCGCGGGCCCGCAGCACCAGGTCGCGCATGGCGTCCGACGGGCGGGCCGCGGCGCTGCCGGGGCGCCGGGCGGGACGGGGCAGGGGAACCGGTGTCACTCGGACATCGAGGGTCAAGCTGCTCATGCAGTTCTCCTCGGGGCATACGCGACCTCCGACGTGATGAGCCACTCTAGATACCGACGGGTTCGGCAGGCAATGGCGAGCCCGCACGGACCTGCGGGACGGCGGTGCGCGCCGGGACGCGGGACGGGCCCCGGGGCGGCCCCGCACGGGTCTCCGCACGGGCCTCCGTACGGCACGTTCGGGTCACTTCGCCGGGAGCGGTTACCCTTCACCGCTTCGCATCGGGCACCATGGGGCGCGATGCTCGAAGCTCTCATCGCGCTGCTGGCGACCCTGGGCGCCCTGGTGCCCACCGGGTTGCTGATCATGCGCGCCTACAAAGACCGGCTGCTCTACCTGATCGCCTGGTCGGTGACCCTGGTCGGGATCACGCTGTCGCTGCTGACGATGGCGCTGGGATTCCTGCTGGGCTTCAACGACCTGCTGTTCAAGGTGGCCGAGACCGGTGCCGCGCTGATCGCGCCGCTGTGGCTGGCCCTCGGCATGGTCGAACTGATCGCCCGCTACGTGCAGGTCCGGTTCGCCGCCTGGCTGTTCACGCTGTCCTACACCGTGGTCGCCATCGTCATCCTGCTGGCCGACCCGCTGACCAAGACGCTCGACAAGAGCCTGCCCAAGCCGGGCGAGGCCTACGACGCGCTGCCGCTGCTGCTGATCGACGGCGGCCACGTCGTCGCGGTGATCTCGCTGGTGGCGTGCGCGGTGGTGACCGCGCTGCTGGCGAGCAAGCAGGACCGCGAGGCCGCCGAGCTGCTGATCCCGATCGCGCTGGTGGCGCTCGCCGGGGTGCTGGTGGTGGCCGGGACGCGCGGGCTGCTGCCGTCGTTCCTGGCCGTGCTCATGCTCGCGGGCGCGGCCGGGCTGGTCTGGTACGGCGCGATGCGCACCATCCCGGTGTACGAGGACGACGAGGAGTACGACGACCAGCCCGCGCCCGGCCCCGCGACCGGCCCCGCGACCGGTTACGACGAGCAGCCCGCCCGCTTCCCCCAGCAGGCGGCGGCCCCGGTCGCGCCGCCGGAGCCCGCCCCGCGCGAGGACCTGCGCTTCCCCGAGCCCGCGCCCGCTCCGGCCGACGACCTGCGCTTCCCCGAGCCCGCCTTCGAGCCGGTCCCCGCGTCGCCGCCGACCAGCCTGGACGGCCTGCGCGGCCCGTCCGGCGAGGCCGCGGGACTGCCCGGTCTGGCCGGAATGCCGGGCCTGCCCGGACTGCCCGGCCCGCCGGACCTGTCGGCCGCCTGCGGCCAGATCACGGTCTACACGCTGCTGGACGGCCGCGAGGACGCCTTCGACCGGCTGGCCGCCGACCTGGTCGCCGCCACCAAGGCCGCCGAGCCCGACACGATGATCCTCGCCTGCCACCAGGTGGAGAACGCGCCCACCCAGCGGATCTTCTACTGGCTGTTCCGCGACGAGGCCGCGTTCGCCGCGCAGCGCCAGCAGCCGCACTGGCAGCGCTTCAAGGGCGAGGCGCGCTCGCACGTGCTGACCACCAACGTCATCGAGTTGAGGCTGGGCGCGGCCAAGCTCGCCCCGCTGTCGGCGCCCGCCGCGCCCGGCGGCCGCCCCGTCCTGTGAGCGCACCGTGAGCGACCTGCCGAATGACCCGCCGAATGACCCGCCGAACGACCCGCCGAACGACCTGCCGTCCGACGTCACCGTCACCCTGCTGGGCAAGCCCGGCTGCCACCTGTGCGACGACGCCCGGGTGATCATCCAGCGGGTCGCCGCCGACCTGGGCGCGCGGGTGGAGGAGCGGGACATCACGCGGTCGGAGGCCGACACCCGCGAGTACTGGGAGCAGATCCCCGTCACGCTGGTCAACGGCGTGCAGCACGACTTCTGGCGGGTGGACGAGGCCCGGCTGCGCGCCGCGATCGAGAAGGCCCGCCGCACGGCCTGACGCCGCCGCGACCACCCGTAAGCACACTCTGGTGTGAGCGGAGTGACACACCGGAAAAAGACGGTGTCTCGTCAGTCACACCCGGCGGGGCCCGCCCGCCCCGCCCAGCTGGCGCCATCCCACCCTTGAACCCCTCTTGACCTGCGGTTTTGCCCGTTTCCAAGATGATCTGTCCGGCGGCCCGCCCGGGGGGCGACTTTGTGCGCGTATTCACAAAGGCTTAATCTGGTGGACAGCCCTGGTGCGGCCGGGCCGCGGCTACTCCGACCCGGTCGCGCTCCGACCGGGGTCAGACTCAGCGTCGAGCCCCCGAAGAGCAGGCCGTGACACCTCGCCAGAACCGCACTCGCGACCGCGCCGAGCGCGGCATCCCCGAAGCCACCGTGGCGCGCCTGCCGGTCTACCTGCGGGCCCTGCACACCCTCCAGGAGCGCGGTGTGGCCACCGTCTCCTCCGAGGAGCTGGCCGCCGCCGCGGGCGTCAACTCCGCCAAGCTCCGCAAGGACCTGTCGCACCTCGGCTCCTACGGGACCCGGGGCGTGGGGTACGAGGTGGAGTACCTCGTCTACCAGATCTCTCGTGAACTGGGCCTGACCCAGGATTGGGTCGTGGCAATCATCGGGGTCGGTAACCTGGGCCGGGCGCTGGCCGGCTACGGCGGTTTCGCCTCCCGCGGGTTCCGCGTGGCGGGCCTGCTGGACGCCGACGAGGCGCTGGTCGGGCAGGAGATCTCCGGCATGGCGGTCGAGCACATCGACCGGCTGGAGGAGATCATCAGCGGCCGGCGGGTGTCGATCGCGGTGATCGCCACCCCGGCGGGCGCCGCCCAGAAGGTGTGCGACCGGGTGGTGGCGGCGGGCGTGACCAGCGTGCTGAACTTCGCGCCGGTGGTGCTGTCGGTGCCGGACGGGGTCGATGTGCGTAAGGTCGATCTGTCCATCGAACTGCAGATCCTGGCGTTCCACGAGCAGCGGAAGGCCGGAGGGCCCGACGGGTACGCCCCGCCGGCCTCCGGCGAGGACCCTCCCGGTGCCGCGCAGTACGTCGAGGCGGTAGAGGCATGAGCGGATCGGGAGTGACCGCATGAGCGGGCGGCGGGAGAGGCGAGCGGGGGGCCGGCCATGAGCGTCCTGGTGGTGGGGCTCAGTCACCGCAGCGCCCCGGTGGCGCTGCTGGAGCGCGCCGCCGTGTCCGGCGACGACCTGGCCAAGCTGCTGCACGGGGTGCACGACTCGCCGTACGTGGCCGAGGCCGCGATCGTGGCGACCTGCAACCGCGTCGAGGTGTACGCGGTGGTCGACAGGTTCCACGGCGGCGTCACCACGATCACCGAGCTGCTGGCGCTGCACACCGGCGTGCCGCTGGACGACCTGTCGCCGCACCTGTACGTGCACTACGAGGAGCGGGCGATCCAGCATGCGTTCGCGGTGGCGTGCGGGCTGGAGTCGATGGTGGTCGGCGAGGGACAGATCCTCGGCCAGATCCGCGCGGCGTTCAAGCTCGGCCAGGACGAGGGCACCCTCGGCCGCGAGCTGCACGACGTCCTCCAGCGGGCGCTGCGCGTCGGCAAGCGCGCCCACCACGAGACCGGCATCGACAAGGCCGGGGCGTCGCTGGTCAGCGTGGGCCTGGAGGTGGCCGTCGCGCACCTGGGCCCGCTGGACGGGCTGCGCGCCCTGGTGGTGGGCGCGGGCTCGATGAGCAGCCTGGCCGCCGCGACGCTGAGCCGTTCGGGCGCGGGCGAGATCGTCATCGCCAACCGCACCTTCGACCGGGCCGAGCGCCTGGCCGACTCGCTGGAGACCCCGGCCCGCGCGATCGAGCTGTCCGCCCTGGACGCCGCGCTCGCCGAGGCCGACCTGGTCGTGTCGTGCACCGGCGCGACCGGCCTGGTGCTGACCGCCGAGCAGCTCGCCGCGGCGGGCGTCGGCGAGGCGGGGCCCGGCGGCGAACCGCGCCGCCGGTTCCTGCTCGACCTCGCGCTGCCGCACGACATCGACCCGGGCGTGCGCGCGCTGCCCGGCGTCGCGCTGGCCGGGCTGGACGACCTGCGCACCGCGCAGGAGGCCGCCCGCGCGATCGGCCCCGAGGCCGTCGCCGCCGTGCAGGAGATCGTCGCCGCCGAGGTGACCGCCTTCCTCGGCGCGGCCCGCGCCGCCGCCGTCGCGCCGACGGTGGTCGCGCTGCGGAGCATGGCCGCCGAGGTGGTGGACATCGAGCTGGCCCGCCTGTCGGGACGGCTGCCCGAGCTGGACGAGCGCGCCCGCAAGGAGGTCGGCCAGACGGTGCGGCGCGTGGTCGACAAGCTGCTGCACGCCCCGACCGTCCGCGTCAAGGAGCTGGCCGCCGCGCCGGGCGGTGACGCCTACGCCGACGCGCTGCGCGAGCTGTTCGACCTCGACCCCACCGCGCCGGTGGCGGTGGCCCGCGCCGACCTGCGCGACGGCGAGCCGCCCGCCACCACGCCCACCGTCCGCCCCTGGGCCAGCGCGACGTCCGGCGCGCCCGGCGGCGACACCGCTGACAGTGAAGGAACACGATCGTGACCGCTAGCAAGGGGCCCCTGCGGCTCGGCACCCGCAAGAGCCTCATGGCCACGACCCAGTCGCAGCTGGTCGCCGACGAGTTGTCGCAGCGTACGGGGTATGCGGTGGAGCTGGTCGGGGTAACCACCGAAGGTGATGTTTCCAAGGCACTGCTCGCGCAGATCGGGGGCACCGGCGTCTTCGTCAACGCGCTCCGGGACAGGCTGCTGGCCGGTGAGGTGGACTTCGCCGTGCACTCGCTGAAGGACCTGCCCACCGGTCCCGCCGACGGGCTGACGCTGGCCGCCACGCCGCGCCGCGACGACCCGTGGGACGCGCTCTGCGGCCACGCCAAGCTGGACGACCTGCCGCGCGGTGCGCGCGTCGGCACCGGATCGCCCCGCCGGGTCGCGCAGCTGCGGAGGCTACGCCCCGACCTCGACGTGGTGCCGATCCGCGGCAACGCCGACACCCGGCTGGGCAAGGTCACCAGCGGCGAGCTGGACGCCGTCGTGCTCGCGCACGCGGGCCTGCGGCGCATCGGCCGCCTGGACGACGTCGCCGAGGTGTTCGGCCCCGAGCGCATGTTGCCCGCGCCCGGCCAGGGCTCGCTGGCGCTGGAGTGCCGCGCCGACCGCGCCGACCTCATCGAGCTGCTGGGCACGGTCGACGACCGCGCCACCCGCGCCGCGGTGCTCGCCGAGCGCACGGTGCTGGCGGTGCTGGAGGCGGGATGCTCGGCGCCCGTGGGAACATACGCTGCCGAAGTAGAACAAGAGCTGCACCTCACGGCCACCGTCGTCGCCGCCGACGGCCGCCGCGAGATCCGGCTGTCCGCAAGCGGCCACCCTGACCGGGCCGAGGAGATCGGGCGCGACCTCGCGCACCGGATGCTCGCCGAGGGGGCCGACCAGTTGATGGGGGAACGCGACATTGAGCCCCGCTAGCCAGCGCCCGGCCACCGCCCCGGCCGCCGACAAGCCCACCGCCGAGACGACCGGACCGGGCCTGGTCGCCCTGGTCGGCACCGGTCCCGGAGACCCCGGACTGCTCACCCTGCGCGCCGCGACCGAGCTCGGCCGGGCCGACGTGATCGTGGTGGACCGCGCGCTGTGCCACGCCGAGATCCTGTCGCACGCCCGCCCCGACGCCGAGATCGTCGACGCCGCCGAGGGCGACCCGGCCAAGCTGGCCGCCCGCGCCGCCAAGGCGGGCCGCCGCGTGGTGCGGCTGCTGCCGGGCGACCCCGGCACGGCCGGCGCCCTGGCCGCCGAGGGCGGCGCGCTGGCCAAGGCCGGCGTCCCGTTCGAGGTGGTGCCGGGGGTGTCGGCGGTGACCGGCGTGCCCGGATACGCCGGCATCCCGCTGACCGACGGCAAGCGCCGCGAGGTCCGCGTCATCGACGCCGCCGAGGGCGGCGTCGACTGGGAGAAGTTCTCCGCGCCCGACGCCACGCTGGTGATCCTGGGCGCCGAGGGCACGGTCTCGGAGGTCGCCAAGGGGCTGATCGCGGTCGGCCGCGCCGACAGCACCCCGGCCGCCATGACCAGCCTCGGCACCACCACCGAGCAGGAGACGGTGGTCTCCACCCTGGCCCGGCTCGCCGCCGACACCAAGGGCATGGAGGCCCCCGCGATGATCATCGTGGGGGACGTGGTGAGCTGGCGCGACCGGTTGTCGTGGTTCGAGACCAAGCCGCTGTTCGGCTGGCGGGTGCTGGTGCCGCGCACCAAGGAGCAGGCCGCCGACCTGTCGGAGCAGCTGCGCGCCTACGGCGCGGTGCCCGACGAGGTGCCGACCATCTCGGTGGAGCCGCCGCGCACCCCGCAGCAGATGGACCGCGCCGTCAAGGGCCTGGTCACCGGCCGCTACGAGTGGGTGGTGTTCACGTCCACCAACGCCGTCCGGGCGGTGCGCGAGAAGTTCGTCGACTACGGCCTGGACGCCCGCGCGTTCGCCGGGCTCAAGGTCGCCGCGGTCGGCGAGCAGACCGCCCGCGCGCTGGTGGAGTTCGGCGTGCAGCCCGACCTGATGCCGTCGGGCCAGCAGTCCAGCGAGGGCCTGGCCGAGGTGTGGCCGCCCTTCGACGAGGACCTCGACCCGATCAACCGGGTGCTGCTGCCGCGCGCCGACATCGCCACCGACACCCTGATCGCCCGGCTGACCGCGCTCGGCTGGGAGTGCGAGGACGTCACCGCCTACCGCACCGTGCGCGCCGCGCCGCCGCCCGCCCCGATCCGCGAGGCGATCAAGGGCGGCGGGTTCGACGCGGTGTTGTTCACCTCCTCCTCGACGGTGAAGAACCTCATCGGCATCGCGGGCAAGCCGCACAACGTGACGGTCATCGCGGTCATCGGCCCGCAGACCGCCAAGACGGCCGAGGAGTACGGGCTGCGCGTGGACGTCATGGCGGACAAACCGTCGGTGTCGGCCCTCGCCGAGGCGCTCGCCGAGTACGGTGCGAAGAGGCGGGCGGCCCAGGTCGAGGCCGGGGACCCGCTGCGCAAGCCGAGCCAGATGCGCCGGGGCGCACGCCGCCGCAAGTAGCCGTCCTCCCAGCAAGCCCGCAGGAAGAAGGGGTCATGTCCGCTCAGTTCCCCGTCGCGCGGCCGCGGCGGCTGCGCCGCACGCCCGCGCTGCGCCGCCTGGTCGCCGAGACCCGGCTCAGCCCGGCCGACCTCGTGCTGCCGATGTTCGTGAAGGAAGGGCTGACCGAGCCCGCGCCGATCGCGTCGATGCCGGGCGTCCACCAGCACACCCGCGACAGCCTGCGCAAGGCCGCGCACGAGGCCGTCGAGGCGGGCGTGGGCGGGATCATCCTGTTCGGCGTGCCCGCGGTCAAGGACGAGCGGGGCTCGGCGGGCGACGACCCCGACGGCGTGGTGCAGGTCGCGCTGCGCGACCTGGCCGCCGACCTCGGCGACGCGACCGTGCTGATGACCGACCTGTGCCTGGACGAGTTCACCGACCACGGCCACTGCGGCATCGTCACCGCCGACGGTGAGATCGACAACGACGCGACGCTGGAGCGGTACGCCTCGATCGCGGTCGCCCAGGCCGAGGCCGGATCCCGCGTCGTCGCGCCCAGCGGCATGATGGACGGCCAGGTCGCCGCGATCCGCGAGGCCCTGGACGGCGCGGGCCACGAGGAACTGCCGATCCTCGCCTACTCGGCCAAGTACGCCTCGGCGTACTACGGCCCGTTCCGCGACGCCGCCGAGTGCGCGCCGCAGTTCGGCGACCGCTCCACCCACCAGCAGGACCCGGCCAACGCGGACGAGTCGCTGCGCGAGGTGTTCCTCGACCTGGACGAGGGCGCCGACATGGTGATGGTGAAGCCCGCCGGGGCCTACCTGGACGTGGTGCGCCGCGTCCGCGACGCGGTGGACGTGCCGGTGGCCGCCTACCAGGTCAGCGGCGAGTACGCGATGATCGAGGCGGCGGCGGAGAAGGGCTGGATCGACCGCGAGCGCACCATCGACGAGTCACTGATCTCGATCCGCCGCGCGGGCGCCGACATCGTCCTCACCTACTGGGCCACCGAAGCCGCCCACCGCTGTGTTTCTTGAAGCCAAAGCCCAGGGGGCTCGCCTGGCGGCTCGCCCCCTGACCGTGCCTTTGCGAGTGCCACATCGCTTCGCGATCTGCCCTGGCGGAGTTCGCCTCCGGCTTCGCTCCGCCAGGGCAGTTAGGCACTCGCGCGACAGTTGAGGTCGCGGGCGGGATCCTCTGTAGCAACCCCGTCACTTCGGGTGACGTGGTCCATCGCCGGGGGGCATGGCCGGGTAGTCACTTAGGACCGTTCGTGGGGGGTTGGCGTGTTCCCGGGGCCGGGGCACCGGCATCATCGGCTATCAAGGATGCACTTTCGACCTTGACGTGCGAGGGGGCGGGGATGCTGGCGGTATCGGGCAGCCGACGACGACAGGTGCGCGACCGGCGGGACCGGCGCGACCGCCTCGACCGGACGGCCGCCGCCGCCCGCGAGTACGCCGCGATGGGCTGGCCCTGCGTCCCCGGCGCGGGCGCGGGCGCCGACCGCGCCTGCTCCTGCGACCGGGTGGGCTGTCCCGACCCGGGCGCCCATCCCGTCTCGGGCGCCTGGGCCCTCCAGGCCAGCGTGGACGTCGAGGTCGTCGGCCGGATGTGGGCCGAACGCCCCGGCGCCAACATCGTCCTGCCGACCGGCCGCGTCTTCGACGTCTTCGACGTGCCCGCCGCGGCCGGGGCCGACGCGCTGGCCCGCATCGACGCCGGGGGCCTGCCGGTCGGCCCGGTCGCCGCGATCGGCGACGAGCGTTACCTGTTCTTCGTCGCCACGCGCGGCGTCCCCATGGACGAGGACGAGTGGTGGTCCTGCCACCTGGACTGCTCGCCCGCGACCGTCACCGAGACCCCCGGGATGCGCTGGCACTGCCGCGACAGCTACGTGCTCGCGCCGCCCTCGGTGCTCCCGTACGGCCGTGAGACGGTCTGGGTGCGCCCCCCGGACGGCGGCGCCCTCCCTGATCCACTGCGGCTCCTGGCAGTCCTCTCCGACAGCTGTGAAGCGCTCTAGACAAAGTCCCGGCCCAGAGGGCTCGCCTGGC
>NZ_BCRO01000035.1 GCF_001552635.1 Actinomadura hibisca NBRC 15177 | reverse complement strand
CGCCTTCGGCTTCGCCCCGCCGGGACAGTTAGTCACTCGCGCGACGGCTGAGGCCTTTGAGACAGGCCCTAGCCCCGTGGCCGCTCAGCGCGGCGCGTTGATCGGCTTGCGGCCCCAGCCCGAATAGGTCGTGGACAACACCTGCGCCTTGGTCCCGGTCCCGATCTTGACCCACACGTGGGTCGGGCGGCCCGCCGGGTCCATCCGGATCGCGAAGCCCGCCTGCGCGGCCCCCGTCGCCCGCGCCAGCTCGGCGAACAGCGGCGTCTGCGCCAGCCGGTCCAGCGCGGCCGAGCCCTGGTACACCGCGCCCGCCTTCTTGAACACCGTCGCCGCCTTCAGCAGCGAGGTCACGTTCACCGGCGTCGACCCCGCCCGCACCTGCGTCGCGAGCGCCGGGTAACCGCGCGTCTGCGCCGGGACGGGCCGCCACTTCTTGCCCGCCCGCACGTGCGCGGTGTCGCGCACCAGCACGACCGGCGCGGGCTTGCGCGTGTCGGCCGACCCCGTCACGGTCATCGCGTACGACTCGGGCGCGCCCGGCGCCAGCGACAACGAGCCGCGCGCCGCGATCGGCCCGCCGCAGCAGCCCGACCGCCGGAACACGAACGCCGCGCCCGGCGTGCGCGCGGTCGCCTGCTCGATCCGCTGCGCCAGCGCGACGGCCTCCGGCGACTGCGCCGGGGCCGGCGGTATCGGCTGCGGGCTGCCGCTGGTGGTGGGGCGCGGCGGCTCGTCCCGCTCCTCGCCCATGAGCGTGGCGGCCCCGGCGACCGCGCCCGCGACCAGCAGCGCCGCCAGCACCGCGACCGTCAGGCGGCCCCGGCGGCTCCTGCGCGGCGCGGCGGCGACCGGGTGCCGTCCCGAGGCGCGGGTCTTGGCCTTGGCGGGCGGGGGCGGCGGCGCGGCGGCGGACTCGGCGACCAGCTCGGCGAGCCGCCCGCGGCCCTGCGCCTCCCAGGAGGGGCCGTAGGCCGCCACCGCGGCCTCCTCGACGGCGCCCAGGAAGTCGGCGACCGAGGCGGGCCGCTTCTCCGGCTCCTTGGCCAGGCCGTGCGCGATCAGGTCGCGCAGCGGGCCGGGCACCTCCTCCACCGGGATCGGGGCCTCGCGGTGGGCCTTGGCGAGGCCCGACTGGCTGCGCGCGGAGAACGGGGGCCGCCCGGTCAGGCACTCGAAGAACACGGCGGTGACGGCGTACAGGTCGGCGGCGGCGCTGGGCGGCGAACCGTTCCAGATCTCGGGCGCGGCGTAGGCGGGCCCGGCCTGCGCCTCGCTGCCCGGCGGCACCAGCGCGAAGTCGGTGACCTTGGCGTTGCCGGCCGGGTCCACCATGACGTTGGCGGGCCGCACCGCCCCGTGCACGATCTTGTGCTCGTGCCCGGCGGCCAGGCCCAGCAGCGCCCCGCCCAGCAGCGACAGCGCCGCCAGCGGCCCGGTCGGGCCCTTGGCGGCCAGGATGTGCCGCAGCGTGACGCCCTCGACCCGCTCCATGACGATCGCGGCGCCGTTCCCGGCCTCCACGAAGTCGAAGAAGTCGACGACGTTGGGGTCCTCCAGCTGCGACAGCCGGCGCGCGGCCGTGCGGAAGCGCTCCAGGAACGCCTGGTCGTCCGCCAGGCGGTCGTCCAGGTACTTGATGGCGACCTCGGTCTGGGTGACGTCGTCCACGGCGAGCACCACCCGGCCGGCGCCACCGGCGCCGAGTTCGCGGGCGTGCGTGAAGCCCGGGACCGTCCAGCCGTTGACCACGTGCGAGCCATCCCCTCCGATACGGCCGGCGCCGGCGCGTCGTACGCCCGGAACGGGCGTCGTCGTCCCTTTCGGGACCGTGCCGTGCGCGCTGCCTGCGTCGCCGTCCGCCTCCGCCGGTGATGGGGCGGACATGCCACTTTGCTGGAATATCGGCCCCTGCCGGGCGAGGTCAAGAGCAGTGGCCGAACTGCAACTGTCACACTGGTGCGGTGACCGATTTCGAAGTCTCCCAGCAGTTGTTCGAACGGGCGAATCGGGTGATCCCCGGCGGGGTGAACTCGCCGGTCCGGGCGTTCCGGGCGGTGGGCGGCACGCCGCCGTTCATCGCCTCCGCCCGCGGCCCGTACCTGACCGACGCCGACGGCGACGAGTACGTCGATCTGATCTGCTCCTGGGGGCCGATGATCCTCGGCCACGCGCACCCGGCGGTGGTGGACGCGGTGCGCGAGGCGGCCGGGCGCGGCACCTCCTACGGCGCGCCGACGCCGGGCGAGGTGGAGCTGGCCGAGGAGATCGTGGCGCGCACCGCCGTCGAGCAGGTGCGGCTGGTCAACTCCGGCACCGAGGCGACGATGTCGGCGATCCGGCTGGCGCGCGGCTTCACCGGCCGCGCCAAGGTCGTGAAGTTCGCGGGCTGCTACCACGGGCACGTGGACTCGCTGCTGGCCGCCGCCGGGTCGGGCGTGGCGACGCTCGCGCTGCCCGACACCCCGGGCGTGACCGGCGCGACCACCGCCGACACCATCGTGCTGCCCTACAACGACGTCGCCGCGATCGAGCAGGCGTTCGCCGACCACGGCCACGACATCGCGTGCGTGATCACCGAGGCGGTGCCGTGCAACATGGGCGTGGTGCCGCCGCTGCCCGACTTCAACGCGCTGCTGAAGCGCCTGTGCGGGCAGAACGGCGCGCTGCTGGTCATCGACGAGGTGCTGACCGGCTTCCGGGCGACGCGCTCGGGCTGGTACGGGGCCGAGGGCGTGGCGGGCGACCTGACGACGTTCGGCAAGGTGATGGGCGGCGGGCTGCCCGCCGCCGCGTTCGGCGGCCGCGCCGACGTCATGCAGCACCTGGCCCCGGCCGGGCCCGTCTACCAGGCGGGCACGCTGTCGGGGAACCCGCTCGCGACGGCGGCGGGGCTGGCGACGCTGCGCAACGCGACCGACGAGGTGTACGCCGCGATCGACCGCGCGGCCGACATCGTGGGGCGGGCCGCGTCGGAGGCGCTGCTGAAGGAGGGCGTGCCGCACCGGCTCCAGATCGCCGCGAACCTGTTCTCCATCTTCTTCACCGCCGAGTCGGTCGGCGACTTCGCGGCCGCGCAGCAGCAGGACACCGCCGCCTACGCCGCGTTCTTCCACGAGGCGCTGTCGCGCGGGGTGTACCTGCCGCCGTCGGCGTACGAGGTGTGGTTCCTGTCGGCGGCGCACGACGACGAGGCGCTGGAGAAGATCACCGACATGCTGCCGCACGCCGCCCGCGCGGCCGCCCAGGCGCAGGCGCAGGGCCGCTAGACCGGGTGCCGCATGGCCGTCGCGTTCCAGGCGCAGGAGCGCCGTGCGCGGCGGCCCGGCAGCGCGCGCAGGGCGGCGTGGGCGCGGGCGACGCTCTCCGGGCGCGGCGCGTGCAGCGGTGCGCGCACCGCCGGTGAGTCGATCACGCCCAAGTCGGCCAGGCACGCCTTGAGGACGGCCGGGGCGGGCTCGGCGAACAGCGCGTCCACCAGCGGCAGCAGCGCGCCGTGCAGGTCGGCGCAGCCGTCGCGGGCCAGGTCGGCGTACGCGTCGGGCGCCAGGCACGCCGACGCGGTGATGCCGCCGGACGCGCCGAGCGCCATCATCGGGTGCAGGTAGGCGTCGTCGCCGCAGAGCACGGCCTTGCCGGTGCGGGCCGCCAGCAGCGTCAGCGTGTCGTGGTCGATGCCGCCGGGGCAGTGCTTGATCCCGGCGACGCAGTCCATCGCGAGCAGCCGGAGCAGGGTGTCGGGCGCGAGATGCTTTCCTGTCCGGTAGGGGATGTTGTACGGCAGCAGCGGCACGTCCACGGCCGCGCCGACGGCGGCGAAGTGGTCCAGCACGCCCTGGTCGGAGGGCCGCAGGTAGTAGGGGACGACGACCAGCAGCGCGTCGGCGAGCGGGGCGCGCTCGCGGGCCTGGGCGATGGTGTCGGCGGTGCCCATGGTGCCCGCGCCGACCGTGAGCGGCGTGCCGTACTCGATCGACACCGCCCGGCAGACCTCCAGCACCGTGCGCTGCTCGGCGGTGGTCAGCAGCGCGGCCTCGCCGGTGGTGCCGAGCGCGACCAGCCCGGCGGCGCCGTTGTCGAGGCAGTGCCGGGCGAGGCGCTCCAGCGACTTGACGTCGAGCCGGTCGCCGGAGGTGAACGGCGTGACCAGGGACGCGTGGACTCCGTGCAAGGAACTCACCTCGCGGGCTCGGGTTCGGGCGTGGGGACGATGGGCGCGACGGGCCTGCGCCGGCGGATGCTGCCGATCGCGACACCACTGATGATCAGCGCGGCCCCGCCCAGGCGCGGCGCGCTGACGTGCTCGTCCAGCAGGATCACCGCCGACACGATCCCGAACGGCGGCACCAGCAGCGAGTACATCGCCACGGTGCTGGCGGCGTAGCGGCGCATCAGCCAGCCCCACACGCCGAAGCCGAACAGCGTGGACACGTAGGCGATGTAGGCCAGCGAGGCGACGCCCAGCCAGGTCACGTGCTCGACCGCCCACGGGATCGCGCCCGGCCCCTCGAAAATCAGCGACAGCCCGAACAGCGGCAGCGGCGGGATCAACGACATCCACACCATGAACGAGAAGGCGTCCACGGGCTGCTCGGTGGCCTGGTTCATGCGGCGCATCGCGACGTTGGCGAGCCCCCACATGGCGGCCCCGGACACGCACAGCACGAACGCGAGCACCGGGCTCTGCCCGTGCTCCCCGGCCTGCGCGACGCCGAGCAGCGCGACGCCGCCGAACGCCACGGCCATGCCCGCGCCCTGCGCCGGGGTGAGCCGCTCGCGCAACATCACCCCGGCGAACAGCGCGGTGAACAGCGCCTGCGTCTGGAGCACCACCGACGACAACCCGGCGGGCATGCCGAGGTGCATCCCGATGAACAGCAGCCCGAACTGGCCGACGCCGAGCGGCAGCCCGACCAGCCAGAGCCAGCGCAGGGCGACCGGCGGGCGCGCCACGAGGAACACCGCGGGCACCGCCGCCGCGACGAAGCGCAGCGCAGCGAACAGCAGCGGCGGGAAGCTGTCGAGACCGACCTTGATGGGCACGAAGTTGAAGCCCCACAAAGCGGCGATCAGCGTGGCGAGCAGGACGTGGCGGAAGCGCATAGAGTGATCGTCGCGCCCTCCTTGTTTTAGGACAATCTAGAACTTCTAGACCTAACGGTTTAGAGTTGCTTCATGCTGGATCTGGAACGCCTGCGCGCCCTCCACTCGGTGGCCACCTACGGCTCGGTCAGCGCCGCCGCCGACGTGCTGCACGTCACCACCTCCGCGGTCTCCCAGCAGCTCGCCAAGCTGGAGCGGGAGACCGGTCAGAAACTCCTGGAGCGCAACGGCCGAGGCGTGCGTCTCACCGACGCCGCCGAACTCCTGGTCGAGCACGCCGAGCACATCCTCTCCCTGGTCGAGCGGGCCGAGGCCGACCTGGAGGCGCACCGCGGCGCGGTCGTCGGCCAGCTCACCCTGGCCGCCTTCGCCACCGCCGCCCGCGGCCTGCTGCCCACCGCCCTCGGCCGGCTGCGCGCCGACCACCCGGACCTGCGCCTGATCACCCACGAGATGGACCCGATGCAGAGCATGCCGCTGGTCGCCCGGGGCGACCTCGACATGGCGGTCGTGCAGGACTGGAACAACCAGCCGCTGCCGCTGGCCGAGGGCCTGGGCAAGGGCCTGATCTGCGACGACGTGGCCGACGTGGCGCTGCCGCCGGACCACCCGCTGGCCCACCGCGACCGGATCGAGCTGAAGGAGCTGGCCGGTGACCCATGGATCAGCTCCTCGCCCGACAGCATCTGCTGCGAGTGGTTGTTCCACACGCTGCGCTCGCTCGACAGCGAGCCGCGCGTGGACCACATGGCGTACGAGATCCCGACGCAGCTCGCCCTGGTGGCGGCGGGGTTCGGCAACGCGATCGTGCCCCGGATGGGCTGTTGCGGGGTGCCGGAGGGGGTGCGGTTCGTGGAACTGGAACCGGCCCTGACCCGGCGCGTCTACGCGATCTGGCGGGAGGAGGCGACGCGCCGCCCGGCGATCCGCGCCGCGCTGGACGCGCTGCGGGCGGTGGCGGCGACCACCTGAGCCGCCCTTTCACGCCGTCTTCTCCAGCCCGGCGGCCTGCTCCAGCCAGCCGGTGAAGAGGGCAGCGTCGATGTCGTCCACGCCGCGCAGCTTGACCGAGGCCATCTCGCGAGCGCCCTTTTCCAGCCGTCCGGACGCGTCGGCGACGGCCTGCCCGCGCCACAACCCGAACGTGACGTGCTTGCCGTAAGCCTTGACGAACGCGACGGGGGCCTTGCCGGGCGCGCCGCCGAGGCTCCACACGGGGTGCCCGTGCCAGACACCGCCGGCACCGGGCAGCACAGCGTCGATGAGCGGAACCAGCACGTCCATGACGGCCTGCTGCTCCTGCGGGAGGCCGGCGGCGTACTCGGCGACGGTGGTGGGCTTGGCCATGATGGCGGTTCCTTCCGATCAGGAGGCGCGGCCCGTGCCGCCCTCTGCCCACACGTCGATCGGCCCCGACCCGGATCGACATCACACCCGAAAAGTTTTCGGCTGACCGACTTGCCGGTGATCCGTCCCGGAGCGGCTTCGGTCGGACATGCTTGGTGCAGGAGGCGAACGGAGACGAGCGATGACCGGTGCCGAGGAGCGCTTCACCGAGGAGTTCCGGCGTCTCTACGAGGTCGCGGGTCGGCCTTCGCTCCATGAGCTGTCCGAGCAGGCGAGCCATGCGAGTCCGCCGGTGGAGTTGACGGCGTTCGACGTCGAGAGATGGCTCGACGGGCGGGTGCCGTCGGATTCGGCGGCGTTCCGCTTCGTCGTCGACGCCCTTCACGAGCGCGTCGCCCGCTGGCCGAACACCTACCGTTCCCGGCCGATGCCGTGGTGGCGACAAGCGCGCGCCGAAGCGGAGGAAGCCGGGGTCTTCGGGCGGCAGCGGCCCGCGAACGATCCGTCCGGCACGACCAACACCAAGACCGGTGACGCGGGCGCGGTGATCCAGGGACGCGACTTCTCCGGCGGCGTGTACATCAACGTCCCGCCGTCCAACGCTCCCACGCCCGGCCAGCCCGCCCCCGCCCTGGACAAGCCGTCCGCGCCCGTGGTGAACCTGCCTTACCAGGCCGGAGACATCTTCGTGGGCCGCCGCAAGGAGCTGGTGCGGCTGATCTACCGAGGAAGAGCAGATCGTGCAGGCCCGCTACGAGGCCGCCGCCCTGCTCACCCTCGCCCTGACCGGAAGCGCCGGGGACCCTGCCCAGGCGCACCGGTGGTCGGCGCTGATGCCGCACGTGACGGCGTTCTCCCGGCACCGCTTCACCGGCGAGGACATCGTCAGCCTCAGCATCCTGTGGGGCAAGGTCGGCATGTTCTTCGCCGTGGCGGGCGACGAGCGGCACAAGGAGTACCTCGACCGCTTCTTCCGGCGGAACGAGGCTCAGGCGGACGTGGGTCCGGTGCTTCCGCTGTTCGAGGCGGCGGTGGCCGAGCGACGGCGCGTCCTCGGCCCGGATCACCTGGACACGCTGTCCGCACGCGTCGATCTGCTGGCCCTGCACGAGCGGGCTGGCAGGGCGGGAAGGGCGGTCCCGTCCGTCAAGCAACTCCTGTCCGACTGCGTGCGCGCGCTCGGAGCGGACCACTTCTTCACCCTGGACATGTACCAGGACCTCGGCAACATCTGTAAGGAGGCCGGTGACACGGACCTGGCGCTCGAACTGTTCCAGCGAGGAGCAGCCGATTACCGGCGCTTCGGCAAGGAAGACCACCTGTTCGCGCAGGTCCTGAACGTCGAAATGGCGGCTGCCTACCGGGACAGCGGCGCGCTGCACCTGGCAGAGGAACTCTTGGCGGCGGCAGAGGCCGATCTGCGGAGGACGCGCGGCGGGCACGACCTGTTCACGCTGCTCGCCGTGGCGAACAGGGCCCTGGCTCAGTTGGCGGCGGGCGATCCGACCCAGGTGAGCGGCACGTTGGAGACGGCGGTATCCGACTCCGCGCGGTCCCTGGGGGAGGTGCACTCCATGACGCGGTGGCTTCGGGAGATCCGGGCGGCGGCCCGCAAGTCGGCGTCCTGATCCGTCACCCGCCCGTCTCGGCCAGCAGCGCGGCCAGTTCGACGGATCGGGCCGGTGCGATGTCGTCCGGCGTGCCCTGGGCGATCGCGAAGCGCAGGTAGGCCACGCGCCGTTTCAAGTCCACTGGCGTCCCGGCGTCGAGCTGGTTGAGCAGCGTGGTCGTGAGGGTGGCCAGCTCGACGCCGGGACGCGTGCGGATCTCGCCGGTGGCCATGCCGACGTCGATGGCGCGCCGCAGCCGGGCGAGCGCGTCCACGGCCGTGGCGGCGTCCGGCCGGTCCGCCTCCACAGGCGCGCGCGACGGCGTGGGCTCCGCTGACTCCGCAGGTGCCTCAGAAGGAGCGGGCGCGACCGTCATCCGGGGCGGCGGCACCGCGAGCGTGGGCGCGGAGTCGGCCGTCCGCAACGAGTCCAGCACCACCATCAGCGGCACGAGCGCGAGCAACACCACCGCCACAGCCGCTCCGAACGTGGCGACGCGATGCCTCCGCCGCGGCCTCGCCCAGGCAACAGGAGCGTTCTCCCACGGGACGGCGTCCAGCGCGGCCGCGATCTCGGCGGCCGTCGTCCCGCGCATGCTCTGCGGCACGGCCTCGCCCGAGCAGCGCTCCAGCAGAGCCAGCAGCGCCCGCACGTCGTCTTCAGCACGGGTACCGGCGGGCCCGAGCTGCTCCAGCCCCAGCACCTTCGCCCCATCAGGCGTGAGTTGCACGGTCTCCGGCCCGATTCGCCCGTGCACGATGCCCGCCGCATGGGCGACCGCGACGGCCCCGGCCACCCGCGCGACCACGGCCGCGGCCTCGTCCCGGGGCAGCACGCCGCGCCGCAGCCGCTCGGCCAGGGTCTCCCCGTCCAGGAACTCGGTGACCAGGTAGGGGCGCACGGCACCGTCCGCCCGCACGGTCTCGCCGTAGTCGTAGGTGGTGACGACGCCGGGGTGCGCGAGCCGCGCCACGGCCTTCGCGCGTTCCTGGAGCAACCGCCGGTGCCGGGTCCCGGCGCGGCGGCCGAAGACCTTGACCGCCACGCGGCGGACCAGCAACTCGTCGCGGCCGCTCCACACGCGCGTCGTGCCGTGCCCGGCGATCAGATGCTCCAGCCGGTACCGGTCCTCAAGCCGCGTTCCTGGGTTCACGGCAGGTGGTACGCGGCCGGGGGCGTCAGCCGCTCAGGGCCTCCGCCTGGATGCGGTCGAACTGGGCGCCCATGGCCTCGGCCAGCGCGGTGGCGCCCGACAGCGGCCGGACCATGACCATGAAGTCGTCGATCCTGCCGTCCGCGTCGAAGTGCAGGAAGTCGCAACCGTTGACCTGCTTGCCGTCCACCGTCGCGGTGAAGACCAGCGCGAGGTCGCGGCCGTCCGGGGCGGCGATCTCCCGGACGTAGCGGAAGTCCTCGAAGACCCGCAGCACGCCGCGCAGGATGGCGGCGGTGATGGCCTTGCCCGGGTAGGGCTTGAACGCGACCGGGCTGGTGAACACCACATTGTCGGCCAGCAGGGCCTCGACGGCGGCGATGTCGTGGGCCTCCACGGCCTGGCGGAAGGGATGCATCGGGCTCACCTACTCACTTTTTTGACTAATCAAAAAAGAAGCTAACCTCTGGGCATGGCACTGCGCAACGCCCTGCTGGCGACGCTGCTGGAAGGCGAGGCGTCCGGCTACGACCTGGCCAAGGGGTTCGACGCCTCGGTGGCCAACTTCTGGACGGCCACGCCGCAGCAGCTCTACCGGGAGCTGGACCGCATGGAGGCGGACGGGCTGATCGAGGCGCGGGTCGTCCAGCAGGAGCGCCGCCCCAACAAGCGGCTGTTCTCGCTCACCGAGGCGGGCCGCCGGGTGCTGCGCGACTTCACCGCGCGGTCGCCGAAGCCGGGCGCGATGCGCGAGGAGCTGCTGGTGCAGGTCCAGGCGGTGGACGCCGGGGACGGCGCGGCCGTGCGGGAGTCGATCGCCGCGCGGCTGGAACGGTCGCGCGCGAAGCTGGCCCGTTACGAGCGGCTGCGCGCACGCCTGCTGGACGGGCGCGAGGAGGACGATTACCTGGCGTCCGCCGAACGGATCGGCCCGTACCTGACGCTGATGCGAGGGCGCGCGTTCGAGGAGGAGAACATCCGCTGGGCGGAACGCGCGCTGGCGATCCTGGACCGGCGCGCCGGGGCCTAACCGACCGCCTCGCGGACGGCCGGGGCGATCTCCTGGCCCCAGCGGCTGAGCGAGGCGAGATCCTGCGTTCCGCCGCCGGGCGAGAAGAGCGTGAAGCCCGAAGCGCCGTGCTCCAGCACCGCACCGGTCAGTTCCTCGACCCACTGGCCGACCGAGCCGCCGACCCAGCGGCCTTCACGGTCGCGTGTGGCGGGCAGCGGCTGGTCGGTGATGCGGCCGGGGAGGTTGAAGACGGTGCGGATCTCGTGCGGATCGCGTCCGACGGCCGCTGCGGCTTCGTCGATGACCGGCCGCGACGTCCGGTAGCGCTCGCTGAGCCAGTCGGCCGCGTGGCCGGGAATCCAGCCGTCGGCGACCCGGCCGGTGGCGGCCAGCGACCGGGGCCCGACCGAGCCCGTCCACACCGGGGGCGCGGGCACCGGGGACGGCTCGATCCGGTTCACCTGGTAGTGGCGGCCCTCGTAGGTGACGGGGGAGCCGCCGCCGGACAGCTTCCCGACCAGGACGATCGCCTCCTCGAACGCTTCCACGGCCTCGGCGGGGGAGAGCTTCGGCACGCCCATGTCGGCGATTCGGTTCCACAACCCGCCCGCGCCCATGCCGAGCACGATCCGTCCGCCGGACAGCGCCGACAGGGAGGTGACGGTTCGCGCCAGCATGGGGGCGGGCCGGGTCGGCAGGTTGGTGACGTTGGCGATGCCGGAGATGTGCTGCGTGCGGCCGAGGAGGAAGCCGATGGCGGCGTAGGCGTCCAGGCGTTCGCCGAGGTAGGGGTGGTCGGAGAGGGAGAAGAGGTCGAGCCGGTCGTGGTCGGCTTGCTGGACCAGCTGGAGCAGTTCGGGGCCGTCGTCGATGCCGCTGTGCGCGCCGAAGCCGAAGACGATGCGGTGTGGGGACATGGTGCTGCCTTTCAGGCGGTGGGGCCGAACCGCGCGACGAAGCGGCCGGTGAACAGGTCCGTGCCCTTGTACTCGGCGACCATTTCGGTGGGGGCGGCGAACGGGCCGTCGGGGGAGGGCAACTGGCCGACGCCGCCGGTCGAGCCGAGCGGGAGCAGGATGGTGGGGAAGGGCGAAGGGCTGTAGGTGGCCGTGGGGCGCTCGCCGTTCAGCTGGGTGGTGATGTTCTGGACGACGACCTCGGCGTGCCGCATCGCGTATCCGGCCATCTTGGCTTCGGGGACGTCGGTGATGTCGCCGACGGCGTAGACGTGGTCGTGGCCTTTGACGTTGAGGGATTCGGTCACGGGGACCTGGCCCTGCGGGGTGAGAGGGGTGAGCGCGCCGTCGGCGAGGTAGGCGCTGTTGGTGGTCGTCCCGTAGGCGCGGAACCAGATGTCGGCGGTGATGTCGTCGCCGGTGGTGGTGGTGACGGTGAAGGTGCCGGACTGGCCGGGTTCGGTGCTGAGTGGCGTCGCTAGGCCGGTGCCGAGAAGGACTTCGATGCCCAAGGTGGTGAGCTGGGCGCGCAGACCGTCAACGACCTCTGGCTGGAAACCGGCGAGCAGTTCAGGGGCGGGATCGGCGATGGTCACATGCTTGCCCGGCCAGACTTCTTTGATCTCCCCGGCGAGTTCTAGGCCGACGGGTCCAGCGCCGAGGATGAGCACGCGGTCGGCCTGGAGGAGTTCCTTGTGCGTGCGGCGGAGGTCGTCCAGCGCATCGCCGAGGGAGTCGGAGGCGGGCTTGGCGGGGTAGGCGTAGCCGGAGCCGGTGGCGAGGACGACGTAGTCGGCCGCGATGCGCTGGCCTGAGGCGAGGGTGACGCCGTGGGGATCGACGGAGGCGGCGCGGTCGCGGATGACCTGGCCTTGGGGGAGCAGCGTCGCGAAGGGGAAGAACATGTTGCTGGCCCAGTGGGGCCGGGTGAGGGCCCGCAGGGAGGCGGCGGCGTTGACGAAGGCGTCGCGGGGGTCGATGAGGATGACGTCGGCTTGGGCCTCAAGGGCCTTGGCGACGGCGGTGCCGCCGTAGCCTCCGCCGATGACTGCAACTGCGCGGCTCATGGGTGGTGGCTCCTCAGGAGTTCTTAAGTTCGTGATACGAACTGTATTAGTTCGTGCTGCGAACTTGCAAGCCGTCTGGCGGGGTGGTGCTGTGCTTTGCTGTCGTCCGACCGTGCGGTGATGTGCCTGACGATGGCTACGCCGTAGTTGGGAGTGGGTCTTTCGCTGGCAAGATCGTGCTGCCTTGTCTGGGTGGGGCAGGGTGGAGGGTGTTTTAATTCGCTTAGCGAACTGAATGTGTACCTGTCGGTGAGTGTGCGGCAGAGCTCAGATGGCCTTGCCGCTCTCGCGAGGTTGGCGCGTTCTCCAACTTCGCGGGGTTGAGGTTGGTGGTCGGGTGCGGGGTGCGGGGCGCGGGGCTGGGGTTGGTGGTTGGGTGCGGGGCACGGGGCTGGGGTTGTTGGTCAG
>NZ_BCRO01000034.1 GCF_001552635.1 Actinomadura hibisca NBRC 15177 | reverse complement strand
CCCCGGTGGCCAGGGTTCTTGGTCACGTTCGGGCGCGGGGCTGGGGTCCCTGGTCACGTGAGGGGTGCGGGGTTGGGGTTGTTGGTCTGGCGCGGAGCGCGGGGCCGGGGCAGTTGTTCGAGCGCGGAGCGTGGGCTTGAGGTAGTTGCGCGAAGCGTGCCTTTAGCGCGCAGCGCAGGTCTGGCGCGGAGCGCGGGCATGGCGCGAAGCGTGAGCTTGAGGCCGTTGGTCGCGCGCGGAGCGCGGGCCAGGATTGCAGGTCATGTGTGAGGAACAAGGCTAGGACTGCTGCTCACGCGCGGCGCGGAGCTGGGGTTGTTGGTCATGTATGAGACGTAGGGCCCGGGGTAGCTGATCGCACGCAGAGAGCGGGGCTGAGGCCGTTGGTCACACAGAATGCGGAACTGAGGCCGTTGGCCACGCGCCGCACCCCGCACGTCGCACCCCGCACTGAGGCCGTTGCTCACCTGCCGGGCATCAGCCCTACGCCGCAGCCGCGTGCTGCGCCTGGATCACCTTGCGCATCGCAGGAGCAGCCGGACCCGTTCGCGCCGTCAGCTCCGCTATCCGCCGCTTGTGTCGCCGCCGGTCGCCGCGCGGCAGCACCGTCTTCAGCTCCGCCGCCGCGGCTAGTGCCACCGCCGCCGCGTCGTAGCTGTTGACGTGCGCGACCGGGCGGCCATGCAGCGCCGAGGACGCGCCGCCCCACAGCGTCTTCACCACGCGCGGGTCGCGCACGGTGATCCGTCGCACCGGGAACAGCCCGAGCGCGCGGCCCTGCTCCTCCCGGATCCAGCCGCCCGCCACCAGTTCGGCGCGCACCGTCGTCACCATCGCCCGGTGCCCCTTGCGTACCCAGTGCTGCCAGGAGCGCGGCCGGGATTCGGTGATCTCGGCGAGCACGCCGTAGGGGTCCTGGCCCGGGGTGCCCGGACGTGGGCGGCGGCGCTCGTCCACCAGGCGGCCGTCCAGGTACAGCTCGGTCAGCGCCGCCGCCCGCAGCAGGTAGCCGAGTTCGCCGCGGCCTGACAGCCGCTTCTTGGTCAGGTCGTACGACAGCAGGAACATGCGGGCCGGCAGGGAGTCGGGAAGATCCACCATGGCCTACTCCTCAGCGGGATCGGTGGCGGGTTCCGCCGGTCGGTCGGTCCGGTCGGCGGGGGTGTCGGCGCCGTCGGCGCCGTTCTTGGGCGGGCGGCCCGGCCGCCGCATCCGCCCGGCGGTGCCGGGCATGCGCCCGGCCTCGTCCAGCGCGCGTCGTAGCAGGAACTCGATCTGGGCGTTGGTGCTGCGCAGTTCGTCACCCGCCCACCGGGCCAGCGCGTCGTGCACCGCCGGGTCCAGGCGCAGCAGGATCTTCTTGCGCTCGCGGGTCACTGGTACAGCGAGCCGGTGTTCACCACCGGCTGGGCGTCGCGGTCGGCGCACAGCACCACCAGCAGGTTGCTCACCATCGCGGCCTTGCGCTCCTCGTCCAGGTCGACGACGTTCTCCTCGTCCAGCCGGTCCAGGGCGAGCTGCACCATGCCCACCGCGCCCTCCACGATCCGCTGGCGCGCGGCGACCACCGCGCCGGCCTGCTGGCGGCGCAACATCGCCTGGGCGATCTCGGGCGCGTAGGCCAGCCGGGTGATCCGGGACTCGATGATCTTCACGCCGGCGGCGGTCACCCGCAGCGCCAGCTCCTCGGAGAGCATCGCGGTGATCTCGTCGGCGTTGTCGCGCAGCGAGGTGCGCTCGGCCGAGTCGTAGGGGAAGCTGCCCGCGATGTGCCGCACGGCCGCCTCGGTCTGGAAGGCGACGAACTCCACGAAGTCGTCCACCTCGAACACCGCCCGCGCGGTGTCCTCGACCTGCCACACCACCACCGCCGAGATCTCGATGGGGTTGCCGTCCAGGTCGTTGACCTTGGCGAGCCCCGTCTCGTGGTTGCGGATGCGGGTGGAGATGCGGCGGCGCTCGGTGATCGGGTTGACCCAGCGCAGGCCGTCCTCGCGGACGGTGCCGGTGTAGCGGCCGAGCAGCTGCACCACGCGGGCCTCGCCGGGCGCCACCGGGGTGAGCCCGGCCGCGACCACCAGTCCGGCCAGGGCCAGCACGACGCCGCCGACGATCCCGGTCGGGATGGCGACGCCGCCGGCGGCGATGCCGACGAAGAACACCGCGACGCCGACCAGGATCAGCAGCAGGGCCAGCAGCAGCATGGGCCAGCCGCTGGAGTTGCGCGCCGCGCGCTCGCGGGTCTGCGGGTCGGGCATCTCGACCTGCGTGTCGGGCCGGGGGGTCACATCGGTCGTCGGTTCGTTCACGAACCCACCTCCTGCGGTATGGGGTCACGCTGTATGTCATCAATCTAGCAAAGTGATATCACTTTTTCCAAGAGGGGAGGCGCGGACAGGTCCGCCAGGAAGACCTGGCGGACCGGACACCTTCGGGTGGCGAGATCACCGCAGGGCGGGCACGGGCGGCTCGTCGGAGCCCCCGGCCTCGTCCGGGATGACGGCGGGGACCGAGCGCAGCGTCACCAGCGCGGCCACGGCGACCAGGGCGGCGAGGACCGCGCTGCACACCAGCGCGGCGTGCATCCCGTCCACGTAGGCGTGCCGCGCGGCCGACGCGAGCGCGCCGCCGACGCGCGGGGGCAGCGTCGCGGCCGTCTCCAGCGCCGAGGCCAGCGAGTCGCGGGCCGCCGCCTCCGGAGCCCCGGCGGGCACCGCGACGCGGTCGCGGTAGACGGCGTTCAGCACGCTGCCCAGCACCGCGAGGCCCAGCGCCCCGCCCAGTTCGGTGGCGGTCTCGGAGACGGCCGAGGCCGCGCCCGACCGGTCCTTGGGCACCGACGCCAGCACCGTGTCGGAAGTGACGGTCATCGCCACGCCCATGCCGACGCCGCCCGCGACCATCATCACCACCAGCACCGCGTAGTCGGCGCTCACGCCGGAGAGCAGGTAGCCGCAGTACGCGACGGCCGACAGCGCCAGCCCCGCCCCCACCGCCCGAGCCCGCCCCGTCGCCCGGATCAGCGGCGGGGCCAGCAACGCGCCGCCCACCATCGCGCCGACAGCGGCGGGCAGCCCCGCCAGGCCCGACTTCAGCGGCGACCAGCCCAGCACGAGCTGGAAGTACAGCGAGAAGATCAACGACTGGGCGACCAGCGCGAACATGGCGAACATGTTGGTAAGGACCGAGCCGGTGAACGCGACCCGGCCGAACAGCCGCACGTCGATCAGCGGGTGCACGATCCGGCGCTGCCGCAACGCGAACGTGACGAGCCCGGCGACGCCCACCAGCGCGGCCACGCCAACCTCGACCCGCCACGGGCCGTGCGCGGCGGCCTCCTTCACCGCGTACACCAGCCCGACGATCCCGGCCGCCGACAGCGGCACGCTCACCAGGTCCAGGCGGCCCGGCGCGGGGTCGCGCGACTCCGGCAGCACCAGCAGCCCCGCCACCAGCACCACCAGCATGATCGGCACGTTGATCAGGAACACCGACCCCCACCAGAAGTGGTTCAGCAGCGCGCCGCCCAGCACCGGCCCGAGCCCCACCGCCAGGCCCGCCACGCCACTGAACATCCCGATCGCGGCGGTGCGCTCGCGGGGCTCGGTGAACACGCGGCGGATCAGCGACAGCGCCGACGGCATCAGGGTGGCCCCGGCCACGCCCAGCAGCGCCCGCGCGGCGATCAGCAGCTCGGCGGTCCCGGCGTAGGCGGTCAGCGCGGAGGCGGCGGCGAACAGCGCCGCGCCGGTCAGCAACATGCGCCGGTGACCGACGCGGTCGCCGACGCCGCCCATGGTGATGAGCAGCCCGGCCAGCGCGAAGCCGTAGGCGTCGGCGATCCACAGGATCTGGGTGGCCGAGGGGCGCAGGTCGGCGGTCAGGTGCGGGACCGCCTGGTTGAGGGCGGTCATGTCGAGGGCGGGAACCAGCGCCATCAGGGCGCAGACGGCGAAGGTGCCCCACTTGCGGGCGGCGGATACCGGCGTTTCGTTCATGCCCCGCAGCGTCGCGGCGGCCGCTGACCGTCCGCGCACCGTCGGCTGACCGCCGCGCACCGTCGGCTGACCATCGTGTATCGGACGGTCAGGAACGTGCCAGTGCCAGCGCCTCCTCGTACGGTAGGGCCGTGCCGCGCGCGTGGGCGGCCGCGAACGCCTCCGCGCCGATCAACGCGCGGACCTCGGCGGCGACCCGCAGCTGATCGGGTGCGTCGGGCAGGGAGGCGCCTCGCATCGCCTCGGCCGCGCCCAGCAGCAGGGCCGCCCGCCCGCCGTCGCCCTCGGCCAGCGCGACCCCCGCCAGCCCCTCTGCCGCGTTGGCGGACGCCGGGAAGTGCGGATTGTCGAAAGCCTGGTCCAGAGCCCCCTGGAACAACGCCCGCGCCTCGGCCGCCTCGCCGTCGTCGAGCGCCAGCCAGCCCAGCCCGATGCGGGCGCGGCCCTGCGACCCGCCGTCCCAGCCCCAGGTGACGACGGGCCCGGCCAGCACCTCTTCGTACAGCGCCCGCGCAGCGACGGCGTCACCGTCCAGGCGCGCCACGTCGCCCAGTCCCTGACGCGCCATCAGTACCTTCTGCGGGACACCGGCGCGCTCCGCCCTCTCGGCCGCGCGCTCGTAGTCCAGGCGCGCCGCCGCCATGTCGCCCTCGCGCGTCAGGATCTCGCCGCGGCGGCACAGCAGGTCGCTCTGGTCCTCCAGCGCGCCCAGCTCGCCGACCAGGACGAGGGCCTCCTCCACCAGCCGCAGCGCGGTGCGGCGGTCGCCGCTCAGCTCGGCGAGCTGGGCGTGGGCGTCCAGGGTGTTGGCGATGCCCCACCGGTCGCCCAGCCGCCGGAACCTCTTGATCGCCTCGGTGAACGCGGGCCCGGCCTCCGCCAGATGACCCATGAACAGCCGCTGGTAGGCCAGGCTGAACAGGTCGAGCGCCTCCAGCCAGGGGTCGCCGAGCATCACCATCCGGCGGCGGTGCTCCTCGACGCGGTCCACGTCCGGAATCGGATTGATCATGGCCCACTGCACCAGCATCGCCGGGAGCCGCGGCGGGCCGTCCATCCCGTCGGCGATCGCGGCGGCGGCCGTCAGGTGCTCCTCGACGTCCGCGCCGAGCGTCCCGGCGGCGCGCGCGTTGACCACCGCCACCACGTACTCCTCGGCCAGCCCCTCCGGCGGGACGGTGCCGACCTCGCGCAGCACCTGCGCGGCGGGCTCGCCCAGCTCGCTGCGCAACCCGCGCAACCACGCGTACCACGACATCGCCGCCAGCATCCGCAGGCCGCCGGACGGGTCGGCGCGGGCGAACCAGCGCAGCGCGGCCTGGAGGTTGCCGTGCTCGGCGCCCAGCCGCGCCATCCAGTCGAGCTGCCCGGCGCGGCGCAACTCGGGATCGGCCTGCTGGGCGAACTCCAGGAAGAAACCGGCGTGGGCGCGCAGCGTCTCGTCCTGCTCCCCGGCCTCGGCGAGCCGCTCGGCGCCGAACGCGCGGACTGTTTCCAGCATGCGGTAGCGGCCGCCGTCGTCGGCCTGCACGAGCGACTTGTCGGTGAGGCCGATCAGCAGGTCATCGACCTCGTCGAGGTCCATACCGCAGACCCGAGCGGCGGTCTCCAGCGTCCAACCACCGGAGAAGACCGTGAGCCGCCGCGTCAGGGCGCGCTCGTCCTCGTCCAGCAGGTCCCAGCTCCACTCGACCACGGCGCGCAGCGTCTGGTGGCGGGGCGCGGCGGTACGGTTGCCGCGCGACAGCAGCCGGAACCGGTCGTCCAGCCGCGCGGAGACCTCGCCGACGGGCAAGGACCGCAACCGCGCCGCCGCCAGCTCAATGGCCAGCGGCAACCCGTCAAGGGCACCACAGATCCGCAGGACGGCGCCCAGATTCTCGTCCGTGACCACGAAATCGGGCCGCACGGCCGAGGCGCGTTCGGCGAACAACCGAACCGCCGGATACTCCAGAACATCGGAAACAGGCGTCCGAGCAGGCGGCAGCGGCAGCGGCGGCAGCGGCCGCAACGTCTCCCCGGTGATCCCCAACGCCTCCCGGCTGGTGGCGAGCACTCGCAGCCCGGGACAACCGGCCAACAAACGATGCGTGAGCTGCGCGGCATCCGCAATCACATGCTCACAATTATCCAGAATCAGCAACAACGACCGCCCCGCCAATGCCGCAGTCAGCCGTTGAACAGGATCAGAGGGCTCACTCCCCGGCCCCTGCAACCCGTGCTCGCGCAGCCCCAACGCCGCGAACAGGGCCCGGGGCAGCTCCCACCCCTCCCCGAGCGGAGAGAGATCAACGAAACAGACCTCCCCGGGCTCCCGCTGCCCCGCCTCGATGGCGAGCCGCGTCTTACCGGCCCCGCCAGGCCCGAGCAGCGTGACGAGCCGTCCTTCTCCGAGCATCCGCCCGACCCGCTTCAGCTCCTCCTCGCGCCCCACAAAACTCGTGAGCTGAGCGGGCAGATTGGAAACAGGAGCCTTGGCCGACGCCTCCCCGCGCAAGATCGCCATATGGACCTCGGCCAGCTCGGCTGAGGGATCGGCCCCCAGCTCCTCGGCGAGCACCCGCCGCGCGTCCTCAAAGACGGCAAGCGCCTCACCCTGCCGCCCACCCGCGTAAAGGGCCCGCATGAGCAGCCCCCGCGCCCGCTCCCGCAACGGATGAGCGCCAACAAGCTCCCGCAGCTCGCCCAGCACGACATCGTGCTGCCCCAAAGCAAGCTCAGCCTCCGCCCGATCCTCGACGGCAGCGGCCCGAGCCTCCTCCAACCGGGCGACCTGGGCCTCGGCAAAGGGAGCCCCCACATCGGCAAGCGCAGCGCCCCGCCACAACCCGAGCGCTTCCCTCAACAAGGAAGCAGCCCGCCCGAACTCACCCCCGCCAAGCGCCTGCCGCCCCTCCCGGGCAAGCCGCTCGAACCGGTGAACATCAACGTCATCCCGCTCGACGACCAGCCGATACCCCGCCGGATGCCCCTCGACGAACCCTGCGCCCCCCAGCCCCCGCCGCAACCGCGACACCTGGGACTGCAAGGCGTTGGCGGCCCCCTCGGGCACCTCTTCCCCGTACAACCCGTCGATGAGCCGCTCCGAGGTGACGAGCCGTCCCGCGTCCAGAAGCAGGAGGGCCAGCAACGCCCGCACCCGCGGCCCGCCCACCGCGCGGGACTCTCCTTGGACACGTGCCTCGACCGGGCCGAGAATGCCGAACTGCATGGCCTGATTGTGGCGTATCGCATTAGCGTGGTGATCCCGGGCAAGGAGGATCCATGACCGAGATCCAGACCGTGACCGACTTCCTGAAGGCGCTGGAGGCACTGGACGTCGACCGCGCCCTCACCTACGCGGCCCCGGAGATCGTCTACCAGAACGTGCCGCTGCCCCCGGCCCGCGGCCTGCCCGCCGTGGAGAAGACCCTGCGCGCGATGGCCCGCTACGGCACGGGCTTCGAGGCGCGCATCCACAACATCGCCGCCAACGGCCCCACCGTCCTGACCGAACGGACCGACGTCCTGCACGCCGGCCCCTGGAAGGCGAAGTTCTGGGTCTGCGGCACCTTCGAGGTCCACGACGGCAAGATCACGCTCTGGCGCGACTACTTCGACTGGGCCACCCTCCTGACGGCGGGCGCCGTGGGAGCGGCCGAGGCGGTGCTCACCCGACTGAGGCGCTGACCTGGAACAAAACGAGATGCTGTACCGTTCAACTTAACGACACGCGCTCACGCGCGCTGTCACGGCGCGGGGACCTCCGGGGGGAAGGCTCCCCGCGCCACCCTCTTTTTTCCGGCCGGGTTCAGCGCAGATCCTCCACCAGCAGCTCCAGGGCCGACTCCTCCTGCACCGCCACGTTCAGGGCCTGCATCGCCGCCGTCAGCTCCGGGTCCCACGCCGCCGCGACCGCGTTCCCCACCAGCGGCAGCAGCGGCGTCCCCCTCCGCCGCGCCGCGGCCACGTGCTCCTCGTAGTCGGCGGCCCCCATCCGCCAGGGCCGCGCACCGTACCGGCCGATCATCCGCCCGGCGATGGCGACACCCGGCCAATCGAAATCGCCCCGGTAGGCGAACCGCGCCCCAGCCGCTCCGAGGGCGTCCAGCAGCACCAGCGCCGTGCTCCCCGGGTTGCCCGCCACGCACACCAACGGCCGCGTGCATCCCGCGTCGGCGGCGGCCTCCACGACACGAGGGTTCTCGCAGACGTGGACCTCGGTGCCCGCAGACAGCCACCAGCTCATCCGGCGTAGATCCCGTGCCGTCAGATGGGTTTCGGCCCCTTCACGGGACCGTTCCCGCAGCCACCGAGCGGCCCAGTGGTCCCCGAGAGGCGCCAGCCCGTAGGTGAGCACCGTCCCTGACACCTGGTCGGTGTCGACCCCGGCCGTCTCCCACAACTCCCGCCGGGCCACCGCGTCCCGGGGGACCTCCCGATCATGCCGGAGAGCCAGGGCGCGCAGCACGAGCCGGGACAGCAGGGTGTCGTCGTCGAGCCCGTGCGCGGTGCCGGTCACCCGCTCGGCCAGCTCGCCCCGACCGGTACGGGCCTCCGGCGCCCCCAGCAGCGCCACCACCCGCACCGCCTGGACGATCAGCGTCTCGGCGCGTCCGGCCTCCAGCCGGGCCAGGGCCCCGCCCCGCCGGACTTCCGTCAGCCACTGCCGCGGCCAGTCGGCGTCTCCCAGCCCGTGCTCGCCAAGCGCGTCCTCGGCCACAGCCCATATCCGCGCCGAGGCGGCCCGGCGGGCGTCCCTGCGCTCAGGCCGGTTCGTCAGCGGTCCCCGCAGCGCGGCGACCACCTCCACCAGCCCGCGCTCGGCCGCCCCAGTCCGCAACCGCTCGTCCAGCTCGGCCAGCGGCACCGACACGGCGTCGCCGGTGCACGGCCGCCCCAGCAGCAGCCCGAGCGCCTCCCGCTCGGCCGGGCCGACGTCCTCCAGCCGCAGCCGCCCCCGCACCTGGAGCCCGTTGCGCTCCAGCCGGTCGCGCAGCCCGTCCCAGAGCCGCGCCAGCGCGGGCTGGTCGAGCCAATCGCGCGTCTGCCCCCTCACACGCTCGCCAGATGGTGTCTGCGGTTGCCGTCCCAGTGGACGTGCGTCGTCGCCACGCCCCGCACCCGCGGATCGCGCAGGCACTCGTAGATGTGCAGGCTCGGCACCGTGGCGAAACAGCCCCACAACCGTTCGCTGGTGATGACGAAGTCCAGGTCCAGCTCCACCAGCAGCCCCAGCAGCCGACCGTGGGTGGGCTCGTCCACCTTGGCGAACGCGTCGTCCAGCAGGATCAGCCGGGGAGCGTGCGGCGTGGCCCCGGCCAGCGACGAGAAATGCGCCGCCGCCGTCGCGAACAGCACCAGGTAGGACACCACCCGCTGCTCGCCCTGGCTGAGCGCGGTGCGGTGGCTGAGCACCCGTTCCCGCTCCGGGTGGGCCGCGTCGGTCACCTTCACCGTGAAGGTGAACCAGGACCGGTAGTCCAGTGCGGCGCGCAGGTGCAGCGCGTACCCGGCCGACGGATCGGTCAGCCGCGCCTCCTCGATCCGCTGCCGCAACGCGTCCCGCAGCCGCGCCGACTGCTCGCGCGTGCGCAACGCCGACGGGTGCCGCAGCAGTCCGGCGGCCATCCTCACCTCCGCGCCGGCGTCGGCCGCCAGCTCCCATTTCAGCCGCGCCCCGATCCCGTGCGAGGAGCGGACGTCGGCGAGCGTCCGGTTCATCGCCTCCACCAGGCCGTGGGCGGCCAGCACCTGCCGCGACAGGTGGTCGCCCAGCTCGCCCAGCAGGTACCGCTCGAACACCTCCTGCTCGCGGGCCGACAACCGCCGCCGCGCCTCCTGCGCGGCCGCCCGGATGCGCTCTCCGACGACCGCGACGTCGTGGGTGCCGGTGTCGTCGTGCAGCCGGAACCGCTTGATCCCGTCGTTCTCCTCCATCCCGGCGTCGTAGCCTCCGGCCAAGCCGTCGCGCAGCTCCTCGCCGCGCCGCAGGATGACCGAGTCGCTCACGTCGTCCGCCCGTGGCCCCAGCCGTTCGGCGACGGCGTCGGCCAGCGTCCGCAGCGCGTTGACGCGGGTCCGCACGTCGCCCTCCTGGGCGGCGTCGAAGTCGCGCAGCACCGGGTCGATGTCGCCCAGCTCGGCCGCCTGCGCCAGCCCCGGCATCCCCAGCGGCCGCCGCAGCCGTGCGCTGCCGCCGACCACGGTCTGCTCATGTTCGGTCAGCTTCGCCGCGGCCTGTTCGCGCTCCACTCCGGCGCGGACCCGTTGCTCCCGCGCGGCGTCGTGCGCTGTCCGCAAGCGGGGGAGCGCGGCGGCGGCCTGCTCGAAGCGGTGCCGGGCGTCCTGCTCGCGGCGGACGATCTGCTGTTCGTCGGCCCCGATGGTCTCCTCCAGCAGCGCCAGCTCGCGACGCGCGGCGACCAGCGCTGCCAGAGTGGACCCGTACTGGATCTCGGCTCCGCTCCGGGAGTCGCAGGCCTCCTTCCAGGCGGCACGGGTCCGTGCGTGGCCCGCGACGCGGCCCCGTACCCGTTCGGCCTCCTTGACCAGCACGCCGATCGCCGACCGCAGCGATTCCACCGCGCTCTGGAGCGTCCGCAGGGCCTCGGGATCGGCGGGCAGCCCCTCGGCGGTCGCCCGCGCCTCGGCGCGGGTGCGCAGCCGCACCGCCTCCGCCCGCGCGCCCTCGGCTTCGCGGCGGGCCTTGCCCAGTGCGACCGACAGCCGCCCGGTCTCGGCGACCGCCTGGTCGTAGGCGGCCCACGCGTTGGTCAGCTCACGTGTGGAGGGCGGTTCGCGCAGGGCGAGCCGCAACGCGTCCCGCCGTTCCTCGATGCGCAGCCGGGTCTCGTGCGCCGCCGCCAGGGCCGCCGTCAGTTCCTCGATCTGCTGCGACAGCTCGGCCAGCCTGCGTTCCCGCGTCGCCGCGCGCACTCCCGCGCCGACGAACTCGGCACGCTCCTTGCCGTGCGCGCCGCGCGCCACGCCCAGTCGCCAGCGCCCGTCCGGCGCGACCCAGCAGGCCGCGTCAGCACCGTTGCCCAGCCCGATCGACACCAGCAGCCCGGCGATCGTCTCGCGGCCCACCCCGTGTCCGGGGACGGGCAGCAGCACCTCGGCCAGACTCGGCCCGGCCACCGGAGCGCCCGCGCGCAGCAACACCTCGCGGGTGTGCTCGGCCAGCACCGTCCCGTCGGCGGCGACCCATGCGCTGAGCAGCCCGGCGGCCTCCAAGGCCGCCTCCAGCCCGGCGCGCTCGGCGTCGCCCACCGTCGCGGCGAAGTCCAGCAGCAGGAACAGCGGCGCGCCGGTGCCGGGCGCGTGCGCGGCCGTGGCATACGGGGAACGTGGCGGCTCGGGGTCGGTCTTCCGCTCCCAATCGCTCCGCTCGGCTTTGGCGGCGGTCAGGTCCTCGCCCACGCGGCGCTCCACGGCCAGGGCGTCGTCGCGTTCGTTCTCGCACGTGGCCAGCACCGGTTCGGCGGCCTCGTGGGCGGCGCGCTCGACCGCATCGGGCGTCTCACGCGGCAGCGCCCGCTCGGTGACCGGCCCCTCACCGGCCCCCGGCGCGACCAGCGCCGCCAGCGGCGCGGCCTCGGGCAGCCGCCGCGCCCACTCCCGCACCCGTGCGGCGTAGTCGTCACCGGTGCGCACGAGATGGTCGCCCCGCCGCCGCTCGCGGTCACGGGCCTCGCCGAGCTGGCCGTCGAGCCGGTCGGCGTCCTGCCCCAGCAGCCTCGCGCGGCCCTCGGCGTCGGCGACCTTGGCGAGTTCGCCCGCCAGGACGGCGGCGGCGCGCTGCCGCCCCTTGACCGCCTGCCCGGCCTCGCCCAGCCGCGCGCCCCAGGCGGCCAGCTCCTCGGCGGCCCGCCCGTCCAGCGCGGACGCGCCGGGACGCTCGACGCGGTGGTCCCGCTCGTCGGCGTCGGTGAGCGTCTCGACGGCCGGAGCCGCCAGCGCCGCGGCCCGGGCGGCGGGCGCCTCGCCCAGCAGCGCCTCGTCCACACCGCAGGACCGGGCGTCGCGCCGCGCCGCGCGCAGCGTGCCGCGCAGGCCCGTCAGCTCCCCGCCGATCTGCTCGGACTCGCCGGTCAGCCGCTCGGCGGCCGCCTGCTCCCCGCGCCGCGCCAGGTCGGCCGCGCCCCACGCGTTGTGCGCCGAGTCCCGCAACGCCCGCACCGTCGTGCGCTTCTCCCGCAGGTCCTTCAACGCCCCGTACGCGGCGCTCTCCTGGATCGCGCGCAGATCGGCGTCGGCGGCGTCGCGGGCCTGGTCCACCGTCTCCAGCGCCTCGGCGGTCTCCTCCTCCCGAGTCCTGGCCTCGCCGAACAGGCGCTCGGTGTTCCCGGCCTCGCGCCGCCGCGTCCGCAGCTCGCCCAGCCCGTCGTGCACCTGCTGGACCCGACCGCGCAGCACCCCGCGCAGGTAGCCCCGGTAGGCGGTCAGGAACGTGGTGAGCGCGGTGTCGGTCCGCTCCAGCCGCGCCAGCTCCGCCCGCACCGTGTCGAGGTCGTCCAGGTTGCGGGCGACGTTGTCGATCACCTCGTCGTCCAGCGGCGGCAGCGCGTCGCCCAGCACCTTGACCAGCCCGCCCGACTCGATGCGGTCGCCGATCGTGGGCCGCCGCAGCCCGTACAGCAGGTGCACCAGGTTGCGGTAGCGGGCCAGGTCGGTCAGCCCGAACAGCTCCCGCGCCACCCGCGCCCGGTAGTCGGCGGCCCGGTCGAAGCAGTTGTCGGCCCCCACCAGGTCCCGCAACTGCGCGGGCGACGGCCGCCGCGCCGGGTCGTGCAGCGGCAGCTCGCCGTCGCCGTCGCCGACCGCGCGGCGCGTGACGAAGAACAGCGGTCGCGCGTCGCCGGTGGACGTCGACGCCCGCACCGCCGCGCCGACCGTGACCCGCTCCGCACGGCCCTCCTCGTCGGTGCGGGCGAACTCCACCCACAGATAGCCGAGCCGGTTGGTGCCGCCGGACCATCCGTCCAGCATCAGCCACTTCAACGTGGTCTTGCCGCCCCCGGCCGCGTCCAGCTTGCGGGTGTCGCCGTCCAGCAGGAACGGCAGCAACATCTCCAGCGCCTTGGACTTGCCCGCGCCGTTCTTGCCGCGCAGCAGCAACCGGCCGTCGCCGAACAGGAACACCTCGTCGTACTGCCAGACCTGGTGGATCCCGGCGCGCGACAACCGGAACCGGTGCGGGGCACGCGACAGCGGCCTCACCTGTCCCTCACCTCCGGCGCGTACCGGGCCGCCGCGGGCGACAACCGCCATCCGTCCTCCCCGTGCTCGGCCAGCGACATCCGTTCCAGCAACTCCAGCACCGCGTGCCGCAGCGTCTCGGGCGACTCGACGTACTGCGCGGCCCAGGCCCGCCGGTGCCGCTCCACCAGCTCCGCCAACACCAGATCGACGACCTCCACCGTGACCCACGCGTCGCGCCACCGCCGCGCGAGCTCTCCCACCAGCAGCAACGCCGCCCATGCGACCGTGCCGGTGCCGGGGAACTCCAGGTCGCTCAGCTCACCCTGCGGATCGACCAGCGCCACGCCCTCGGCCCGGATCTCGGCGTCCAGCCCGAGGAACTCCTCGAAGATCCGCTGCTCCCGCCGCTGGTTGCGGCGCAGCCAGTCGCGTTCCCGCTCGTCCAGCCCGGCGACGTACACCACCGGCGTCTCCACCAGCCGCCGCCGCACCGTGTGCCGGGGCCCGGCGTGCTCGGAGGCGGCGGCCAGGTCGATCAGCTCGCCGGGCGACGACGCCCGCCCGATCGGGCCGCTCACCAGCCGCCGCGCGATCTCCCGGTCCACCGTCAGCAGCACCTCGGCCGCGCCGTCCCCGGCGTAGGCCTCCACCGACCCCTCGTCCTCGGCCAGCACCCGCCACGCCATGAGCCGCCTGAGCGCCGCCACCAGCGCCCGCCTCTCGACGGCCCGGTTCGGCTCGCCCAGATCGACCCGCGCCTCGGCCGCCGCCGCCCGGACCCGCGTCACGACCTCCGACAACAACAACTGCTCGGGCGCGGTCACCAGCACCGCCAGCGCCAGCGCCAGATACGCGTAGGTCCGGGGCGTGAACGGCGTGCCCGAAGCCCGCTCCAGCCGCCGCCCGCCGCCGTGCCCGAGCCCGGCCTTGAGCAGCCGCGCGAACCCCGGCTCCACGACCAGCCGGTAGCCCAGCACCTGCTCGAACTGCTTGGCCAGCTCGTCGGCGTGCCGCCGCACCAGGGGGAACTCCTCCGGATGCGACGTCGCCGTCACCAGCGGGCAGCGCAGCAGCAGCCGCGCCGCCGCGCGCCGCTCGGCGGCCAGATCGGCGGCCAGGTCGCTCACGCGGGCTCCTCGCTCGCCCGCGCCGGTTCCCCGGCCGCCCCACCGACCCGCACCGCCATACGGTCCAGCTCCAGATCACCCTCCGCGCCCCGCACCACCGAACCGCCCCCTGCCGTCCGCACCAGCTCCAGCCGCACGTCCAGATCGAAGTCCACGGCGTCGGCCGTCGCGAATCCCGGACCGGCCCCCGCCAGCGCCCGCGCCAGCAGGTCCAGCAGCAGCCGCATCGCCGCCTCCGACAGGCGGACCCCCGCCAGGTCCGGCCCGGCGGCCCGCAGCTCGGCCGCCGCCGCCCGCTGCCGCCGCGTCTGCTCCTCGGCCTCCCGCCGCAGCCGGTCACGTTGTGCGGTGTAGTCCTCCGGCCCCGAGGTGCGCCCGCGCGACGCCCGCGATCCGCGGTCGCGCAGCGCGACCGGCACGGTGATCGGCTCGTCCTCCCACCAGCTCACCGTCGCCGGGACGTCCCGGTCGGCGTCGCCCGCCAGCCCCAGATGCCGCGCCCCGTACAGCCCGAACGCCGCCACGAACAGGTCGTGCGCCGCCTGGTCGTCGGCCTGGTCGAACCAGCCCGCCAGCCGCAGCAGGTCCCGGTGCCGCGACAACCCGCCCGCCGACGCGCGGATCATGCGCTTGGCGTTGGCCAGCAGCGCCTGCAACGCCCGGAGCGTGGCGTCCCGGAGCTGGTCGACCTGGCTGCCCTCGCCGCCCTCGTCGAAGAACCAGGCCCGCAGCCCCGCCCAGTCGTCCAGCGCCCGCCCCCGGCTGCGCCGCACCCGCACCTCCGCCGGCGCGAGCCCCGGATCGGCGGCGTCGATCCGCGCCAGCAACCCGGGCAGCGCCGGCCACAGCCGGTCCAGCGCGTCCCGGATCTGCGGCGCGAAGTGCGTGACGTCGTCGGTGATCGTCTCGGTGTAGTCCAGCAGCAGTTCCTTGAAGCCGGTGAACTCCGCGCCGTCCAGGTCGTACCGGAAGATGACCTGCCCGAGATAGGCGTAGAAGTCGCGCACCGAGTCGGCGAACTCCCCGAACTGCGCGAACAGCGTCGAGACCCGCTCCAGCCCCTCCCGCGCCTCGACGCCGCCGGGCGCGCCCTCGGCCGCCGCCAGCTCGCCCAGCCCCCGCGCGACCAGCGCCAGCAGCTCCCGGCTGACCTCCCGCGCGGCGTCCGCGCTGGCCAGGACCTCGTCGGCCTGCCGCTGCACCCGCTCACCGAGCGCCGACAGCTGGTACCGCGACCGCACCCGGTGGTACTCGCGGATGCTGCCCGCCTTCACGGGCCGCGAACTGAGCACCAGGTTGCCCCACTGGGCGAGCTGCGCCAGCCGCGTCGCCACCGTCTCCACGGAGGCGCCGCCGCCGAGCCGCCCGGCCACGTCGTGCGCGGACAGATCGGCCAGCAACGTCGAGGTGAACACGCGCATGACGGCCAGGTAACCGGCCCGCTCCGGCACGGTCAGATACGTGTAGGCGGCCAGCCGCTCCAGCTCCGCGTCACCGCCCGCAAGAGCGCCCAGGCCGTCCTCAACGGCGACGGACTCCTCCCGGACGCTCCCACCGGCTCCCGACGTCCGTCCCTCTCTGTCCACGATTAACCACCGTACGCCGCCTTGCGGGTAAAAACGCCGAGCCTCCGTCACCCTCTGCCATATCCTGCCGCCGGACCGGCTCCATCCCTGCACAACCCCCGTCCGGAAAGGCCCGAGCACCATGCAGAGCAGCAGAGCGCACCGGCTGACCATCACCTTGCTGGACGTCGAACCACCGGTCCAGCGGACGATCGAGGTGCCCGGTCCGACCACTCTCGGCGAGCTGCACACCATCGTCCAGGCCGCCATGGGCTGGGAGAACGCGCACCTGCACGCGTTCGAGACGGACGGCCACCGCTACGGAACCCCTGGCCTGGAACTCGGCTTCGCCGACGAGAACCACATCACCGTCGCCGAGGCGTTGCCGCGCAAGGATTCCCGGCTGATCTACGAGTACGACTTCGGCGACGGCTGGCGACACGAGATCAAAACCGAGGAGATCCGCGGCACCACCCCGGACACCGAACTCCCACGCGTCATCGCCGGGACCGGAGCCTGCCCGCCCGAAGACTGCGGCGGCCCCTGGGGCTACGCCGACCTTCTCGAAGTCCTCTCCGACCCGACCCATCCCGATCACGCCGACAGGCTGGAGTGGACGGGCGGCCCCATCGACCCGAAGGCGTTCGACCTGACCGAAACCGCCGCCCGCCTGCGCGACTGAACAGAGGACGCCGCCGTCACAGTCCTGCCCGTCGGGCCGCCGACATCCCGGGGGCAGGACCCCGACCGGCACGTCACGCGACTCCCCGCCTTCACCGGCCGTCCGATGACCTGTGCACCGCCTACCAACGTGGTCCCAGGCTCTGACCACCGGTTCTACGATGGAACACCCCGGCCAAGGAGCAAAGGAGCAGCAGTGGAGACCGGCAGGCAGGAGGCTGCGCCTTTCGCCCCGGCGCGCGGATCAAGGCCCGCAACGCCGAATGGACGGTACGTACCTGCACGCCCGCCAACCCCGACGGCTACATGACCCGCGCGGTAGGCGTGTCGGAGTTTGTCCGCGAGGAGGACGTGGTGTTCCGCACCGCCATCGCCGTCGTCACCCCACGACACGTGCCGGAGGGGAAGACATGAGCGGCTGGGATCGACCGCCGCCCCCCACGGGGGAGACCCGGATCGGTGTCTTCTACGACGGCGGCTGGTTCCACCACCTGTCCAGCTACTTCGCCAACCACTCGACGTGGCGCTCGGGGCTCGCGCTCCAGGGCGTGCACGACATGCTGCGCTGGTATCTGGCGCAGAAGACCGGCCGCCCGCTCGACGGCATCGTCATCACCCAGAAGCACTTCGTGCGGGGACGGCGCGGAGACGCGCCCAACCCGTTCGACGCCGTCCTGGACAACGAGGGCGTCATGCGGCACGACGTGACGGTGAACGCCGCGCAGGAGAAGGGCGCCGACGTCCACCTGGCGCTGGAGACCTTCCAGCAGGCGGTGACCGCGCCACTGGACGTGGTCGCGCTCATCACCGGCGACGCCGACTTCGTGCCGCTTGTGGAGCGGCTGCACCGCTTCGAGGTGAAGGTGCTGCTGCCCACCATCGACGTGACCTTCTTCGACGCCAACGGCAAACGCTGGGACCTGGCCTGCTCCAGTGCCCTGGCCGCCGCCGCCGACCACACTCCCACCTGGACCGAGCTGATCGGTGATGCATTGCGCCCCGGCTACGTACTGGCCTACCCCCTCATGAGCGCCGCCCCGTCCGGCGACCCTGGTGACGGCGTCGGCCAGGACGGCTACCGGCGCGGCACCGTCAACCGGTGGGACCCCGGGCAGGAATACGGCTTCGTGCAGGACGACCTGAAACGCAGCTGGTTCGTCTCCCGGGGCCAGCTCGTCGGCGGCCGCACCGAACTGGAGAAGGGGCAGCGGGTCGCGTTCCTGGGCGAGTTCGTCAGGCCCGAGGGCAAGAGCCACCCGCCCGCGCTGGGCGTGCGCCCCATCGAACCCGGCACGGAAGACGGCCCGGTGCGCGAGAAGGACCCGGTGGAATTCCTCTACGAGCGTCTGGCGGAGGAAGAAAGCCTCGCTCGGGCCGCCCAGTCCGGCGAGGACTTCGCCGCCGGCGTTCACCGTCTGGTGCCGGACGCCGACGCCGGACTCATGGCGTTCCTGGGCCGCCAGGATCCGGCACGAGTCCTGGCGGACATCGCCGCCCGGACCGAGATCATCCGGCTGCACACCTCGGGTGAGGGCGAGGCGCTGGACAGCGGCCGTACCACCGTCGGCATCGGCCGCTGCCCGATCTGCGACGAGGCCGACCACCCCTGCACGACCGTCCGGCTGCTCGCCAGCGTCTACGAGAACCACCCCGATTACCGGCAGGAATGGGGAGCATGATCTACAACGCCGGAAGGAGGCTTCGGCAGCCGGTTCGCGCACCGCGTCGCCGCCTCGTTCAAGGTCGAGCACGAGGGAGCGCTCGTCCCCTTCTCCCGGTTCGTCCAGGCCCGCAAGCGGCAGCTCGCCAAGACCGACCCTGAGTTGATCATCCTGTCCGCGCTCGGGTGCTGGTGGTCGCCACCCTCTCGGCCGCAGCGGCATCGGCCTGTCCTCGGCGACCGTCCGGGAGGAGGATCTGCTCGCAGGGGCCACGCCCGAGCAGGCCGAGCGGGAGATCGTCGCGCTGCTGCCGGGCCTGCTCGAAGAACGCCGGAGGCCGGGTCGCCGACGCCCTGCTGTTCCCCGACACGCAGATCGGCCGCCAGATCCGCAGCCTGCGGTGATATGACGACGCGTCCGGTCCACCCGCTCTAGATCGGCGGGTGGACCGGACGCGTTTGTTGCTATCGGGCGCGGAGTTCGGCGAGAACGGACGCCCACTGCGAGCGGGTGAGTTCCAGCGGTGATGCGGATAGGTCGGCCTTGGAGTCCCGAACACCGATCGTGCCGTCTGCCGCCTGCCCCACTTCGACGCAGTTGCTATCGGGAGCGCTGTGTCGTGACTTGCGCCAGCTTGTGTAGTGCTTGGTCATGTCTCCGATCCTGTCTGCTCGGAGAGCCGGGCGGCTAGCTCGCTGAGAAAGGAGAGACTGTTGGCGGGAGACAGGGCGGCCTTGCGGAGCCGGTCGTACATCGTGACGTAGCGGCCTAGGTCTTTGCGCTGGTCGAGTACGAGGTCAGTGGTGACGGTATCAACCACAGCCAAGGGCGGGTCGCTGCGCTCAGGGAAGGTGTAGAGAGAAAAAGACGACCTTGGCAGGAGACCGCCAGGGATGGGCACGTCGCTGGGCAATACCTGAACGATGATCCGCTCGTCGCCGGAAACCACCGTGATCAGATGACGGAGTTGAGTCGCTTTAGCCTCGGACGTCACGGCGAGGCGGTGGATCATGCTCTCGTCCAGTACTGCCTCATACTTGGGGCCGTTCGGCTGGAGCAAGTGCTCCTGTCTGCGTGCACGCGCCTCTGCCATCCGTTCTGGCCGGTAGCTGAGCGGCCCTTCGCAGGTGTCGAGTTCCACGAGTGCCTGTGTGAACTCCGGGGTTTGTAGCGCGGCGGGCATCGCGGTCTGGCTGTACTCGCGGATCGTGTCCGCAGCCGACTCCAAGTCGGCGTACAGCTTCTGCCTCGGCCCCATTGTGTCGCCGAAGGAGTCCCACCAGCCGCGCTCGGCGGCGTCCCGGGCCAGCCGGATGAGCTGGTTGCGCTGGCGGCCGGTGATCTCCAGGACATCGAGGATGTCCATGAGATGGGCGAGATCAGGGCGGCACTGTCCGGTCTCCAATCGGGTGATCTGCGCGCGTGACCGGTAGACACGGCGGGCGAGCTCGTCGGCGGTCATGTCGCGGTCCTCGCGGACCTTGCGAATGGCCGCGGCCAGTCGCCGGCGGCGGACGAAAGGACTGGGCATGTCCGGTCTCCCTTGATCGGACCTTGCTACGGAACGTGCTGGCCCTCCAACTTTCGGCAACGGCCTGAGATCGGCAATCGGTTGGCCGCTTGCGGTCGCTTCCGATTTGAATCCGCAGGTCATCGCGGCGGTCGTGAAATTTGAACGTTCGCGGCGCGGACGTTCGCCACCCGAACGTCCGCATACCGAACGTGCACGACGCGGCCGTTCGTGGGACGTCCGCTCTAATCGCCCGCCACCCGTCCGGGAACGGCCGATATCCGTGCACGCGTCGCGACGCCTTGTGACGATGAGCCGCAGAGGGGCGACGAAAGCGCATGTCACGACGTCCCATCGGCTTCCCCCCGGAGGTGTCCGATGTTCCTAGAGATGTTCCCTGCTGCCGCGCAGACGGCGCCGTTGCGCTGGCGGCGCAGTTTTCCCGGCGAGGCTGCGCAGGCGGCGGCCGTGCGACGGTTCGTCACGTTGCTGCTCGACGAGCACGTCGTCCTGGACGATGTGCTGCTGTCGGTGGACGAGCTGGTGGTCAACGCCCTGCGACACACCCGCTCCGGTCGGCCCGGTGGGGTCTTCGCCGTCGAGATCGGTCGTACGGAAGGGACGGTGACCATCGCCGTCCAGGACCAGGGCGGTTCCTCCGATCCGGCCGTGACCGACGCCGGCGAGCACGCCGAGTGCGGGCGCGGCCTGCGCATGGTCTCCGCCCTCGCCGTGGGCTGGGGTTGGTTCGGCAACGAGCACGCCCGTACCGTCGCCGCCGTCTTCACCGACAAGGACGCCTCGTGAACCAGCGCGGCATGACCCCGGCGGCGCTGCATCGGCAGACCACCGACCGTGTCCAGTCCGCGATGGCCATCGCGATGCGCGCCGACAACGCCCGGATCGCCGACGTCCTCCTCGCCGGCAACGGACTCGCTCCTCAGGACGCAGCCTTCGTCCGCGAAGCGCGCGGATTGACGCTGGCGTTCGCAGCGGCGCTCCTGACCGTGCTGCGCGTCCACCGTCCCGGCCATGATCCGTACGGTGTGCCCCTGTGCCTGGGATGCGGCAGGCCCCAGTGCCGCACGGTGGCCGCCGTCGCCGAACTCCTCACCGCCTACCGGGTGCGCTTCGCTCCTGTCGATCGCGCCGAAGCATGGCGGCGCGCGGACCGGTGGTTCGCCGAGCAGTGCGGTTCCCCACGGCCTCTCACGGTGGAGGAGTTCGGCACGGGCTTCGCTGTGCGCGCCGTTGCCTTCGAGGGCGTGCTCGTGGTCGATCGCGACACGGGGGCACTCTCCCGCTGGCCGAACCTGCCGACCCCGGACCTGGCCGAACAGCACCAGCGCTATCAGCGTGGCCATTTGTAGGCGTATGTACTGAGATGGCAAACAAACGCATCCCGGCTGGGCTTGGGGAGGCGAGGAATAGGTCATTGAAGACCGCCTTCGACGCTGGTGCGCGACCCGTCTTCCGGGCGGGCGGTCCCGGCCAGGGCGACGTCAGCGCCCTACCTCTGACCTCGACGGAGGACGTCCGCCTGGCCGCCCACCTGACGGCACCATCCGGAACAGGCGCGATCGGCTTCTACGGCTGGCCGGACCCCTTGGGCAAGGCCCTCGGGGCCCACTCAGAAAGCCGCCACCTTGGGAGCCTCGATCCTGGGCATTTTCGGCGGTACGGACGAGCACGTCACCCCCGAAACGACGGCACGCTTCGACGAGCCCTTGAACATGGCCGACGTGCCCCAAGAGTTCACGACCTACCCCGGCGCCCCGCGCACAGCTTCTTCGACGCGACCTACGAGTCCCACGGAGAAGCCTGCGAAGACACCTGGACCGGGGGCTTGGCCTTCATGGCCGGAACCACCTGACACTCGCCTCACGGAAGCAGTGTGCGCAGGAACCGCTGCGTCTCCTCGTCCACGGAGTAGATCATCGTGCCGACCATGCCCCGGGTGAGCAGCACCTTGTAGGTGTTGCGGATCAGCTCGTCGGCCCGGGCGTCGGTGACCGACCGGGGGCGCAGGGCCGGGTCCTTGCTCTGCGAGCGGTCGGTGACCATCCGCCCGTCGCGGTAGACCAGGTCGGGGCCGAGCACCACGCCGTTCCAGTCGTACTCGAAGCCCTGCGCGGTGTAGACGCAGCCGACCTGGCCGAAGCCGCCCTCCCGGGTAGCCCACAGCTCGCTCGGCGGGGCGTCGCCGACCGACCGGTCGCCCTTGACGTTCCAGGGGCGCGCCCACTCGCCGATCACCACGTCCGCCACCAGGGTGTGGTCCGGCGTCGGGTCGCTCCACCGCCAGCAGTACCCGGCGGTCATCCGGGCGGAGCAGCCGTCGTCCAGCTTGGCCCGCAGCGCGGCCTCCAGGTCGAAGGGTGAGTCCGCCTGCGCCACCTCGAAGTGGTCGTCGCCCGTCCACGGCAGGGGGCCGCCGTCCTCCAGCCCCAGCAGGCGCAGCACCCACTGCTCGTACTTGCGGCTGCCCCCGCTGCGGAACTGCTCGTCCAGCGACACGTGGTGCACCGTCAGGTTCTTCGCCTCGGCGTGCCAGCGGATCTCCTCCAGCGTGCCCATCTCACCCGGCCGGACGACCTGGTGCTCGTCCAGCAGGAACACCGGCACCCGGGCGGCGTCGATCAGCTCGTCGACCTGGGGCAGGCCGCTGCGCTTGGTGGCCGGGGTGAACCGGTTATGGGAGAACTCGCGGATGCGGTGGGCCTCGTCGCAGATCAGCACGTCGAGGTCGTTGCGGGTGGCGGTCATGAAGCTGTTGAAGTACTTGAACAGTTCCTTGGTGCGCGGCGAACCCTTGGCCACGTACTTGCGCATCGTCTGGGTGAACGACTTGGACCCGGTCGCGTGCAGGACGCCGTACCCCTTCCGCGACAGCTCGCCGAGCAGCGACAGCGCGATGACGCTCTTGCCGCTGCCGGGACCGCCGGTGATGACGACGACGGACTTGAAGTCCTCCTTGCGGGCCCGGTCCACGGCGTGCAGGACCATCTCGTACGCCAGCCGCTGGTCGTCGAGCAGCGTGAACTGCTCCCGCTCCCTGATCTCCTTGGCCGCGACCTTGAGGAGCTGCTTGGAGGGCCGGTACCCGCTTCCCAGCAGCCGGTCAGCGGCGTGGGCCCCGGACTCGGGGGCGAAGCGGTCCCGCAGGTAGTCGAGGAACGCGCCACGGGTGGTCTGGGTGAACAGCCTGGTCCGGTCGTCCTGCACCGCGTCGTACAGGTCGCTGACATCCCCGCGGGCGGCGTTGTGCAGGTAGGCGACGGCGTGCACGGAGTCGGCGCGCCCGTCCAGCACCCTGACGAAGTCGAGCAGGTAGTCGCTGTAGCCCCGGGCCTGCAACGACGGGTGCAGTTTGGGCCTGCCGGGCATGTTCTGCACCAGGACCTTGCGCGGATCGTCCTCCCAGACGTCGGCGTGGCTCCACTGCTTGAGCTCGACGACCACGTACGCGTCGTCCCCGGTCCGGCGGTCGACCCCCGCCAGTACGACGTCGGCGCGCTTGCTGGTGAGCGGGAGCTGGTACTCGATCAGCATCTCGACCCCGCCGAGCCCCGCGTCGATCAGGTCCCGCGCCACGATGGGCAGGCTGCGGTCCCATGCGCGCCGTTCCGAGGCGGAGACCTTCACCCCGGCGGCCATGCGCATGTGTTCGTCGAGCACCTCGCTCAGCCTCTGCTCGGCCAGTGACGACAACGACTCGGCAGTACGACGGAAGACCGTCACGGAACCTACCCCCAGGCAGCACGAAGACCTCGTGCGGTATGGGGGCATGTCCTGGAGCCACCGCTGAGCGGATGACCGGAAGCCCGTCGGGCCGCAACTTTCTAGGGGAGAAGGCTACCGACGATCACTGACGTTTCGGGGCGGGACGGTGAGGAGCCTTGCGGGAGGAGCCTCGGTATTTCTCGGCGTCGTAGCGGTGGTCGTTTTCGTCGATCTTGGTGTGGGTGGCTTCCAGGAGGTCGACGCCGAGCACGTCGGCCAGGCGGACCAGGTAGGTGAACACGTCCGCCAGTTCGCCCCGTATCCGGGTGGCGGCGGCGGGGTCGTCCATGACCGCCGCCGCCTCCTCCGGCGTGAGCCACTGCAACTCGGCCAGCAGTTCACCCACCTCGCCCGAAAGTGCCATTGCCAGGTTCTTCGGTGTGTGGAACTGCTCCCAGTCCCGGGCTCGGGCGAAGTCCCGCAGCCGTAGTGCCAGCCGTTCCATCTCTTGCATCCCGCCAGGTTAGGGTCAGGAGGCTTCGGCGTTGTTGCGGCTGGCGCGCCATTCGATGGCTTCGGGGATCTCGCTGTAGCGCAGCAGGTGGTTGCCGCTGATCCGTTGGAGCGCGTCCCGCACCTCGGCGGGGGTCGCGTAGAAGAACTCGCGGCGCAGGTTCACCTGGTTCACGCGTTGGGCCGCGAACTCCTGGTGCAGGCGGTTCTCCAGCGACACCGCGTCCTCGCTGAAGATCAGGGCGTGCACGTCGAAGCGGAACGGGACCGAGGCGTCGCCCAGTTCGCGCACGCGGTCCATCGGCTCCAGGCGGCGGGTCAGGCCGATCTTCACCATGCGCTCGCCGAAGGCGCCGATGTTGGAGATCACGTACACGTATCCGGCCCGGGTGTTGGCCTCGCGTCCCTCCACGTCGTGGATGGCCGACTCGACGTCGGCGAGCTTGGTGCGCAGTTCGGCGGCGCCCTGCTCGTCGCCGTTGGCCTCCAGGCGGGCGAGCACGGACGCCATGTGCGACTGTTCTTTGAGGAGGCGCGCCTTCTCGCGCTCGAACTCCTTGCGGGCTTTCTCTTCTTCGCGTTGCCGTTCGCGTTGTTCGCGGATGCGTTCCTTCTCCTCCTCGGCCTTGGCCAGGTGGTCGGCGGTGAGGCGGAGTTCCCTGATGCGCAGGTCGCGGTAGCGCGGGCTCACGCGGATGTCCATGGTCTTGCCGAGGCGCTCGATCGTTTGGGCGCTCTTGTCGAGCCGGTCGATCGACGACTGGAGCTTGTAGGGGCGCATCGTGCGGACCAGGTTGTCGGCCTCGGCGTTGTAGGCGCGCAACATCAGCTTGGAGAAGTCGCGCACCATCTTGTTGCCCTGGGACGCCGAGCCGTTCACCGTCCAGTTCGTCGCGCCGACGACGGCCTGGCCGTCGCGGGTCATGGCCTTGATCCGGTCCTTCAGCTTGGCCAGTTCCGCCTTGTAGGCGACGACGTCGGCGAGCGGGTGCTGGTACTCGTAGATCCCGGCCTCCTGGAGGAGCGCCAGGTCCTGCGTCTCGACGATGCCGTTGCGCACCCGGTCCAGTTCGGCGCGCTCGTCGGCGATCTGCGTGTGTAGGTCCGCCACCTCGGCGCGGAGCCGGTCGGTCTCGGCGGCGAGCCGGACGGGTTCCAGGGCGCCCAGGCGGGTCAGTTCGGCGAGCAGGCGGGCGTTCTCGGCTTCGAGTTCCTCGATGCGCTGCTTCTTGCCGCCGAACACCGGCCGCCGCTCGGGCTGCGCCGGATGCGCGGGCATCGCCGGACGCGCGGGCGGCGGTGGGGCGGGAGCGGCTGGAGGTGTTGCGGGGAGCCAGAACTGCCAGCCGTTGGGCGGTGGTGGCCAGGACGGGTCGGGCTGCCAGCCGGGCGGCGGGGTCCAGCCGGGAGGGGGCGTGGGCCAGGTGGGTGGCGGGTTGTAGTGCCAGCCGGGCGGCGCGGGTGAGGGCCCGGGGTGAGGCGGGGCGGCGGGCGGCGGGCGGCGGGGGCTTGATCATTGATCGGATGGTCTGGAGGACGTTGTTCGCGTCCTGGCCCGGCACATCGCCGAAGTCGGACTCCTCGCCGGTGGTGTTACGCGTGACCAGGAAGAAGCGCTGCTGGTAGGAGGGACGGGTCTCGGCCGACACGACGTCGGAGAGCGCCGTCTGCTGGCGGAAGCCCTCCTTGGCCAGCTCCGACCCGGCGAACCCCACGATCCGACGGTCGGTGACCGCCACATGGGTGAGGGTGGGCAGCGCCTTCACCGTCGTCACCAGCGCCCGCACCTGCTCGCCCGAGGCGAGGAAGAGCCGCAGCACCCGCAGGAGCCGGTCGGTGTCTCCGGGTTCCAGTTCGGCACCCAGATACGGCTGTGTCGGGAACGTCATCGGTCCTCACTCGCCTCGTCGTGAACGGCGGACCACGCGTCGTCGCGGGTTCTTCCGGTCCGCTACTCAAAGTAACGATAAGTGACGTATATGAGGTGGTGTGGGGGCTTGTGTGGCCGGATGTTGCCAGCGGGGGAAGGTGGTGGTTGTGCCGGTAGGTTCGGAAGGGATGAGCATGCAGCGGTCGTGGATGGAGCGGGCGGAGTATCGGGCGCGGGTGCGAGGGTGTCTGCTCGGTGGGGCGCTCGGCGACGCGCTGGGGTATCCCGTCGAGTTCTCTTCGCTCGGGCAGATCCGGGCGCAGTACGGCGAGCGTGGGGTTGTCGGCTTTCCGAGCGCGCCCGCGCGCGTTACTGACGACACTCAGATGACCCTCTTCACCGTTGAGGGGCTGATTCGGGCACGGGTGCGTGGCGGCAGTAAGGGCGTCTGCGATCCCGTCGGGGTCGTGCGTCTTGCTTATCTGCGCTGGCTCGATACCCAGTCGCACAGCGAGCCGCCTCCCTCGGACGGCCACGTCCGTTCGGGGTGGTTGCGCAAGGTTCCCTGGCTCTATGCGCAGCGGGCTCCTGGTAACGCCTGCCTGTCCGGGCTCGCTTCTGACGTGCATCCGGGGTCCGGTGAAGTCGTCAAGGGGGAGGCGGGGCCCGTCAACCCCGGGTCCAAGGGGTGCGGGACGGTCATGCGCTCGGCTCCGTTCGGGCTCGGGCTGGACGCGCGGAGCGCCTTTGAAGTGGCGGCCGACTGTGCGCGCATCACCCATGGGCATCCGACCGGCTATTTCGCCGCCGGGGCTTTTGCCTCCATTGTTGCTTATCTGGTGGCGCGTGAATCGCTGGAGGGAGCGGTTCTCCGGACGCTCGAACTTCTCCGGGGTTATCGCGCCCATGAGGAGACCGCCGTGGCTTTGCGAAAGGCTCTTGATCTGGCCGCGCAGGGCGCTCCCTCTCCGGAAAAGCTGGAGACGTTGGGGGAGGGCTGGGTGGCTGAGGAAGCGCTTGCGATGGGCGTCTACTGTGCGCTCGTTGAGCCGGGGGAGGCGCGCAAGGCACTGTTGTTGTCGGTCAACCATTCGGGTGACAGCGACTCCACCGGATCGATCTGCGGGAATCTGATCGGCGCGCGGGATGGTGACGTCAGGCTGCCAGGGGACTGGGTCGCGGACGTGGAGGGGCGCGGGACGATCTCGGCGCTGGCCGACGACTTCGCCGTGCAGTTCGGCGACGGGACGCCGGAAGGCGGCACCTGGTTCCGGCGGTATCCGGGCGTCTGAGCTCAGGTCGCGCTGACGCAGGTCGCGCAGCGTCGTTCCGAGGTCAGGTCCGTGTTCCCGCCGTTCGCCCGGACCGGGTGGGACGGGCCGATCCGGTTCCACAGGCCCGGTTCGGGGTCGCTGATCCAGCCCCACAACGTCGCCTGCTCGGCCGTGCGCGGGTAGTGGTCGCAGCCGCCCGGGACGTGCACCATCCGGCTCGGGGAGATCAGCAGGACGTCGTCCGGCAGGTCGGCGAACGGGTGGCCGGGGCCGTAGACGCGGGGCGGAGTCGGCACGGGGGTCCTCCGGGAAGATCAGCGGGGTTCGAGGCGTGATCGTAGGGGGTCGCCTGAGGCTGATGGTTCTCCTGAGATGTCCGATTGAGGCCGGGAGAATGGGGTTGACCGAAACCTGGAGGCAGAGTCAGGGGTGTTGTGGAAGCGGCTGCGCGGCGACGTTGCCGTGGCCTTCGGGTGATGAACGACTCGCGTTAGGGCGGGTTAGGAAAAAGAAAGAACAAGGACGCCGGGTATTGTCGGGACGCGCTTTCGGCTCTGGGATATAACCGGTTCGGTTCCCTTCCGTCCGGAGCTCGGAGTACAGATGCGCGCGTTGCTGGTCGGCGTCCTCGTCGGCGGTTCGATGGTCGTGACCGGTGCCGCGCGGGCGGACGGCGTCGAGTACGCCGCGCTCGGCGACTCCTACTCCTCCGGCGCCGGAGCCGGTTCCTACGAGGCGGGCACCTGCCGCCGCAGCGCCAACGCCTATCCCCGGCTGTGGTCCCAGGCGCACGGCGGCACCCTGGCGTTCGTCGCCTGCGCGGGCGCCACGACGCAGAGCGTGCGCGACGGTCAGCTCGGCGCGCTGCGGGCCAGCACGACCCTCGTCAGCATCACCGTGGGCGGCAACGACGCCGGTTTCGCCCGCGTCATGGAGACCTGCGTGCTCCGCTCCACCGACGCCTGCAGCGCCGCCGTCGCCCAATCGCGCATCATCATGCGCGACACGCTCCCCGCACGCCTCGACGCCGTCTACGGCGCGATCCGCACGAAGGCCCCCTCCGCCCGCGTCGTCGTGCTCGGCTACCCGCGCCTCTACACGCACACCCCCGTCTGCGTCGGGCTCAACGCCACCAAGCGCGCCACGCTCAACAAGGCCGCCGACGACCTGAACGACGTGATCGAAGACGCCGCCGAGCGGTCCAGGTTCACCTTCTCCGACGTGCGCGACGAGTTCGCCGGGCACGAGCTGTGCTCCGGGCAGGGCTGGATCGCCTCGGTCACCGTGCCGCTCGCCGACTCCTACCACCCGACGGCCCGGGGGCACCGGCTCGGCTACCTGCCCGCGTTCGCCTCGACGGTCGACAGGGCCGGGGTGCTCTGATCAGGCCGCCGGACGCCGGAACACCTGCCGCGTGTGCCAGTCGATGTGCGTCTCCTCGACCGCGCGCCCACCGGACCGCGGCTCGGCGACCGGCCGTCCCGACAGCTCGTGCACGAACGTCGCGGTGGCGGCCCCCGCGCCGCTGAACCCGCCGGAGACCGCGATCGTGCGCTCTCCGGTCAGGCCGAGCACGCCCCGGTCCAGCAGGCGGTGGTGCAGCGCGCACAGGCACAGGCCGTTGCCCAGGTCGTCCGGGCCGCCGTGGGCGTGCCAGCGCAGGTGCGCCGAGTCGACGCCGACCGACGCGCCGCCCAGCCAGCCGTTGTAGCCGCAGAACGCGCACCGGTGGTCGTAGGCGTCCAGCACCCGCGCCCGGAACTCCGGATCGCGGGGACGCAGCGTGCGCACGACCGTCACCCGGCCCATGTCCAGGCCCGTCTCCTCCAGGATGTCGGCGTGCATCGAGGACGGGAAGTTGGCGTCCAGCACCGCCTGCACGATCTGCGGCAGCAACTGGGGGTCGCCGCCTAGCGCCTCGGCGAAGTCGGGATGCAGCCGTCCCCGCACGCCCGGCGCGCGCAGGTCGCGCAGGCTCGTGCCGGGACTGCCTTCGCCCTCGGGCGTCTCGACGACCCAGATCCGGTCGTCTGAGGTCAGGTGGTGGAACGGGTACGCCGGGCTCGTCTTGCGCGGCGGCCCGAACTCGCGCAGCAGGACCCCGAGCCCGCGCTCGACCTCCGAGAACGGCAGCGGCGCGGCCCCCTGCCGCTGGAAGCGCCCCAGCGCGTGCAGGATGAGCAACGGCTTATGCGGCGCACGTTCGCCCGCGCGCGTGTACTGGTTGACGCCGACAACACGCTGCACCCAATCCATAGCCCTGAGGCTAGGACCCACCAACCTCAACCGTCACGCGAGTGCCTGACTGGCCGGTGGAACAAAGCCGAAGGCAAGCTCCACCGGCCAGA